>JAIFVX010000005.1 GCA_019659125.1 Candidatus Pacearchaeota archaeon | reverse complement strand
CTAACGCCCTTTCAGACTCGCTTTCGCTATGGCTTCTTGTATTAACCTCGCCACGTAGTACAACTCCTTGGCCCGTTTTTCAAAACGTACGATACGACACCGTAATGCCGTACCCATTATGTAACTACGAGATTTCAAGTCTTTTAACCCTCTATTAAGAGTGCTTTTCAGCTTTCCCTCGCGGTACTGTGTTCGCTATCGGACTTGGATGTATGTTTAGGGTTGGCGGTTAATCCCGCCGTATTCGGACTTCCAATCTAGGGAGCCCTATTCTTTTGAAGAACAGCATAGTCATTTCGCGTACGGGGCTATCACCCTTTAACGCATCTCGTTCCAGAGAACTTCTGCTCATGACTGAAGCCATTGACCTTCACCACATCTCTGCCCTCATTTCTAAGGGAGATTCAGTTTGCCCTTTTCCCTTTTCGCTCGCTGCTATTAGGGGAATCACAATTGTTTTCTTTTCCTACCGGTACTAAGATGTTTCAATTCCCGGCGTATATTATCCTCTCGGATTTCTCGTTATGAGAAGGTTTTCCTATTCGGAGATCTCGGGTTCAATGCCTGCATGCGGCTCCCCCGAGCTTATCGCAGCTTGCCGCGTCCTTCGTAACCATCCAAACCAAGCTATCCATCTCGTAGTATATGTAAGTCAAACTCAAATTGATTAAATTGATTTTCTTATATCATTGTTAATCGCGCAATGTTTAAAATAAATTTTATACATCGCGGAGTTGCCTTTCTCCTTGCTTCATTGAATATTAAGACCAAGTACTAGAAACCCTTGCGGATTCCTCTCCTCGATCAATCTCTGCGTGATAAGCAACCGTTGGTCGCTCACCACTCAATGTTTTAGGTCATCTCTGACCGATATTTTAATTCCTCTCGGAATTTCACGTGAGTGAATATGAAATGGTGATAGAAAAGGTTACCGTCGGGAAATCCATTAGAATGGACCCACCGTGAGTCGAACACGGGACTCCTCAGTGCAAGTGAGGTGTTTTACCACTAGACTATAGGCCCTTGTTAAAACCTATTTCGAGCGGTTTATAACCCTTTCTGTGAACATCAAATCTTTCGCGAGAAAGATTCTCATCTGTATAAAAAGTAACCGGGTATGCAATCACAAATTAGTCGAAATGATTATAGTTCGTCAATTAAATTTAAAATTTAGGAGGTGATCCATCCGCAGGTTCCCCTACGGATACCTTGTGACGACTTA
>JAIFVX010000003.1 GCA_019659125.1 Candidatus Pacearchaeota archaeon | reverse complement strand
AATTAGTATAACCGGTGAAACCTGCCCAGTGGTGGTGTTTCAAACCCTCGTTCAAGAGGGCTAAGACCCATCAAACGGCGGGCCTAACTATGAGGCTCTTAAGGTTGAATAGTCAACTAAACTGCCTTACATTAATTTCGATTAATGCTCTAGGCTTCATAGAAGAGATAAACATAATAACGAGTTAAACCATAATAGATAAAATCGAGCTATATGCTGGAACATCTGAGTATGTTTGGGTACTTGCAAAAGTAACAATCCCAAACTGCAGACAATCAGCAGGAAAGGCTAGAAAAGTATTTAAACGAAGTAAAAATGAGATTTTTATGACCATAGATAATATTTGTATTGTCGATATAGAAGCAGACGAAATCCAAACTATTTTTTCCCTTACTAAAGACAATCAACAAAAAATTATCGAAAGTTTAAGGAAGGCAGGATTTATAGATGAACGACAAAGGTGCATAGGTACCTTTAGAACAAATTATGTGGCTTCAATGACTCCAAATAAAAATGGAAAATATGAATCACGATTTACTTACACTAGAATTAATTCTAGAATCCTCAGAGACTGAACGCTCGACATCACATGATGAAGTTACAGTCCGATCTTTATAGCGATATAAAGTTAACATAAATGAGCGTAATGCCTTGTCGTCTGAATGGCGACGTGCATGAATGGTTTAACGAGGTGGTCACTGTCCCTAACCAAAACCTTCTGAAATCATTGACCGGTGAAAATGCCGGTATCGCCTAGTGGGAAGCGGAGACCTTGTAAACCTTTACTGCAACTTGTTGTTGTAGTGTTAAGGGGATTGCATAGCATAAGTAGGAGCGTAGAACCTTAGCTTCGGCGAAGGGGGAGCAACCATGTAATACTACTCAATTCTCTTGACATTGCTCACCCGGGAGGGGACACCAGCAGGCGGGCAGTTTGGCTGGGGCGGCACCCTGCTGAAAAGATATCAGTAGGGCCTAATGGTAAGCTCATCCAGGTTGGAAATCTGGAGTTGAGTGCGAAGGCAAAAGCTTACCTGACTGTGTTTCGCACAGCAAAGAACGCAGAGACGAAAGTCGGGCTTAGCGACCCCATGTAGTCTTTTAATAGGACTCATGTGTGACAGAAAAGGTACTTCAAGGATAACAGGCTCGTCGCGCCCGATAGCTCATATTGACGGCGCGGTTTGGTACATCGCTGTCGGCTCTTCCTATCCTGGTTGTGCATAAGCAACCAAGGGTGTCGGAGTTCACGCATTAAAAGGGATCGTTAGCTGGGTTAAGAACGTCGCGAGACAGTTTGTATGATATCTACTAGGCGCGCAGTTGTCTGAGTGGAACGAGTATCTAGTACGAGAGGAACGGTACTCGGGTGCCTCTGGTGTAGCGGTTGTAATGTTGCAGGCCGCGCAGCTACGCACCAATGGATAAGTGCTGAAAGCATCTAAGCACGAAGCCATCCGCAAGACGAGACAACAAAGGCCGTCAAAGAAGATGACGTTGATAGAGATGGTGTGTAAGATCTGAGTCAACGAGGATTTTAGCACGCATCTACTAATAGCCTCAATAAGATTTCAAACTCAGAGTTGCCTTTCTCCTTGTTTCAGTGATTTCTTTCTCCTACATAAATCTTTAAAAATACATTCTATCTTTGAAAATCATGGAAGATAAATCTAATTATACACCGGATGAAGTCGCAAAGATGATGATTGCACGTGACACACTTGTAAATAAAATGGATGAAGTGAGGAATTATTGGAAAGGTGGAATTATGGGAAAAGATGAAGCGACAAGGTCTCTTAATGAAGCGTTAATAAAATATGAGGATTGCGTTCCCTTGAATGTCCGGCATCCTCGAGCTGTTAAATATCCTTCATGTTTGGAAGTAGATTGTGATGGCCTGCGAGTATCCATTGATCAAGGAAGACGAGATATCTAATAATTTCTAAATCTTTAAATATCTCCTTCTTCTTAGCTAATGATGGGTTTAATTGATAGAATTAAGAAAGCCTTCTCCTCTCCTTTGCCAAAACCGTTTAAAACACATTATCTAAACCTTAAGACCTATCACGATCCCTTGCATGCTGCAACGAGGATTTTTCCTGCAGTCCATGAGCGATATGGTGAAAATCCAGAATATCAGGGAAAATCTCTAGCTGTCGAGGAGAAGCCAGGACATGTGTATGCAGTGCATTTCTTCCATTCATCTAAAGAAGAACAACCATTTTCGTTAGATCTCTGCCGTAAGGGAACTCTTATAATGCACGACCGAATTCCTCATCCCAATGATCCTCCAGAGATCTACTGTATGGGATAATTTTAAATAGCTGTTCTTTATAAAAAAGTAATGACTATCGAAATGTTTGGAAAAGCATTAGCAGCCTCTCGGCCGGTGCCGAAAGAAACGAGAAATATACGGCTTGAAGGAATACCCCTTAACAAGATATCTGCAATAAGCTTTATGAGATACAGCAGCGATAAGAATTTCGCCAACGAACCAGAATATGTCGGTAAGCAAATTGTAGGAGAAAGAGTATCTGAGAGAGACTATCGGTTACACGTGTTTGACCTGGAAATGCATGCCAATAAATACAAGCGTCTCACGCCACAAGATTCTATACTCCTGACAAAAGTCTACACGTAATTAACCAGGTTCAGCATACTGGCTATAATCTTCATTAGGATTCCCATAATTATAGGGAGTGTTATCTAACGGGATTTCATTAGTGTTGGAATCATAATTCTCCGACGGCGTGAAAAAGGTATTCACTTTCTCCTTAATGCTGTCGCTCTTGAAAGAAAGCATAAGAATGGCCATGATAATGATCAATGTTAAAACGGCAAGAAGTGCACGGAAGAGCGACATGTTTTGATTCTCCATGCTCCCTAGTATCATGAGGAGCATTCTCCATACGAAAGCACCAGCAAGAACGACGAGAGCAATAGTATATGCTAACGAATTGGGAGTTCCGGAACCAAAGAAATAATCAAGGATGAAGATGCTTGCAGGTCCTAGGACAAGAAACAGCGGAGTGGCACTATACACAAAGATACCATAACTTTCTCGATAGCTTCCCTTTCCCCCAAATAATTTTACAAATATATGAAACACGCCTGAAAAAATGCTGCTTGCAATTCCTGCAAGAACGATAAGGGCGATGAAATAAAATACTAATATGAAAGCGATCTGCAACCCAAGAGGGGCATAGTTGATCTTGCTCGCTATGTTTCCGCCCAGGAACTGCGATGTAGGAAGTGTCGTTGTTGCGACAAATGATGCTATCTTCCATGCGAAGAAGATGAAGCCGATCACGAGCAATCCTATAAGATAACCGTACGATGCTCCTACAGAGTCAGCTTTCACAGTCTCGAACAACTGCTTGGGAGCAAGCAAGGCCTTGATAATCTTGCTGAAGAATCCATCCATATATCGAGAGCGCACATCATAGATTGCCTCTTCGATATCTCTTTCCCGATAACCAGCCTCAACAAGCTCTCCACGAAGAAAGTCGAAGCTCATTCCTTGCTTCCTTCCCTCTGCCAGAAACTCCCGTATATTTCCTCGCACCATTTTTATTTCACAAGAATTCTAACTTTATAAACTAAAGCTTTAAATATGCTCGCGATAAAAACATTTTATGGAAAATCTAAAATACCGATCCCCTCGTGATGACAAGGAAGAGAGACAAGAGCAGCGGAAGCTCAGAGTAGAGAGATATGTACATGGACCTCGGGAATCAATACGACGATACTTTAACAGAACAGACATAGTTAAACCAGCACCTCACTGGGTCAGAGATGCAGCATTTATAGTCGCAGCGGTGGGAGCCGTCGGCAGCCTCGTCTATGCGGTGACTCACTAACATGATGGATCTAGAATCAATAGTAAAATATGATCAAGATGCACGGAAAGCACAGAGCTTTAGCTCCAAGTATTTGGATTGGAAGAAGATAAAGTACAATGTAGCAGCTTCATTATATGAGACTATTCTCCCGATGAGTATCGGCATAGTTGGAGCAGCCTATATGATTGTGGCTGCAAGAGCCCACCTATAATTATTCCTTAGAACCAAACAATTTCTTGAACCAGTTCATGACCTTTTCTATGAATCCTTCACTGACGCACTTGTTGGAGACGCATACATTTGAAGAACACTGGAAGTTATTCTCACACACACTGTCTCCCTTGACTTGCGCCTCAAAGCTCCCACTGTCAGCGCAATAGTTGCTTCCTTTCCTGTATCCAAAAGGATAGCACTTATTGTCGAGAGGGCAACTGTCCTTACATACTAATTTTGCATCAATGGTGACATTCTCATGCTCATCTTCATCTTCGCCCAAATAGCATTCTCCGGTAACTCCAAATGAATTGACTCCTCCAGTTTTCTCTCCTTTTTGAGGGGAATCTTTGCAGAAATGTATTGCCTGCTCGTACCAGTATCTGGAGGGTTTGCATTCATGGGAAGTCTGCTTGTCTCCCTTGCCATCATAACATTTATAGTAAGCGCCCATGAATCCCTTGTTCTTAATTTCGTCAGGATTTGTCGCGCCGGACTTGCATTCGAATGTAACAGTTTCATCGCTTCCGTCTTGAGTAGTGTATTGATACTCTCCACAAGAACTCTTCCATGTTATCTTTTCTCCCTCTTCTCCTGTAAACTTAATAGCGCAGCTGCCTGTTCCTGTGCACCATTTGGTTCCCCGATCTTCTGGGGTAAACTGACCAGCAAGATAGCATTTATTATCAGATGTCGATCCCTTGAAAGTACAAGTAACTGTTTCCGTTACATCTGGTCCTTTTACACAAGCATCATTTTGACAGCCCCGAGGACAGTCTACATATGTTGTCTGGATGAACCCGCTATCATCACAATAATGCTCGATCAATTGTTTGTCTGATACACATCCATCCTTGCCACCCGTTCTTATCCTCTGATCTCTACTATCTGCAAAGACTGAACGGAAGCCAAAGGTATGGGCAACTGAATATTTGTTTATTCCCCCATCAGGATCAGAGCATGAACTGGCTATTAGCTCTTTAGAAAATCCTTTATAGCATTTATTTGTTTGCTGGTCCCACCATAAAGTTGGATCATTGAGACACGAGTCCATTCCCCCCTCAACACTCTGGTTACCAATAATACATACTCCTTCATGACATCCATTTTCACATACTATCGGCGTTCTTCTATAGACTTTTGCAGGATCATCTTTCCCACAATATCCTTCAGATACTGTTTTATTATCTACACAGTAATCCTCTTGGCTGTTAATGCTTCCATCACTGACTTGCCATTTTGTCATGCCTTTTGTGAATGGATTATCTCCATCAGAATCGGTGCATAGTTGACTAGAAGACGTTGGTTCAATAGATTTTTCAGCATAAGCATTTGAGCATCCAGTGGCCTGTACTCGCAATTTATACCCGCTTTCTGAAGGATAACTACAGGAAGTCGCGAATGAACATTGATATTTAGATATGATTCTGAGGGACCCATCAGCGTTGAGCTCCTCTCCAGTTCCTTGAGTACAGGAAAAAGCACCTATTGGAGCGCAATCGCTAGCTGCCGTTGCACCTACCTTGATAAAATTCATGGTAATATCTTGTGCTGAATGAGCAACAGTGTTGTTGTATGATGGCACAGTAGTAGAATAGCTGACACTTATCTTACCTTCAACATTCTTTATCGAATCAATAGACATGCTTCCATTGCATGCAACGTAAGTACTTTCAGCAGAAACAATAGTCATCAGAAGAACGAAAGCAAAACAAAATAATGCCCACTTTTTCATCCCTTAAATACCTGAATGCCCTTTTTATATCTTACTTAAATTTAAATAACTAAAGTCCTAAGAACTACTATGAACAAGATTTCAACGCATCTATGGTATGACAAGGAAGCTAAGGAAGCGGCGAAGCTCTATACATCAATAATTCCGAATTCTAAGATACATAGCATAAAGACAATTCACGGCACGCCGACAGGGGATTGTGATATTGTTTCCTTTGAGCTTTCAGGTCAACCATTTCAGGCTATCAGCGCAGGCCCCCTATTCAAGTTCAATCCTTCCATCTCCTTCCACATCAAATGTAAAACAAAAGAGGAGGTAGATGCAATCTGGGCAAAAATCTCAAAAGGAGGAAAAGTGTTGATGGAACTTGGAAAGTATCCCTTCAGCGAACGCTATGGCTGGGCGCAAGATAAGTACGGTCTTTCATGGCAAGTTATTTATGTGGGTGAGAAAATGAGTAAGGGGATTACTCCCGTCCTTATGTTCGTGGGAAATGTATGTGGCAAAGCAGAAGAGGCAGTTAAGTTTTACACATCACTATTCCCCGATTCAAAAATAGATTTTATTGATCGCTATGAAGGAGACAAAGGGCCAGATAAGAAAGGAACAGTACGATATGCTCACTTTAATCTCTCAGGAATGGAGTTTGGGATCATGGACTCTGCCATGAAACATAATTTCTCGTTCAACGAGGCAATATCGTACATGGTGCACTGCAAAGACCAGAAGGAAATAGATCATTGTTGGGCAAAGCTTTCCGCTGATCCGAAGGCAGAGCAATGCGGCTGGCTGAAGGATAAATATGGAGTGTCATGGCAGATTATTCCTTCTGTCCTGAATGATATGCTATCCAAGGGCACCAAAGAGCAGGAAGAGAGAGTAACTCAAGCGTTCCTTAAGATGAAGAAGTTTGATATTGCTCAATTAAAGAAAGCTTACGAGGGCAGATGAAAAAGATTTTCAAGAGCATTGGGGCAATACTTCTAGGAGCAGCTACAGGAGCTCTTTTGTCTATAGGCACAGATTTCCTGCTAGAGTCAACAGGTATTTTTCCACCTATCAGTCAAGGGGTTTTAGCACCATGGATGTTGCTGGTCGCGCTTACCTATCGAGGGGTTTACACAATAGCGTCGGGGTACGTCACTGCAGCACTAGCACCCAATAAACCAATGCGTCATGCATTCATTCTTGGTATCATCGGAGTCGTGGTAACTATTCTTGGTACTCTAGCAAATTGGGACAAGTCAGCAGCATGGTATCCAATTCTGTTGATAGTGATTACTTTGCCATGCACGTGGCTTGGCGGAAAACTAAGAGTGAAATGAAAAAAGCAAAAAGTGTGAATGCCTATATTGCTTCTGCCCCAAAAGATATACAAGGAAAGCTTAAACAAATGCGTTCTGCCATAAAGACAACTGCTCCAAAGGCCTTAGAAAAGATGAGTTATGGGATGCCATATTATGGCTACAAGGGAAGGCTTGCGTATTTTGCGTATGCAAAGAATCATATCGGACTGTATGTGCCTCCTCCAATCATCCAGGACCACAAGAAAGAACTGAAAAAATACGAGACTGCCAAGGCAACCGTTCGTTTTCCTCTGAACAAGAAGCTTCCTATTTCACTTATAAAAAAGCTGGTTAAATCCCGAGTTAAGTATAACGACGCAAAAAAATAATTCTTACTTCTGAAAAATTGGCTTGTATCGGTGCCAGTGGATTACCAGAAGATAGATGTTCAACACGACTTCGATGAGTGCCATCCACCAACCAGTAGAGTCAAGGAAGATATGGAATAGTGCAATGTTCAAAGTTATAGGTGCTAGTAAAAGTGCACCCAATGGAGACCACATATTAAATATGAACATTAATCCTGCTAGCAAAAAGACAATATTCATGACATGAAGCAGATAGCCTGTATTCATCAAAGAGCCTAAGAAAGACATTCCTGCTTCATTGAATGTTGGAGGAGGTAGAAGCTGGAAATAGCCGCTAACAACAAGAAAAACAAGGAAAAGTCCAAAAACAATCTGAACCGTCCTCACAACCTTTCGACTCCTCAAATTCATTCCTTCATCAGACCACATGGCTATTTAAATGTTGCCAGGTGGAAACCTGCGACTTTGTATACCTTGTAGGAAATATTTATATAGAATATATGTATCAGTATATCATATGATAAGCAAAGACATATTACATGAATGTCATAAGGAAGGGTTTAATGTAGAAGAATTATATGGAGCCTATAGGATTTTCTTTGGCACACTTGTTTCTGAATCCCGATTGAAGATAATTAATGTATTAAGAAAGGGCAAGAAGAATGTATCAGAGCTTATAGGGGAACTAAAAGGAGATCAGACAGCAGTCAGCCATGACTTGAGAAGACTGAAGGATTGTGGATTTGTCATAGCTGAACGAGAGGGCAAGTTTGTCTACTATCGGCTTAATACTGTCACCATAAGGCCCATGATGGAAATTATAGAGAAACATATGGAAGATCATTGTATTCACATTCTTAGAGGAATGAAAGGAAAACATGAAGAAAGTTAAAGTGCTTATCCAGGGAATGCATTGTGCAAGCTGTGCTTCAAACGTTGAAAGAAGTGTTGGAAAAGTTTCTGGAGTCAAAAGTTGCTCAGTCAGCTTGATGACACGTAAAAGCATTATTGAATGTGAGGATAATGTCAAGGAAGATGACTTAAAAAAAGCAGTTGCACGAGCAGGATACCACGTTGTAAGCATAGAAAAATAATATGGATCATAAGATGAGCGAACACGACCATGCTAAGATGCAAGAGCCAAGCATCGAAGAAATGGAAATTCGAGGGTGGAAGAGAAAGATGATGTGGGCCTGGATATTTACTATTCCTATTGCACTTCTTATGCTTGGTGAACGATTATTAGGTTTTGAGCCATTTCCAGATATAGTTATGCATATTATTATCCTCATTCTTGCATTTCCCGTTATTTTTATTACCGGTTGGCAAACCATCAAGGGAGGATTACGTGGACTCTTTACATTCTACTTCAATATGGACTCCTTGATTGCATTGGGAACACTTATTGCCTATTTTAGCGGATTATCGCATATTTTTTTCAAGAATGGAGATTATTCTGGGGTTTCTGCAATGATTATGGCTATTTTCGTCACAGGAAAATATATTGAGACAAAAGCACGAGGTCAGGCAACGCAGGAAATAAAGAAACTTCTTGAATTAGGGGCTAAGAAAGCACGCATTCTCCGAGGAAAAGAAGAAGCTGAGGTTGATATTTCTGAATTGAAGATTGGTGATATCATGATCATTAAGCCTGGAGAAAAGATACCTACCGATGGAATTGTTGTTCGTGGAGAAAGCGCTGTTGATGAATCTATGATCAGTGGTGAGTCTCTTCCTGTGGAAAAAGGAAAAGGAAACACAGTCATAGGTGCAACATTAAACCAGGATGGGATTTTGTATGTAAAAGCAACCAAAATAGGAAGCGATACATTTCTAGCTCACATTATCAACCTTGTTGAGGAAGCACAAGGAACTAAGATTCCAATACAAAGACTTGCTGATAAAGTAACAAGTATATTTGTTCCTACTATCCTTATTATTGCAGTACTAACATTTATTGCATGGTTTTATTTTACGGGAGACATAAATAGATCGTTAGGTATCGGGATATCTGTATTAGTGATTGCTTGTCCTTGTGCTCTTGGTCTTGCAGTTCCCATAGCACTGATGGTTGGATCTGGAATGGGATCTAAGCGCGGGATTCTCATAAGAAAGGGAGAGGCCATCCAAACGATGAAGGAGGTAAAGATATTCGTTTTTGATAAAACTGGAACTATAACTAAAGGAAAGCCTGAAGTAACCAATATTTATTCTAAAGTCAAGGAAAACTACCTCTTGGATATTGCTGCTTCTCTTGAAACATTAAGCGAGCATCCTATTGCTCATGCTATAGTTTCTAAAGCAAACGTGAAGAAATACGGGAAAGTTACTAATTTTAGCATTGTGAGAGGAAAAGGAGTTATAGGAAAAATAGGAAGCAACGATGTCGTGATTGGAAATAGGTCTCTAATGACTGACAAAAACATAAAATATGAAGATTTCGATAAAAACATTAAGGAATTTGAATCGCAAGGAAAGACGGTTATGATTGTTGCCGAAAACAAAAAGGCTCTAGGCATAATTGCAGTCGCCGATGCAATCAAAGAGGATTCTGCTCAGGCCATTAATATATTGAATCAACGTAAGTATAAGACGGTGATACTCACTGGTGATAATGAGCTAACGGCCAGGGCAATAGCCTTCCAAGTAGGAATCAAAAATGTCATTGCAAATGTCCTTCCAGAAGATAAGGCAAAGAAGGTAGAGGAGCTTCAGAAATATGGAATGGTTGCATTTGTAGGAGATGGAATCAATGATGCACCTGCATTGAAACAGAGTAATGTAGGAATTGCCATGGGTTCAGGAACAGACATTGCTATCGAAGCAGGAGACATAGTGTTGGTGAGAGGGTCTTTGAGAGGTGTAATAGCTGCGCTCAATTTAAGTCAGGCCACGTTCAAAAAGATAAAGCAGAATTTGTTTTGGGCCTTCGGATACAATGTTGTTATGATTCCACTCGCTATTGCAGGCATTCTTAATCCTATTTTCGCAGAGGTGGCTATGGCTCTATCTTCTATCAGTGTAATAACGAATGCTAACTTACTAAGGAGGATAAGGATTTAAAAAGTATTTTAAGATTGTTATACTATGGCTGTTAAAGAGTTTGTTAAGGAATTGAATAGAAAAGAACGAGTTGAAGGAGAATTGATAAAGACGCTTATCTATTCCGTTCTTACTTCATTCATTGTCCTGGGTATTCTTTATTTTGCACGATTTAGATATATTGAAGGATTCATGTCTAAACAAGGATTCTTTCTATTTTTCGCAGCTTTAAGTTATGGATTGATCGCTCCTACTATTAGACAAGTAAGAGCATATATGGAAATGCCCTGCATGAGTGGTATGATGGTTGGTATGACAACTGGAATGGTGGCAGGCTTCTTACCAGGCTTTTTTGTTGCTTCAACTAATGGAATGTTTGTAGGATCTGTCTTTGGTATGGCTGTTGGAATTATTCTAGGAGTCTGGAATGGAAAGTGCTGTGGAGTCATGGGAGTTATGGAAGGAATCATGGCCGGATTTATGGGAGGGCTTATGGGTGCAATGACTGCGTTTATGTTATTAAATGATCATCTCAAGATTGCCACAGTCATAGTTTTCTGTATCTCTGCTAGTATCCTTTTTGCCTTAAATTACATGATCTATGGAGAGATGAAGCGAGAGGAACGGAAGAGACATGAAAATCACCTATTTTCAATCATCCTAACATTTATCTTAATCATAATCACCACATGCCTTATGGTCTTTGGACCACGAAGCGGAGTCTTCGGTTAATTTAAATAGGAAATGCACATTAAGAAAATATGAAAAACACTACCATTTTAGCGTTGGTTGTTATTGCAGTTGTTATACTGGGGGCGTTATTTTTTATCAATGGGGAATCGCCTACGGGAAACGTGATCACTGATAATGCAAATTCTTTACAGGGTCAAAAGCAACAAGTAACGCTGAGTGAGCGTAATCTGAATTACTATCCCTCTCGAATAACCGTTAAAGCAAATCAGCCTGTGGAAATTACCTTGGATAGCAGTGTTCAAGGTTGTTTACGATCATTTGTGATAAAAGATCTTGGCGTCTCAAAGTTTGCTAAAACTGCAAGCGATAAGATCACCTTCACACCAACAAAGGCAGGTACTTTCAGTTTTGCTTGTAGCATGGGCATGGGTTACGGAACGATAGTAGTAGAATGAAGATTCTATTCAGAAAGCCTTATCTCTTCAGTACCATCCTAATCTTTTTTGCTTATCTTATTCTTGTAGTCCTCTTTAGTGGATTTTATAATACGATTCCCCTCATTATAGCAAATGCACAATCTGTTTTCTGGTCTAAGTTAATAGTCTCTCTTATTCTATCGCTGATCATAGGATTGCTCGTTTCTTCTAATGCAGTACTACTCTATATCAAGTATAAGCAAAGAAGACAATGCAAAGAAGCAGGAACTGTTGCAACCATTGGAACTCTGGGTGGTTTAGCAGCAGGTGTTTGCCCATTATGTGTTACCGGTCTCCTACCTCTTATTTTAGGTCTATTGGGAGTTTCATTTTCTTTTGCAAGTTTGCCTTTTCATGGAATAGAAGTACAGGTAGGCTCAATTGTTATCCTCGTGATAAGTTTGTGGATGTTAAATCGAAGATAGTAACATTTATATTTATTATCGTCTTATTATGGGTATGACGGATGGTCCTCGAACGGGGGCCTTGGCATAATGGAAAACAAGTTCTTCGTCATGGGAATAATCACCGCAGTCGTTGTTGTTATAGGGTTCCTCATGTTTTCCCACGCTAAGGCTCCTATAGAAAATGTAAAAACCAACACGGCAGATGTACAAAAGATTGTGTTGAGTCAGAAAAATTACAATTATGCTCCTAAAGAGATACATGTAAAAGCAGGTCAACCTGTCAGCATTTCGTTGGATTCAAGCGTGAACGGATGTCGTAGAGGTATAATCATCAATGACTTCGGAATCACAAAAGACCTTCCTACTCCTGAAGACACTCTAACGTTTACCCCTGAAAAAGCAGGGACATATGTCTTTACCTGCAGCATGGGGATGACTAAAGGAAAAATTATTGTAGAATAAAATCTATCTCTTTTCCATGAGAATCTGTACAACCTGATAGAAAGCGATTGCCATGGGTACTGACACCATTACTAACGCTATACAGTGTTCTGGACAACAAAGAAAATACATATACCTATCACGTCGTTTAAATATATAAAATATACTTTTTAAGAAATAGGATAAGTTTAAAAGCCATATTCTATCTACATTTATGAGTCGGGCAGCTGATCACGGGCGTTTCCATTAAATTGGAGAGAAATGTAATGATTTCTACGTCTGAGGAAGGTCCGGACATCCCTGGAAACAGGAAGTAGCGACCCATGAAAATGGGCTGTCGTGAGGCAGAGCTCCGCAACAGAAACGACACAGCCTTCATTGAGCGATGAACTTTGCAGGAAGCAACGAGATGAAGGATATGATGAAACGTCAAGATCGCTTCAGGGCGATCTTGGGGTGCTCAAGATCTCTGATCTTGACACGGGCGACTTCGCTGATGCAAGAGCCCTCGCCGCTCGCATAGACCGATGTCAGCACGGATGGTTCGATTACGACATCCGACAGAATCTGGCCTACGCCCGACTCACATCATCATATAAATGCTTAAATATTAAATGACTTCTATGCATTTATGGTTAGATATGATCTATTTATTATTAATAACAAGTCAGGAGTCCATAGCCAAAGAGCAGAAATAGATGATAAAAAAGGAGAGCTTCCAAGAGTAGGAGATAGCTATACCATAAATAGCCCTGCGGATCATGCAACCTATACCGTTAAGCATGTCAATCATCCTACTCGATTAGTTTCTGTAGATCCGGATGGTAAAAGGTTGAACCTTATTCCAGAAGTGCCAGAAGTAACCATTGAGCGCCTGATTCTTTCAGATATCTAATCAAAAAGCTTTAAATATCGTAAAATCCAATTCTTACTATGTCATCACAATTGCGAGAGGATTGGGACTTTCATGAATTCCAGTCGTATGATAATCCTCGAAAAGCGCAGAATATTTGGAATGAATATGAACATGATTTTCTAGAGGGAGGATTTCAATCGCCGGATAGGGAACTTATATTCACGGTAATGAATTGTGATGACCTTGAGTTGAGTCTTGAGAGGGTTCTGACGTCCTTGAGAGGTTCATGGAAATATGCGAGCGGCATTGAGCTACCTCAAGAAGAGAACACGTTTATAGACTATACCTCTCCTAGCAGGGAAGCAAGCAACATTATAGATTCATTTTCATCTAATTATTCCAAATCACGAGCCAGAAGGCACGCGAAGGTAAATACCCGTTCTGAAAACATTTATTAAGAATTATATACTATAGCATACATGGCTGGAATTTCTTCGTTATATCTTGAAGACAGATTGAGGACATTTGCAGAGGAAAACCCTGAAATAATGCGAGTATATAGTGGATGCTGTCCTGAAGAAGGCACACCAGCGTTTTACATTATGGTAGATGGAAAATTCAATCATATGTTGTCCAAAAAAATAACTGAGCTCGATATTCGGCTTGCTCGAGAAACTCACGAGTACTATGACATACTTCAATGGCCTCGGGATGACCATCCAGAGTCATTTCTTGGCGACTGCATTTACGACAGGAATTGCTTCTAAAAACATTTAAAAGTCATCTACTTGTAGCTTCAATACGGGAGCGTAGCTCAGCGGGAGAGCACACGATTGAAGCTCGTGGTGTCGGGGGTTCGACTCCCTCCGCTCCCATAAGTTATAAATAATCGCTTGTCTTATGAAAAGCGTATTCTATGGCATCTAAGAGGCTATTCTTGTTCACATCGCTTGGCGTAGCAATGCTTATCATGGCAAACATACTTTTCTACTACTATTTTCCTTTCTCTGCAAACACGGGAAATTCTCTTACCTTCCCTCCAAGGTTGAGCAAGGCTCTTGTGCTCTTCATGCCGTTTGAGAACGAAACACTCTACAATCCTACAAAGACCTATGATTTTTCAGGAAAGAAGAATTCTGGCACCGTCATCAGTGCACTATGGAATGAAACAGGAGGGCCCTTTCATGATGGGGCATTTGAGTTCGATGGAAAGAATGACCGGATTACTATCCGCGACTCTAAACTTCTAAGCCCTGCAACCGCCTCTGGATTCACGGTAGCACTATGGATAAAATTTGACAGGACAAATTTTGTCGGTGAGGGAAGTGGCAATAATTATGTCCATTTCCTTGGAAAGGGAGGCAATGGCGATGACTATGAATATATGTTCAGGCAGTACAATAGCTCAAATGCCGAGGGAAAGAACAATAGGATTGCATTCTATTTATTTAACCGTTCAGGAGGGCTTGGCGTAAGTGGAGACCTTGATGAGCCTATCACCCCCCATGAATGGATGTTTCTTACTGGAGTGTATAATGGCACGTCAGTTGAAATATGGAAGAATGGGATTCTTAAGCACTCTGCTCCGCTTACCGACTATGGAATTCACCTGCAGAAAGGAAATGCCTCTCTTAATCTAGGAACGTCAGATGGAGACAGTTACTTCAAAGGATCAATGGATGATGTCATGATCTTTAGGAAAGCGTTGAATGAGACAGAGATACGCGCATTGTACGCATGGGCGCCTCACTAAAGATTTTTAAGCATTCGTTACCAAGATGAACAATGCTAGCACATTACTGGCGGGCAGTCAAGAAGCTTCCGCCGCGTCTAGGGGTGAATTATATTCTTTCTAAAATAGTTTTTGGAGTCGGCCTTGGCATCGTTCTCGCAGTACACTTCAATCTGGGAAGAATGATAGGTCTGATAATTATGATTGTGGGAATCCTCGTCATGCTCCCCGCAGAAGTCATGCTTGCAAAAGAGATGAGAAGGATCGGCAAAGAAGAGCGATTGAAAAATAAGATAAAGTAAGAGTGTATCATTGCATAACCTTTATAAAATATGATTGTCTGCATAGGCAATGAAGAAAGAGGCTGACAATAGTTTTGGTGTTGCAGGCGTCGTCCTCAGCATTATGAGCATCGTGTTCATGGGTTCTCCCCTTGCAGGTCTCGCGCTTGGTATTACTGCATTAGTATTCTCCAATAAGCAGAGGAAATATGCCTCCAACCAATGGTCAAAGTCGGGAAGAGTGCTTGCTATTATAGGTATTGTATTAAGCGCTTTGCTGGCCATTGCAAGTATCTATTATCTTGCACAGCATCCAGACTTTCTCTCTCAGGCAGGATATAGCCCATGAGAAGAAAGGCAGCGATTGAGCTTTCTGTAAGTACGATCGTTATTGTTGTCTTGGCAATGTCAATGCTTATCCTCGGTCTTGTGCTCATTAAGAATATATTTACAGGAACGACGGCAACAGTCGATGTATTGCAAAGCAAGGTCCAGAATGCAATTGCCTCCTTATTTACTGATGATAGTGATGATGTCATTGTCAACCTAGGCAAGGATAGGACTGCAACGGTGCGACCTGACAGCAGTTTGACGATTGGCCTAGGAGCGAGGAATCCTGATGGAGCCAGAATCAATGCACGAGATCAATTGCAATACAAGCTCTCGCTTGAGGAAGCTACTGGAAGCAACTGCATCAGCGCCAACAAGCTGGGAGTGGCCAAGACAAAAGCATTGTTTGAAACCCGTCTTGATCAATTCTTACAGTTTGATGCACTCAAGGACTTTTCTGTTGCACTTGCGAACATAGACGTGAATGTTCCTAAAGGCACGGCCAGTTGTACACAGAAAGTATTTGTCGATGTCCAGGATAAGGCTTCGGGAGATATCATCGGGGCAACCTCATTCAAGTTAGAGATCCTTAAGGGTGGCTTGTTCTAGCACCTAAGAAACCTTCCTACAAACGCTTAAAAACCTGTCTTTATCTACATATTTATGGAATTCAAGGACTATCAGAAATATCGCTGGTTCTTCACCTCCCAAGGAAGTCTTGTCGTTGGAGGAAAGAGTGGAGCGCAGAATGATGAGCTTCTTTCACGATTGCGAACGACAAAGAAGGATTATGTCATCATGCATACGAAAGAGCCAGGCAGCCCTTTTTGTGCCATAGTTGCACCTGTCGACTCTTTAAAGCAGGAAGAGTATGAGGAATGCGCGGTTTTTACAGGATGCTTTAGCAGGGCCTGGAGAGCAGGAAAGAACGAAGCAATTATCCACATCTTCCGCCTTTCCCAGCTTTCAAAAGATTCATCAATGAAGTCAGGGACCTGGGGAGTCCTTGGACCGGTAAAAAAAGTTTCAGTTCCCTTAAAATTGGCACTCATAAAACAGAAGGGAGTTCTACGGGCAGTTCCTGAAGCAACCGTGAAAAAAGGTAAGCTGCTGGCGCTTTCTCCGGGAAGGATTAATAAGCAGGACATGCCTGCCAAGATAGAATTGGAGCTTGATACCCCCTATCCGCAAGAAGAAGTGCTATCAGCATTGCCAGCTGGAGGATTTAGGATTCTCCGATGAGCCTTGTCGCCCGATTCCAGGTAGGAAAATCAGGAGTTACTGACGGAGTCATAGATTCATTGTTTTCATCCCTTAAGAACCATCACCAGGTGAGAATTTCAACCCTCAAGTCATCAGGAAGGGATAGGAATAGCATGGAAGCACTTGCCGAAGATATTAAGAGGCGGCTCTCAGAGAAGTATACAGGCGCTTATTTCACCAAGATCATAGGATTCACTATCATCCTTAAAAAAGCCGGTTTGAAGAAGTAAGGTTTATAAGGGGTGTTTTTTAACTACTGGAATGGCAGATATACGTACTATTGAATCAGGAAAATATAATAAAATGCTTGCAGAGGCACTCAAGAAGTCTGGAGACTTTGAGAAGCCAGTATGGGTCGACCTCGTGAAGACAAGTGCTCACAAGATGCGACCAACCATCGATGCGGATTTCTGGCACAATCGATCAGCAAGTATTCTAAGACAGATTTACATCCGAGGCACTGTAGGTGTTGAGCGTCTACGAACACGATATGGTGGAAGAAAGGATAGAGGAATGCAGCCTCCACGATTTGTTAAATCAGGGGGAAAAATCATCAGGACAATCTTGCAACAGGCAGAGGCCGCAGGCCTTCTTGAAAAGGCTAAAGGAAAGAAAGCTGGAAGAATCATGACGAAGAAAGGGAGAGAATTCCTGGAGAGCTTGAAATGATGCCTGAAATGAGAGAAGCACGACGTGCTTATTTGGGGAATGCAGGATCGCCCATCAAGACTCCCTACTATCTTGGTCTCACTTTAGGTAATGAATTCGAAATTATGCCTGGAAGAAGTGTACGAGTTTCCATACCTGGAATAGCCCCATTCGAGCTTCATAAAATGAGTACTATCCCAAACAGAGGTAATCCATCAGACTTTCGCTCGATCCTTAAAGTAGATACTCAAGCAACAGCCTACTTATCATGGTCGACTGATAACGCATTCTCTAAAAATCCAGACACTTCTTTTGTCCGACTGTATATGCAAAAAAACAACATGATCTATTTTGGAGTAGAAGGTCATCCACCGATTTTTGTAGAAAATCTTTCGAGGAAGGTGAAACAGAATGAAGTGGCTTTGGCAGTCGTAGCTCCAAGAAATTATTTTTTCGTTGATTCAAGATTTGCTAAAAGGGACCCTTCTTTTAATCTGGAAGAATATCTGGTTCAAAGAAAATATGCTCCACTAACGAACGGAGATATTTCATATTTACAAGAGATTAAACGTAAGTTACAGATGCAAAAATGACATTATCATACCAGAAAAAAGTTAAACTAGGAGTGCATAACAAAAGGACAAAGTGGGCTCCATTTTGGGCAGTCGTAAGAAAATATGGAGTAAAGAAGCGAGTGCATCCTTCACAGATGACTAAGCATAGGCGACACTGGAGGCGTACAAAGCTGAGAGTTAAGCCACGAAGCACTCCAAAACAACATCTAGGATAACATGGCAGAGACAAAAATACTTGAGCGAGAATATATCATTCCATTGAGGCGAGCCTGGATTAACGTACCTCATTACGAAAGGACGGGCAAGGCAATCAAGACGATCAAGAAATTCATAGCTAAGCATATGAAAGTGGTAGATCGGGACGTATCTAAAGTAAAGCTTGATGTTTATTTCAACAATGAATTGTGGTTCAGAGGCAGACGCCATCCACCAGCGAAAGTAAAGGTAAGGGCAAGGAAAGATGGAGATATTGTTAAAGTTGAATTCGTAGAGACGCCAGAGCATGTAAAATTCCTAAAGGCAAAGCATGGAAAGATGCATGTGAAACCAGAAAAGAAGGAAGAGAAAGAAGCTCCTACTCCGGAAGAAGTGGAAAAGAGAGTTGAAGAGAAGGAAAAGGAAAAGTCAGTTGCTGAAGCGAACATCAAGGAATTCAAGGCAGAGTCAAAAGCAGAAAAGCATTCAACGAAGCCTGAGAAAGCTCAAAGGCCTCAGCGAATGGCATTGCAGAAGTAATTATGCTTGATCTGGACGATCTGAAAAGAAAGAAATCGACTTCTGATTTGTTAAAATTTGGAATCATCAATATAGACAAGCCTTCAGGGCCTACAAGCTTTACCGTATCTGAATTTATCAAGAATTCCTTGGATCTGAATAAGACATCACATCTCGGGACCCTTGATCCCATGGTAACAGGAGTCCTTCCAGTATTGCTCGGAAGAGCATGCAGGCTCAGTGATTATTTTATGCATAGAGATAAGGAGTATGTAGGGATCATGAGGCTGCATGAGGATGTCGATGAGAAAGTCCTTGAAAAGGAATTAAAAAATTTTGTGGGAAAGATAACGCAGCTTCCTCCTGTAAGATCACGAGTAAAGCGCGAAGAAAGAGTTCGTGAAGTCAAGGAATTTAATATTCTTGAGAGAGATGGAAAAGATGTTCTCTTTTCAACACTCGTACAGGCAGGAACCTATATCCGAAAACTTATTCATGATCTTGGCGAAACAATAGGGGGTGCACATATGCTTGAGCTGCGAAGGACGAAAGCAGGCATGTTTGGTGAAGATAAGATATACAATCTCTATGAGTTTGAGAAGGCTGTGGAAGAGTACAAGAAAGGAGATGACAAGAAGCTGCGTGAAATGATCGTTCCTGCAGAAATAATCTCCACCATCATTCCCCTAGCATTCATCAAGGAAGAAGCGCTTAAAAAATGCCTTACTGGCTCTCCATTGTTTGAACTATTTATCGAAAAGAAAGCATCCTATAAAAAGGATGAAAAGATTGCAGTATTCCTTAAGAGCAGGTTTATCGGCTGCTATCGAGTTGTGAATGAAGGTGAAGTGATTGCAGTCCCTGAATTTGTTTTTAACTAATCTATCGCTCATAGACTGTGGGATTTACAAAACCTAAAACCTCGGAGCTATTTTTTCCAGGAAAAATTTCTAGCTTCATTTTTCTTTCAGAAATGAGTTGCACCAGTACGACACCGTGGGTGTAGTTTCCGCTTACAGCCCGTATGTTGTTCGCATAGCTCATCCGATTCCACATCTGACCGCTATCAGAGAGAACATAGGCAGTGTCAACAAGCTCATATTTTGTCAACCCGGTGCTGACACCAACATTCTTTGGATCAGGGGAGTTTCCTTTGACACCATATTGAAGATGGATAGAATTAGGATTTTCTCCCGTGAAGCGCTCTGCGATATCACTGTAGTTTCCCAAGGACACTATGATATGGGTTGGATCTATGTGGTCATAGACAAATGCTGCATGTGTTTTCCAATATCCCTGCGGATCCTTTGCCCCTCCAGCATATCCACCCGTGCCTTCAATGAACCAATTTCCCACCAACCTCCCATCTACATCATAATCTATCTTTCCTCCACGGGGTTCTGCCTGCCTGACATTTTTTCCCAAGAGCTGAGTGCGTATGGGCTCGATAAAATAATCGAAGGGATCAACTGTATGAATTTTCCATGATTCTGCTTCATAATGTTCTGGAACAATGAAACCTTTCAATACTGACTTGTCATAATTGACACTCAGGTCGAGAGTCTGCCCTCCGATTTTTCCAAGGAGATCTCCCTTCTTCACTGCAATAGGCTTGAAGTAGTAGCTGCCAGGATCAATAGGACCCGTGATATTCGATAGTTGCGGTGAAAGACTGGTAAGAAGGTTATAGATGCTATAGAAATCGCATGTATGAAGAATTGTCAATCTATATTTGGGATACCTGTTCCCATTTCCAAGAGGCTCGCTGCCAATGCCATCTATAACCCCATCTGCATCTGCATAGACATCATACGTATCAGGCCTGGAATTGAAAACTACTGGCTGAAAATACATATGATCGATAGGTGTCACGTGGCCCCCAATGACAGCACCCATAGGAATTATAATTCCAATATCCTCTAAGTTCATAGGTGAAATAAGGTCCACCGTTCCATTTCCTGAACAATCTTTTTTCGCCCGAGAGTCACCTGGCGAGTATTCTTGCTGTTTATGTGATGTTGAAAGGAAAAAAACAAAACTCGAAACTATGCTTAAAGATAGTACGAGAATTATGACGATCGCAGCCCCCTTCATGAAACAGTAGGTATTCCTAACTTTTTAAATTGAGATGGCCTACGTGGACTTCCTCACAAGCCAGAGCCGTACGAATTTATTGATCACATACATGATGACGACGAAGAGCAATATGACGCTCATCACCTTTTCAAAATGCCTTACCGCATGGAATGATAAGCTTAAGCCCTTTCCAGCGAGCCATGCAAGAGGGAGCATGATTGCAGACCATATGAATATTGCAATGATATCTGAAAGTAAGAATTTTTTAAAAGTGGTTCGGGAACTGAAGTAGAATATAGTCACTATCCTCGATCCATACACAAATTTGCTCAGTGTAAGGGAGAGGATCTGGCTTTTTCCGGCAGTTCTATGGATGAAATTGATGGCCTTCTTATATCTCCCCACATTCACTCTCTTCTTCAGAAAGTCAACGACATGAGCGCTCCCAAGCCAGAATATGATGCTATCTGCAATGATGATGCCGATGATGCTATAAATGAAGACCTGCCAGAATGATAGGAATCCTTCACCTGCGATGAAAGCGAAGAACACCATGGCTTCCTCCCCAATGAATAGAGAGGCAATAAGGAGGACAAGGTGGGAATGGCTCTGCACATTATCCACCAAGCTATCAATAAGCATCATCAGTACCCAAAGGAAATCGACTTTTTAAATAATGAGATTTAAAAAGAGCGAGTCTTTCTACTCATATGAGAGAATTCATTTACTATTCAAGGTCTGCGCCAACATCCGGAAACTTTGGCGATGATCTTATGAAGGCTGGAAGGATAGATATTGCAATCCACACAGTCATTGCAGCATTCTTCCTAAGCCACAAGATCAGGACCGATACGACCCTTCATTTGATTTTTGCAGGGATGCCTGATCCCCCAAAGCACCTTGAGATGAAACCCGTGTTGGAAGGTGAGACAGGAGTGGATAAGATCTACCTGAACAAGAAAGATGTAGGGTCCATCATCAAGAAAATGCTCTATAAGTATAGAAAAGGGGAGAAGCATGAAGTCTTTCCAGGATATTGGATTGAGAAAAAAGGATTTCTCGAGCTAGCAAACGAATTGAATGATAGCGGGCGATCATTATATATCTTGGATGCAGATGGAGAGGATATCCGGACAGCAAACATAGCCGAGAACCCTGTTTTTATCCTTGGGGATCATCTAGGATTGCCTGCAAAAGAGCTGAAGCGCCTGAAAAAGATATGCACCTCTGTCTCCATAGGAAAACGGACGTACTTTGCATCACAAACCGTCGCCATTGTGAATAATGAGATCGATAGAAGAATCGATAGTTCAGTATAACAATCTTTAAAAGCCCAGAGATTCCTAATCCGTGATGGTAAAAGGAGTGTCAATAAAATTCAAGTCTTACGCCGAGACAGTTCCAAAACTTCTCGATGTCATTAAATTGGAAGGCGAGCTGAAAAAGCACAGTAAGATAGTCCTGAAACCTTCATTGAAGGATGAGGAGTCCCATCATACACCGGTAGAGTTTGTGGAGGAAGTCCTGAAATACTGTATGAGGCATAAGAATCCTGCAGCCGAAGTGTTCATAGCAGAAGGATCGGACAGAAACATCACTATGGACCTGTTTGAGCAGAAACAGTACAAGAAACTTGCAGAGACCTATTCTGTAGGATTGATCGATCTTAACAATGCAGAGGTTGAAGAGATACAGGATGGGGAATTCATGAAGTTTGGAACGGTCATGTACCCAAAGATTCTTCTTGAAAGCTTTATCATATCCCTTCCAAAGCTTGCAGAGGATGAAGAGACAGATATACAAGCAAGTTTGTCAAACATGCTTGGCGCATTCCCTCTTTCCTACTACCGAGGATTCTTCTCAAGCACAAAAAACAAGATACGAAAATGGCCTTTGAAGTTTGCGATTCATGATGTTCTTCGATGCAAGATGCCTTCTCTTGGAGTCATAGATGCTTCAGAGCAGGGAATGATTCTTGCAGGCCAGCCTCTTGAGATAGATAAGCAGGCAGCGAAGGCGCTTGGAAAAGACTGGAAGGGTGTAGGCTACATACGGTTGGTTGACGAGAGCTTTGCCGCTGAAATGCTTGCCAAGAGCGTCAAGAATACAGCAAAAGAAGGGTAAACTATATTAATCTCCAATATTCTTTCATACTATGAAAAAAGCAGTTCGAATGTATATCACGGGAAGCGTGCAAGGTATGTTTTTTAGGCAGTTCATCAAAGACCATGCCGATAAAGGGAATGTTCGAGGTTTTGTGAGAAAATTAGAAGATCTACGTATGGAGATATTCGCCGAAGGGGATTCCTTGAATGTCGATGCATTTCTCGCAGTCTGCCGCGCCGGACCGAAACATGCCGTCATGAGAAAGATCGAGGAGAAAGAGGAACGGTTGCAGGATTTCAAGGATTTCAAGATCATAAACTTCTAAAACTATATAAATACATTTTTCTAGTGTCCTTTATGGGACGTCAAGACGAAATTACTGCCGAACGGCTGAAGAAATTAAAAGAACTCCGTGATAAAGGGATAGATCCTTATCCCCAGAAATTTGAAAGGAAAGACACCGCTGCAGATTTACAATCTAAATATAAAAAACTGAAGAATGAAGGCAAAGACAAATATAAGGCGACCATTGCAGGAAGATTGATGAGTTTCAGGGACCTAGGGAAAATCGCCTTTGGAGTTGTTCAAGATGCGACTGGAAAAATACAGGTGGTTATAGAAGAAAAGGAAACTCCTGAAAAAATCAAGGACTTTGCCAAGAAATATGTGGATGTTGGAGACTTTATAGGAGTGGAAGGTCCGATTTTTAGGACGCAGAGAGGCGAGCTCTCCGTTGTTGTCAAAGATATAACACTACTTTCAAAATCAATACTTCCTCTTCCTGATAAATGGCATGGACTTGAAGATAAGGAAGAAAGATACAGGAAAAGATACCTCGATCTTGTTATGGATCCTAAGGTAAAAGAGGTGTTCTTGAAAAGAGAAAAGATCATTGACGTGGTGCGTGGATTGTTGAAAGAAAAAGAATTTGTAGAGGTAGAGACGCCGCTCTTGCAGGCAGTCTATGGGGGGGCCTCAGCAACACCCTTTACTACCCATCTTAACGCCCTCGATATAGACCTCTTCCTTTCAATATCTCCCGAGCTTTATCTAAAAAGACTTATTGTTGGAGGTTTTGATAGAGTCTTCACGATATGCAAGAACTTTAGGAATGAAGGAATAGATTTCCAGCACAATCCCGAGTTTACCATGATGGAATATTATTCTGCCTATGATAATTATGAGTTCCACATAGAATTTACAGAAGAGCTGTTTAAAAGACTATTAAAAGAACTCAACATGACTGCAATGATAGGATATCGTGGTAAGCAGATATCTCTTGAGCCTCCTTTCAAGAAGATAACGTTTCGGGATCTTATTATGGACAAGGCAG
This sequence comes from Candidatus Pacearchaeota archaeon, assembly GCA_019659125.1. Lineage (GTDB taxonomy): Archaea > Nanobdellota > Nanobdellia > Pacearchaeales > GW2011-AR1 > JAIFVW01. The sequence continues at coordinate 46,245 of JAIFVX010000003.1, read as the reverse complement.
GCATTGACATAGACAAGGCAAATACATTTGATAAATTAAAATCAGAAATAGTGAAAAAGAAGATTGCAAATATCAATCTGAAAGAAGCCACCCATTATGGTTCGCTGCTTGATGAACTCTATAAGAGAATTGCACGGCCAAGCATTATTCAACCAACTTTCCTTACTCACTATCCTGTTGAAATGATTGCGCTTGCAAAAAGGAATGAGAAAGATAAGACAAAAATAAATTCAGTCCAGCTTATTATTGATGGTGCGGAGATACTGAAGGCCTATGACGAACTGAACGATCCCATAGACCAGGAAGACCGACTGAAAGAGCAGCAAAAATTGCTTCAGTCAGGAGCAGGAGAGGCAATGCCATATGATGATGATTTTATCACTGCATTGAAATATGGAATGCCTCCAACAGCAGGGTATGGGATGGGCATTGATAGACTTACTATGTTGCTTACCGGCCAGGATTCCATTCGAGATGTTGTTCTCTTTCCGTTCATGAAGCCACAGGAGAAAAAGGAGGACCATGGTAGACCTCATCATAAAAAGTAAGATAAAGTCAGCCGTGCCTGACATGAATGTAGCAGGTGACGTTCCTGACGCGCTGAACAAGAAGCTGCTTGAACTGCTCGATGAAGCGGCGAAGCGGGCAAAGCTGAATGGCAGACGCACGCTGCAGGCAAAAGATTTGTAAAACTATTTATACAGCGCTGCCGTTTTATCTCCATGTCGAATAAGGCAAAAGGGGCGAATGCCGAACGGGAGCTTGTCCGCCTGTTCACCGAGCAGGGCTGGCGGGCAGTACGTGTAGCTGGCTCAGGAGTTAATGATGACTCTCCGTGTGATATTATTGCAGCAAAATCTGGCAGACACGGATACACCATAGAGGCCAAATCAAGCAAAAGCGCCCGTATATACATAACAAGGCAGCAGATCCAGGATTTCATGCTTTTCTCTCATAACATCGGCTTAACACCGGTAATTGCAGTCCGTTTCAATCGCCAAGGCTGGATTTTCCTAGATCCCAGTTTCCTTGTAGATTCAGGAAAGAACTGGGTCATTTCCCTGGAAACAGCGCTCGAAAAAGGAAAGAGGTTTAGCCAATTTTTTGATCACTATCTGATACACGATGCATAGCATAGAAAAAAAGACAATCATTCTTGCCCTATCCATTGCTTTAGCGTTTGCTCACGCTTATGCAGGTCTCGGGACGCTTACCAATCCAAGTCAATGGCAGATATTCGTTCCGGCGTGGATAACTTCTCTCATTTCTGTATCCTCAGTGCTCTATCTTCACGCATTCCTTGATATTGCCATTGCACTGCTTATTCTCTACCCAAAGACGAGATTCTATGGGGCGATTTTATCGGCACTCAATTTCACATTCATTATTCTTTCAAATCTTGATCAACTGTTTATTGTCTTTAGAGATGTACCTTTATTGATGGGCGCAGTGCTGGTTGCATTTTTAGTCTATGAATCTAGAGCTGCTTCGCAATCTGCGTTGCACTCGCAATAAGACTGCACTCGTTAGGACTTGGTTCATTTCCTAGCAAGTCCTTACATTTTATGTAGTACGTCACTCCTGGTTTCCAAGGTCCGAAATGGGCAACTTTATTGCTTGGCGTTGAAAGCAACGCAGTTCCTTCTTTAAGAGTGAAGTCGCAGCTATTTAATGAGTACGCACATTCAGCATCTTCATTGGTTATGACTTTCATACTATCGGTGCTATCCCGATATACTCGTGTTACACTAGGTGCTTCTCTATCAGCGATAACACTAAATGAGATCTTAGCATCTGCAGCATTTCCTCCAGCATCAATACATCTGAAGAAATAAGTGTATGTTCCTGAAGGCAGGTCAAGAGGCTGACTATGCTTGAAGTCATTGGTATTAATCATTGAGGTGTAACTGTTTTGTGCTCCTGTTGATGAGAAGTAGCAGGTTGCTTTCCCTTCATCGCTTCCATCATCCGTTTGAACTGAAAGAGTCATAGGAATTGTCTCAGTGCTTCCATAGATTGTTCCGTTAGGCTGTGCGCTCACAATGTTCAATGGCTGGCTTCCTCGTAGTACAAGAGCAGTACTCTGCCGCATAGGATTCCTTTGGCTCTCAGCTTTGTTTGGCTGGTCTTCACATCTGAAGTAGAATGTATTGCTCTCTCTGTTCTTGATTCCTGTAAGGTTTCCCGAGCAGGTGTATTGCAAGTTTGCATTGACCTGATAGCTTTCAGTGCCGCACTGCATTGAGTTCTCCATATCCTTGTAATCCTTATCCGATCTGCTCCATTTACATTGTGCAGGTTCATTCACGAACACTTGCATCGGCACATTATCAGCGTTGTACCGGACAGGACTTCCTGAAATAATTGAAGTTGCTTCAATCAAAGGAGGGGTTGTGTCAGGACCCTTATCAACGCAGAAGTTTATAGCAAACAAATCAACATTAGCATTTCCATTTGCATCCTGGCATCGAACATAGAGGTTGAACGTCCCATCATTCTGTAAGATCGGTGATAGCGTTCCTTGCACTCCAGTATCTGGTCCTGGAAGACGTAATGTCTGCGTATGATTGTATTCATAATAATTGCTTTCTCCAAAATAATATTGCATGTCTTTGAACGATGCGTTATTGTTGTAATCGATCTTGCACTGTGCAGGTTCATTCGTCTGCAGTCCAAACTTCAATGGAGTATATGCAGGCAAGCATCCACCGTTTGATGCCTGTATTTTTACTCCACGGTTTGGAGGACGTATTGCATCATCGGGTGTGAATTTTAATCCTTGAGGAGAAAGTGCCAGGTTCCAGACTTCAATCACCGGAGAGTTGACATCAAACTTGCTTACCCACGTGCACTTCTCATTTGTCGTTCCAGGATTCAAGAGCTTGCATGCCTGCCCCAGGGATTGGCATCGATATTCAGAGCAGGGTCTAAAAGGATCTTTATTGCACTGCTCGCATTGGCTTCCTCCTAATGGGGGCTCGTAAGGCAGGCATTGGAAGCTAACAAGTTGTTTTTTCTCAGATCTATACGTTAATACAAAAATAACCACTCCAATCCCAATGCTAGTAATCCACGGATGCTCAACAAAAATACTAAGAATAGGATTATTCGCTAAGGTAGTTGCCTGTCCAGCCCATGCAGACTGAAGGAATCCACCAACCCCTGCAGCAACTCCAACCGATGTTGCAAGCGCATTGGTAAGGCCTGGACTTGCTCCAAACAATCCTGCCACTAGTTTTACTGCAAAATATGCAGTCGCTGCCCATGCTAATCCTGCAACAAGAGAACTCTCAGGGCCAATGCCAAACAGATGTCCACCATAGATATTCTTGAATGCATTTCCTCCTGTTGCCTTTGTCAAGGTACCACCACCCGTTCCTGCAGCGGCCGGCGCCGCTTGTCCCAAATTAGGTGTATCATCTCCGATAGACGGCCTATTAGGGAGTGGGGCAGACTTTGTAGGAACGTTAGTAATTCCAGGATCGACAGCAGAGACACTCTCGCTTGAAATGATGAACGCAACAGCAAAACTCATGCTGACAAGAAGGAATAGTTGGATGAAAACTACTGGAAAAACACCTATTTTTCTGCGCACCTTTTGCATTCCCTATGAAGAAAAGAGTTCTTTATAAATATTCTCGAGAGTTAGTCCTCTACAGTAAATTTGAGCTTTCCAAGAGGCCTGTTTTTGAGATAAAATTCAGCAGTATAGGTGCCTGTTTCAAGCTCTCCCTCTTTAAAGTCGTCATGCGTTCCATACGAGTCCTGTTCTATCAAGAAGTCCTTAATTGTTTTATTTTCCCCATCCTTAAGAATATAATGAATGCCACTTACCTTATTCTCTACACCAACAGCGATAGAAATATTCTCGTTTTTAGAAAAACGTTCTTTTTTCCCTCTATATTCATGGGGAAACATTATAATCCCATCACCATCATAATCCTTGAATTCTTTGCAGGTAGTAAGTACAATGGTCCCTCCTACCGGGTCGTTGCAGATCTCGAGTGCTCCAAGATATTTATGATATACAGGATGATTAGGTTGAGGCTGCTGTACCGTAACGTTGACCTCAGTTTTATTCATTTCAGCAACTTCATAGGCAGTTACTGCCTGACCTGCCGCATTAAGAGCCATACCAGCTTCTACAGTCTTAGAGAAAGGAGCAGCCATCTGCATTGCAGCACCGCATCCTGATAGTCCGGCAGCCATAGTAGAACCTAGGACAATCATTGCAAGATTCTTTTTGATTGAATTTCTCATAGAAATCATACTAATGATGAATATTTAAATCTTACTATTTGTTATCACTATTGAGAAAGTACAAAATCTACTTTATTTTTGTTATAGAGATATTATACCCTGGCTTGTACCCTTGTTGCCCGATCCAGTTTACATTTGGTCCGCAGTCTCCCAAGCTTACGCAGAGATCGCTTCTCTCTTTCTGCCATGTTCCATCAAGGCACTCGCAATTCTTCGAGCATTTCTCTCCTCCAAACAATCCTTTCTCAAAAGTCACGACGCATGCTGCATTGCCCTGCGCACAGATAGTCTTTGCCTCTTCACCCTCCCAGAATTTCAACCCTGGAGGATTTATGGGAAGGCATGTTCCCGTGATAGTCTCATTCGCCTCATATTGAGGAAGCTTCACATCAGGTTGCCAGTAGCAGTCACGCTTGTCCTTATTCTGGCAATCAAGCTGATCAGTTTGTGCAACACAATCCTGCCATCGGTTGACCCTGCATGCTGCCTGTGAGAACGTTCCTTGCGGTACCTGTATTTTGTCTTCGATACATTCCTCCTGTCTGAAGTCAGCACATTGCTCAAGAACTTCCTCGCCGTTGATGCAAATATGCTTATAGAATCTGCTTCCTACAGCATCTTTTCCTTCTCCCGTAGTTCCCTCATCATTGTACACGCACCAGCTCTCTCCATGTTTGTATGATTTACCGTTCTGCGTGTTCACGCAGTTCAAGTTAGCGCACATAGTGCTTCCATAAGTAGCTTTTTTTCCTGTTTCGGAAGGTCTACATACACTTCCCTGCAAGTAATTGCAATTCCCGCATCCGGCGGAGTTTGCATTCGCACCGCTCGGATTACAGGATTCGCTCTTATCTTTTATATTGGTCCAGTAGTCTGGATCATTTACTTTGCTGGCATCATAGATATTTGCCGCATTTCCACACGTGTCAACAAAGTACACCTCATCTTTTCCCGGAATACATGTCGTCTTTGCTGGCTTTGTCGGTCCGCACGTAGTGCCGAGCTCTTCAGCCGAGCATAGTTTCCCTTTAAAGAATGCTCCTTTTCCAGTTCCATTCACGCCTGAAGAGCATTCAGCCCTCGTCGTGAACTTACATGTTTTTTCGAATTCAAATGTATAAACACATGCACCCTTATCCTGGTTTTGTACAGAGAGGATACATTGTGTCTCATCTTTTATACCGCTGTTATAATTTGTTTGCAGACCAAGAAATCCTGAGAGCTTCTTGCATCGAACAAGAGAGACAAACGCTGCCTGGTCCCCGAGTGTGCAACATCCCAAGGCACATTGAGGAGGCGACTGCTCACTCCATGTCCCATTGTTTGCGTTGCATACTAATTGCGAAGTCTTGCTCGAGCACGTCCCTTCCTTAGAATCATAGCATACTCCTGGCTTGCAATAGGAAACAGAATCACATGAGCTTTGCACCTGTCTTGAACCTGGAGCGCATTGGCTGCTAGGGACGTTTTGGCAAAACTCTCCAGAGGTAGTCTTCTCACAGCATACAGTGGCATTCAAGGCTGACGCTGATGCGAGTAGTACTGCAAATGCTGCAATAAAGATGCCGAGGCGAATCATGTGAGTTTTTGTGATCATTCTAATCCATACCCTGGGGGCCATGAAAGGCTCCTAGAGGCAAAGGTAAATGTTTCTTTAGTCACAACATTTGAGAGTGTATAAATCTTTGTCCCATCGCTCAGTTTTGTTTTCTCAATCTTCAAGTCAGGATAATACTGGAGATATAAGGTAGTCTCAGAATCTCCATAGAAAGATTCGTAATCGATGATGCTGCTTGCAGTGAACAAGAGATCATATAACTGGCTGCTTTTCTCGACATCAAACCCCTTGAAGCTTTGCGTTGCGCCATTCTTTGTTACCGTTAGAGGTGCTATAAAATGAACCTGTATTTTTCCAGGGATAATTGAGACATCACTACTTACAGGGCCTGAAGAGACACTGTATCCTCGTGATTGGTATTCACTCTTTAATCCCTGCATGCACTCTTGTGCCTTTTCCCGCAATGCTTGAGCAAGTTCATCCTCAACATGATTCTTGATCATAGGTTGCTGTACAGAGCAGGTTGTATAATATTCAGAAGTGTAACAGAGATATTTTATCTTCTCCCCCTGGTATAATGCAAACCCTTGAGGATCGCGATATCCTCCCTGTTTCGTTACTGTTGTCAAGGTCGAGGAAAATACTGGATCGATGCATGATTCCAGATATTTAGTGGGAGAGAAGGTAGTTGATATGCTTGGCCCTATCCGTGGATAGAAAAAAAAGATAAGAACGGCAGCGATAATGACAATGGCTATAATAATGATAATCGCAAGCTGTCCTCTTTTGCCGAATTGCATGCCAGTCAAAGAATAATTTTGTTTATAATTGTTGCGTCTCATACCTTTGCCTGCACGATCATGCTGCATGCTCCCGCTATATTCTCAAATCGATCCTTGCACTTGATATAATAGGGTAATTGCTCGAGAGGCGCCGTATGGATCAAATCACTCCCCTCCAACACTTCCCCTTCTGGGAACTGGAAGCTGCAGGTATCCCTAGTTCTGTTTAGGAAATGGACAAATGAGCAACGTGCAGGCTCATTGGTAATGACAACCAGTGAACCGCTCTTTTCGTAGACTCGCGTGACTTCAGGAGCTGCACTGTCAAGCTCAATGCTGAATCTTGCAGTTCTTTCCGCTCTATTTCCTGCCCGATCCTCACATTTTACGGCAAGCACTTTTGCTCCTGGAGTGAACTGGTTGAAAACATTCCTGCTCTCACTCTTCAAGGTGTCCAGGAAATCAACATAATAATTATCGATCTTGTAACTACATTTCGCTGTCCCATCAGCACCTCCCGATACTTTAGCAACTACCTCAACTGAGACAGCATCAGTGCCGGCGATAATAGTCGAGTTGTCAGGAGTCAGGGAGGTAATAGTAAGAGGAATCTTCGATTTCTTGAAGGTAAGTGGATAGCTCTCATGATTTTCATTTCTCTTTGTACTTGCATTCAGCCAGGGCTGATCGCTACATCGCACAGAGAAGGTAGAATCGTTGTTTATAGGAAGTGTTGCTGAGCACTTCCATCCAAGAAACGTCTGGTTTTCAAACCCGCTATCGCACACCCATGAGTAGGCCATAGCATCATACTCCTTATCATTAGTATCCCATTTGCATTCAGCTGGCTCGCTTGTGTAGATGCTTGCAACAACTGACGTGGCGTTATATGCAACATACTCGTTGTAATCCCCAGGGGAAATGGATGGAGGTGTGAGGTCTTCTCCAGGCTTCACGCAGAAGTTTATCGCATATTCTTTCTCGTTCTTATTTCCATTCGTATCCTCGCATCTGATGTACATGTTATAGTTTGCTTTCCTGCTTGGTTCATACCCTGGAAGCCCCAAACTTTCAAGCGAAGGAAGTGTGAATGCCATGCTGTGGTTCCTGATGTAGAGATTTCTATCCCCTACATAAAATTCCATATCATCATAGGACTGCGTATGTTCTACATCATACTTACACTGTCCGGGTTCGTCAAGGCCAACTCCAAAGGTTACAGGAGTATATGCTTTGATACACTCTTCAGGTCCCACAAGTTTCACACCATTCTCATTTTCGTCCTGATAACTGTATCCCTCAGCTAATACTTTCTTGAGTGGATGGATGACTGGAGGAGAAGCATCATTAGGATTATTATCAATACATGCTTCCTGTCCCGATCCCTCATTCACGAACTCGCATGTCTGTCCAAGAGAATGGCAGGCATACGGCGTACATGGAAATCCATCTTTTCCACATTGCTTGCACGCTTTTCCTCCAGTAGGTGCCTGCCAGGGCTGGCACTGGAATTCAACCTTCACCTCTTTTGTCTTCCCGATACCCAAGAGTTTGAATATGACGATCGCTAGGACAATTGCGACTCCTATGACCCATGCAAAAGCAAGTGATGCAGATCCACTTGCACCTAGTCCACCGAATATCCCTGTACCCCCACTTCCAATATTTGCTCCAATGATTGCTCCTGAATAAGCCCCTGCAACAAGTAAGGAGTTGGTCACGTATGGGTCAAGCCCTGGACCTATGCCTGTGAACTTAATCAAAAGGGAAGTGACAGCAAGACCTAGAGATGCTCCCGCAACTGCACCTCCATAGGCGGCGATAGAGGGATTGGCAGCTACTCCAAATTCTCCTGTAGGATCTGCTACAGCAGACGATACTCCTGCGCTTTTTCCGACAAGGCTTGACAAGATAGGAATCTTTGAGATGATTGCAGCCCCTCCAGCACCAAATGATGATGCGATTCCTGCATGATATGCTGCAAGCACAAGGATGCCTGCCGAGCCACTTGTTACGAGTGCAGCCTTGAGTGCAGCCTCGTTTTGATCCTTAAGTTTTCCTGCAGCCCCTAGATCGCTTGGAATCCCTAGGCTTGTGTAAAATTGCTTATATGAACCAGCATCCGCGAATTGTCCAGTTACCGTTGCAGAATATTTCTTCAATCCTTCAATATAAGAGTCAGGAACTTTTTCAGCGTTATAGGCCTGGTAATTTTTTCTGTATTGTCCGTTATAATTGACTTTTGCCCCACAATCCCCTAAACTAATACAAAGATCATTCATCTTTTCCGTGAAGATAGCATCTTCACATTCACAATTCGCTTCGCACTTCCATCCGGAAAAGAGCTTCTTTACATAGATGGCAGTGCATGTCTGGCTAGCAAGCCCGCACACCATTTCAGCACTATCAGAGTTGGCCGAAAGATCAAATCCGGGAGGATACCGTGGAGCACAGAGATTGAATTTGAAATTGTCAGAAATATCTACTTTTTTGACAAAGCAATCAGGATTTTGTGAGCATTTGTTATCTCTCTGCTTTTCCGATGCTATTCGTGCATTTCCTTCTCCCGTGACTTCGGTGTTGTACTCAGAGCATTGAGTCCAGAGATTAGCCCTGCATGCAGCGGAAGATATTTTTCCATAATTTGTCTGCGTCTGCGATTCGATGCATACCTCTCTTCGTGCATCAGCGCAGGCTTCTGTTTGTATTACTCCATCGATACATACTTCCCTATAATGGCTGCTGCCAGGGGTATCAGTGGCCCGATTGTTCTTCTCATCGACGCCGATAGAACCCTGATAGGCGCACCAGCTCTCCCCATTTTTTCTCTTTTTCCCTTGGGCATCAGTACAGGATAGATCTTTGCAAACAACATTTTGTGAAGAGTCAGATAATTTCTGATTTCCTGCTTTTTGACCACATATACTGCCGAGGAAATAATTGCAGTTTCCGCAACTGCTTTGATGGGCAAGAAGATTTTTTCCAGCATCAAGTGTACAGCTGTCTTGTTTTGCTAATACTTTACCTTCATTCCAGCTCTGAGCCTTATTAGCATCATAGATATTCTCCCTGTTTCCACAGCTGTCAAACCAATAGATCTCATCTTTGCCCTCGACACATGCAGTCCGTGCCTGTTTCTTGCATGTCGTGTTCAATGCTGGATTTGAGCACAGCAATCCTGGATAAAATGAATCTGCTCTTCCTGTCTTCTGCAGGCATGAAGCCTTTGTAGTAAACGTGCAGCTTTTTTGAAAGTCTTGTTCATAGACGCATGCCCCCTCTTCTTGCGTCTTTGCAAGAGCAAGGCATTCGATCTCACTTCCTATCTCGGGCTTGAAATTGCTCGTGACACCAAGAAGCACAGATTTACGCGAACATTGTTGTGAAGTGATGAAACTTGCCTGGTCTCCAAGGAGGCAACATCCAAGCTTGCATTGGGCTATATTTCCGTTGGGATCATTATACCATTGTCCCCCATCATTCTCACATGCAGATTTAGGGGATCCAGGCTGACATATACCTTCAACAGGATCGACGCACGTTCCAACACTGCATGCAGAAACTTGGGATTTTGAAGAAGGAATGCATGCAGTTGTACACTTGCCCCCGCATTCACTGGAGGGATATTCTTGGCATACCTTATTATTCTTTGAAAGCAGACAGGTTGAGACTCCATTCTTCAAATCAGAGGAGTCGAGTGCCGAAACTATCCCCTTTCCGAATAGGTGATTTATAATCTTAAATGCTAAATCTTTAGGAGATTGGTTGTAATCATATGCAACGCTATCTTCAGCATGAAGAGTATACGAGATTGCAAAGCTCATGCTGATAAGAAGTATGATTTCAATGCCTACAATAATGTTCGTTCTCATATTCCTTGAGGTATCGCACAACTCCTGATGGCGATATTCATAGCATCTCCTGATTTTTTGTCAGTGATAGTGTAAATCTTAGTGGAATCAGGTAATGCTGTCTTTGATATCCTGAATGAAGGGTAAAGAAGCATGTATCCAACATACTCAAAGTAGCAGTATTTTGCTTCCTGACTTGCAATCTCTGAAGCGATAGAGCCAAGATCATATGCAGGGCTAGGGATTTCAACCTGGTATGATGAGAATGTCCTGCTTGATCCTCTCTGTGTAATAGTCATACTTCTATTGATATCTACATACACTCTTCCAGGAGCGAGTCTCACATCAAAGCTTAATGGACCAGTCTCCAACTCCGCATTTCGAGAGGCATAATCTCCATCAATAATAGAGAAGCATGTCTGAAGTTCAGGGGTGATCTTCTCCTTGATCTCAGCGTTCATTTCCTTGATGAGAAGAGGATGCTGATTGATGCAAGGCTTGTAGAATCCTATGTTGTCGCATAGGTAAGATATATTGATTCCCTTGTAGAGCTTTGTATTTCTCGGCTCGACAAATCCTCCATGCGGAAGCGTTTGTGCAAGAACGGAATTCACTGCCTCCTTGGTGCATTGCCTGACTTGAAGTTCAGGGCTGAGTATCTCTGGTTGCGTCGTGTTTACCTTTCTTTCGACGGTGAAGAACAAGATCATTGTCCCCACTAACACAATGGCGAGGATAATCCATATCGCCATCTGCCCCCGTTTCATTTTCCGAGCCATATGTTAACCCCCTCTTTTTTTATACGCCTGACTTTTCCCTCGATAAGAAGTTCAAGAAGATATTTCTCAGCAGTATTCCATGAGACCTTCAAAAGTTTTGCTATTTCAGAACTAGTTACTACCTCTTCTTTGGAGATGTATTGCACTATCTTTTTACTATGAATATTCATAACAACATACTAACGGATGTTCATAGAAATGACTATATATAAAGCTTATCTCGGACTATCCAAATTACTTTAAACTTATAATCGTTAGAAAAGCATGGACAAACCAGGTATGGTGCAGGTATTTTGGGGCAATGGGAAAGGCAAGACAACCTCAGCCTTAGGGACTGCAGTGCGAGCATGTGGTAATGGTTATACGGTACATATGGTACAGTTCATGAAGAACGGCACCGGCGATCCCGAGATAGATTACCCTGGAGAGCTGAGAGCATTGGAAAAATTCCCGAATTTCTCATTCAAGCGATTTGGAACAGGCTCATGGATCATTGGCAAGCCAAGTGAGGAGCATATAGAGAAGGTAAAAGAGGCATATGACTATCTTCGTTCATGCTTTGACAAGGAGAATGATATCATCATCGCTGACGAAATTCTCTATGCGGTACAACTTGGCCTCCTTCAGGAAGAAGATGTTCTCACCTTAATCAAGGAAAAGCCTAAAGGGAAAGAGCTCATTCTGACAGGATCACATAAGCCCTTTCCAAACATCTTTGAGCTTGCTGACCTCGTTACTGAGATAAAGAAAGTAAAACATCCCTATGATAAGGGAATTCTAGCGAGAAAGGGGCTTGAATACTAGCCTTCGAGAGGGTAGTCACGTTTGGTTTCATTGCCGTCGACCGTTATTGCCCTGACGAGTGTTCCTTTCCTCTTTGCCTTCTCGCGTATCTTGACAGGATCCTTCTCGTCTCGTGGAAAGACAATATCACGTATCTTTAATTCATGAGCAATGGAAATCTTTTTGCCTTCGGGAGCATCCCAGAAGAACGCTTGCTTCAGATCATGCCAATGCTTTTCTGGAACCTCAAGAGAGCAGAATTTATCATCAATCTTCTCTTCATTCTTTCCAGGTTTAGGAAGACTCTTCTTAATCTTTAGTACTATATCGCCATTATTGGCATCAACAAGGTAATAATAAGCGCTATGAAACTCATGAAGTGAGGAGTCAGAAACTTCATAGACAAAAACACCTGCCTTTTTCCTTCCCTCTATGCCCTCAACCTTGTCTTTGGAAAGAACTTTTCCTGAAAACTTTACATTTCCAATATCTCGGACAAACCGGACAAGATCATTAGCAAGCTCAAAGCTGGCTTTTACTTTTATTTTTGAACCTTTAGTCATACTTATGAGGAATCTTCGGGCATAATCTCCTTTACCGAACCTTACGAAATAACGATGACTGTCATCATCTCCCTTGCCCTCTAATACTTTTTTGATGAAGTTTTCCATTCTATCTATAGAAAAAATTTCTTTATAAACTTTTTCGGTTTATATATCAAAATTTATATAGTAATCTTTCTCTCTCTACCCATGGATTTTGGAGATAAGGAAATACGAAGACTTTTAGTCATTCTGATGATAGTGCTCCTGGGAATTCTCGTCTTTATCGTAGTCAAGCCAGTATTGCTTTCAGTTATTGCGGGACTTATCCTGGGATATGTCTTTTTTCCACTCTATAGGAGGACATTGCGCTATGTCCGAGAAAAAAACACAGCTGCAGCGCTTGTTTCGCTTGTTATTGTAGCATTTATCGTCATCCCGTTGTGGTTCCTTGTCCCTATCATGGTCCAGCAGATTTTCGAGATCTTTAAGTTTACGCAGACGCTTGATGTTCAGAAATTTGTTCAGGCATTATTTTCAACAGCACCAGAGCCATTCATAGCCCAGCTTACTATTACAGTATCATCTATTATAGGTAAAGCAACATCAGCGACGCTTAACTCGCTGACTGACTGGCTCATTAATATCCCCACCATAGCCTTGCAGTTCTTCATCGTGGCATTTGTCTTTTTCTTCACGCTGCGTGATTCAGATAAGCTGAGAGATATGGTATCGGCAATATCTCCTCTTCATAAGAACCAGGAAAAGGTGATGATCGCTCAGTTCAAAGGCATTACAGACTCTCTCATTTACGGCCAGGTTATTGTAGGACTTGTCCAAGGAATGTTTGCAGGTCTTGGATTCCTTATTTTTGGCGTACAGAATGCTATCATCCTTACTGTAGTTGCGATAGTCTTCTCGATCATACCCTTTGTAGGGCCAGGAATTGTCTGGTTGCCTATCACAGTTTATATGTTTGCGGCGGGCAATAATACTGCCGGGGCTTTGTATCTGGCATATAACCTTATTATAGTATCAACCGTGGACAACATCCTGCGCTCATACATCGTATCGAGGAAGGCCGATATCTCTCCCGCAGTCGTCATGGTTGGAATGATTGGAGGACTGTTCATTTTTGGAGCCTTAGGTCTCATTATAGGGCCTTTGATTCTTGCATATTTCACCACATTCTTAAGGGCATATAAAGAGAAGACACTAGCAAGTCTTTTTGCAGAATAAGAAACTATAAAAATACCGACCGTCTTCCATGAAAAAATGAGGCTACAACTAAGAAATATCTCACTCGGAGCAGGAAGGCCAGTCGCATTCCTCCACGAGGACGACGCAAAGGAATTGAACGTACACCCTGGCGAGAGGATAGAGATAGTCTATCACTCGGGAAAGATCATTGCCATTGTTGATGTCGTCAAGGGATTCATAAAAGTCCATGAGATTTCTCTTTCTGACGATATCACTCACCTTTTGAAAATAAAGGCTCGGGATTTTGTCCATGTGAGCCTTGCCCATGAGCCAAAGAGTGCGCATTTCATCGCAAAGAAAGTCCAAGGCAAGGTATTGAACCGTGATGAGATATTTTCAATAATTAGAGATATTATCGATAATTCCCTTACAGAGACCGAGATAGCCTATTTCATATCTGCAGTGTATGAGCATGGGATGAACTGGCAAGAAACCCTTCACCTTACAGAGGCAATCTATCAAACAGGAACTATTCTTTCATGGAAGCAATCATTAGTTGCCGACAAGCATTGTATCGGTGGGATTCCGGGAAATAGGACAACGCCAATTGTCGTCCCTATCTGTGCAGCGGCAGAACTTATCATTCCTAAGACATCGTCCAGAGCAATCACGAGTGCGGCAGGAACTGCCGACGTCATTGAAACTCTCTCCCCAGTAGATTTTCCTGCATCGGAGTTGCAGAAGATTGTCAAAAGTGTGGGTGCATGCCTTGCATGGGGAGGTTCTCTTGGTCTGGCACCTGCCGATGACAAGATTATTAGGATAGAGAGAATTTTAAACATCGATCCTGAATCTCAGCTTCTTGCCTCGATCTTTGCAAAGAAGCTTGCAGTCGGAAGCAAGTATGTACTTATCGATATCCCCTACGGATTTGGCGCAAAGGTAACGCTAGCTGAAGGGAATAAGCTCAAGAAAAAGTTTATTGCTCTTGGCAAGCACTTCAGAGTTAAAGTGGAGGTGCTTCTTACGCTTGGTGATCAGCCTATTGGTAATGGTATCGGCCCTATCCTCGAGATGATTGATGTCCTCAAAGTCCTCAAGCAAGACCATCCTCCTGCTGATTTGGAGAGCAAAAGTCTTGTTGTTGCAGGCAGGCTGCTTGAGATGGTTGGTAAGGCAAAAAAAGGACAAGGGAGATCTATGGCTCAACAGATTTTACGTTCTGGTCAGGCATTCGAAAAATTCAAGGAGATTATCGAAGCCCAAGGTGGGTCGATCAAGGACCTACAGCCTGCGCCGTATGCAAAAACGATCTATGCACCCAAGCCAGGAAAGATAAAGAGCATCGACAACAAGCTCATCAACAGCATTGCAAAAGTCCTTGGATGCCCAGTTGACAAGGGTTCTGGCATCTATCTCTATAAGCATAAAAATGAAAAGTTTGCCCA
Source organism: Candidatus Pacearchaeota archaeon (assembly GCA_019659125.1). Classification (GTDB taxonomy): domain Archaea; phylum Nanobdellota; class Nanobdellia; order Pacearchaeales; family GW2011-AR1; genus JAIFVW01. Next base: position 31,042 of record JAIFVX010000003.1, on the reverse strand, counting down.
TGGCACCCCCCTCCTCACACTCTACTCTGCATCTGCCGAGAAGCTCAGGGAAGGGTTCATGCTGTATCATCTTGTGAATCCAATTGTCGTTTCGTAATTTTTATATATCCTCACTCTTTCAATAATGCATGCATAAAAAGAAAAATTATATGGATGAGCTTGTCGAGTATCTTCGAAAAAATCTTAAGAAAGGATACACGAAAGAATCTCTCAAGTGGGCACTTATCAACCAAGGCTATTCTAAGATTGAGGTTGAGAACGCACTCAGGTTAGCAGATGAGAAGCTTGCTAATGAAGCCCCTATCCTGCGGGCAAAGGCAACCATCAATTATGAGCTTGTCGAGCCTAAAGTGGAAAAGGTGTCATTCTGGAAGCGCCTATTTGGCGGCTAAGACCTCTTCTAAGCTTCCACCGATGCGCAATCGTGGTCGCATTCCTGTAAGTTTTGCAACCTGAAAAATTCCAGTCTTCCCGTAGATTCCTACATCCACATCCGGACGATGTCTCAGGTAATCGATGATAGAAGCTACAAAGCTCATGTCGACTTCGCTCTTAGCCGAAAGGTTGACGAGAACGAGTGGATAGGTTATTCGAGCGGAAAGGTCGCGCATAAAAAAAGAGACATTCTTATGATCTAATTTTCCATGTACTTCAATGATGGGGTTTTCCTTATTGAATGCGTATGCCGAACCGCTAAGATCAATCGTATGTGAAAAAGGAAAGTACTTTCTATAGTAAGGATACAATGTGCGGATAACAGGTACTACCCCGATTTCCATCTTTTACCTTATAATAGGAGAGTGCCTTTAAACCTTTCTAAAACGCCCGGACCCGGAATCGAACCGGGATATCCCGAGGGAAACTGGTTCTCAAGACCAGCGCAGTACCATTGTGCCATCCGGGCATAAGACTATCTAGAATTATGACTTATAAACCTTTAGAATTTTCTAAGCTACCACTACTATCTTGGCTACCTTCGGATAACTAAATAATAGAATTATCCGAAGAGTGCGCTAAGACCTGCAGCAGATTCAACTGGTTTTTCTTCCTTCTTCTCTTCCTTCTTCTCAGCTGCGTGTGCTGGTGCTGCGCCTGCTGATAAGCTGACTGCGCTTGCGTTTGCTAGCTCAGCTGCGATATCAACGCCGTGCAAACTTGCAATAAGCGTCTTTATCTTTGCTTCATCAACGTGTGCTCCTGTAGCAGATATCACTTTATGCAAGTGTGCCTCGTCAACAGGTTGCCCAAGCTTGTGCAATAAAAGGGCACCGTATATGTATTCCATTATTTAGCCTCCCGTGATTTAAAATGTGACAATTCTCTGAATAGTCTTTGATAGGTTTCTTCATTGAGAGTAGATATGTACTCTCTTCTTCCGACTCTTCCCGAGAACGTATAGTTACCTTCTGCAGTACGTGAGATAGGCAAGCTAAAAGTTACTTCCTCTCCTGCTAAATGAGCTCTTAGTAAGTCATTATCGTCTAATATTAGAGTCATGCGGATGCCTCCTGATGACTATGATGTTTGTGAGTTAATGATTCCATCGCTTTCTCTTCCATAGCAGCCTTAGCAAGGAAATATGAGAGAGTCTCCTTGATGACTATCTTCATGTTGATAGCAAAGCCAAGAGCTTTCTTGATAGAATCTCGCAGCTCATCCAAGGCTGCCTTCTTGTCGATCTTGATTCCTACATACACCTTATCGGCATCTGCATCATATGCTGCAATAGGCTCAAATCCAACCTTCATAGGGGTGATTCCTAGTTTAGCCATAACGCTAGCGACATTTTCCTTGATGACATCTCCTGCTTTTGCAATCGTATGTGGCTGCTTGATGGCTAGTTTTCCACCTTCAACAGCGACTTTTAGTCCAACACCTGCAAGCTCTGAAATAGCAGGTCCAGGAACAAGGTCCGTAGGCTGAGGTTCTACATGAATGTCTTCAGGAGCTATGTCTCCGGCCTTTGCCTTTGCAGCGCTCTGGCTGTCAGTTAACAATCCTGAGAGGGAGAAAGGATCCATATCTGAGAAGAAGAGTGCGACGTCAGCACCGATGGTTTCCTTAAGAGGTTGAAGGGCAGCCTTTCCAGACTTCTCGATAGCACGAATAACAATAGATTTCTTGGCAACGCTGATCTCTGCCTTGCCTCTCAGGTTCTTTTTGATCTCATGGAACTGTGAGCTGGGAAGATTTTTTGTTGATGCAATAAGAACTGTCTTGGCGTTCTTGATTTTCTGTGCAATATCAGAAACCAATTTTACCTTGTACTCAGGAATTTCCTTCTCTCGCATGGTCTTCTTCATTTGTAATTTCATTTTATGTCCACCTTGAGCGGCTTGCTCATAGTCAACTTTACCATGACGGATCGAACGTTTTCTTTCTTCGTTGGGAGAATGGCCACCAATCCATGATAGACTGCTCGAATATTCTCCATGATCTTCTCATCAGTCATACTTTCCTTTCCAATACTTACCTTCACGCTAGGCTCTTTCACTCGTATCTTGACCGATTGAGAGATCTTTCCGACAATTCCCTTGATAGTTGCCTCATCTTCATGGGTAATAATTCCAAGTTGTGGTGACGGCATTTTTCCTGCTGGCCCAAGGATTTTACCGAACGTTGTGGCGACAGCCGGCATGAGTGGCGCAGCTGCAATAAAAAAGTCATAGCTTTTCACTAAATTCTTAAGAGTCTTCTTATCTTTATATTTCTGGAAGTCTGGTTGCGTTACCGTTGTTATCCCTGTTGCCTTTTTTGTCAGGAATGCGCACACTTTTTTTTCTTTTACAATATGAGGGATGGTGATGATAGTTGAAAGATTGTCTCGCTTTAGATCGATGCCCTTAAGATTTACAATTACGTCAACGCTTTGGTCGAACTTTCTCTTCTCTTCCTTTCTCAACTCGTGTAGTGCTTCTTTCAGTTCCATTGTATCTCCTACCTTATGACCTCGAACCCTAGAATATCAGGCTCAAAGTATGTAGTTTTAGCGATATATCCTCATAGAAAAACTGTTTTTAAACCTTTCTGCATCATATAAATTGTTAGATTTGCATAAGTTTCCCTTGATTTTCTGTAAATTCAGAAGTTAATGTATTTATTAATTCTTCGTCAAATTTAGTTACCACTCCTTCTTTTACATATGCGAAGGGAACATTTAGTATCTCAAAACCATGCTTGACTATGATCCAATAATCGTTGAGTCGCCTTAGACTTTGTATAAGGTGCTCGCCATCAAATGGAAGATTAATCACCTTTAGCTCTTTTTCGAGCTGATTTATCTTTTCACCCAACATCTTACTAGGTACAATGCCTTTTTGCTTCAGAAAATGTTCGATAAGAATATCATTAGAATTAGCCATATTATTCATAAGACGAGGTAATTCGAGGTGATTCATGGCTCGATATCATCAGCACTAGAATATAAATTTTTCTAGGCGGCGATCTTGCCTGCAATCCTAAGGATATCAGAAACTATGAAACCCAGGGCACCAATGGCAAGCACTCCAAGTGCAGAAATCTTTGCGACACTCTTGAATTCGTATGCGCTTGGCTTTCTAAGCAGGTGCCAGACACGCACACATTGAACAAAGAACGACCTTGCCTTGCCTGTGATTTCCATGATTGAAATAATAAGAACGAGTTTTTAAACTATTCCTCTACAAAGTCTATACCGAGTTCCTCTTCAAGCTCTTCCTGCTGTTTTCCTGTCAGCTCGGTAGAAGAGCCAAGGATTTGTGAGCTTTTTACCCCAGTTACGATAAGCAAAACCTTGATGGCCTTTTCCATATCGGCAGATATTTGCGCTCCAGAGATTATTTTTGCATCAGGAGCGACTTTGCTTCCGACAACTTCCATGACTTTCCTATACTCATCCAAAGACATGTCAGGGCCTCCAATGATGTTCACCAACGCACCAGAGGCGTTAGTAATATCGACATCAAGCAACGGATTGTTAATGGCTCGCTCAACAGCCTCTTTTGCCCGGTCCTTAGAGTCAGATTCTCCGATACCAATCAGGGAGACACCTCCATTTGCCATCACGGCCTTTATATCAGCAAAATCCAAATTGACAAGTCCAGCCTTCGTGACAAGTTCAGTTATCCCCTTCACCGAATTAGTCAGGATCTCGTCAGCAACCTTGAACGCAGTGTGAATAGGCAGCTCAGGGGCAATCTCAAGTAATTTGTCATTAGGAATGACAATTAATGTATCGGTGACTGAGGCCATTCTTTCTAGTCCATATTGAGCATTCTCGATTCTTTTCTGGCCTTCAACAGTGAAAGGCAATGTAACAACCCCAATGGTAAGTGCCCCCATTTTCTTTGCGATTTCTGCAACAACGGGAGCAGACCCTGTTCCAGTTCCTCCGCCAAGTCCGCACGTGATGAACACCATGTCTACCTCCCCCAATTTCTTTTTTATTTCTTGTTCAGATTCTCGTGCAGCCTGCTCTCCTATTTTCGGATTGCTTCCCGCGCCGAGTCCATGTGTTAACTCTCGACCGATAAGAATTTTAGCGTCAGCAGTGCTGTATAAAAGGTCTTGTGCGTCGGTATTGATTGCGACGATTTCGCATCCCTTTATCCCAATCTCCTTCATTCTAGAAACAGAATTTCCTCCTCCACCGCCGCATCCAACAACTTTGATTCTTGCCGATTGTTTCTGGAGCAATGTCTCAAGTTCATGGTCCATCTCATTGGACGAGGTATCTCTTTCTATAAATATTTCAGCCATCGCTACAGCAAGCGCAGGTGATTTATAAGTATTGTTGTATAAGGATAGCTGAATTAATGATGATTATGCTTCTCTTCTTTAGTTTCTTTCAGCTCGAAAGCAAGCTCTTTTCCTACAAGATCCTTGAACTTGTCATTGAAGGCCTTTATATAGAACTCAAGGAATTTAGGGCCTTTAACGACAACCTTCTCATTGACGTCATATTCGGGGATAAACTTAAACATCATTTCAAACAATGCCTGTGCCTTTTCCTTGTCTTCAGTCACTTTTCGCGTGATGGTAAAGGTATAATCCAAGTCTTTCCCAGCCAAAGGGTTGTTAAAATCAGTGATGACTCTCGCTCCAGACACAGCAATGATTTTTGCGATCGTATCGTCTAGCGCAAGCACTAAGCCCGGATATGGATTGACATTCTTCTCAGTAAATACCTTCAAGGGGATTGTTTTTACTAACTCTCTTCTCCTCTCTCCGAATGCCTCCTTGAATCCAACATGGACATGATACTTCTTTCCTACTTCCTTGCCTTCTAATGCGCTGTCAAATCCCTTGACAACCATCCCTTCGCCAACAGCGATGATCAATGGCTTGGCTACTGCCTCAGGGTTAAGCTTCTTTAGCTCTTCAGGCACATTTGAGTCAAATACCTGCCCCTGAGTTATCCCTACATACTCCAATTCGACAAAATCCTTCTTTGCTATCATCAATCAATCATAAAAAGAGTGTTTAAAAATACTTCTACAAGGTTTTTTATATTCGAACGCCTTGGAGGAAGTATCTCAAAAGATTTATAAACGTTCTCCGTGATGAGGAGATATGGTTTTAAAACTCATTAATGCAACCGAGGCAAAGCCCGGGACAACAATCCTTGTCGACGGCCACGCATGCACGGTTCGATCGAATGACACAAGCAAGACAGGAAAGCATGGAGCAAGTAAATGCCGAATTGAGGCAATTGAGATATTAACAGGAAAGAAAAGGATCATCGCAGTTCCCGGAAGCGAACGATTTGAAGTCCCATTGATTGAAAAGCACAAGGCACAGGTTCTTAGCGTTGGGGACTCAACGGCATCAGTTATGGACCTCGAAAGCTATGAGACGCTCGATGTAGCGTATCTTCCCGATCTTAAGGATCAACTTGCTCCCGAAGTCCAGGTTGAATTCTGGGACATTGAAGGAACAAAAGCAATCATGAGGGTATTATAATGGCAACAAAAATTCCAATCGCTCAAAAAAGGCTCTTTGCAAATGTCTTCATCTGCAAAGACTGCAGCAAGAAGATACGGACACAAGCAGTAAGAGTTATCTCAGGAAAGGTTAAGTGCCCTCGCTGCGGAGGCCACTCATTCCGACCCATAAGGAAGAAATAAGGTGTTATCAACGTTCATCATATATGATATAGTATTCCTAGTTTTATTTGTAGTAGGCGGAAGTGTCTTTCTCTACAAAAACAGGAGAAATCTCAAGCGCCAAGGTATATTGTATCTCTATCCTACGCAAATAGGAGTCAAATTTATAGATAGGTTTACCAAAAAATATGGAAAGATACTAAGACCTTTGCAGTATCTCATTGTAATCTCAGGATACCTTCTTATGATAGGGATGCTCTGGCTTCTTGCGCGATTCTCATATTTCTATGTTACCTCTCCGTATGCAGCAAAAGCGTTAAAAGTTCCAGTGCTAACACCTTTGATCCCCTATCTTCCAGAGCTTTTCAAGCTCGATTTCTTGCCTCATTTCTATTTCACCTATTGGATTATAATCATTGCAATCATTGCCATCCCTCATGAGTTTGCCCATGGGATTTTCGCGCGCCTGAATAATATCAGGGTACATTCGACAGGATTCGGATTTTTAGGCCCTTTCCTAGCTGCCTTCGTTGAACCTGATGAAAAGCAGATGGAGAAGGCAAAGATATTTCCTCAGTTGAGTATTCTTGCTGCAGGGACATTTGCTAATGTCCTTATGACCATTCTATTTGGAATCCTTATGGCTCTCTTCTTCTTAGGGACATTTACTCCTGCAGGAGTCTATTTCAACACATATGCCAGCGCCGAGATTCCATTGAATGCAATCATCTCTGTCAATGGGACAACGCTTGCAAATTATCACTCTCTTTCCGATGGAGCGATCGACATACATACTTCCAATAAGACCTATTTTGTTCCAGGATCACTCATAAAGCAAACCATAGATACCAATAGGACCTCTCTTGTCGCCTTTGAGGACTCTCCCGCGTACCGGGCAAAGCTGCAGGGAGCCATAACTTCTTTTGATAAAAAGCAAGTATCGAGTTATGATTCTCTAACGTCCGCCATTAGATCCCATCATCCAGGGGATACGGTGGCAGTAACAACCGTAGATGCCCAGGAAAATATTCATGATTATACCATTACCTTGCAAGACCGAGAGGGAAAAGCATTCCTAGGTATAGGTTTTATTCCCTATGAGCAATCAGGCCTGATAGGAAAAGTAACGGCCTGGATTACAAGACTTAAGGATCCTACGATTTACTATAAGTCCACGCTGGGAAGCTTTGGGGTATTTGTCTATGACTTGTTATGGTGGATTTTCATCATCAACATTAGCGTCGCGTTGGTGAACATGCTTCCTGCAGGCATATTTGATGGGGGAAGATTCTTCTATCTCACGATTCTTGGGATCACAAGGAGTAAGAAAGTTGCGGGAGTAGCATTCAAGATCTCGACCTGGATAATGCTTGCGTTAGTGGTAGTGTTGATGGCGAAATGGGTCTTCGTATTTATCTAATTGATGAACTCAACGCCTTCTTTTGTATAGACTACAAGACGTATTCCAACAGGGACACTTAAGAGCGCAGAGATTAATGCCATGTGTTCCTTTCCATTTCCCGACGCTAAAGAGAGTGCGACCTCAAAATCTCCATGCAGTTTCTTCTTCATGGCCTCAAGAATGAACTCCTTAAGCTCTCCCATCGGCCGTTCAGAGTCTATTTCAACAATTTCCGTATTAACACTAACAGGGAAATCTCCAGCATTCCTATTTTTTACAAGGATGACTCTATCAGAATCCATTTTTTTCACGAGTGCAGATATCTGCCCCCAGTGCTCTTTATCTTCTCCGATAAACGCAACGAGTTCCATCATAAGCAAAAAAGCAGTAGCTTTATAATGATTATTATACTGAAAAAAAGATGGTGAAAGATATCCCTCTCGGGGAAATAACGTTAAGAAAATATGAAAAGCCCTACGACTCCTCGAAACGAGAGATTGTCAGGAAAGTATGTCTGTCTCTTGGGCTCCTTCAGCCAGGAGATTCCCGAGATATTATCGTCGACATCCTTCTTGTCTTGGAAGATGCGAGAAAAAACAAGGAGTGGCTCACTTCATTCAGTATAAAAGACCTCGTCGAAGAAACACGGAAAGATAATTCCCTTGAAAACAAGGGACTCGCTGAAAGCAACATCCGTCGTCAATTAAAGAGACTTCGGGATTCAATGCTTGTCGACAAACAGGAGAATCAGTACAGGATTTCAGAGTTCGCGCCAATCTCCGAACTCTTTGAAAATAAGATTGAGCGCTTCCTCATCCCCCAGACGATAGAAAGGGTTAAAGAATATTTAGCTAAGCTTGAAAAGACTTGATTATCTCAGTAATAATAAATACAACCAGATAGGATTGCTTATTATTCCGAAAACTATTGAAGAAATAATTGCTTGTTTTTTCTCTAAACTCTTCTTGAACATTAATAAGTAAGAGGCCGTTCCGGCGACAACCAGTACTAATGATCCAACTATGAATGCTCCTTGATAGTACCCATACACATAGCCTGTCGTGGCAAAAGCAAACCAATCAATAATCATTCCAATAATTGTTATAAAAATAACGCGATAGATCTGTTTGATTCCACCCGTCTTCTTGAAGTTTTTGAAGGCATAGAGTAATATTTGAATAATTACAAGATTTATTATAAAGTTGATTATCAGAAAAGAGGGAATAACATAGACTGGAGATAGTCTAGCCAGTAGATCAAGTCCTCGAGGAGAAACTATATCTGCACTTGCAAAGGGAATCAAGGAAAGAAAAGCTAATGGGGATGAATACCTTACCTTCATCAGATCTGCAATTAAATATAGTTTATAAATGCTTTCAGAATAAGAACATCACTTCCGATAAACATCTTCTTTTGTCCTCGATCGGAAACTGTCTGCAAAATAACAAGCCCCTTTTAATTCCTTCAGACAGACTGAATTCGCTTGCAGCGCCAAACAAGCATTCCTTAGAAATTCCACAGATAGAAAATACATTCTCTTTGTCATAGTTAGTCCTTCGTGCTGCTAGCACTCCAATACCTCTTTCACAATCTGTGTGATAATTTTGCCCAGCATTATTGCATTCTTTTAGCCCCTGAGTTAATGACTTATTGTACTGAGTTATGCGTATTCCAATATACCAATTGCATTCAGATTTGAAATCATTATTCTCGCATATTTCAAAAGTTTCATTAGTAGCATTTCTAGACAGATGGGCGCGAGGACTAAACTCTTCCATAAAGACCCCGGAGGCACATGCGCTCTGATAGCCATCGTTCTTTCCACTCTTGCATACACCTAGTGCCTCTGAAAGATTGTAATCAAAAAAGACTGTTAGCCCATGTCCAAGCCCATGTAAACATTGTAAACGCAACTTCTTAGTAAAAAACCCAGTGCATAGGGACGTATCATGCACCTCGGTCAAGTTGGAATTCAAGAAAAGTCCATGGATGAATCCTGCTCTGCATGTCTCTGTTGCTTCTTGGAGGGATTTTTTTATCCCAATTTTTTTCGATGCATAATCTCCTAGTTCATGGAGGATAAAATGACATTCATCACTAGTTAGATTGCCCTGTTCGTAAAGACTTCCAACAATAGTAAGAGTATTTTTAATTCCATTTTTATTAAATAATTCATGGTAGTTGCGATATTGTGGCTCGAGGAGATTATTCTCATTGCTGGCAACGGAAGAGAGTTGAAATAATAATACTAGTATTATTATTACTATTAGAAATCTAAACCTCATCTTTATTAAGAAAAATCTCTCTATTTTAACCTTTGGAATTTCTCTTTAACATTCCAACTGAAAAAAGATAATTTTATAAACCCCAATATTGCTAATAATATATCTACTTCTAATACTTTGGAAGTAGTGGAACCTACATGATATTTATTATCAAAGTAACAACGAACAAGGAAGACAGGGCAGTCGAGATGATTAGCGACCGCGCTGAGAAAAAGAACATCAATGTTTACTCTGTCATTCGACCTCACGGGTTGAAAGGATATATTATTCTCGAGGCTGCTGACCGAGATTCAGCAGAAGAGGCAGCATTCAATTTGCCGTATGTAAAAGGAATTATTGGCAAGACCCTTACGTATGAGGAAATCAAGAATATGCTTGAGCCTAAGGTTGAGGACTTCAAGATTGAGATTGGTGACGTCGTGGAAATGATTGCAGAGCCATTCAAGAATGAAAAGGCTAAAGTTACTCGAGTTGACAAGGCAAAGGGGGAAGTGGTCGTTTCACTTCTTGGGGCATCTGTCCCTATCCCTGTAACGGTCAAGATGGATAACGTAAAGGTTATAAGGCGTGAAGATAGGGAGGAAGAGGATGAAAGTTAAATTAATCGTTGACGGAGGAGATATGAAGCCAGGTCCAGCAGTAGCTCAGCAGCTGGGTCCTATGGGAATCAACCTAGGAAAGGTTATTGCAGATGTAAATACAGCAACTCATGGTTTCAAAGGAATGAAGGCTCCTGTCGAGATTGATGTTGACGCAAAGACGAAGTCATATAAGATCAAAGTATTTTCTCCACCTGTTGCAGAGCTTATCAAAAAGGAAATTAATGCAGAAAAAGGCTCAGGAGAGGCTAAAACGACAAAAGTTGGTAATATCGCTCTTGAAAGAATAATCTCTATTGCACAGACAAAGATGTCTAACTTGCTTGCAAAGAACTTGAAATCAGCAGTCAAGCTCGTTGTAGGCACGTGTGTCTCTCTTGGAGTTCTTGTTGATAATAAGGAAGCAAAAGACATAGAGAAGGATATTGATTCAGGAAAATATGATCACGAGATTAAGAACGCTGTGACCGAGCCATCTGCCGAGAAGAAAGCAGACCTTGCACGGTTCTTTGCAATCAGAAAAGCAGAACAGGAGAAGGCTAAGAAAGCTCTTGAGGAAGCCAAAGCAGCTGAGGAAGCAGCTAAGGCAGCAGCCGCAGCAGCGACGCCAGGAGCAACTCCAGCAGCCCCAGGAGCAACTCCAGCAGCCCCAGGAGCAACTCCAGCAGCCCCAGCAGCTGAAAAGAAGGAAGCCGCTAAAGCTCCTGAAAAGAAACCTGCAAAGAAGTAACTAATTTAAACACTCATTTCATATAATGGAAATGAAGTTCCCTATTAACTTCCATATAGGAAGTGTTGCTATTCCTTCTCATTCCGTGTTTGAAATTCTTGCATTTTTCTTCGCATTTGTTTTTTATTTCCATCTTCAGAAGAAGCAGAGGGATCCGCTTCATTTTTCTAATCGGGAAAGCATCATTCTAGGAGGAGCTATTGGAGCACTGCTTTTTTCACGGTTACTCGCAAGCCTTGAAGATCCTGCTTCATTTTTCCACCCTTCTTCTTTCCTCTACTACATCCAGGGAAAGACGATCGTTGGAGGCATTCTGGGAGCAATTATCGGAGTAGAGATAACCAAGAAAATCATTGGAGAAAAAAGACCTTCAGGAGACTTGTTCACATATCCGTTAATATTAGGAATGATTATTGGAAGGATTGGTTGTTTTCTCACAGGTGTTAGTGATAGAACAGTGGGCATTGTCTCTTCAGTCCCCTGGGCATTTGACCAGGGAGATGGTCTTCCACGTCATCCTACTTCTCTTTACGAAATTGTATTTCTTGGAATTCTCTGGCTTGTTATTCTTGGGATTGAAAGAAAATGGAGATTAAAGCCTGGAGTGAGGTTCAAGCTCTTTGTTATAGGATACCTTACATTCAGAATTGCAATAGAATTTATAAAGCCACTTAATCCACTTATTCTAGGCCTGTCAGCAATTCAGCTTGCAAGCCTTATAGGGGCAGGATATTATATCATGTTTCTATACAACACGGAGTAAATAGCAATGGAAAAAACACGTAATTATCTCTACTATGACCAAGATGAAAGCCTGTGCTCAAAAGATCCGGACTGTTTGAGAAGAGTCCCTGCAAAGGTGATTCTTAAGGATAATCGAGTTTTCATGGACAAGTACTGCAGGGAACACGGGCATGAAAGAGTCCTTTTGTCAACTGATGCAAACTATTACCGTCAAGGAAGGGAAGTGTTTCTAAAGCACAGCGAGATGCCCGGATTCTTCCAGACAAAGATGAAATATAACTGCCCTTACGATTGCGGTTTATGTCCTGATCATGAACAACATTCATGTCTGACATTGATTGAGATTACCGATAGATGCAATCTTTCATGCCCTACATGCTTTACCCTTTCATCGCCCTCGTCTGGAAGTCATAGATCATTGGATGAGGTGAAAAAAATGATGGATCTTGTCGTAAGAAGCGAAGGAGAACCCGATGTTGTCCAGATTTCAGGAGGAGAGCCTACCGTTCATCCCCAATTCTTTGAGATTCTCGATGAAGCAAAGAAAAGACCGATAAAAAACCTCATGGTGAATACCAATGGGGTAAGAATCGCACGAGAGCCTGGCTTTGCTGATCGTCTCGCTCAGTATATGCCTCGCCTTGAAATGTATTTGCAGTTTGATTCCTTCAAATCTGAAGCATTGACAAAGATACGAGGTGAAGATTTGACCGATGTTAGATACAAGGCCATTGAACACCTCAATGAGAGGAATTTTCCAGCGACTCTCGTGTCAACACTCCAGCGAGGAGTGAACACTGATGAAATTGGAAAGATAATAAAATATGGATTGGAACAGCGATCCGTTCGAGGGGTTACCTTCCAACCAACGCAACGCGCAGGAAGGAATGACAATTTCAATCCAGTGACTGAAAGATATACGTTGACAGAAGTCCGCCAGGCAATTCTTGACCAAACTAGTATTTTCCAGCCTAATGATATCATTCCTGTGCCTTGTAATCCAGACTCTATCTTCATGGGATATGCGTTGCGTTTCAACGGACAAGTGCATCCCCTAACACGATACCTTGACCCAAAAACACTTATTGAAGGAGCGAGGAACACTATTGTGTTCGAACATGATCCTCAATTGAGGAAAAGTCTGATGATGAAGATATTTAGCACAGGAAGCTCTCATGAGACGGCCAGCGACTCGCTTCAAACGCTTTTGTGTTGTCTTCCTCAAGTATCTGCCCCAAGCTTTAAATACGAGAATCTGTTTAGGATCATAGGCATTCGATTTATGGATGCATACGATTTCAGTGTCCGGGCAGTCAAGAAGTCATGTGTTCATATTGTCGACCCAAAAGGAGAGAAACTCATCCCTATAGAAACCATGAATTTATTCTACAGACAAGGTATGGAAGAAAAGTTACGTCAATTACGTGAAGAGATCGTTCCTTCTGAAACTCCACAAAGAGGAGTTGCTCTTCCTATACTCAGATGAAAGAAGAAACATCGTTACGTACCTTTGGTAAGGCTCTCGGATTTACGGTTCTTATTATCCTTGCAGTCATTCTCATCCTTTACGCCTTTATGTTTATATCGTCCTGGCTTGGGTTCTTTGGAAGAAATGATCAGGGCATTCTTATCATTGTTCTGATGGTTGCAGCGCCTCTTCCCATTGCGGCAATTGCTAATTTTATCATGGCAGCCAGAGAGCGTAAAAAAGGAAATACTCGGTCAGCTAAAATGCTTGCAATTATAGGCGCTATTGTGTTAATTATTTACGGAGCCTGCTGGGCGACTGTGGGTAGCTGGTAATGGATGGAAAATATCAATCAGAAGATGATCCAGGTATAGGAAGAGCATTTCTCATCAATATCGCGGTTGTAGCTGGGGTCGCGATACTATGGTTTATTTCGACTCTGATTCAAGGTTTTGCTTATTCATCAGGGTCTATCGTTCTTCGATCTGTTTACGGATTTTTATCAATCATGGCAGTCGTTCTTATCTTTGGAGGACCTATAATTCTTATTATCCTTAATTTTGTTCTTGCAGGTGTCTATAAGAAAAGAAGTCAATTGCGGCTTGCAAAAGCGTTTGTGATACTAGGAACCATAGTATCCATATTATATGGTGCGTGCTGGATTGCCGCATTTAGTATTCTCAGCCAATTATAAGTAAAGGTTAAATACCCTCATTCGCCATTTCATGGAATGGGGATATGGGCCAACCTGGTTTAAGCTTCCTGCTTTGGGAGCAGGCGATCCCAGTTCAAATCTGGGTATCCCCATTTTATTAATAGAACATTTTAAAAAGCCCTCTTTATACCTTAAATTATGGCAACGAAAACAAAGAAATCCCAGGCATTCGGCAAGTACGGTGCAGGATATGGAACACGAGTTAAAAAGAACTATAATGCTATTGAGAAACAACAAAGAGTACGACAGACATCACCATTCTATCCAAAGGGAAAGGTAAAGAGGATTGCCATGGGCATATGGAGATGCGTCAAAACGGGCAAGATCTTTGCAGGCGATGCGTACTTCCTTAATGCAAAGAAATAATTATTTCAGCATTGATTCTAGATCTGATAATGGGAATAGATAACCCATACCAGGAGCTCCTCCACCAATCTTGCTCCTAAGGTAGTCCCATTCATCTCCTATATCTCCCTCTTCAAAAAGAGGTGCTTTTCTATAGATTTCAACAAGCCGTAGATCATATCTCTCGTAATCTTTATCGCTCTTGTTTTTTACTATTTGTACTTTACACAGGGCGTTTCCCTCTTTATACCCGACCATTTCACCTGCTGTGTACTCATCACTTTTCTTCTCTACTAAGGCAACCATATTCTTTTATACATGTGCAGCTCTTAATAATTATGGTGCTGCAAAGCAATAGATTTAAAAATCTACAATTTACATATTACTATGGCACAATACAAATGTTTCAAATGCGAGAAGCCGATAAGCAGCAAAGTTCTTGAGAAGCGGTTCGTCTGCCCTCACTGCGGTTCAAAGATATTCTATAAGCCTCGGACCCAAATTGTCAAGTTGAAGGCACTATGATTCAGCAGAAGATAGAGGAGCTTCAGCTTCTTGAGCAGAACTTACAAGCATTATTAATGCAAAAACAGTCCCATCAGATGGAATTGAATGAGATTTTAAACGCCTTAGAGGAATTAAAACATGCTGATGACGAGGTGTATAGGGTTCTTGGAGGCATTATGCTTCGATCTGACAAGAAAAAACTTACGTCTGAACTTGAGGAGAAGAAAAAAGTGCTTGATCTTCGTGTTACGTCGATAGAAAAGCAGGAAAACCTTGTGAATACGCAAGCTTTGACGCTGAGGAAGGAAATTAACTCCTCAATGGAAAAGAATTCTAAGGAAAAAAGATAAAATTCACCTGGAAGATAAATAGATGTGCAAAACACAGCAATATTTATATACCCACTCATGCAAGAAGTACCATGGCATTTAACTTAAGAAAGTTATTTGGAAAAGAGGAAGGCGCAGACTATGTCGAGATAGACCTTAACACTTCTGTACCAAAAGAAAGCAAGGTTGTTGTAAAGCCTTTTGTTCTACGACAGTTTGACGACATAAATGATATTCTCAATTCATTAAGGGAAGGCTATACCATTGCAGTTATTGACATCAAGACGCTGAAGACCAAGGATATCATTGAATTGAAGCGAGCAATTGCAAAGATAAAGAAGACAGTTGATGCATTAGAGGGCTCAATTGCAGGCTTCGGAGACAACACAATCATTGCAACACCATCCTTTGCTGAGATCCATAAGGCTCCTCTTGCAAAGGGCAAAGAGAAGACGGACTTTATCCACGAATAATTCTATTCTAAAAATTAGAACTTAATATCTTCGATATTCTCAAGTATAAAGACCGATCCTTTTGGTATTGTCGGTATGATGATTGCTCTTCTGTCGCCGCGCGCTTCATCATATATCTTTCCATTAACTCTGAACGGGAATGAGCCTGAGTTTGTATCGGTCTTAAAGACCATTTCATACTGGCTGTCCTTGCCCGGCCCTGGGATTCGTAACCTCATGCTTCCTGTGTATGTAAATAATGTGCTATCAATAGAGTTGCTCGTATAGGCGCTAGCTCTAGCAGAAAGTGTAGCTTCATCATATTGCCTATTATCATTTATCAGGGTAACTAAATTACCTAGAGTATGCTCTCTCATGCCTTTATGTTCTCTTTTATATTAATAAAGATTTATATAATTAGCTCGTTGAGATTGAAAATACGGTCTTTAATGCAACAATGACTGCTGCAGGTACGAAGAGCATTAATAATGCACCAAGCGTGGAGGATATGATCTTCCCTATGTCTATGCCTGCTATTGCAGCACTCAGCACAAGACCGGATATACCTGCATAACTGACAATAACAAGGGAGACTGAGGCAATAAGGAATGTTTTGGCTTCCCGTTCAGATACGAAATAGCCTGCGACAATGCCGAGGATAGCAAGGATACCAAGAATGACCTGGTTGACTGTCTTGCCTGCAAAAACAGAGAAAAGACCGACGCCAACAGACAATAATACTCCAACGAGAAATGCCCAGGCGCCAATAAGATTCTCTCGTGAACGTATCATTCTCATATACATAAGGAGTATTTCATTTAAATAATGTTTGTTCTCCAGAACAGAAAAGTTTATAAAGTAGTGTAATTGACCAGTTACAACAATAAAATGAAACGCACATTACTTTCATTATTCGCATTCACGGTTTTAGCAGTTCTTACTCTTAGTCTTTCAAGCGCAGCACTATCGCTTCAGCTTGTAGGACCTTCAACACTAACTAACAGCACGAGCCTTACAAGCATTAATGTAACAAACACTGGAAATGGAACTGTGACAGGCATAACTTTCGAAGTATCTGGGGTGCAGATCTCACCTACTACTATTGCATCTCTTTCTTCTAACAGTTCCACATTAATTAGTGTAACGAAACTTTCAACTGACACTCGATTTGGCTCTCAGACTGCTACGGTCAAGGCAAAAGGAACGGACACAGCCGCTAATTCAACGCTAATAGAATCTAATGTTCTTGGCTTAACGACGGAAAACACCTTCTGCCGAAGCGGGCCTGCAGGTGGAAACCTGACGCTCGATTCAATAGATATTAGCAATGAGGGAGAGGGCGACGACCAGGACTGGCAGCCTCTTGACAAGATTACCATAGAAGTTCGAGTAAGGAACACGGGAGACAAGGATATATCTGATGTTGATGTAAAGCTTGGATTGTTTGATTCAGAAGGACGAAACCAGGTTGGAGACCTCGACTTCTCAAACACTGATGAGGAAACTATTAGTTTGGGAAGAATCAATGACGGAGACCGAGAGACAGCCACCTTTGAGTTCACGGTTCCTGCAGACATATCCTCTGGCGACTACAAACTTACAGTAAAGGCATACAGCACAAAGCTTGGAGAGTCAAACATGTGTGTTGACCGTGCAGAGGATTTTGACACAAATCAGATTTACGATTCAATCTCAATAGACCAGGAAAGCGATGAGGGCAAGTTCATTGCATTCACCGATGTATCTCTTAATCCAAACACTGCAACGTGCGGTGACTCTGTTGATTTAAGCTTTGATGCGGTGAATGTCGGCGATGAGGACCAGGACCAGACACGAGTAACTGCAGTGAACAGAGAACTTGGCGTTGACCTTGTACGGGAAATACGACAGGATCTTGACCAGGGAGACCGTTCAAACATCAGATTCACCTTCAATGTCCCTCGATCAGCTTCGGACAAGACCTACAACATTGAGCTTCGAGCAGACTACGATTACAACAATGGGGTCTATCGAGAATCTTCAGATGAGGCGACAATAGTTCCATTAAAAGTAGCTGGATGCGCAACAACGGGAACCGGTTCAGGATCTGGAACAAACCCTGTTGTTATCAGCGCTTCTCTTGAGTCAGATGCGAAGGCAGGGCAGCCTATGACTGTCAAAGTGACCCTGACAAACAGGGGAACAAGCTCTCAGACTGAAATTGTCAATGTAAAGGGTTACGATGCTTGGGCAAGTCTGGATTCAATCTCAGACCGAGTTGTAACGCTTTCTGCTGGAGAATCAAAGGATATTACACTTAAGTTCACGGTAGACAATGCAGCTTCAGGAGACAAGACATTCACCATTGATGCACAATCAGGGGCATCAACACAATCAAAGGATGTTGTTGTTTCAATTGCAGGAGCACAAGGGTTCTCATTAGGATCACTTTCAGGCAATCCATTAATCTGGGTTATTGGAATAATTAACGTTGTTCTTATCGTCCTCATCATTGTTGTTGCAGTACGGCTCTCACAGCGAAGTTAAGTTATTAAAGAGTCTTCGCTTCTTGTTTGAATGAAAGATAAGGAAATGATCTACCTTCTTACTCGATACATGACCTTGGTACTTCTTGCGCTTTTTAATCTTGCTGTCATTTATGCAGTTTTCTCCCCCATAACGCTTCATCTTGTAACCCTTGGATTACCATCAGCAATTCTTATTAAAGGGACTGCAACGATATTCGTTCAAGGCATCTATATCGAGCTTATCCCTGCCTGTATTGCAGGCGCAGCCTACTATCTTCTCTTTGTTTTGAACTTATCAACCCCTATGAAGTCACGTAAAAGGTTCTACAGCCTACTTTTCATTATCCTTTCATTCCTATTCTTGAATGTCTTGCGGATCATTATATTCACACATCTTGCTCGTCAAGGATCACAATACTTTGATACTGCTCACGAGCTCTTCTGGTACTTTGGAAGCACGATTCTTCTTATCCTCATATGGTTTGCCAACGTTTTCCTCTTCAGGATTCGTGAAATCCCCATATATACGGACGTCATGAACATTGTTACAGATATAACGAGGAGATCATGATTCTCGACTTTCTCATTCACACAGATACCTATCTTAATTCTTTTATCGCAGGACATGGGCTCTATGTAGCTCTTGGTGTTCTTATCCTTGTTATTTTCTGTGAGACTGGCCTTGTATTTGCCCCGTTTCTTCCGGGAGATTCAATTATCTTTGTTGCAGGCGCCACCCTTGCGGCGCGACCAGGAGTCGTGCTAGCAGCGTTTGTGCTGCTTTCTCTTGCAGCTATAGGAGGCGACACCGTCAATTACTGGGTTGGAAATACGTTCGGGAAGAAAGTGATAGCAAAGCTTAAGAAGGAATACATCGACAAAACAAATGCCTTCTATCATAAGCATGGAGCCAAGACAATTGTCCTGGCACGGTTTGTGCCCATTATAAGGACCTTTGCACCATTCGTCGCAGGTCTGGGAAGCATGGAATACAAAAAATTCTTAAGATATAATGTCTTCGGAGGAATAACATGGGTGGGCCTCTTCTTATTTGGAGGATATTTCTTTGGAACAATCCCGATAATCAAGGGGCATCTCTCACTTGTTACACTTATCGTTATTATCCTTTCTTTTATCCCTCCAGCTATAGAGTTGCTTAGGAAGAAGTAGTGTTTCTCGAATCGAGCAACGCGCGGATTTTGAACTTTTCCACGACGGGAAGGATCTTACATTGCGAAACGGTGAGTTTATAGCACCCATTCTTTCCTACAATGGAACTGTTTTCCCCACCCTCAAGCATAATGACTGTATTCCCCAAGAATTGAGTGCATGATACATAGGTCTGGTTCAGTTCTTGTGCCTGTTGCTTGTCAGGTACTCCTGCTGTTACCTGAAACTCATTATCGGTAAGGAATGATGAGAGCTCGGCGACCGCAAGCGAGCTGTTACTGCATGCTGCGAGATCCGAGATATTAATCCCTAGATAGATTTTTCTATTGAAATTGAAAAGGACTCTTCCACTGACTGGGACAGTATTGGTACGAGGATCATTCCTCAAGTAAAGGTTGTATTTTGTCAGCTGCCCATGGGAGTCTGTAAAGTAATAATAGTGGTGGAAAAAGGGAACGCCATACTGGGTCTCTTTCGTGAAGGTCAAGCCTTCATAGGTGAACTGAGTCATGCCCCTGATGATATATGATGTGGCAAGATAAACGGCAACAAGGACGACAATTGTTCCAACAATCCAGTATAACCTTCTCCTTGAGCTATTTTCTTTTTTAACGACTTTCTTCATAGATAATAAAATGTCCAGCGCATTTTAAAGGTTTCTACTGGATTCCAAAGACTTTATACAAAAATGCGTCGACGGCTCTAATATCTCCATCAATGAAAACGCATGAGTCTTGTTGAGAGATCTTGTTTTCATCAGACTGGTTCCACACAATAAGATTTTCCGTGCAGTCCTTGCTTGGCAGGTCTTCAGTGCAGTTTCCATAACATGCAGGCTGCCAGCGGGCGACATACCTTCCCAATGTTGAAGATATTTCATAGGTGATTGCTTCACTATCGGACACTATATAGAGCGGCTTTCCAGCATATTGATTTATGGTTACATAGGGAGCTTGAATGGCTGTTACAGAGCTAGGAGGGCTTGTAAATGCAAGCTGTGTCCCCTGATAGTCAGTAGTAAATTGTCCATTTTGGGCTGGAGGAGCAGCAGGCGCAGCCGTATCGCCTTGTGAGAGGAAGGCATATCCTGCAACGCTTCCTAAAAGCATAAGAAGAAGCAATGCACTGATAAGCCTGGCTTTCTTTTTCTGCCGTTCTTCCTTCAATTCCGTAGTCTCTATTGATCTCATATTTCAGTGAAACATCTAGTGTTTAAAAATATATAGAAAGAAAGAAAAATAAAAAAATAAAATTTTTGCTTACGTTGTTACTAGGTCAGCACTTGTTGCAGATGATCCCTTGTACTTCTTGCCTACAGTAGTATCTACCGTGTGCGTGTCTAGGAATCGTGCAGCATTGACTGTGTCAGCTGCATTGTAACCTGCTACGAGTGTTGCAACAGCGCCGCTTGATCGACTGAACGACTGAATCAGGAATGAACCAGATCCAACGCTTGTCTTTGACTCGAAGTCTGCTCCGCAAAGAGAGCCTCCAAGCAATTCAGCAGCAACTTTGTTAACGCAACTTCCACCAACAACAATCAGATTCTTTGAAGACACTGATGAGGCCTCGCTGTCAGTCACTAGGACTGAGCCAAGTTCTCGTACAGATCCTCCAGATGATGAAGTTGTTCCGCCTGAAATATCTGCAGTCTTTTCAGCTGCGTATATGTTAGCGTAAACTTGTTCATCAGGGTAACTGATGGTTGTAGATTTCTGGTCTGAGTCGGAAGAATCTATGCTTACGATAGTACCGTAAAGGTCTGCCTCCTTACTGATCTTGCTATTGCTAGCAAGTGTAATTTGGTCCCAGGTAGCGTCGTTTTGCCAGGTTCTTGAGACGTCGTTAACTCCTACTCCTTGATCACCGCTTCCTGCTCCCTCAAGGGTGACAACCATTCCGTGGAATTGTGAGTTGTCATCTTTTTCCTCGATAAGCTGAATAGCTGGCGATACAATGTTTCCTCCGTCAGGAGAAAGCAAGTAAATAGTTGTTTGGTTAGGACCGGAATACGTAAAGTTGTAGGTAAATCTACCTACAGTTGCCGTTACTGCTGGAAGAGACGCGTTAAGCGCGCTGCCTCCAATAGTCATTCCGATACCTGCTGCGTTAAGACCTGCAACTGTTGCTACATCCGTGTATCCATCCCCGTTAGGGAATTTCAACGTTGCTGCATCAGTTCCGTCTCCATCCCAGTCATCAATCGATAAGTTGTTGATAGGCTTGTAGAATGCAACTTTTGCTCCCTTTGATGTTCTCAAAGTTGGTAACAAAACTACATCCCCGCTTCCTGTACTGTCTGGATAGTTCAATCGTACAAAGTTTGAGTCATCTGACGGCGTACCGTTATAGATGAGGTTATACGACTTTCCTCCAACAACAATACTTCCAGATCCTTCACCAGTTAATGTAGCATCATAGGTGTCTCCTGTGAAGACATCAGTCATGCTGACTTTATCCTGGTTGTAACCAGATGTCTGGTTTGTGATGGTCTGGACTTTTAGTAAGCGTCCGCTTTCCTCATTTCCAAGAACGATGTAATCGTTCTTGAAAGCCTTCCTTCTCTCCTGTACGGTGATGTTATGTCCATCACTGTCGGATTGAAGTTGGAATCCACTGCTACCTGTACTCTTGTTGATAGCGAACTGGATTGCTTTGTTGCTTGATGCGTATCCTGGCATAAAGTCAACAATCATTTTATCATCTCCACTTGCGACAATTTTAATGTTCTCTCGAGCAGAGCTGTTTTCCGGCTCATTAAGGCTAGCGAAGTCTATCTTAAAGGTTCCGAATGTAGGGCTGACAAACTCTTGACCCGGCAATAGTGCGTCATGGTCTGAGTCGGATGCATAGGTACTTACCGTTATTTTGGTAGTGGCCGTAGTGCCTCCTGTTAGAGTAACTTTCGTTCCATCAACTACTTTGGAGTCTTCTCCAATTGCTACTGCGCTTCCATCTGTTAGCGTCACTTTCTCAGCGCCTGCGATTACTGATGCGGACAACTTTAAGTTAGTCTCGTCAGCGTTCGTTACGGCTACTGTGATTCCGTTGACCTTCTTTGAGCTGTTCTCATTAACCTCCTTCGTTTCCGAAGTTCCATCGCTTGCTGTAACTCGTACAGTAGCTGAAGTGTCAGATGCAGAGATTAATTCGATCGTGTATTCCTTTCCTCCGATGGTGACCTTCTGTGAAGGTGCATCGCTGGTAAGGCTTATCTTTTCAGCAGTTTTCAACAACACTAGGTTGGTTGTATCTGTTGAAGAAGCCACGGTAAACTTCTGTCCGAACAAGGTCATATCTGCTCCCTTGGAGTCGGCATGAGTGAAGTTTATTGCTTTGTTGAAGGTAACCGATGTGTTGTAAAGATAGTTTGCAGTGCTCGTTGACAGTGTAAGTCCAAACTGTGGGTCGTCTGAGCTTGTTGGTTGCTTTGCAAAAGTAACTTGTGGGTTTGATCCTATATCAATAGTTTGAGTATAGGTTGCATCCACGTTACCTGAGAAAGTTCCAGAAGCCAAAACGGTTGGCAGTTCGGTCTTTGTCATTACAGTCTTGACAGCGTTCAATGAATCATTTACATAGAGTTTTGTTCCTGTAAATAATGGTGCTGCCTCTCCTGTAACTGAAACACCAGTTACACTCGTTCCTCCTGTTGCTGTCTGTCTTGCAAGCTGTGTTGCCAAATATCCTTGGATCTCGGCAACAGCTACTAAGTCAGTTGATCCTGCTGGTAAGTTTGAACCATAAACTATAGCTACGTTGCCAGCTCCATTCTGTACGAAAGGTGCTGGGTAGTTAGCTGCAGCGGCCAAAGCCACCGTAGAACTCAACATCAAAGTGCTCGTTACTACAGACGCAATTTTCTTGAAATTTATCACTTTTCTTAAAACCCCCTTTCAGCTTTTGTACTAGCAACAACCCCTCAGGGTCCCTCATAAAGGAAGCTGCTTTTTAATGGGCAGCTCGTTGGATGTACTGGCCTTGTGAGCCAGTATGTGTACTCTAAGCTTAGTAGAGTTACTACCATCAATCATATATCATTTAAAAAGCTTTCCCCGCTTTTTCACCTCTCTTCAGGCGGTGTTTTCACTAGCTGTTGATTCCTTTATAAAGCTTTCGGTACCACTGCCTGCAGTAACACTTTCTTTTTGCATATCTCATTTAATGGTAAAATGTACTATGAGGCAATATATATGGTATAATACCCAATATATAGAGGAAAGATACATATAAATACTCTATATACATCATGTCTCTATAAACGTACTATATTTACCCATACTATGGCAGCACGATCAAAAACTCACGAAATCACAATTGCCGACGACAGAGGAACGTTTACGACCTTCTTCAGGCGATTTACACGTGACTCAAACGCGTATGATTTTGAGGGAATCAGTGCTGTGCGAAAACTCCTCAGTAATGAGAAGGCAAAAATACTTCATGCCATCAAAGTCGATCATCCAAAATCATTGTACCACCTTGCAAAGCTCGTTCAGCGTGATTTTAAGTCAGTTGTTGATGATGTAAAACTACTTGAAAAATTCGGATTTATTGATATGATCGCTGAAAAGACTGGAAAAAGGCACAGGCTCAAGCCAGTCATCATTGTTGACTCAGTAAACATTCATATTACGTTCTAGAATTATAAATAATGAGCTGAAGAATCTAACGGTGATGGTTTAGGTGAAATTCTGGATGGTACTCCTGCATTTCCATCCCAATCTCCTAGTTCTTCTTTTAGAAGTCTGCTTAATCGTAGTAAGCTAAGCGTATCCTTATCTCCTTCCCTTTCTACGTGGTCATAAAGAACCTGCGCCATATAAGGATCATGATTGAGTAAATATGCATGCTCAACCAGAGTATCGCCTTGATGTGCCATAAAAATAGACAATTTGATAATATTTAAAGATATCTAGGAACATAATCTAAATGAGCTTTTGATAGGATATGGATAAGGATATTCCGACTCCTTGAAATTTCCTGTGCAGTTTCCTTGCGAAAGAGATACAATGACACTATCACTCGTGTTAGTCTTATAGCGCGCTACAAACCTATATCCTCTGACACTGCTTCCAGAACTTATGTTCCAGCTTGCTCCTACGATACCTCTGAGCGTTTCATTGGCAACACTGCATGCAGACTTCCCTGAAATGCAAATACTTCCCGACCTGCACTTTTCAAATAATTCACCAAGAGTAAGATAAGCGGGCTCAAAGCTGGTAGCACATGATGTTGTGTATGAAAGGCTTGCTTCAAGGAAATTATAGATATCCTGGCTGTTCGTTAATGGCTCTGGCCTCTGTCTCACCATTACCCCAAGAACAATGACTGATATCACTAAGACAATAACTACAATAACAACAAATCCTGCAACCTCTTCCTGCCCTCTCACGGGGCCTCCAGAGAAACATAGATTTTCCCTATATCGCACTGAATATACTTCTTCTCAGCAACATACCTGCAAAGGTTAACAAACGCTCCTTGTGCAGTCCCCAAACTACCATTAATAAGGGTAAGTGTTGAGCAATCAGGATAGTTCATTCGCGTGCACTCCCTGTTCTGGGCATTGGGGTAGAGTCGCTCAATTCGTAGATAGCTGACTTTCCATAATCCCTTATATTCACTGTTCAGCTTTTCCTTTAATATAAGTGCCTTATCAGTATCGATGCACGAGTCACATTTTCCTTGCAGTTCAGGTGCTGATGCAAGCGTCCTCGCAAGCTCCTGTGCTTGTGCCTGTGCAAGCGTCCCTGCCTGACCCTTAAGATGGGAAATCCTCAAGGATGCATAGATAAGTGCAACCATAGAAAAGAAGATGAGCAATGCTACGAGGACGAATGCCATTTGCTGGATCTGCATTTGCGCTCTAGAAGAGCTTACATGGAATATTGTCATTAGTATGTTCAAGATCTGCTGCCAGTACACCCAGGCGTGCTAATTCTCTTGAATCGGAAGCTGAGGAGAGTTGCGCAGCATACACTGTTAAGTCATCCCTTAATGTCGAGCTGCATCCTTGAGCACTTAGGTAGTCCGCCTTAGAACTATAGAGAGAAGAAAGATGGCTTGCTCGCTTCATGAGCCGTTTGACCTGACATTCATAGGTGTTTGCATCAGAAAAGATTGCCGCATACAAGAGTGCATTGCCAAACCTGTCATCATAGAACACTGTTTGCGTTCCCTTCTTAACACTCTTCGTGGAAGGAGATACCATAATATCGCATGTTCCCGTAAAACATATGCTAATGCTTGCCTTTGGGCATGCAGAGCTTGATGTAACAACACTAATGCCTCGCTTGAACGATTCAATCTCATCCTGTATCTCTCCTGGAGGCTGGATAAAACAATACTGTTGTTGCGACCAGAGAATAAGAATATCAGCCACCTTGAATGGCATGTTTACAGGCTCAGAAAGAACACTAATATTTTTGCCTCGAAGCGGTGATTCAGAGAAGATATATTTGTTTGGGAAACTGATACCTCCTCCCCCTTCTCCTTGCTCATCAACCTCAATCCTCTGGGAGCCAAAGCTTCCAGCACTTGAGCATTGACTGGTAATGGTACTTTCCTTAGGAAATTCAAGAGGCATAACGGTACTTTCTTCAATCGTTGCTTCTGCAGGACTAAGGAGTGTTCCAAGTTGCACTGTAAGCTCTGCATTCTGCCCTTGCTGCTCGGTCTTTATCAATTTTGAAGTTGCATACAATGCCAGGGAGATGACGACTGCTCCAACCATGATTGCGAATATCCAGCCGAAGCTGAACTCAAATCCTTTTTTCCTCATGAGAGAGTCACCAAAGAATCTGAAAGGCCTTTGTTCAGTGTTATTGATATCTTTCCTTGCTCTACATCCTTGCAGAAAAACCGCGTTGCTGCAATATGATCAAGGTTATAGACGATATTTCCTGAATCGCATTCAGAGTCAGTAGGATAGAAAAAGAAGTTTCCCTTATGAAAATATTCCTTTATAGCTTGATATTTGTCTCGATCCTGAGAGTTTAAAGGTCCTTCATTCAGGGATCCTATACAAACGGCGGAAACGCCAGAAGGAGCTGCTTCGCTGAAAGTGTCTTGAGTAATCTCTCCATTCCATGCAGTGGTTATCCTGTCCTGCAGATCTCTATGGAACAGTTTGCATGACACGCCCGTGCTTGTCTTGAGGAAATAGTTGACGACATAGAACGCCACAGCAACCGTAGCAATGATAACGATGATAGAGAATATCATCGCGAAAGAAAGATGAATTTGACCTCGTTTCATTGTGCGAATAATGGAAATATCTAATTAAAGGTTTCGCTCTTCTATCTCAATCTATGAAAGTATCTTTTTTACTCGCGTAATTATCAAACTCAAAATAACTGAACCAATAGCTATCAAAACAAAAGTAACATACTTATAGGCAGGAGGACTAAACAAACCAAAATCATTTGCTCTTGTTTCAGGAAAGGAATATACTATTACGTATATTATTACAAAACACACTATCCATACAAATAAAAATGATTTAATTCTCTTTTTCATCTTTTCAGTCCCTTGAGTGTTCCTGAGACTCGAATGATGGAAATATCTTCAGAGGAGAGCTCACATGCTGCCCGGATATCATCCACGCATGCAGAATCAACAACGATGACGACCTTATTCCCAAGATTCATGAATAAAGGGTGTGCCTTTGCCCACCCAAGAGTTCCAAGCGATTCTAAAAATATCTTTTCTGCCTTTTCCTTGTCAGCAATCGAAAGAAGAATATATCTCTTTTTCCCTCGTGCACTTGCCTTTAGTTTCATACTATCACCGTGTTATTCATAATATCGTTGACGACTTCCTTTAAGCTGTTGCTTTCAAGGGCAAATCCAAGGCTTTCAGCATTCCCCACCTTGAAATTATTAACTCCTACAACTTTTCCTGTCGTGTCAATCAACGGTCCTCCTGAATTGCCTGGATTCAGTGAAACATCCGTTTGTATGTATTCATTAAGACCATTAGGACCCCTTCGATGCAATGCTGAAACAATGCCCTCAGTGACGCTGAAAGAAAGGCCAAGAGGATTACCTATGGCAACAACCTTATTCCCAACTTGGAGCTTGTCAGAATCGGCAATATCAATCGAAGGGTATTCTCCCTTCACCTGCAGCACAGCAACATCTCGGATGGCATCACTTCCCACGAGAACCGCCGGAAGTTCACGTTTATCATAGGTCACCACGTGTATGTCGGTCGCGTCTCTAATGACATGCTCGTTCGTGACAATGACGCTTTCAAAAAGCGACGAATGGATAATAAATCCCGTTCCTACTGCCTTGTCAGTGAGCACGCTCACTACTCCTTTAACAGAGTTCTCGATGACGCCTGAAAAATCTTCTTGAGATGCTTTTAGCATGCTTATCTCCTGTTCGAAGCTTGCCTGTTGATTGGTAACTGCCCGTGAAAGATCATTGAAATTCTTCTGATTCTGAAGGTCGTAACTCGTGAGGGCACCCGTGAATGATTGGGTAAGATTCTTCCGTGTGGAGCTGATATCTCCTTCAAGTCGCGATATTTTAAAGGAAAGCGTCACAAACGAAACAACTTGTAAAATCAATACGATAACGATTATCGTATAGGTAATGTTACGATGCTTTCTATGTTCCATCCCTCTTGTGGTGAAACTTTCTATTTATACCTTATGTCTAAAAACCTATTTAAACCACCAGGGATTCAATTGTGTATGAAGATACACGCAATTGGCGGTTACAGTGAAGTGGGAAAGAATATGACTGCCCTCGAGGTTGGAGAGGATGTCATTCTATTTGATTCAGGGCTTTTTCTGCCAGCAATTGTGGGCGTTACGGAAAGAGAAAGAGAGCCAACTGAGAAAGGTATGCGTGACCTCGGAGCACTGCCTGACGATCTCTATGTCGAGAAACACGGCTTAAGAAATAAGGTGAGAGCATTGCTAGTATCGCATGCACACCTTGATCATGTAGGTGGAGTTCCCTATAATTCTTACCGTTATAATGCGGATGTAGTGGGGACTTCATTCACTATGGAAGTGCTTAAGGTGCTTATGGAAGATTCGAAACAGAAGATAAAAAATAGAATCGTATCAGTTCACCCGAATGGAGTCTACACCGCCCGAGGAAAGAAAAACTATAAGGTAGAGTTTGTGAACATGACTCACTCCACCATTCAGTCTGCCCTGATCGCCGTGCATACACCTGAAGGAATTGTTCTCTATGCGAATGATTACAAGCTCGATAATTCCCCAGTCTTTGGAGATAAGCCAAATTATAAGCGTCTCAAGGAACTTGCTGCTATCGGTGTAAAGGCATTGATTGTTGACTGTTTATATGCTCCTGATGACCGGAAAACTCCATCAGAAAAGATTGCACGTGGTTTGCTTGAGGATGTCTTGTTTACCACAGACAATCATAATTCTGGGATAGTCATCACAACGTTCTCTTCCCACATCGCACGATTGAAAAGTATTGTTGAATTTGGCAGAAGACTGAACAGAGAGATCATATTTTTAGGAAGAAGCCTGAACAAGTACGTGACAGCAGCAAAAAGAGTGGGCCAGGCCCCATTCATCAACAACGTGAGATTATTTACCTATAGGAAACAGCTTGAAAAAGTATTGAACAAAGTCAACAAAGAGAAAAAGAAATATCTTGTTGTTTGCACAGGTCATCAAGGAGAGCCAGGATCCATTCTCGACAGGATTTCAAGAAATCAACTGCCTTTAAGGCTCGACAAGAATGATCATATCATATTCTCCTCAAAAACAATTCCCACACCAATCAACGAGGAAAATAAGGATCAATTAGAAAAGCGGTTGAAGAAGCATCAAGTGAGGATTTTCGATAATGTGCACGTTTCAGGGCATGGGGGAAGGGAAGACCTTCGAGACCTCATAAAATTAACACGGCCAGAACATGTTATTCCTTCTCATGGTGATTTGAAGAAGCTCATGGCAGGGCTTCATCTTGCCGAGGAAATGGGCTACGTGGCCAACAAGACAGTTCATCTCATGCATAATGGAAAGGTCATAACGATATGAGGGATGAGATCCTTGCAGGACTTAAGAACGCGATGGAACGAGGTTCTTCCGTTGATGATGCAGTTAATAGTTTTATCAATGCAGGATATAATGCTATGGAAGTGCGAGAGGCGGCAAAGGCATTGACAGGAGATACGACGTCAACAATCATATCTCCTCAGGAACCTGTTACCCAAAAATCAAAATATCCTCTTCCTCCTTCGCAGTCGATTCCTCCCCCAGTTATCTCACGGCCACTCCAGAGTCAACCAAGAAAAAAGAATATGGTCTTGATTGTATTTCTCTTATTGATCCTCTTCATTCTTGTAGGGGCCATTATCTTCGTGCTCGTGAAGGGAGATGCAATCACTGAATATTTGTCATCCCTATCATCGTGAAACTTCTATCATCTCTTAAGGATCTTGTAAAAAATCCCTGGCTTATTCTTCCATCTCTTCTTTTGTTTGGAGTTCTTAGTCTCTTGCAGTTCATCTCATACAAAGTTGTGCCACATCTGCAGAATTCCCTGACGGCAACAGTCTGGTTCATTATATTCACCGTATTAGTTCTTGTCGCCGGATCATTCTTTCTTTCCATTATGATGGGCCTTTATGCATTTGGGAAAAATCCATTATCATACTCAAAATACACATTGAGGAATTTCGTTATCATAGCCCTGACGCTTATCGTAGGATCAGCACTTCTTATGCCTCAGTATGGCCTTTCTTCTTTGATAGCCTTTCTCACCCTACCTTTTCTAGGACAATTCTCAGTCATTATATTGTTCCTTCTTATCGCCGCAAGCCTTCTGGGAGTTCTCATCTTCATGAGCTTTGCAAGCGTATTCTGCGTGGTGAAAAATCTAGGAATTATATCCTCATTCAAGCACAGTATACACTTCGTTAAGAAGAATTATCTCTCTGTGCTCTCAATGATTCTCTTCTTCTTTGTACTCTACGCGATACTAAGTTTCATATCACTCCAGTCAATCATTATTTCAGACATCATTCACTGGCTCCTCGTATTTCCCTGGTTCATCAGGGTCCTCACAAAGTTTGTCAAACAATGATCTACGAACCTGCAGAAGACTCATGGCTCCTCGAAAAAGAAGTAAGGAAGTTCTCAAAGGGGAAGAAAGTGCTTGACATAGGCACAGGCTCAGGCATCCAGGCAGAAGCAGCAAAGGAAAGCAAAGCGAAATCAATCGTTGCAGCAGACATAGACAAGGAAACGATAGCATATCTCAAGAAGAAGGGGATTAGGACGCTAAGATCAGATCTCTTCTCAAAAGTAAAAGGAAAGTTCGATCTTATCATCTTCAATCCACCCTATCTTCCAAGGGACTCTCGAGAGGACAGGGAAAGTGAAAGGATAACTTCTGGAGGAAAGAGCGGAGATGAAATAATTATAAAATTCTTGAATCAGGCACGTAATCATCTGGAAAAGAAGGGAATGATCCTTACGGTGTTATCATCATTAACTCCAAAAGAAAGAATAGATCAAGTAATAAGAGAAATAAGATATGAGAAGGAAATTATTGCAGAGCAGAAGATCTTTATGGAGAAACTTGAAGTCTGGAAGATAACTTTAAAAGCCTCTATCTAATCATTTTATGATGGACCAAGATCTTATCATGAAGGCATCCTTCATTGAACAGCATGCCAAGGAGACCGAGCAGAACTTAGAGTTAG
>JAIFVX010000004.1 GCA_019659125.1 Candidatus Pacearchaeota archaeon | reverse complement strand
GAAAGATTCTCATCTGTATAAAAAGTAACCGGGTATGCAATCACAAATTAGTCGAAATGATTATAGTTCGTCAATTAAATTTAAAATTTAGGAGGTGATCCATCCGCAGGTTCCCCTACGGATACCTTGTGACGACTTAACCTACCTTGTCTTACAAAGATTCGTCCCTTACGGGCCTCGTCAATGCAAAACTCGGTTGGTTTGACGGGCGGTGAGTGCAAGGAGCAGGGACCTATTCACCGGACTCTGATAAAATCCGATTACTACGAATTCCAGCGTCACGAGGATGAGTTGCAATCCTCGATCTGAACTAAGCTGCAGTTTATGAGATTAGCTTCACCTTTCGGTGTTGCAGCCCTTTGAATGCAGCATTGCCGCGCGCGTGTAGCCCAGGGTATTTGGGACGTACTCACCTAACGTAGCCCGCACCTTCCTCCTTGTTACCAAGGCAGTCTGTATATTGTTCATGTAAATATACACACGGGTCTCGCCTGTTACCAGATTTAACTGGTCATCTCACGACACAGGCTGACGTCGGCCATGCATCTCCTCTCAGCGTGTCAGGTAAGCCCTTCAGACTGACCTTCATTCTGCTGTCGATCCTGGTGAGGTTCACGGTGTAGAATCTAATTGAACCGCACGCGTCACTCGTTGTAGTACTCCCCCGCCTATTCCTTTAAGTTTCGGTCTTGCGACTATACTTCCCAGGTAGCACACTCTTCGCCTTCGCTACAGCACTGAAACCTCTCGAGGAGGCCCCAATGTTTAGTGTGCAGTGTTTACTGCTAGGACTACATGGGTATCTAATCCACTTTGCGCCCCTAGCCTTCATCCCTCACTGTCAGATCCGTTCTCGTACCGTGCCTTCGCTGTTGTTAGTCCGAATAGGATCAACGCATTTTACCGCTACCCTATTCGTACTCAGTACGTCTCCCGGTCTCAAGCCCCGCAGTATCTCATGCACGCCCGACCCTTAAGAGGCCAGATTTCACAAGAGACTTACGAAACAAGCTACGGATGTTTTAGACCCAATAAACGTGGCTGCGACTTGGACCGCTGGGATTACCGCGGCGGCTGGCACCAGTCTTGCCCGGTCCTTATTCGTGGGACTTTTTACATCCCACAAAAGATTTTCAATTATAGAAAATCACTCTGGCTCGCTCTGTCACACTTTCGTGCATTGCAAAAGTTTCCCGACTGCTGCACCCCGTAGGGCTGGGAATAGTGTCTCAGATTCCCTCTCAGGGCTTCTCCGCTAAGAGCCCTTACTGATCATTGGCTTGGTGGGCTTTTACCCCGCCAACTACCTAATCAGCCGCAGCCCCATCCTAACGCTAACTTTCAGAGATGAATCATTCCAGAAAACATCTCCTATCCGTTTTTAGCCTCAGTTTCCCGAGGTTATCACGGGCTTTAGGGTAGGTTAGCTACGTGTTACTGAGCAGTACGCCTTTCACTTCTTACGAAACAAAAAGACTTGCATGTCTAAGTGCGAACCAAATAGCCGCAGCCGCCAGCAGGATAAACTGGATTTACAGTATCATGTTGACGACTGTTGTGTTGATATTTGCAAGGTTATCAACAGCACTCGATATTAATTATGTGCCTCCAACGTTATTGAAGAATTATAGTCATTAAAGTACAACTAATTTGTGATTGCATACCTCATACCTTACTATATGCAAGTCGGTAAATACCGACGG
>JAIFVX010000002.1 GCA_019659125.1 Candidatus Pacearchaeota archaeon | reverse complement strand
TCTTTATGGAGAAACTTGAAGTCTGGAAGATAACTTTAAAAGCCTCTATCTAATCATTTTATGATGGACCAAGATCTTATCATGAAGGCATCCTTCATTGAACAGCATGCCAAGGAGACCGAGCAGAACTTAGAGTTAGTGCGACAGCAGATTGTAGAGCTACAAGCATTTACAGAGCATCTTCATGCAATTAGTACATCATCTGAAAAGGAAATGCTTGCATCTCTAGGAAAAGGAGTCTATGTGAAATCATCCTTGCAGGAGAAAAAGCTCTTTGTTGAGGTAGGTGCAGGAGTCATAGTTCGAAAGACCCCCGAAGAGGCTAAAAAAGTGATAGAATCACAAATCACTCGTTTGAATGACATAAAGGTACAGCTTTCCACGCAACTTGACTTTTATACCCAACATCTTCAGGACCTTATTAGACAAATAGAAGCGAAAAGCTAGATTTATATAGAAACAACCGCTTCCTGCTCTATGAAGGTGAGTCTCGACAAAATTACCACGAAAGGGAAAGCCTTGTATCTTGCCTATGACCAAGGTATAGAGCATGGCCCTATTGAATTCAATGATGCAAACGTTGATCCTAAAAGCATCATAGATATTGCTTCTAAAGGAAAGTTTACAGCGATGATTTTCCAAAAAGGTATTGCTGAAAAGTATAATTCTGCCATCCAACGAAGCAAAATCCCTCTTATCGTCAAACTTAACGGAAAAACAAGTCTTGTGAAAGGAGATCCCGTATCATTGCAACTATGCACGGTAGAGGAAGCAATCAAGTTGGGAGCGGCAGCAGTAGGATACACGATTTACATAGGGAGTGAGCACGAGCCAGCGATGCTACAGGAGTTCGAATATATAGAAAGGGAAGCTCATGAGCGTGGAATTCCAGTTATTGCATGGATTTATCCCAAAGGAAAGTCTGTTGAAGAAAAGCCTGCAGCAGAACTTATGGCTTATGCAGCTCGTGTTGGTTTAGAGATAGGAGCAGATGTAGTAAAATTAAAATATAATGGAAATGAGAAAGATCTAGCATGGGCGGTAAAATCAGCAGGAAAAACAAAAATCGTGATTTCGGGAGGATCAAAGGTGGATGAACCTGTTTTCCTCAAAGAAGTGCAGGAAACTGTGAAGGCAAAGGCATTTGGTGTCGCAGTAGGAAGGAACGTATGGCAGCATAAAAATCCATTGCACATGGCGAAGAAGATAAAGGAGATCATGTTCAAATGATTGTCATCAATCTTAAGAATTACAAGTTTGGTCAGCCACTTATAGACCTTGTGAGGACCATCGATATCTATTGCAATAAAGCTCATGTTGCCGTGCCTCATACAGATGTCAAAGAAATTGTAAAGAGCACAACACTTCCCGTGTATGCTCAGCATGTCGATTATCAAGAGTCTGAGAGGGCAACAGGTTTCATATTGCCTGAAGCTCTGCAATCAGTAGGAGCCAGAGGCAGTCTATTAAACCATTCAGAACATCCCATTTCATTTCAAGTCATTAAGAAAACTATCCAGCGTTGCAAAGAGTTGAATCTACGCTTGATCGTATGTACTGACAGTATTGCCGAAGCGGAAAAACTCAAAAAACTTGATCCATTTGCCATAGCATATGAAAATCCAAAGCTGATTGCGACAGGAAAGCCAATTACGGCCCATGATCCCAAAGACCTGTTAAAATTTGTCGAGGTCTTGAAAGGCACTGACATCATCCCTCTTTGCGGCGCAGGAATAACTTCCGCAGCAGATGTCAAGGAAGCACTAAAGCTTGGTTGCAAAGGTATTCTTGTTGCCTCAGCGGTCGCCCATTCGCAAAATCCCGAGAAGTTCCTCAAAGAAGTCTCGGCTTTATTCTAAAGATTTATAAAACGTGAGTTTAATGGATTGATATGACGAATGATAGCTTTAGCAGATTGAACATTTGCGGGATGTCGTCGCAAGAAGTTTCAAAGTTTATTAGGGAATTAAACATCCACCGTCCTAAAATAGAGGTTACCCCCTCACAAGATTTGAAAGGTCTTTATTCAGTTGTCGACCGAGACGCATCAGAGCAAGGAGTGGTACGAGTAATCAATCAGGATGTTTTAACTACTTCTCCTCGACTTGCCTTCACAATTTCAGGAATTCTTATTGGTCAAAAGATAAGTCATACGGCAGATCGCTATGATGCAGATATATTGGATATGGTAGACCCCGCATACCAGCCCCAACCCCTTCAAAAAGCAGGGTTTGTCTATCCATAACTCTTATAAATCTCGTTCATCTTCATCTTTAATGAAAGAGGTGTTTCTAGGATCTGACCATGCCGGTTTCCATGTAAAGAAAAAAGTAAAGGAGTTCCTTGATAAAAAGAAAATTCCCTATCATGATCTTGGTCCCTATCAGGAAGAGAAGCATGATGACTATCCTGACTATGCATTCAAGGTTGCACAAAAAGTGGCCAAGGATAAGGAAGCAAAAGGGATATTGGTATGTGGCACAGGAGTGGGAATGACTATTGCTGCAAACAAAGTCCCTGGAATTCGTGCAGTGGCTGCTTATGATTCATATTCTGCAAAAATGTCTAGGGAGGATAATGATGCGAACATTCTTGGATTGCGAGGAAGGAATTTTCCCTTAAAGAAAATCGAATCCATAATTTTAATATGGTTAAACACCAAATTTAGTAAAAAATCAAGGCACGAACGAAGGATCCAAAAAATAGCTCGATATGAGCGACGATGATTATCATTCCTACGGTATTCGCAAAATCAAAGAAGGAATTTGATGAGCGATTCAATAAGGTAAAAACACTATCAAGAAAATTTCAGGTTGATATCATGGATGGAAAATTTGTCAAGGCGAAATCGATTAATATTTCCGCCATTCCACGATTAAATAACTATGAATCTGAGGCCCATCTCATGGTACGCAATCCACTATCATATATAAGAAAGCTAAGGCATAAAGGTTTCAAGAAAATCATATTCCATTATGAATCGCAGAAAAATGCAGGAGCGATAGAGGATCTTATTGCAGCAATACATACATACAAGATGAAAGCATTTATTGCGCTAAATCCCGAGACAAAAGTTCAGAATCTTCTTCATTTTATATCATTGATCGATGGAGTGCTTCTTATGGGAGTCCACCCTGGAAAAGAGCACCAGCATCTCCTTCCTTCAATATATACAAAAATAAAACAACTGAAGAAACTTGCAAAGATATCTATACAGATTGACGGGGGAGTTAATCCACTAACAGCAAAAAAGTTGAAAAGAGCCGGAGCAACAATTCTTAACTCGGGATCGTTCATTAGCGACTCAGAAAACCCTAAAGAAGCTCTAAAGAAACTTACTTAGTATTGAATACAATTCGAGCATCAACAACCTTCCCGCCTTCTTCATCTGCCATGAATGGATTGATGTCGAGCTCTTCTATGTGGGGATGATGTCCTGGAATCTTTGAGATAGCCACAAGCGCATGTTTCAAGAACTCTCTATTTACTTTTACTCCTCGTGCACCGTGCAGTATATCCTTCGCTTTCAATTCTTCCATCATCTCATCCGCATCATGAGCAGTGATAGGGCACTTTCGTGTTGATGTATCTTTCAGTATCTCGGTAAATATCCCTCCAACACCAAATACAATGACATGGCCAAAGACTTCATCATTCTTTATCCCCATAATCAATTCTGTTCCCCAACAGTATTCCTGGACAAGGATACCATCAATCTTTAGCTTTCTTTTCTTCGCATTCTCAATCAAATCTGAAAATTCCCTCTCCAAATCATCCTGTGTCTTTACAACTCTGACTCCATGAACCTCGCTTTTATGTAATGCATCATCAGAGATGATCTTTAAGACAAGAGGCAAGGGAAGAGTAACCTGCGTGCTGTCATGAACAAGCTGTGATCGCGCAACAGGAAGATATCGCCGTAAAAACTGCTCAGCCTTATACTCATTATACACCTCTTTCATTCTTTCAAGAACTAAAAGATGCTTAAATATCTTATTGAAATAGATCGCTTATTACTTAGCCGTATCAGTAATCTCCATGTGTGCATGTCTGATACCTGTACGACCATCTCCTAGAGGTAGTTCATATAGGTAAGTTACACTCATAGTAGCCTTATTTTGCCTAGCTAGAGATTCTATAACGGGAAGTAGTGATTCACGATGTTCTTCTCCATTCAGCCATAAATCCCAATCTTTTCCATTAGAATGAGCACTATGCTCGTACTCAAAATCTAAGTCGCCGATACATCTACCATCATTGGTTTCAATGTCGCAGTGGAGTTCTGTAGAAAATTTTAACTGGTATCCTTTTAACTCTAGCTTTCGCCTCATTTCATGTTGGAATGGTTCATAGTAGTTTAGTACTCCTACATTATCGTTCAGAGAACGCTCTGCTCGCAGCCAATTCTCCAGCTCACTTCCGCCCGTGCCAGAGATGCTTATCTCATACGCCCGCTTGGCGATAAGGTCGCGGATGACTTTCAGAGAGCCTTCTAGATTAGAACCTGCCTGTTGGTCTCTACTTTCTTTAGTTATCATAAAAAAATCATCAAAGGGGGCTATTTAAAGATTTCTCAGACAAGGTTTAAATATCGCCCGGGATTGTAAAGACCGAGGTGAAAGAATGAGGAAAATTATTGAAAAATTTGAGGTTCCCTATCTGCAAATTTTAAATGAACAGGGAATTGCAGATGAAAAGTTGATTCCATCCCTTTCTCCTGCAATTATAAAAAGAATGTATGAACTCATGATACTTACAAGAACATTTGATGATAAGGCTGTAAAATTGCAAAGGCAGGGAAGGATAGGGACATTTGCTTCTGTGAAGGGACAGGAAGCCTGTCAGATTCCTTCAGCGATCCAGATGCAGGAACACGATATGGCATTTCCAGCATTCAGAGAACATGGAGTGTTCATTACACGAGCAATGCCCTTAGAAAAGTTATTTCAATACTGGGCAGGGGATGAAAGGGGCATGGATATACCAAAAAACGTAAATATGTTTCCTGTTGCGATCACGGTGGGAGGTCACTTGCCTCATGCAGTAGGTATGGCTATGTCGTTTAAGTTCTATAAGAAGGAAGGAGCTACCCTTGTATATTTTGGAGATGGAGCGACCTCAGAAGGAGACTTTCATGAAGCTATGAACTTTGCCGGAGTTTTTAAGGCACCTACAGTATTTATCTGCCAGAATAATCAATATGCCATATCTGTTCCTGTAAAAGAACAGACTGCAGCGCAATCCCTGGCGCAGAAAGCGATTGCGTATGGATTTGAAGGGATCCAAGTTGATGGCAATGATGTGTTTGCAGTTTATAGTGCAGTACAAGATGCGTTAAAGAAAGCTCGGAATGGCAAAGGACCGACATTTATTGAATGTTTTACGTATAGAATGGGAGATCATACCACATCGGATGATGCTAAGAAATACCGAAGTGAGAATGAGGTTAAAAAGTGGGAATCCAAGGACCCTATAGAAAGACTAAAGAAATATATGGTAAAGAAGAAAATGTTCTCAGATTCATATGAAAAAGAAGTTGCGCAAAAAGCTGAGCAGTTAGTGCAGGATGCCATAACCAAGTTCGAATCCATTCAGCCTATAAAACCTGAAGAAATGTTTGACTACATGTATGACAAGCTTACTCCTGACCTGAAAGAAGAAAGGGAAAGCGTAAAGGGAGAGGTGGCATGAGCTTGGATTTTCTTGTTCAAGATATTGGATTTATGAATTATTCCAGAGCGCTTGAAATCCAGCATGACCTCTTTGAGAAGAGAAAACAAAGAAAGATAGGAGATAGGCTTCTACTGGTGGAGCACTCACCGACGATAACCTTTGGATCTAATAAGGAGAGTAATAAGTTGCACGTTACTCAAGAAGAGCTTGCGCAAAAAGGAATAGAATTTTTCCAGAGTGATAGAGGAGGCGGTGCAGCGTACTTAGGGCCAGGTCAGCTTATAGGGTATACTATTATGAACATCAAAGAATATGGTGGAATTCTTAATTTCATGAAAAAGCTTGAAGAGACGATGATTCTCACTGCCCGTGATTTTGACATCCCCGTTAGTCGCTATGATGTACAGAATCCCTCGACAGACAAGCCCTATAGAGCAACCTGGTATAGAAATGCCGGAAAGAATTATGTCCTCTGCACGAAAGGGATAAAGGTGTCATTGTTAGGAGATGATATTTACACCCATCATGGATTTTCTTTAAATGTAAACAGGGAAGATAAGCATTATTTCCATCTCATTGATCCATGTGGTTGGCCAGCCAGTGAAGTTCAGCCAATATTCATGAGCGATATTGTAGGCTATAAGCTTCCTCTTGAACAGGTAAAAAAGAAGTTGGTGTCAAATTTCAAGCATGTTTTTGGGTTACAGGAGGAAAATTATGCCACGGCTTAATATGGTGGAGGCGATCAATCTTGCACTTAAGCAAGAGATGGAAAAGGACAAAAGTATTATTCTCATAGGAGAAGACGTGGGAGAAGATGGAGGGGTATTTCGAGTGACTGATGGTCTTGCAGCATTGTATGGAAATGAAAGAGTCATTGATTCTCCTCTTGCTGAATCTGGAATTGTAGGTACTTGCATAGGAATGGCTGCAGGAGGCATGAAGCCCGTTGCAGAAATACAGTTTGAAGGATTTGTCTTCCCAGCGATAGATCAATTAATTTGTCATGCTTCTAGGCTTAGGCACAGGTCACGAGGACGATATACAGTTCCTTTAGTAGTCAGATGTCCTATTGGTGGGGGAATTCGAGCATTAGAACATCATTCAGAATCACCTGAAACCTATTTCATCCATACCCCTGGAATAAAAGTAGTCATGCCTTCAACACCCTATGATGCAAAAGGTCTTCTTATCTCAGCAATGCGAGATCCTAATCCAGTCATTTTCTTTGAGCCTAAGAGAGTTTACCGAGCGATAAAAGAGGAAGTTCCTGAGGAAGAGTATATGATTCCATTAGGTAAGGCTAAGATTGTCAAACCTGGAAATGATGTTACTCTTATTACCTATGGTGCTTCTCTAAAAATATCTCTTGAAGCGGTCCAGCATATGTCTGATATCGATGTTGAGGTGATTGACCTCCGCACTTTGTCGCCTCTTGATACAGAAACCATCATCAGTTCAGTGAAGAAAACAGGAAAAGTAGTGATTGTACAGGAAGCCCAAAGGAATAATGGATTTGCAGCGGAAATTATCGCACGAATTAATGAAAAAGCTCTTTACAGTTTAGAATCTCCTATAGAACGTGTTACAGGCTACGATGTTGTTGTCCCTTTGCCTCGACATGAAGACATGTATCTTGTTAATCAGGCACGAATCATTAATGCGATAGAGAAGGTGATGAAGAATGCCATTTGAGTTCAAACTTCCTGATGTTGGAGAAGGAATTACCGAAGGAGAGATTGTAAAATGGCTTGTAAATGAAGGAGATTCTGTAAAAGAAGATCAACCACTTGTTGAGGTGGAAACGGACAAGGCAGTTGTCGATCTTCCATCCCCGCGATCAGGAGTGGTCATAAAACTTCACTATAAGGCAGGAGATACGGTAAAAGTAGGATCAACATTAGTAACTCTTGGCGTACAAGGAGAAAAAGTAACTGTTAAAGAACCAGTAAAAGGAAAGTCTGTCGTCGGACAACTTGAAGAGGCTCCCGACGAGGTCGAGGATAAGCCTCAGGCGCAAACCATGAAAGGAATCCAGCAATCAAAGAAGATTCTTGCATCTCCAGCAGTACGGAAGCTAGCTTCCGAAATGAATGTAGATCTTCATGGAATGAAAGGTTCTGGACCTGAAAAAAGAATCATAAAAACTGATATAGAAAAGCAAAAGCCAGAAGCAATTCCTCAACAACTTGTTCCTGTACAGAAAAAGTATGATGATCATGGGTATACAGAGAGAATTCCGCTCAAGGGAATACGAAAGACTATTGCTATCAATATGGTAAAGTCTTTGGCAGAGACAGCACAAGTGACTGCAATGGAAGATGTTGATGTCTCTCAGCTTTATTCTATTAAAGAAAAAGAGAAAGGATCGCTAGAAAAGAAAGGCGTTAAGCTGACATTAATGCCTTTCATAATCAAGGCAATCGTGGCTGCATTGCATGAGAATCCAATACTTAATTCCTCAATAGAAGGGGAAGAGATTATTATCAAGAAATATTTCAATATAGGAATTGCAGTAGAGACAGAGCTCGGCCTGATGGTTCCAGTTCTAAAAAACGCCGATACTAAAAGCATTGTTGAACTTGCACAGGAAATATCTGCACTTGCAGAGAAAGCGAGGGCAAGGACAATAAAACTTGAAGAGATGCAGGGAGGCACATTTACGATAACAAACTATGGGTCTATAGGAGGAACCTATGCGACACCAATCATTAATCCTGGAGAGGCAGCCATCCTTGGAACAGGAAGAATATTTGACCGTGGAAAAACTAAGGTGCTTCCTCTCTCGCTTACCTTTGATCACCGGATTATCGATGGAGCGCAGGCAGCTCGCTTCTTGGAATCTCTTAAGATGTTTATAGAGGATCCAGGCCATCTTATGTTGGAGATTACATAATGGGGTTTATTGATAAGAACTTTAAGGAAATATTCTCTTCTCAGCTTATCTCAGTTATAGGGGGAATCATTGCAGGATCGCTCCTTGCGCTCTATACGAACAAGCTTGAACTACTTCCCGGAATGCTCATTATCCTTCCAGGGCTTCTTGATCTCCGCGGAGACATAGGAGGTTCATTTGTCTCGCGAATTACCTCGGGGCTTTTTCTTGGAGTCATAAAACCCGGACAACTCAATACAAAAATCATTCGAGGAAACATAGCAGCATCGATTATACTTACACTCTTTCTATCATTCTTTTTAGGAGTACTCGCCACGCTCTTTACGTATATTCTTTTCCATGTATGGTATGTTAGCTTGATGATGCTTGCATTAGTCGCTGGGCTGGTTGCGAACGTCCTTGAAATCCCAATCACCTTATTCACTACCTATTTTCTTTTCAAGCGCGGAAACGATCCCAATAATATTATGGGCCCTCTAGTCACTGCAGTAGGCGATATCGTCAGCATCATCGGCCTTGCCATAGCACTTACATTCATATGAAACTTATACAAAAGAATCTCGAGCAGCTCAGACACCTTGAACGGAGAAAGTATCATCCGCTCCAGCATAAGTTACATAAGAAGCACAATATAACAAGAAAGACGCTGTTCTACATAAAAGAATATGGTTTTCATTCCAATGTTATAAAAGTCATAGTGCAAGAAAGTTTAGGAATACTTCTCATTTCAGGCCTTCTCAATG
Organism: Candidatus Pacearchaeota archaeon; assembly: GCA_019659125.1. Taxonomy (GTDB): domain Archaea; phylum Nanobdellota; class Nanobdellia; order Pacearchaeales; family GW2011-AR1; genus JAIFVW01. The sequence goes on along the minus strand of JAIFVX010000002.1, from coordinate 150,689 downwards.
CCCTTGGAGGTTTGGCCGTAGAATCAGTCAAGACAACATTGATTTCAGTGCTTCCTCTTCTTATCATGCTTCCAGCATTAAATGCCATGTTAGGAGCAAGCGCAGCTATTGTCTCTTCACGCTACTCCACATTGCTTCATGAGGGAAGGATTCACGGTCATCCATTCCTCAACCGAGAATTAAGCAATCTCTTTTCCCAGACCCTCATCATATCTCTCATTATGGTCTTTATAACATCCCTTATATCTGTAGCTGTGTCCCACGATCATACATTTCTTATTGCATATAAAATCCTAGCCATTGGAGTCATAGATGTGCTTATCATGATGATTGTCATATTCATCTTTACTCTAAGCGCAGGCCTCTATTATTTCAGGAAGAAGGAGGATCCCAATAACTTCCTGATTCCCATCACAACCTCAATTGCAGACTTTGGAAACGTTGTCATCCTTTCAGTTCTTGTCGTACTCTTTTTCTGACCACAACGAATATAAATTAACCCACTCTTAGATAAAAAAGATGATGAAGAATTTCTTCGAGCCTCATTCTATTGCAGTCGTAGGTGTATCAAGGAATCCTAATAAGGTGGGACATGTGATATTCAAGAATCTTATTGAAGGAGGCTTTGCAGGAGATGTCATTCCTATCAACCCTGAGACCTCCCAGATCCTGAATTATAAGGTATATTCATCAATCACGAAAGTCTCAAAGAAGATAGATCTTGCAATCATTGCAGTTCCCGCAAATGTTGTACTTAAAGTGGTGAAAGAATGTAACCATGTTAATGTCAAAAACCTTCTCATTGTCAGCGCAGGCTTCGGCGAGATAGGCAATAAAAAGCTTGAGGATGAATTAAGAAATTATCTGAATGAAAACAAAATGAGCGCTATAGGAGTAAACTGCCTGGGAATTTACGATGCATATCATAATCTTGATGCGCTCTTCATTCCCCGCTATAGGCTGAGAAGGCCTAAGCCTGGAGGGATAAGCTTTGTCTGTCAGTCTGGTGCAATCGGTGCCGCAATTCTCGACAAAGCAACGGAAGAGCATCATACGTTCTCAAAGTTTATCAGTTACGGCAACGCGACGGATATTGATGAATCAGACCTTCTTGAATATCTAGCAGAGGATAAGCACACCAATGTTATCTGTCTCTATATTGAAGGAATCAAGGACGGAGAGAAGTTTTTTAATACGCTCAAGAAAGTCTCAAAGATCAAGCCCATCGTTGCTATCAAGGGAGGCCTTACCGAACAGGGAGGCAAGGCGGTCTTGTCCCATACAGGAGCGCTTGCAGGAAAGAAGGAAGTATATCTAGGAATATTCAAGCAGACAGGTGTTATCTATGCAGAATCTCTGGAAGAGATGTTTGACGTTGCAAGTTTGCTTGAAAAAGGAGTTGCATGCAAAGGAAATCGAGTGCAGATCATTACCAATGGAGGCGGATATGGTATACTCTCAACTGATGCGATCAGTTCAGCACATAATCTCGTCCTTGCATCTCTTTCGTCAGAGACAGCATCAAATTTAAAGAAAGCATTTCCTCCCACAGTGAGTGTCCACAACCCGTTAGATTTGGTAGGAGATGCAACAACGGAACGCTATAAGATTGCCTTAGAAGCCTGCAGCAAGGACGATGGCATTGATGCGATACTTCTCATCGTCCTCTATCAAACCCCTCTTATTACCACCGATATTGTAGAGGTTATAGGAGAGATGCATCGAGAAACAAAGAAGCCTATCGTAGTCGTCTCAACAGGAGGGGAATTTACTCAAAACCTTTCCTATTCCTTGGCAGACTCAGGCCTTCCAACTTTCAGCTATCCTGAAAACGCCGTCAAGGCCTTAGACAAGCTTGCATGGTATGAACAAAAGAAAAGGGTATTGTAACTCGAAGAATTTATATAATTCGGTTTACTAAATGAAAGATGAAGAGGTGGAAGAACTATGTAGGTGGTGCATGGGAAGCTCATTCTACACATTATCTCGAGGTTCTTAATCCATACACAGAAAAGCCCATTGCAGAGATTGTAGATTCTGACAAGCAAGATGTCGATACTGCTGTTGAAGCTGCACGAAAAGCGTTCAAAGACTGGAAGAACACCACTCCTGGAGAGCGTTCAAATCTTTTCCTTAAGCTTGCCGATGCCATGGAACATAATAAGCAGAGATTAGCGAAATTGGAGTCTGAGAATCAAGGAAAAACAATTGCAATGGCAACCATGGATATTGACTTCTCGATTGACAATATACGATTCTATGCAGGTGCATGCAGAGCATTGACAACGCAAGCTTCGGGAATCTATGCAGATACTGGAAAGAAACACACTCCTCTAGGAGAATCCCTCCTGAAGAGAGAGCCTCTAGGAGTTGTTGCAGCAGTGACTCCCTGGAACTATCCTATTATGATGGCATGCTGGAAACTTGCGTCCGTTGCTGTTGGCAACACTATAATCCTCAAACCATCATCGCTAACACCTCTAACAACGATAGAGCTTGCACTGCTTGCTGAATCCGTCGGCTTTCCGAAAGGAGTCATCAATGTTATCCAAGGAAGCGGAGAGACTGTGGGAAGAATGCTTGCCATGCATTCTGACATTGACTGCATTGCATTGACAGGAAGCACTGAGACAGGAAAGGAAATCATGAGACTTGCTTCGCAAACTCTTAAGAAAGTGCATCTAGAGCTTGGAGGAAAAGCGCCATTCATCGTCTTTGAAGATGCAGATTTAAAGAAAGCTGCAAAATATGTCGTTGATGCTTCAATCGTAAATTCAGGTCAGGATTGCACTGCTGCAGCTCGCGTCTACGTTCACGATTCTATCTATCAGAAATTCATCCAAGAAGTGAAAAAAAATGCTGAAAATGTTGTCGTAGGCGATCCTTCAAAGTCTTCAACTACTATAGGTCCCTTGGTTTCAAAGAAACAGCAGGAAAAGGTATCTTCATTTATTCAAAACCTTGGAAAGACAGAGAAAGTGGTGTTTCAATCGAAAGTTCCTAAGAATGGATTTTTCCATCCCATTACAGTCGTTAAAGATTTCGAACAGAAAGGAAATCTTTGTCAGCGGGAAGTCTTTGGCCCCATCATTGCTCTTGCATCGTTTAAGACAGAATCAGAGGCTATTGAAAAGGCAAACGATGTTTCATATGGTCTAGCATCCAGCGTCTGGACAAACAATATCAAAAAAGCAGTAGAGGTGTCAAATGCTCTTGACTTCGGGGAGGTCTGGATCAATGATCACCTACCTCTTGTTTCGGAGATGCCTCATGGAGGCCTCAAGCAAACCGGTGGAGGCAGAGACCTTTCCATCTATGCACTCGAGGAATACACATACCTTAAGCATGTCTATATCGGGTTAACATGAAATATGTAGTTCTAGGTGGCTATGGCATTATAGGGAAAGCAGTTGTCAGGGATCTTTTTCGAACAACAAAAGATGATATCATCATTGCTGGAAGAGATAAAGAAAAAGCACAGAGTTATGCTAAGTTATTTCATTCATCCCGCATTACAGCACGATATGTGGACATAGAAAATCAATCTCAACTTACTTTGCTCGTAAAAGGAGCGGATGTTGTCGTCAACTGCGTACAGTATTATTTCAATATACATATCATGAAATGCTGTTTGCAGGCAAAGACACATTATGTTGATCTAGGAGGACTATTTCACGAAACACGAAGGCAGCTTAAGCTTAATGACCAATTTAGAAAAATAAATAGAGTTGCCGTGTTAGGATGCGGTTCAACTCCAGGAATTACAAACGTTATGGCTGCCTATGGAGCGCAAAAGATACATCACTTCCATTCTATTGATATCACCTTCGCTGACAGGGATTCCACGCACTACAATCAACCATTTGTTCTTCCCTATAGCTTCAAGACATTGATTGATGAGTACACAAAGGCTCCTGCAGTCTATAGACAAGGAAAATTATTCTTTGCGAAGCCGGGAGAGGGTGTAAAGGAATACAATTTCGGTTCGTTTGGGAAGATGAGAGGATTCTATAGCTTGCACTCAGAATTGGCTACTCTTCCTAGCTCATTTAAGAAAAACGGACTAAAAAACTGTGAATTTAGAGTCACATTTCCAGAAGAATTCAATGCTGTAATAAAAACACTCATTAACCTTGGTCTAACATCAAGGGAAGAGCTAAATGTTGACGGTAAAAATACATCAATCATTGATATGACTGCAAAAGTCATGGATCAATTCATTCCTTCCAAGGTCACTATCAAAGATGAAGAGTTATTGAGGGTTGCATTTGATGAAAAACTCATCATGTCTGCTCTTACAAAGTCGGACGGAAAATACCCTGCGGGAGTCATTGATACAGCCGTTCCGTGCTCCATCATTGCTCAGATGATTCCTACCATTGAGAAGAAAGGAGCTTTTCCACCAGAAACAATTATAAATCCCATCCTATTCTTCAGGGAATTAAAGAGAAGAGGTATCAAAGTTTTTGAAAACAAAAGAGAATTGTAATGGTATGTGATTTTATAGTTTTTGGAGGAACAGGGCAACAAGGAAGGATTTGTGCAAGAGATTTACTTGAGTGTGGTCATAGAATTGTCCTTGCAGGCAGGGATTCTTCAGCAGTCCAGGATATGCTGAAGAATAAGCGTGCCTCATTCATGAGAGTGGATCTTAAAAAGCAGGAAGAGATCCTTGCAGCTATACTTCGCTCCGGAGCTAAAGTAGTTGTCAACTGTTCAGAACTTATCTATAATGTTCCTATCATGAAAGCATGCCTTGTTGCAGGAAGATCATGTACTGATCTCGGAGGGCTTAATGACATTACCATACAGCAGTTCAAGCTTGATCAGGATTTCCGGAAGAGAGGAATCATCAATATTACAGGGTGTGGTTCAACTCCAGGAATTACAAACGTTATGGCTGCACATGCAATCAATGAATTTGACAGTGTTGACACTATTGATTTAGGTTTCGCATGGGATTCCAATATCAAGGATTTTGTTGTACCCTATTCCATTAAGAGTATATTCAACGAGTTTAACACAGCTCCCATTATTCTTCGTAATGGAAAGCTCGTAAAAGCCGATAGAATGAATTGCATGGCGACCTACATGTTCAAAGAGATAGGCAAGCAGACAGTGCATTGCATTGTCCATTCGGAGGCATTCACCTTCGCCAAATATTTCAAATACAAAGGCCTAAAGAATCTCCATTATATGGCTGGTTTTCCGGAACATTCATTGAAGGTCATCAACATGCTTATGGAGCTTGGATTCAGTTCTGAAGAAGCGCTTGAAGTGGACGGTATAAGCATTAAGCCTGCAAGCTTTACCACACAGGTATTGAAGAGACTACGATTTCCTCCAGGATATACAGAAGTTGAAAATCTTTGGGTAAGAATCTGGGGAAAGAAGAACAAGAAACCATTATTCCGCCAGATGGACTGCATTGTGCGGACACTGAAAGGATGGGAAAAATCAGGAAGCAATGTTAACACGGGAAGGACAATCTCGATCATATCGCAAATGCTTCATACTAGATTAATAACTCAGACAGGTGTATATGGTCCTGAAGCTGTTGTCCCCTGCCCTGTCTTTTTCCAAGAGCTAGACAACCGAGGCATTCATATTTATGATAATGGCAGGCGTATTAACGAAAAGAAGCACTTACTGGTTAATCATCCTTCCATTCTCGTAGACAATCATCTCCCTTTTTCGTAACTCCCTAAAAAATTCTTGTGGAGGGACGATGGCCTCAGGGGCATAGCTTCCAGGCGTTTTGATACTCCCCCTATGAATAAGCTGAGCCATAATGCTGGCAGAGATACCAGTATCAATGTTGCATCCGGCATCCTCCCAGCCATCAATAGTTTTTACAACGCATTGCATTCGCGTAAACTTCTTTTTCCCCTTGCTCCTTCCCTCTAACGTCACCCAGAGATCCTCTTTCTCAGTGTAGTTTTCTGGAATGTCAAGGCGTTTCAAGAGCTCCGTTAAAAAATTGATAGGCAATACTGGCTTTCCATCAATGTCAATAGGAAGAGCGCTTCCAAATCCCAATTTGATGAATGATTCTATCTTATCAAACGAGTGAGGGGGAAATTCAGCAGAAAACCTGACATTTTTCACTCCTTTCTTCTTAAAGTAATGATAGAAGGTGTATGTTTCCGGGTGGCGTGCATAGAATCGCTCCTGCCTTCCCACAACAGAGTCTCTGGCTTCCTTAACAGAGCTCATAGGAGTGATTTTCACAAATTTCCTGTTCTCGATATTGGTTGCAGGATCAGTAAATTCCTCAATGATGCTTTGTATGGAGAAAGGAACGACGAATTTCTGTATATTCGAGCTCCAGGCAAATCCGACTTCAATTGTCTTGATGCTATCAAATTTCTCCGCTGCATATCGAAGCATCACGTTCCCCACTCCAGGTACAGATCCACATCCTGTTATATGGACGAGACCTTTTTTCCGTAAGATACTTCCTAAAGCGAATTGTTTCCGTGTCATCCATATCTCAGATCCAAGATCGACGCAGTTTACACCTGCCTTGATGCAGATCTGGAGAATAGCAAGGTTCCAATCACCCTCGACACAATTGACAACAACTGTTGCTCCAGACTTCTTGACAATATCTACGGCCTTAGCCTCGTCACGGATATCCACATAGGAGAATTTTGTCTTCTTATATCTCTTAAGCAAGTGCTCAATTCTGCTTTCATCACGCCCACACATCAGGACGGAAAACCCACGTTCAAGAAGGTCCTTGGACGCTATTTTTCCCTGCAGCCCTGTAGCACCTAGAACAACAAAGTCGAACCTCATTTTACTTCCCAGGAAATACTATTATAAAAATCTACCTAAACCTTAAATATTAAGGTTTTCTTAAGAAGCCATGAAATATGAGGTGTTCTGGAAGAATCCAGGCTATAAGGTCAGAGCTCCTTTGAAGAAAGACATCGAATGTGACTATCTCATTGTCGGAGGTGGAGTTCTCGGTGTTTCTTTGGCATATTTCCTTGCAACCCATCAAGCTAAGAACATAGTTCTCATCGAGAAAAACACAATAGCATCGGGAGCAACAGGAAAGTCAGCAGGATTCTTGACATTAAAAGGAGAGCTCGACCTCGATTCTATAGTCAAGAAGCACGGCATGAAAAAAGGAATAATTTTTTGGAAAGGCAATCATGAAGGCCTTAATCTCATGAAAAATATTGCGAAAAAAGAGAAGATAGATTGTGATGCCGAAAATTTGCATACAGTATATGGGATGCTTCCTTATCCATCTCATCGTTTCCTTCTCAAGGAATATGAAATTGAGAAAAAAATAGAAAAAACAACACGCTGGCTTTCAGGAGATGAGTTAAAGAAGCAGATTAATACCCCTCTCTTTAAGCATGCTATTCTTTCATTCGATCATGGACTGTCTGTAAATCCTTTAAAATACACTCAAGGGCTTTCACAAGTCATAGAGAAAAAAGGTGTCGCGGTCTATGAGCATACACCGCTCATAAAATTGCAAAAAGATAGTGCGGAAACTCCTCATGGATCTATAAAATTCAAGAAAATAATTATCGCCATTGACGTCGATATCCGCAATAAAAAAGTCAAGAATAGGAAATCAACAATTATTATCACAAAACCACTCACTCATGCCCAGCGAGAATCCATAAATATGGTAGAAAACAAACTCGTTTGGGACACGAAGATCAGATACCATTATCTTAAATTAACGAAAGATAGTAGGATTCTGCTAGGGTTTGGGGATAGAATTGTCCAAAAAGAGCAAAAGAACACTAACCCACACCGCCCTCATGTAGAAAAGATAAAGGAATTTCTTAAAAAATTGTTCCCTCAACTATCAATTGAAATAGAATATGTGTGGTCTGGTACGTTTGGAGTTACTGAAGATTATATTCCCGTCATTGAGAAAAAAGAAAATAAAATTAGTGTTGGCGGGGCTAGTTCGCAAGTCGTCTGCACGATGGTTGCGAAACACATCGCTTACAAACTGTTAGGCATAAAGTCAGACCTGGATGCGTTTTTTAAAGATTAACGTTTCTTTTTCAATGCTCCAGCTGCTCCGGCAGTGATTGCGGCTCCGATCGCGGCGGCAATAAGCGCGGCTTTGGCAGGGTGACGTTTGACATATCCTTCAACCCTTTTTTCAGCCGTCTGGAATTTTCTCTTAGTCATATGCATCGCTTTCCGAGCCTTCTGCTCTAGCTGTGGCGACATCTCTCGAACTTTTGACATAGCCATGCTACGGGTAGTAGTCCGAGGTCGTGTACGTGTACGGGTATTTGTTTGTTTAGCCATGATAACCCCCTTTCAACGAGAATCGTATCTCTATTAATACACAGGGATTTATATAAGTTGCGAGACGAATGTTTTATATACATAGGAATGGTTCTCTATAAAAAGATGGGAAAGATACGAGTTATACAATTCGGCCTTGGGGCTATGGGCAGCATGATGGCTAAGATCATGCTTGAAAAGAAAGATCTCCAGATTGTAGGAGCTATTGATAGAAAACCTGAAAACCAAGGAAAAGACCTGGGTGTTGTTCTTGGATTAAAAAGGAATGTCGGAGTCAAAGTTTCTGACAATGCTGACGAAGTGTTCAGGACTTCCAAGGCAGATATCATGCTTCACGCCGCAGTTTCCTATGTACCTAAAGTATGGGAGCAGATCCAAGGGGCCGTAAAGCAAGGAATCAGCGTTATCACCATTGCTGAGGAGATGGGCTATCCATTCCCCAAATATCCAGCCCTTTGCAATGAAATCGACGCAACGGCGAAAAAATATGATGTCTCAGTCCTTGGTTCTGGAATTAATCCAGGATTTGCTATGGATCTTATGCCTCTCTTCCTGACAGGCATCTGTCAGAATGTGAAGGAGATAAAAGTTACAAGAGTAATTGACTTCTCGCCTTTTGGTCCTGCAATCCAGAAAAATATTGGCATTGGAATGGATGTTTCTGAATTTAAACAAGGTGTCAAGGAAGGCAAATTACCATTACATATAGGCCTTCCTGAGTCATTATCAATGCTGGCACACGGCCTCCATTGGGATATAGATAAGATTATTGAAACACGAGATCCAGTGGCTGCAAAGAAACCAATCACCGTTCCAGGCTATATGAAGATCAAGAAGGGAAATGTCGCAGGCTTTGACCATCGCTGTTTCGGGATGAAGAATGGGAAGAAAGTAATTACTCTTGAAGAGCTCGGTCGTGTTGATCCAAAAGAAGAGTATTACAATCGAATTATTATTGAAGGAATCCCAAGATTGGTGGAAACTATCAATGTCCCTCCGGGAAATATCACTACCACAAGTCATGCAGTCAATCTTATTCCTGTAGTACTTAACGCAAAGCCAGGCTTGTTAAGTATGCTTAATCTTCCTGTTGCTCCAGCACTGAGCCAATGAAAATAACGTCTATTAATCCTGCAACCGAAGAAATACTCAAGAGTTATTCGCTTTCCCCAGAAAAAGAAATAATTGCAATCGTGGAGAAAGCAAGAAAGGCACTCCTTTCATGGAAAGATAAATCAGTACAGGAGCGAACGCGCAGCGTTGCATCCCTCGCATCCATGCTGAGAAGAAAGAGTACGGAACTTGCAACACTCATGACTAATGAAATGGGGAAGCCTATCAAGGAATCTCAAGCAGAGATTGAGAAATGCGCCTGGCTTTGCGATTATTTCGCGCAAAATGCTCCAGCATTCCTGCAACCAGAAATAATCAAGACAGAAGCCAAGAAAAGCTATGTTGCATTCGAACCGTTAGGAATAATTTTGGGAATCATGCCATGGAACTTCCCATTCTGGCAGGTTTTTCGCTACGCCATTCCAGCACTGTGTGCAGGGAATGCCTGTATCCTTAAGCACTCAACGAATGTTCCTGGATGCGCTCAAGCTCTTGAGAGTTTATTCGCGCAGTCATTTCCTAAATATCTGTTTAATGCTCCACTGATGTCATCCGATATAGCTGCCCATCTTATCGAAAAGAATTTGGTACAAGGAGTCTCTCTGACAGGAAGTGTTGGAGCAGGAAGGAATATAGGAGCGAATGCTGGTAAACACATAAAGAAAGTTGTCCTTGAGCTTGGAGGCAGCGATCCATTCATTATCCTGGAGGATGCTGATTTTGTGCTTGCATGCAAGACTGCCGTGCAATCACGAATGATAAACGCAGGTCAGAGCTGTATTGCAGCAAAGCGCTTTATCGTCGTAAAGTCAAAGAAAGATTCTTTTGAGTCAAATTATGTTCATCATATGCAGGCGTTGAATGTAGGAAACCCTCTCTATCAGATAACCGATGTAGGGCCTCTCGCGCGAAAAGACATTCTGGAATCTCTCGATGCGCAAGTAAAAGATGCTGTAAAAAAAGGGGCAAAGGTCCTCTGTGGAGGGAAAAGGAAAGAAGAAAGAGGATACTATTACCTGCCAACAGCTCTTACCAACATAAAGCCATCTATGAAAATAGCGAACGAGGAGTCATTCGGCCCAGTTGCTATAATTAGTTATGTAAAAGATGAGAAAGAAGCAATCGAAGAGGCGAATAGAACTCAGTTTGGCCTTGGAGCAAGTCTTTGGACAGGAGATTTAAAAAAAGCCGAGGAGCTTGCAAAAAAGATAGAGGCAGGCATGGTGTTCATTAATGGCATGGTAAAATCAGATCCAAGGCTTCCCTTTGGAGGCATAAAGAACTCAGGAGTCGGTCGTGAGCTTTCGTATTACGGCATCAAAGAATTTGTTAATATCAAGTCTATAGTGATAAACTAGCTATTCAAGGAGCTTGTGGGATGGATTCGTGTCTCCAAAATGTTTTGAAATCTCTCGCGGAACAGGTACGATCGCTCGCGATGTAACCTTAATACTATTCTGCTTAGGAAAACATATAATATTCTTTTTCCACGATTTTTTTGTCTCAGGAAAATCCGAACGGTAATGTGCGCCCCTACTTTCTTCTCTGAATAATGCGCTGCGCAAGATCATGTCACATGTTGGGAACATGTTCCGTACATCAAGTGCTGCAATCAGTTTCTCATTCATCTTTAAATTCCTTCCTGTGGAAAATGTAGAATCTTTTAATGAAGATATCTCACGCAATGCTTGCTTCATCTTCTTTCCTTCTCTGACAACTCCGCAATCCTTCCACATGATTTTCTGGATGTTTTTTTTCAAGGCAATAGGATCATCACCTTTTTGATGAGTAATGGACACTACTTCTTCTATTGTGCTAGCGATCATTTTCTCATCAAGAGGAAGGAGATAGTCTTTTTTTGCTTCCTGTGCAACATACTCCCCTATAATCTTTCCAAACACAACAATCTCAGCAAGACTGTTTCCTCCAAGCCTGTTGGCTCCATGTACTCCCGAAGTTACTTCCCCAATCGCAAATAAATTTGGAATGGAAGTTTTTCCGGTTCTCTGATCACTATAGATGCCACCCATAGAATAGTGGGCAGTAGGAGCAACTTCCATCTTTTCCTTTGAGATGTCTATTCCCACATACTCTTTGAATTGCTTATACATTTTAGGAAGTCTCTTTAAGATATATGACTTGGGCTTGTGAGAGATGTCAAGCCAGACTCCTCCGTGGTTTGTCCCTCTTCCTTCTTGCACCTCATTATAGATTGCCCGTGCTACAATATCTCGGGCAGATAACTCCATTCTTTCCTTATCGTAGCGTTCCATGAATCGCTCTCCTCTAGTGTTAGTCAAAACTCCCCCCTCGCCTCTCACCGCTTCGGTTACAAGTACTCCTTCTGCTTCAGAAGGAAAGACCATTCCCGTAGGATGGAACTGAAACATCTCCATATCCATAAATTTAGCTCCCAAACGGTATGCGAGTGAGATTCCATCCCCATTGTTCTCCCAAAATCGGGAAGACGATCGAGCAAACATCCGAGAGTGACCTCCCGTCGCAAGAATAACTTTCTTTGCATGAAATACAACAAATTCCCCCCTTTGCATGTCAAGCCCAACAGCACCATTAACTTTTCCATTCTTCTCTAAAAGAGAAACAATATACACTTCACTTCTGAAAGGAATCTTTCTTTTTTCTGCCTGATCAACTAATGTATTCAAGATTGACTTTCCCGTAACATCTCCAACAAAACATGCACGCCTATAGGTGGCAGCTCCAAAGAATCTCTGGCTTATCCGTCCATTCTTTTCCTTATGGAACTGAGCACCCCATTTCTCAAGCTCAAGAACAGCTGCTGGAGCATTCTTACACAAAGTAAGGACAGCATTCGTATCATTGATGTATCCGCCGTCTCGAATAGTATCTGAAGCATGGAGCTGCCATGAATCTTTTGGATCCATGTTTCCGAGCGCTGCATTAATGCCTCCTGTAGCAAGAATGGTATGAGCGTCTCGTTTTGCGCACTTCCCTACGACAAGGACAGGAATTCTTTGATCATGCAATGCAATGGCAGCCCTCAATCCCGCTCCCCCAGAACCTATGACGAGAACATCACTCTCCTCTTTTTTCATTACTCCAATAAGAACAAATCTGTTATAAATCTTATGAGGAAAAGACATTTATATGCCCTAAGGCTTATTAGAAAATGAAAAGAGGATATAGAGTAGAAAAGGACTATCTGGGATCAAAGAAGATTCCTTCTCAGGTGTATTATGGTATTGCCACTCAAAGAGCGTTAGAAAATTTCCCTATTAGCGGACTTCATTTTTCCATGAAGCTTGTCCAAGCCTTGGCGATGATAAAAAAAGCAGCTGCTATTGCAAACAAAAGAATAAAGAGGCTTGACGAGAACAAAGCGAACGCAATTGTACGTGCATGCGAGGATGTGATTTATGGGAAGCTGAACGATCAATTTCCCCTGGATGTGTTCCAGGCAGGTGCTGGCACCTCAGAACATATGAACATCAATGAGGTGATCGCTAATCGAGCTTTGGAAATACTTCATAAGACAAGAGGTTCTTACGGAATCATCGATCCTCATGACCATGTCAATCTTGGCCAGTCAACAAACGATGTCTTTCACTCTGCAATCCATGTCGCAGCCTATCAAGCCATATCTAAGCAATTGTTTCCTGCATTACACCATGTTGAAGAAGCGCTTCAGAAAAAATCGCGAGAATGGAAATCAATAAAGAAAACAGGGAGAACTCACCTACGTGATGCGGTTCCCCTTACTCTTGGTCAGGAGTTTGGAGGATATGCAGCCACAATAGCCAATGATAGAAAATCACTAGGAAAAATATACTCTGACTTGTTGAAGATAAACTTGGGAGGAACCGCTGTCGGGACCTCAGTGAATGCTCCTGAACGATTTAGAAAGTCAATGTACAAGGAATTGTATGCGATGACGAGAGCAAAATTTCATCCTGGAAATTTGTTTGGAGAAACGCAAAGTCTTTCTACCATTTCTTCGATCAGTTCATCCCTGAAAGTTCTTGCGGAAGATCTAATAAAGATCGCCAATGATCTACGTCTGCTTAGTTCAGGTCCCACTTCAGGAATTGATGAAGTTGAATTGCCTGCAGTGCAGCCTGGCTCTTCAATCATGCCTGGAAAAGTGAATCCATCCATTGCCGAAATGGTAGATATGGTTGGATTCTATGTAATAAGCAACGACACAGCTATCACTTTGTGTTCACAAGCCGGACAGCTCGAGTTGAATGTCATGATGCCTCTTGCTGCCCATGCTCTCATTCATTCTATAGAAGTCTTGACAAAAGCACTTGATATTTTCTCCCTTCATTGTATCAATGGAATGAAAGCACATAAGGGAAAGATTAAGGATTACGTGGAAAAAAATCCCCTCCTAGTGACTGCGCTAACTCCTCACATTGGTTATCAGAAGGCCTCAAGTGTTGTCCAACAGGCATACATGAAAGGAAAAACTATTCGAGAAATTATTTTAGAGCAGCATCTCATGGATGAAGAGACGCTGAACAAGGCGTTAAAATGACTATTGAGGATGAATCAAAAAAGTTGCATAAGAGACTGCAAGGTAAGATAGAAGTTAATCCAAAGATTCCTGTAAATCATTCCAACTTAAAACTCCTCTATACTCCGGGTGTTGCTCATATTGTGCAGGAAATTGCCAAAAACAAAGATACTGTATATGAATATACGGGAAAAGGAAACACTATTGCGATTGTGTGTGATGGTTCAAGGATTCTTGGTCTCGGTAATAAAGGTCCTGAGGCAGCACTTCCCGTCATGGAAGGGAAAGCAATGTTGTTCAAGGCCTATGGTAACGTGAACGCAATCCCTCTCTGCATCAAGACACAGGATAAAGAAGAAATTATTTCATTCATAAAGAATATCGCTCCTACATTTGGTGCAATCAACCTTGAGGATATAGAATCCCCGAAGTGTCTAGAAATTCTTGAGCGATTGAAAGGACTGGAAATCCCAGTATTTCATGACGATCAGCAGGGAACTGCCATCGCAGCTCTTGCCGCACTCCTCAATGCTCTGAAAGTCGTGAGAAAGAGAATAGAGAAAGTAAGTATTGTGATTGCTGGTGCAGGAACAGCAGGATATGGAATAACAAACCTACTTCGTTATGCGGGAGCCAAACATATTATAGTGACTGACAGCAAGGGCATTATCTATGAAGGAAGGCCACATTTAAATCATTATAAGGAAAAGATTGCAGCTCTTACCAATCAGAAAAGAATAAGAGGAGATCTTTCAAATGCACTAAGAAATGCAGAGGTCTTCATTGGAGTTTCAAGTGAAAAAAATCTCGTCAGCAAAAAAATGATTGAATCAATGGATAAGAAGCCAATTGTCTTTGCCCTCTCAAATCCAGACCCTGAGATACTTCCTGATGATGCAAGGGCTGCTGGAGCTGTAATAGCTGCAACAGGAAGAAGTGATTTCGATAATCCTGTCAATAATGTTCTTGTCTTCCCTTTCCTTATGAAAAAGATACTTGCAGAGAAGATAAAGAACCTTGATGAAGAGTTATTTTACAATGCTGCATTGAAGATTTCCTCTGCTGTAAAGAACCCGACCGCAAAGAAGATCATTCCTTCCTTAGAAGAGATGAAAAGGGTAAAACTTTAGGCTTCCTTGAGAGCTTCAAACACTTCTGATAAAGTGGGATGGATGTGAATGATGTCGTTAAGGATGTCAATCTTTGCTTCTGCATTGATGAGCGCAACAAATTCATGGATCAATTCATCGGCCCTTGGCCCTATAAGAGTGCTTCCGATAATTTTCCTGTTTTTCTTATCATAGAGTACTTTTGCAAATCCTAGAGTGTTTCCAATGACCGTTGCCCTTCCCGCTCTTGAGAAGTTTGCCTTGAGCGTACCATAATTTACTTTTCTTTCTTTAGCTTGTTTCTCACTCAACCCAACGCCTCCGATAGTTGGTTCTGAAAAGATTGCCCAGGGCACAAGGCCAAAGTTCATAGTTTCCTTTTTTCCTTCCAATGCATTGACTAATGCAATATGAGATTCCCGTTTTGCCGCGTGAGCAAAGGGAGCCCTTCCCGTGACATCACCGATGGCATAGATATTCTTGTTCGTTGTTTGCAAATTATCTTCAACTTCGATATTACCTTTCTCTCCTACTTTAACACCAGCTTTATCAAGACCAAGATTGAATGTATTCGGAGCCCTTCCCGTAGCGATGAGCAGCTGTTCTACCTTCACGGTTTGTGTCTTGTTTCCCATAGTGTATGTTATTTTTTTCATATCTCCTTCCTGTCCTACTTCAACAATATCGCTTGGTGTAAGTAGGGAGATGCCTTGTTCAACATAGTGCTCACTGAGAAGTTGAATGATGTCATCATCTAAATCCTTCAAAATCTGGGGATTCCGTTCAAGGATGTATACTTTAGTTCCTAGTTCGCTGAAAAACGTCGCAAACTCAACTGCAATATATCCACCCCCAATGATTGCAATAGACTTCGGCAGCGATTGCAAATCAAGAACATCATCACTCACCATATATTTTACATTTTCCAAGCCCTTCACAGGAGCGACCCGTGCCTTTGCTCCAGTGCATATGATGAACTTATCTGCTGAGAGTGTCTGTCCATTCACCTGCACAGAATCTTTTGAGATGAATGTTGCCTTGCCTTTGATCAAGGTTAAATTCTTATTGTGAATGCTGGTCTCAATATGGTCCTGTCCATCTTGTACAATGTCATGTACGCGTTTCATAAGTGCCTTGAAATTGATCTTTGCGCTTGCATCAATACCGAACATCTTTGCATTCTGGATGGAGTGAAAAAGATGAGATGCATGAAGCATGCTTTTGGTGGGAATGCATCCTGTGTTGAGGCATGTCCCTCCTAGAATTCCAGGATCTATCAATGCAGTGCTGTGTCCGTGACCTGCAGCATAAAGCGAAGTCCTCAAACCAGCAGTACCACCCCCGACAACAATCAAGTCGTATTTTCCCATGTCTGCATGAAAATACAAAGAAATGTTTATATAGTTTCCTATAATTCTGTAAGAAGTATGGCTGAAAAAAAGAGCAAAAAAAAGCAAAAGAAAAAGCCTATAACGAAAGAGGATAACGAGGGCTGTCCCTTCTGCTAATCAATGATTGACTGGTTTGATCCTGTCATATATATAGAAGCTGCTTCAGTACTGCTGGTTATAACCGTCATCATATCTCTTTTCAAGAAAGATTCATTTTCTCCAAATCAAAAGAGGACAATGTTCTGGATTATGGTCATTCCAACAGTTCTCGCATCGTTGTATCTTGCAGGCCATACTGTCTACCAAAACGTCACTTCAGAAACAAAGGGCCCTGTCCATTGGCATGCAGATTATGAAGTGATTGTCTGCGGGGAAAAGCTTGAGTTAGTACAAGCACATTTCCCGAATAACAAGATTGGCTCTCCTCTCATCCATAGTCACAATGACGGAAGGATCCATATTGAGGGAGTTGTTTCCTCATTGGATACCATCTCTCTAGGCAACTATTTCTCCACCATTGGGGGCAGCCTGACGTCATCTCAGGTAAGTTATCCGACGGAATCTGGCTTCCGTGCTGTTAGCAATGGAGATTCCTGCGGAAACAATCCTGCAACACTAAAAGTCTACGTCGATGGAAAGAAAATAGATAATCCTCAAGAGTATGTTCCCTATCCATCATCATTAGTGCCACCAGGAGACTGCATTATAATTCTTTTTGATGACTCGAATGCATCAACAACCTCATTACTATGTGACAGCTGGGCTGCCAATGATTGGGATTATTCAATGCAACGAAAGAGGATTGAGATAGGAGGAAAAGTATGGCCATAGCAATAACGCTTCCCACATTGGCAACAGTCCTTGTCACGGCTGCAGTTGATTCCATCAACCCTTGTGCTATAGGTGTGCTTATCCTTCTTGTTTCCACAATTCTCGTAGGAAAAAGAAAAGGAGAGCTTCTTAAAATAGGATTGATCTACATCGGAGCAGTCTATCTCACCTATTTTATCTATGGTCTTGGTCTTATATCGTTTATGGCTGCAATTCCCATAGTCATTGCAGAATACATTTCAATTGTTGTCGGTCTTTTAGTGGTGTTTGCAGGAATCATAGAAATAAAGGATTACTTCTGGTATGGTGAAGGATTCTCTCTCATGATTCCAGTAAAATACTCTGATATGATAAAGAACAAGATGAAAAATCTTACTATGGGTACAGTCGTATTCCTCGGGGTTTTTGTTGCTTCAGTAGAGCTTCCTTGTACGGGAGGACCTTACCTTGCAATAACCCTTTTACTTTCGCAGAACTTCAATATGAGCGCATTTGTGTTGCTTATCATCTATAACATAATATTCGTCATGCCTCTCGTGGTGATACTCTTCATGGTCCTCATCGGATCGAAGCTCCAACACATCCAGCAATGGAAACAAGATAATAAGGCATACATGAGGCTATTTACAGGGCTCATCTTGATATCATTGGGATGGCTTCTCATATTAATTGCAAATGGAGTCATCAACTTGAACTGATGGAAATCATAAAGCGACAAGGCAAGGAAGAAAAATATGATGAAAGAAAGATATATGCATCCTGTTACGCAGCAGCACTGAATTGTCATTATCCTGAAAAAAAGTCAGAAAGCATTGCAGCAAAGACTTCTAAGAAGATCACGCAATGGGTCAAGAAACAGCGGGGAATAATTTCATCTTCAGAAATACGACAGCAGGTTATCAAGGCGTTAAATGACAAGGACGTTGCACTCATGTACGAGCATCATCTCGATCTCTGTTGATGGAAGCATACACACAAAAAGCCGAGGATGTACTTTATTCCCTTGGAGTCAGCCCTGCTACAGGCCTTTCGTCGCAGGAAGTTGTTAAAAGGAGAGCGACGTATGGGCTTAATGAGCTAAAAGCGAAGAAAAAGATAAATCCAGTCATTCTTTTCCTCAATCAATTCAGGAGCTTTATCATCTACATTCTTATCTTTGCACTTGTCCTCTCCCTCATAGCTGATGAGATTGTTGACAGCATATCCATCCTCGCCATACTATTGTTCAATGCAATCTTTGGCTTCATGCAGGAGTATAAGGCTGAGAAGGCAATTGAAGCGCTGAAAAGACTTTCAGGATTGCAGGCCCTTGTCTTACGTGATGGGAAGCAAACCATGATTGAAGTCAAGGAACTCGTCCCTGGCGATATCATTATGGTCGAGGAAGGGTCAAAGATCCCTGCAGATTCCAGGCTTCTTGAACATTTCAATCTCCAGGTTTCAGAGGCTTCCCTTACAGGAGAGTCAGTTCCTGTATCGAAGAAGCTTGATGCCCTTCAAGAGGCCACGCCACTTGCCGAGCGTTCAAACATGATATTCTCAGGCACCATTGTGACTCGAGGTAGGGCAAAGGCCATTGTTGTCGGCACGGGCATGAATACTCAAATAGGTAAGATTGCAACTATGATCGCATCCGTTGAAGATGAGCAGACTCCTCTTCAGAAAAAACTTGAGGTTCTCGGTCATCGAATCGGCATAACTACGTTGGTGATTTGTGCAATTATTTTCACGGTAGGCATATTCAAGGATGGTGATGTCACTCATCTTATGAATGGGGATGTGCAACGATTCTTCCTTGAGGCAAAAGACTGGCTTTTGACGGCCGTTTCCCTTGCCGTTGCCGCTGTTCCTGAAGGGCTTCCAGCCATTGTCACCATCGCTCTTGCCATAGGTGTCATGAAGATGCTTAGGCAAAATGCCCTCATCAGGAAACTTCCATCGGTAGAGACTCTTGGAGAGACAACCGTGATATGCTGCGATAAGACAGGAACCCTGACGAAGAATGAGATGACCGTGCGGAAAGTCTACACAAACAATACTCTATTTGATGTCGATGGATCAGGATATGAGCTGACCGGAGATATACATGCGGATGCTAAAAAACTAAAGGACCAGGATATGATGGTCTTTAGAATAGGTGCGCTCTGCAATAATGCTTCTCTGGTAAAGGGAGAAAGAATCTCGGTGACAGGAGACCCGACGGAAGCTGCGCTGCTTGTTAGTGCAGAAAAAGCAGGTCTGCATCAGGAACAGCTTCAGGCAGAGTGGAAAAAGATAGGAGAGGAACCCTTTGATTCTGTACGAAAGATGATGAGCACGATCCACAAGAGCGAGAAGACATTGAAGGCTTATGTCTTCACCAAAGGCGCTCCGGAAAGGATTTTGGCAAAGTGTGACAAGATCATTATCAATGGAAAAGTGAGGATATTAAGCCAAAAACAAAGAGAGGAAATTATGGCCTTGAATGACAGTTTGGCGACAAAGGCATTGAGAGTTCTTGCATTCGCATACAAGGATTACAAGCTGCGAGAAAAGAACGAGGCAAAGCTAATCTTTGCAGGCCTGCAAGGAATGATTGACCCGCCACATGCGCAGGTTCCTGAAGCAGTGAAGATGTGCAAGTTAGCAGGAATTCGAGTCATCATGATTACAGGAGATAATCTTCATACCGCAGAGGCCATAGGGCATGAGATAGGCATTGAGGGAAATTCAATGGACGGCACGGCATTCTCACAACTTAATGAGGAAGGGCAGATGAATATACTCCAGACGACATCAATCTTTGCCCGAGTCGAACCTCAGCATAAGATGGCGATCGTCACGCTCTTGCAAAAACAAGGACAGATCGTTGCTATGACTGGTGATGGTGTCAATGATGCTCCCGCGATCAAGAAGGCCAACCTGGGCATAGCAATGGGTATCACGGGGACCGATGTTACGAAAGAAGCGAGCGACATGATTCTCCAGGATGATAATTTTGTTACCATTGTGCATTCAGTGGAAGAAGGTAGGGGAATCTACGAGAACATCCAGAAATTTGTCAATTATCTCTTGTCATGCAATGTGGGAGAGGTTGCAGTAATTTTATTCGCAATTCTGTTCGGATGGCCTCTTCCCATGACTGCTGTCATGCTTCTCTGGCTTAATCTTGTCACTGACGGCCTTCCGGCTCTTGCATTAAGCGTCGACCCAAGCTCACACAATCTTATGGGTCAACCGCCGAGAAGAGTCGCCGAAGGGATCATGAGCCGGTCAATGGTTTTCAGCATAGTGTATGTATCAACATTGATTACAGCCGCAGTCCTTGGGTTATTCTGGTGGGCTATGAAAGAATATTCAAATCTTTCAGGTGCATTATATCTGGACAAGATTCAGACGATCGCGTTTACCGCTATAATCATGATGGAGCTTGCGAGACTGCAAGCAATACGCTCCGAATACAAGCTTGGATGGTTTAGCAATAAGTATCTCATCATTGCAGTCGCTGCCTCGGTCCTTTTGCAGCTCATGGTCATCTACACCCCATTAAGCACATTCTTCGGCACGGCAACACTTTCAATCTTGGATTGGGAATTCATTCTTGGAGCCACAGCAATAGTATTTGTCTTGAATATGCTGGGTGCCTTCATCCGCCGACACATACCCTATTTTAACTAGGTTAAATAGTGCTTCAGAATTTCTTCCAAGTAGATTTTTCCAATGCCTCTAAGCCAGGAAGTTTCTCTCCGGAGATGGCTGCAATTAAGGCCCCTCCTGAGGTGCTGATGTACGAAAAATGATTAGGAATATGATAGTGCTGGATGGTTGTCGTGAGATGTCCTCCCCCAAGAAGGCTGAATGCCTTTTTCTTTGAAATATGGGTCAGAATCTCAACCGTGCCATACCCAAAGAGAGGAAGCTCAGAGTATCCTAGAGGGCCTTTCATGAATATGATATCTGCAAGGTCAATATGCTTCTTGAACAGTGCAACAGTATCATGGCCTACATCCCATATCTTTTCCTTGAATGGAGCTTGCTTTAGTTTTCTTTCCTTCCTAATTTTGTCTCCAAATGCAAAATCAACTGGCAAGATTATCTGCTTTCCGTATTTGCGTAGCACACCTTTCAGCTGAGGAATAAGCTTGTGATATCCTTTCTCTTTAATCCATTTCTTTTCATATCCCAAGTCTATTTCCTTAGCAACCAAAAACACGTTGGCAAGCACCCCTGAGGCAAGCACTAGATTATTCTTGCTCTTCAAGACATTGAATAAAGGAATATAATCTTCAATCTTCGAGCCTCCAATAAGATAGACACCTTTCCCTCTGGCTTCTTTAAATCTCTCCACAGCCTTCAGCTCTTTCTCAAAATTATTACCCATGGCACTCTCCAGATGCTGAGGGGGAATAACAATGCTCCCTTGTTTCCTGTGGCAGACTGAGAATGCGTCATTCACATACGCATCAAAAAGGGTAGAGAATGAATGATATCGGTTGTTCTTGGAATCAACGTCTTTTTCATCATCATACTCTCTGACATTCCTTAACATAATCGCCTCTCCGGGCTTCAGTCCTGCAATCACATATTCCACTCTCTCCCCAAAAAGATCATCAATATACTGGATGGTTTTACCTATTTTTTTACTAAGGAGGTCAGCATGTTGTTTCAAAGGCAGGAAATCTGAATCTCCTTTCCTCCCCTGATGGGCAATAACGATGACTCGCGCCTTCATTTCAAGAAGGACCCTAATCATCTCAGCTGCCTCAGCCATTCGTGGGGAGTCAAGTATCTTACCTTCTACAACGGGAGAATTTATATCGACCCTAAGAAGGATTTTCTCATTCTGCAGAAGAAGATGATCTATAGTACATATACTCATAGTTAAAGAAGTTTAACGACATCAACAAGTCTATTTGAATATCCCCATTCATTATCATACCATCCGGCGACACTTACAAGGTTTCCTGTAACGCTTGTTAAAGTTGAGTCAAATATACATGAAGATGGATTATGGATGATATCTGAAGAGACGATCTCATCTTCATTGTACAAAAGGATTCCCTTCATCTTTTCAGCTTGTTTTTTGAAAAGAGCATTTATTTCCTGAGCTGTAGTGTTTGTTCTCACATGAGCGAATACACTTGAAAGAGAACCATCAGCAACAGGAACTCGTAATGCGTAGCCTGTTAGCTTACCTTTCAGTTCAGGAATGCTTTCGACAACAGAAATTGACGCGCCCGAGGTTGAGGGAACAATGTTTTCAGCAGCGGCTCTTCCTCGCCTCATATCTTTCTTGTCAGCACTATCAACAAGCCTTTGGGTTGCAGTATAAGCATGTGTTGTGATGAATGAAGCGCTGATTACCTCAAACGCATTGTGAAGAATGCTTACCAAAGGGGATACAGAGTTTGTAGTGCAACTTCCTGCAGAAATAATTCTGTTGTCTTTCTTGAGCATTGAATTATTGACTCCACATACCAGGGTGCAATCGTGCCCCTTTGCAGGAGCCGATATCAGTACTTTCTTTGCTCCTGCCTGAATATGCTTCATTGCTCCTTCCCTTTCAGTAAACATGCCTGTGCAATCAACGACGACATCAATCTTCTCGTCTTTCCATGGCAGTTTCAAGGGATCCATTTCCGTATAGACTCTCATTTTTTTCTTTCCAAAATAGAGATACTTCCCATCATGCTTCACGCTTTCCTGAGGAGTTGGGTGTACTGTATCATACTTCAATGAATATGCTAAGTAATCCAGGGAAGCGATATCATTGATGACAAAGTTCCATGATACTTTTTGTTCCATACATGCCAAAAAGAATTGTTTTCCTATTCTTCCAAAACCGTTGATAGCGATGTTCATGCTCTTTTACTCATCCTAGAATCAGAACTATTTAAATTTTGATATTATAATTTTCTCAAGAGATTATTCTTTGCCCCCACATGAAGGAGTACCGAGTGTGCTTCCTCGCTACCATGCTCTAGACTTTTCATCAGACTTTTCCCTTTCATGATCCCATAAACGAAACCAGCTCCGAATGCATCTCCAGCACCTGTTGAATCTACGGGCTTTATCCTCTTCACCTTCTTTACCCAGTATTTGCCATCATAGGCATGTAAAGAATGGAAACCATCGGTAATAACAATAATTCCTGCAGTGTGTGTCGAAAGGGTCTGTAATGCATCGTGAATAGTCTTCTTTTTCGTCAAGGCGTAAGCCTCTTCCTTGTTAAGAACAAGAATGTCGAGCCTTCTTAGAAAAGAAGACAGTTTTTTCAACCCCTCTTTAGCAAGATACAGGCTAATATTTGCTGCAACTTTCCCTTTATGTTTTTTCATGATGGCCTGAGCGGTAGAGAAGCTTGTGCCTAGCATCGTATTAACATATAACCACTTTGCCAGCTTATAATGAGCATCATGAATGCTAAATTCATTGTTAACTCCCTTGTATGAAAGGATGGCCCGATCAGTATCGCTCGGGAGAATGATTGAATATCCAGTGTTACCTTTCTTCATACTTCCAAGAAAATCAACTTTTTCTTTTTTTAATTCATGAAGGATGATAATCCCCTGTACATCATGCCCTACAACTCCCATGTACCCTGTCTTTAATCCTAACCTTGAAAAGGCAACTGCAGTGTTTGTCCCTCCTCCTCCCGTGTTGAATGAAAGCTTGTTGACAAGGATCTTTTCACCAAGGTGGTAGCACAGATCAGTGTGGGACTTATGCTTCCGTATCTCCTCTTTCGTCTTTACGAAAACATCAAGGCTTGCGCTCCCCAGCGTTATGATGTCATACATCCCTCTTTCAGGGACTGTCAGTATAAAAATCATTCTAGGGAATATTTAAAAAGAATTAAGCTCTCTAGCGGTATGAAGAGGTCTATCGTTATAACAATACTTGTGATAATGCTTATTCTAATAGCCTTATTTAAATATTATTTTACTAGCCCAACACAAGTTCGTCAAAGCTATGTTAAAACTCTCATTGAAAGCCAAGAAAAATATCCGGCTTTAAACAATCACAGCTTTACAGCAAGATCATCAATATCAAGGGAAGATATGGATGCTCTTCTTGAAAACGGAGGTGCTATCAATGTTAACGGCAAAGAGTTGTCTTACTATCGAAATTCATTCTCATTTAAAAAACATTTTTATTGTGAAGGGAAAAACCCTGCTAAAATTGTTCAAGTTTGGAGTGGAGGAGGTTATAGTACAGAATATAATATTATAGATTGCAGCGAATACTATTTTATATTGGTCAGATTTCATGATTTATTCGATGCTTATTATTATAGTCTTAATGGGCCGTTCCTCCCAACCGAGTCAACTGCAGTCTTATTAGAGAAGTCAAAAGATTATAGGGATTGTGTTTTCAGAGTGAGAAACGAAACTAATAGCAGCGATACGCATGTATGCGATGCTCGTCTCTACTGATAGATTTATATACAATCTTCGTGTGAACGTATCAAAGGTGAAGAATGTCATTGCTTATAGCTAGTTTTCCCGAAACGAAAGAGATTGCACAGCACGTTGCACGTGCGCTGAAAGCACATTATGTACCCATTACGGTCGAGGATTTCCCCGACTCTGAGTTCCACATCTCCTTAAAAGACAATCCAAAGAACAAGACGGTGGTGATCATCAATTCTCTTTCGGGGGATCCAAACAGGAAGATTGTTGAGACATTGCTTGCAGGAGGAATCGCCAAAGATTATCATGCAAAGAAAGTCATCTTGGTGGCAACATATCTTCCCTATATGCGCCAGGATACTCATTTCTTTAATTACGATAGCTTCTCATCATTGCATATCCTTGAGATGTTCTCGCACTTTGATAAGATCATAGCAGTCGATCCTCATTTGCACAGGCTACACAGCATGCGTCAGATTTCAAAGCACGCAACAAGCATCACAACAAACAAACTCATAGCTAATTATATAAGGAAAAGATTCAAGGATGACTTCACTATCGTCGGCCCTGATAAGGAAAGCGCGCAATGGAGCCAAAAAATAGCCGATATGCTCAATAAGAAAGTAGTCATCTTGGAAAAGACGCGATTTTCCTCAGAGCACATAAAGCAGAAGGAGAAAAAGCTTGGAAAGAACATCATTATAATTGATGATATCATAAGTACGGGAAGGACAATTTCAGGAGCTCTTAAGATGGCGAAGAAGCAAGGGGCAAAAAAGATCATCTGCATAGGGATTCATGGAGTGCTTGTGAAGAATGCTGACACATTGATTACAAAATATGCAGAACTCATTACGACAAACACAATCCCTAACAAATATGCACAGATTGACATTTCGCCCTTGATTGCTGATGCACTGAAGAAGGGTTTATAATCAATTATTATGCCTCATTTCTTTTACTGCTTTCATGCACTCCTTTTCCCGCCCTTTCTGCAGCACTTTGCAGTCCTTTTCAGTTGCTGCCATTCCCCAAATCATGGCTTCTTCCATCATTCCAGCATCATCCTTCACAAGATTTCTAAAAACCACCCATGTGTTGCCGCCCCAGCATGCACTTTTTACAAAGTCCGAGTCTGCCCCATACCCTAATGTAAATCTAAATTGTAAATCACTTTGAGAAAAACATGCTTCTGGGATTTTATACGTAGTATCAAAACTAAATAACGTATCGCCTTCTTCCGTATAGTCTTTGAGTTTCAAAACGCTTGTTGGAAGTGCACGAGCAGGTTTTTTGTAAGTCGTATAATAATCCACGATACCAGGTCTTTGAAATGAATAGAGTGTCGTATGCCAATCTCCATCCATCCATAAGGTATCGTTGTTTGACGAAGAATATGAACCACCTGCCAAACCGCCGCAAGGAGTGCTAATAGTAGAGGATTCCTGGTAACACCAGTGCTGTGGAAGCAGAATAAGGGGTGGATCATCATATATAATCACGCACGTTTTAGTTTCGCCTGCAGCCACAGTACCCGAACAGTCGTCAGAAAGAGTTCTTGTGTATCCGCCAGTTTTACTGTAAAAACTGTAAAGATCATACGGTCCAGGATCTCGTAATACAGTAATATCAGCTTCTCTAGCTTCGATTTGACGTTGACGACCATCGCCTGTTGGCGAAGTTATGAAAAATGCAAAATCTGAAGGGTTTGCCGTGCCAAGATTATCGTTAATAACATGAGTGACGATATGAACAAAACCAAAGCCAGAAAGATCCGGATCATCATAGGTAACGGTGCAAATAATATGCTGACCAACCTGGATGTTGCCAGAACAGCCTTCCGAAACAGTTCGGTTATAATCTAAGAAGTACTCGTTCCTTGGTGCACGATAGGTGACATCATACGGTCCAGGCTCCATGAATAAGGTGAGGTCTGTATCGTTATATATCGGTACAAACTCTGGATTTCCCGGACTTATCCACGGTGCTCGAACGGAAAATGCAGCATCCTGGGAAGTGGCAGTACCGCCGTTGTCATTTATGACATTCGTGATTACACGAAGTGTCGTGGTAGCCTCCTCGGCGGAGGCTAGACTTATCGCTAGAATAGAACCACAGAGAACAAGAATTGGAAAGAGAAAGTAATACTTCACAAAAACTTATACAACGTATCTTATATATAAACTTTTTTAAAGCAATTTCCTAGCTGCTTCGACAATAGCGGCAGCATTGATTCCATATTTATCGAGAAGTTCTTCACAGGTTCCTGAGTGAGGTACCTCGGAGACAGAAAGACACGTTATCTTAATATCGGTGTCAGCAAGCTCGCTGCAGAGCATCTCTCCAATACCTCCTTCCTTATAATGGTCTTCAGCAACCACTACCTTTTTGCCTCGTCCCTTCACGAACTCTATGAATTCTTTAGTGTTGAATGGCTTTATGGAATACAGATCAACGACAGCAGCAGCAACTCTCTCCTCGGCGAGCAAGGCATGTGCTTTCATCGCCTCATGTACTGTGATACCTGCACCTACAAGCACAACTTTATCTTTAGGAGACTCTCGTACAACCCCAAAATCACCGATAGCAAACTCATCTTCAGGATCATAAAGCAAAGGAGTCTTGGGTCTTGTTGTCCTGATATATTTTATACCCTGTTCGGTTTGGCTAAGAAGCATAAGCTTTTGTGTAGAAAGGGCATCGCATGGATAGAGGACAATAGTGTTTGGCAATGATCGGAATAAGGCAATATCTTCAAGCCCCATCTGCGATGCTCCATCCTCCCCTATAGAAACTCCGGAGTGACTTCCGC
The DNA here is from genome assembly GCA_019659125.1 of Candidatus Pacearchaeota archaeon. Classification (GTDB taxonomy): domain Archaea; phylum Nanobdellota; class Nanobdellia; order Pacearchaeales; family GW2011-AR1; genus JAIFVW01. Next base: position 123,249 of record JAIFVX010000002.1, on the reverse strand, counting down.
ATACCGTGAAATTTCCCATAGAATAGGCAGCCATCCTCAATTGGTCATGGGCTCGTGTTAGGAATGCAGAGAATGAAGATGCAAATACCTTATATCCTTTTTTTGACAATCCAAGTGCCATGCCGATCATGTTCTGCTCTGCAATATATGCCTCGACAAATTGCTTAGGGGTATTTTTCTTTACTTCTTCAGAAAACGTGGAATTGCTTACTTCTGCATCGATTGCAATAATTCGATCGTAGCTTTTAGAGAACTCTGCAAGTGTCCTTCCATAGACTTCCCGCGTGGAGATATCTTCTTTATAGCTCGAAAGCACGAGATCAGATGCCTTTTCTCTTTCTTCACTAGGCTCGGGAACTTCAATCCTGACTGGAGGAAGATCCTGCTCGGGGAATTTTAGAAGAGCCTTCTGAAGCTGTTCCGGCGTCAATGCTTTTCCATGCCATCCATTCTTTCCTTCCATGAGAGCTACTCCTTTTCCCTTGACTGTTTTAGCAAGGATGATGCTAGGAGTCTTAGATGCTTTGGCCCCGGAAAACGCCGTCATCAGTGATTGTATTGAATGCCCGTCAGCAGTAAAGACTTTCCATCCAAATGACTCGAACCGTTTCTTATATGCATCAATCTTTGTTCCTAACATGGTCGCTCCACGTTGTCCAAGTCCATTGACATCAACAATAGCACAGAGATTGTGTAATGAATAGTGGGTTGCCAGTTGTAATGCCTCATAATTTGATCCCTCACTCAATTCACTATCGCCCAAGAGAACATAGGTCCTAAAACTTCTTTTTTTCAATTTACCGGCAAGTGCCATGCCGACGCCTGCTGAAAGACCTTGCCCCAAACTTCCTGTGGCCACCTTGATCCACGGGATTGCTCCGGGAATAGGATGCCCTTCAAGATTGCTTGTCAATTTTCTTAAACTGAGAAGATCCTCATTGATGCATTTTGCACGAAACAGTGCAGCATATAAGATCGGGGCTGCATGCCCCTTGCTAAGGATAAACTCGTCGTTATCAGGGTGTCCAGGGTTTGAAGGGTCATAACTCATCTCGTGAAATAATAAAGTTGTTATAATTTCAGCACATGAAAGGCATGAGCTTGCATGCCCACTTCCTGCGGCAGTTGTCATCAGCAAGGAATCTCTGCGTAATCGATTTGCAATAATTGAAAGCTCTTCACCACTCATGGCCTGTAAAGCCCAAAAGGGTATAAAAAACTATTTAAGCCGACCTTCCATACCCTATCAATGCTCGAGATGCTCATCAATCCAAGGAAAGCCGAAAGACATCCGTGGGAACTGTTCTTCGTCGGAGCATTTTATGCAAGCGTTTCACTGCTTCTCGTAAACTGGATATTTGCCCAGGATGCGGTGCTGTCAAAGTATGCAGGAGTCCTTGTAGTGACATTTACGGTAATGTTTTCCATGCCGTTCATCTATTATACCATAAAGCTTGAAGAGAAAAGGATAACTCGAGACAAGACATCTTTTTCCCTTTTGAAGGAACATGAGCGTGCAATTCTTGCCTTCATGTGGCTCTTTGTAGGATTTGTCGTTGCATTTTCCATATGGTATACAGTTCTTTCATCAACAGCAACGTTCAAGGCACAAATTGAAACGTACTGCCTCATTAACAGACCGACAAGCTACAATGAATGTGTCAAGCAGTACGGATTAAGAGAAGCAGGAGGCCCTTCGGCATTCCTCACGAATAAAGAAAGGCTGTTCCTTATCTTCACCAACAACATGTATGTACTTCTTTTCACACTTCTCTTTTCACTTCTTTTTGGGGCAGGGGTGATTTTCGTGCTGGCGTGGAATGCGACAGTGATATCGGCTGCAGTAGTCATTTTCACAAAATCGCAGTTAAGTGGGTTGCCCATGGGAATTATGAGATATATGATTCATGGTATCCCTGAAATTGCCTCATACTTTACCGTTGCATTGGCCGGAGGCATGGTGTCTGTGGCTGTGATAAAGCATGAAGCAGGAACTGAGAAATTCTGGGAAATCTTACAGGACTCATTGAATCTGATCATTGTCGCAGTCGTTGTTCTCTTTCTTGCAGCCCTGATAGAAGTCTTTATAACACCTGCCCTGTTCTGATTGAAAGCTTTATATAGTATTTTTACACACTAGGACTACTATGGACGACGAGAAACTATTCGAACAGCGAAAGGCCAAGGCTCTTGAGTTCTTACGAAAAAAATACTTGTGGTTAAGCTATATTGCTCTTGCAATTCTTGTATGGTTTTCGGTTTGGCTAAGAACCCTTAATCTGTCAAAGCTGAAAGACGTAACAACGGGAAGCTGGACTCTTGGCCCTGACTTAGACCCTTTCCTTTTCCTTCGTTGGACTAAATATATTGTCCAGCACGGCTCTCTTATGACTATTGACACAATGAGGTATGTTCCTCTAGGATTTGATGTCCGTAATGAGCTTGTGCTTCACACATATGTTATGGCCTGGTTCCACAAGATTGCCGTTCATTTTGGATCGACATCGGTGGAGCAATCATCGGTTATCTTCCCCGTATTCATGTTTGCAATCACGGTCATTGCATTCTTCTTTTTCGCACGGATTCTCTTCATTGATACTCTTGGCGCAAAAAAGGCCAATCTCATTGCACTTATCAGTTCATTCTTTTTCATCACCATACCTTCATTGCTTCCACGAACTATAGCAGGAATTCCTGAAAAGGAATCCGCTGCATTCTTTTACCTTGCAGTAGCATTCTATTTCTTCATAGCGGCTTGGAAAGCCAAGAAGCAATGGCATCAGATTTCTCTCGCAGTTATTTCAGGCCTCTCAACAGGAGCTATGGCTCTTATCTGGGGAGGATATACCTATGTGTTCCTAGCTATTGGAGTTACACTTCTTATAACATTCCTACTTGGCGAAACTTCTCGTAAAAAACTCTACATCGCCCTTGCGTGGATGATCCCTCATCTCATCATTACTTCACGGCTGTTTACATTGCGTTATGTCGGATTCATGACGTCGTTTATTGCACTTATCCCCTTGCTTGCAATTGGATCGCTCATTATCTACAATATTATATTTCACACTCGCTTGAAACGACATGTTGAGTCATTCCATAAGGTTCCCCGGCCGGTGATTGCTCTTGTCTGCGCTGTTGTGCTAGGAGCTCTTGGAGGGATGGTATTGCGAGGACCTTCATTTATATTCGACAAGTTCAGAGTCATCCAACAGGCACTTATCCGCCCTATCAGTGACCGTCTTGGTTTAACGGTGGCTGAGAACAGGCAGCCGTTCTTCAGTGAATGGGCTGATTCATTTGGTCCAGTCATTCGAGGAATTCCTTTCTTCTTCTGGCTCTTCCTTATAGGTTCCATCTATCTCTACTGGAATATGGTATCTCATTTCACTAAAAGGGAAAGAACACTAACAACATCCGCATATGCCTTCTTCATAGCCTCGCTTATCTTTGGAAGATACAGTGGAAGCAGTATTTTCAATGGAACCAGCTTCGCAAGCATAGCATTCTATTCCCTTGGTCTTATTGCTTTCCTGGGAACATTCGGATACTACTATTATCAGTATTATAAGAAAGGAGAATCAGAGAAACTCCTTCATATCGATGTGGGATATATTCTGCTCTCGTCGTTCTTTATCTTAGGAGTCATTGGAGCACGAGCAGCGGTCAGATTAGTCATGGTTCTTGTTCCTCCAACATCTATTATTGTGGCATACTTCTTAGTTGTCTTCAGTGTGCGAGCTTGGAGAAGTTCGGGAGATCTGAAGCGGATACTATCTCTTGCAGCAGCAGGTATCATCATTATCGCTGCGTTGTTCTCAGCATATGCATTCTATAATGAAAGCAAGAACACTGCACAGAATTATGCTCCTTACGATTATACGCAACAATGGCAGAAAGCCATGGCCTGGGTAAGGACCTCTACTCCAACCAACGCAGTCTTTGGTCACTGGTGGGATTATGGATATTGGATTCAAACGATAGGAGAGCGCGCGACGGTGCTTGACGGAGGGAATGCTATTCCTTATTGGAACCACCTCATGGGGAGATATGCATTAACAGGGCCCGACAATGACGCAGCATTAAGTTTCCTTTACGCACATAACACAACTCATTTCCTCATAGATTCAAGTGACATAGGGAAATACTCTGCATTCTCAACTATTGGATCAGATCAAAACTATGACCGTGCAAGTTGGCTGGCAGAATTCCAGAAAGATCCCTCACAAACCAGAGAGGCAAAAAATGCTACAACGTTTGTCTATGGGGGAGGGACAACCTTGGATGCGGATGTTATGTATAGCTTGAATGGAACGCAAGTGTTCCTTCCTGCAGGTAAGGCTGCAATCATAGGTGTCATGATAATCCGTCAGCAGTCAAAATTAACAAGTGTTCAGGGATTGTATATCGACTGCCTTGAATGTGCACAAAAAGGATTGCCAGCGAAGCAATATGCAATTCCTCTTCGATATGTATATGATAAGACCTTAATTGACTTCGGTTCAGGGCTTGATGCAGGAGTCTTTTTGTTCCCTCGAGCAACACAGACATCAGCAGGGTTGAATCTTGATGTCGATGGAGCGCTGTTATATTTAAGCAATAGGACAGTAAAGTCACAGCTTGCTCGATTGTATCTCTACAATGAAAATAATCCCTCATTTACCCTTGCTCATAGCGAAGATGACGCTCTTGTCGCATACTTAAAATCTCAGAACGCCAACATTGGCGATTTTGTTGACTACCAAGGTCTTCGAGGTCCTATTAGAATATGGGAGATACACTATCCACAAGGAATGGTAGTAAATGAAAGTTATCTTCGCACTACGTATCCTGATACGTCGGTTCAACAAGCATAATGGCAAGCGGAATTCTTCTCATCCCGATCCTGGCAAGCTTTTTCATAACCTTGTTCTTACTTCCATTCTGGATGAAGAAGGCCCGACAGATAGGGTTGCTATGGGATGATATGAATAAGATTAAAGCTGAAAAGGTGGCCGGTTCAGGAGGAATCATGGTGCTGCTCGGGTTTATTGTTGGCGTTTTGCTTTTGGTGGCTTACAGAGTATTTTATCTTCATACGACTGATTATCTTATCGAAATTCTTGCTACCCTTCTCGTTGTAACACTTGCAGGTGGAATAGGATTAGTGGATGATCTTCTAGGATGGGTTCACGGAGGGCTTTCTATAAAATCAAGAATTTTCTTGGTTATTATCGCAGCAATACCTCTCATGGTAATCAATGCAGGAAGAAGTTTAATTCTTTTTCCATTCCTCGGGCAAGTAGATCTCGGATTCTTTTATCCTCTTGTCCTCATACCTTTAGGAATTGTCGCAGCAACAACGACATTTAACATGATTGCGGGTCACAATGGCCTCGAAGCAGGTCAGGGAACCCTTATCCTGATAGCTCTTGGTCTTGTCGCGTATTTAACAGGTCAGTCATGGCTTTCAGTCCTTGCGCTCTGTATGGTGGTTGCACTTATAGCATTCCTCTATTATAATTTCTATCCTGCGAAAGTATTTCCAGGTGATGTCCTTACATATTCCGTCGGAGCATTGTGCGCAATCCTTTCAATTCTCGGTAATTTCGAAAAGATAGCCGTATTTTTCTTCATTCCCTATATACTTGAAGTAATTCTGAAATCACGGGGTAAACTCATAAAGCAGTCGTTCGGAAAACCTCAGAAAGATGGGACCCTTGCACTGCCGTATGATAAGCTCTATGGATTGGAGCATGTTGCTATAGCCCTTCTTCAAAAATCTTCGATAAAGCCTACAGAGAAGCGAGTGGTATACACTCTATGGATCTTCCAGATCATCATCATTCTTCTAGGTTTTGTTATTTTTAGACAGGGAATTTTTTATGGCTGATAGAAATTGGAGTTTACTTTCGGGAAGCATCATATTATTTGTAACCTTCAACGCATTTCAGGCGTTTAACTATTTTTTCCATTTTCTCATGGCAAGATTCCTTACAGTGGCAGAATATGGTATACTGGCAACGCTTTTCTCTATTCTCTATATCCTAGCCATATTCTCGGAATCAATCCAGACAATCCTTGCCAAGTATTCCTCACAGGAAAATGACCCTGGAAAATTAAAGAATATATTTAAAAAATCCCTAAAAAGATCTCTTGTCTTTGCAGTATTGTTAGGAGTATGCTATCTCGCCGTTATCTTTGTCGTCTCTCCACTGTTGAAAATACCATTTCCCTTGCTTGTTCTCAATGGACTTATTATATTCTACTCTTTCCTTATCCCTATTCCAAGAGGTATTATGCAGGGGAAGAAGATGTTTGTCTCTCTTGGAGTAAATATGATCATTGAAGGGTTTTTGAAGCTTTTAGGAGCATTTCTTCTCGTCATGATTGGATGGAAAGTATATGGGGCGATAACAGCCACAATTATTGCAGGCCTTATAGCCTTTCTCTATTCCTTCATTACTTTAAGAAGCATATTCTCTCAAAAGGAGAAGGCCGCTGCAACTCCGGACATCTATAGGTACTCAAAGCCAGTATTTTTAGCGACGCTGACAACACTGGTTCTCTACAGCGCAGATATTATCATTGCCCGAATTATGTTTAGTCCTGACATCGCAGGAGCCTATGCAATTGCATCCATGATGGCAAAAACTGTCTTCTTTGCGACTCAGCCAATCACCAAAGCAATGTTTCCTTTAACAGCCCAATCTAAGGGCAAGAAAGAGAAGTTGTTCATGAAGGCACTTATTCTGATTGGAATATGCATTGTGGTGGCCCTCACGCTTTTCTTCTTTTTCCCGAACATTATCATAAAAGTATTTTCAGGCAAGGTCATTGTTCAGTCATCCTCAATACTCTTCTATCTGGGTTGTGCTGTCAGTCTGCTTTCTTTAGGATATGCGACACTCTCATATAAGCTGTCCATAGGAAGGGTTAAGGGATATGGGATTCTTGTGTTTGCAATCCCCATAGAATTAATCCTCCTTGTTTACTTCTCCCACAACCTCATTCAATTTGCTCTAGCCTTTATAGTTGCTTCAGCCTTGTTCCTATGGGCTTCCGTATTCCTAATTGATCATGAAACTGTCGATCGTAATTCCCGCACATAATGAAGAGAAAAGGATTGCAAAGACTCTCGAGAGCTATTCCTCCTATTTTGAATCTCTTCGTGTGAAGAAGAAGTTAGACTACGAGATCCTTGTTGTCATTAACGCAACAAAAGATAGGACTGAAGCGATCATTAAGTCATATTCAAAGAAAAACTCAAGAATTCAAAGCATAAACCTCCAGAGAGGAGGGAAAGGATATGCAGTCATTGAGGGTTGTAAAGAGGTCCTTAAGAAAAAGAACGATGTGATTGGTTTCGTTGATGCAGACATGGCAACATCTCCTGAAAGCTTTTATGCATTGCTAGAGGCACTCCCAGGGCACGATGGAGTCATTGCAAGCAGGTATCTTGCCGGAGCCCACGTTAGTCCAAAACCCAAGGCAGAGAGAATTTTTGTCTCACGAGTCTTTAATGTTATCATACGTGCTCTTTTCCTCATGCCCTACAGAGACACACAATGCGGAGCAAAGGTCTTTACTGCTGAAGCAGTCAAGGATGTTATTCCAAGACTGGGAATGACTCGTTGGGCATTTGATGTGGAACTTCTTTACACCATGAGAAAACAAGGATATACAATTAAGGAAGTCCCCACAACATGGAGTGACAAGAAATACTCGACGATCAATTTCAAGAAGGCAGGCCCGTGGATGGGTCTTGCAATATTGCGGTTAAGGATTCTTCATTCCCCATTCAAAAGGTTTATAAAAATCTACGATTCGCTACTTTCACGGTTACAATGAAAAAACGATTCTCAATTGTCATTGCACTTGCCCCGTGGAGGGATGCAGAGATACTTTCTTCCATACAAACGCTAGATTATCCTAAGAAGAATTTTGAAGTGATTATCATAAAGGGTCTTAATGTCCCCGATAATAGGAATAATGGTGTAAAGAAAGCAAAAGGGGAAATAATTGTATTTCTCGACGACGATGCTATTATAGAAAAAGACTTTCTCAAGAAAATTGACTCTTTCCTTGATGATCATAAGGAAATCAGTATTGTGGGAGGAGCTCAAATTACCCCGAAGAGCGATAAATTCTTTGCAAGAGTAAGTGGCTATGTCCTTGAGGACCCATTTGGAGCCCCAGGAGTCAATAGGAGATACAGGAAGTCAAAACTAAACCTGAATGCAGATCATGATTATATTAGTGGTGTCAATCTTACGGTGAGAAAGTCAGTTTTTAAGAAGCTGAAGTTTGATAGGGAATTATATCCTGGAGATGATGTGGCATTCGTCAAGAAAGCTAAAAAGCTCGGGCTCAAGGTAGGTTATTCTCCAGAGATCTTTGTATATCACCGAAGAAGACCAACACTAAAAGCACTTGTGAAGCAAATTTTTGACTATGCTATTGCAAAAACAAAATGGGATCTTAAAAAGGAACTTCAGGCAAAGCCATTATTTATCATCCCTTCTTTATTTGTTCTCTACATTCTTACATTGCCATTCCTCCTGGCTTTAAGCAGACTCTTTATTCTTCCATTGATAGCCTATGTTATACTAGCCCTTGTATTCTCATTCTATGAATCAGTGAGAAACAGGAATTTTCCTGCATTCTTTATACTTCCATTCATCTTCTTTATTGTGCATGTTACCTATGGCCTCGGATTTTTAGGAGGATTTTTAAATAAGATTTTCCACAAGACCTCATGAAACTTCCTAAAGTAAGTTTTGTCATTTGTACCCTTAATTGCAAAGATTTTACTGAAAGGGCTATTAAGAGCATACGAAAGCAGGACTATCCAAAAAATAAGATAGAGGTTATTATTGTGGATAGCTATTCTACAGATGGGACGATTGAAGTTGCACGAAAGCTTGGAGCCAGAGTCATTCTCACAAAAGTCAAAGGATATCCTGAGGGAAAAGGAATGCCTAAATCAATAGGATGCGACGCTGCCAAAGGAGATATCGTGGTTACCATTGATTCCGATAATGCACTTGTAGAAAAAGACTGGATTACCAAAATGATCTATCCTCTTATGAATGACAAGACCATTGCCTATGCTATCTGCAGAATGGCTGTCGTAAAATCGGATAATTTAACTAACCAATATTTGAGCTATGTAGGAACAGATCCTTTTGCCATGTATGGATCGCTTGATCCGCAAATATCGCTTGGAAGGGCAAGGTTGGTCGATAAGGGAAAGTATTATGTCCGCCACAACACGAAAGATGACTTTCTTCTTACGGGAGGATATTACCTGACACTCTGGAAGAAAACGCTAAAGAGTATTGGAGGATACAGCCGGGATGTGGATGTAGCGTATCTCTTGGCTTCACGTCCAAACGGTGCAAATATTGCTATTGTAAAAGATGCACATCTTCATCATCTCATGACTCCAGGTGCTAGGGATTTCCTAAAAAAGAAGGTCAAATGGGGAAGATACTATTTTGTCAGGGGAGCCACCCATGATAGGGTCTTCAAATGGTCTCAAGGAATGTGGGGGCGATTTGGGAAAGTCAATTTTGTCTATCAAGTCATTAAGGACCTTCTCTTCGTTCCAGCATTAGTTGAAAGTATTCCTCCACTTATCAAGTATAAGGATAAGGCTTGGCTTCTTCATGCACCTCTTGTATGGGCAACAACAGTTGCATACATATGGGCGTTTACCAAAGCAAAACTGAATATTAGTTAGGGCTTCCAGCCATACGTCGTTAAATGCTTAGGAAAATCAGATTTTGCCTGATACCCGTGCTTTCTCAAGAAATCTTCAATATAGTATGATGTTCTTTTCCCATCAACGATATGGTATGATGCAATGATGACATGCACCTTGTTTTTCTTTAATGTTTCGAGAGAACCCTGAATAGCCTCTATTTCAGCCCCCTCTATATCCATCTTGATGACGTCGACTTTTCTTATTCCCCGTTTCTTCAATTCATCATCAAGCTTAACGACATCAATCGACGTTTCCTTACTGCCTGCAAGAAGAGTGGAGTGCAGACCATCAGAACCGCTGAACTGCAGCTTTGTATTCTTGTTCCATAACCCCTTTGGGATTATTATGACATTTCTCAATCCTTCATGGTTGAGATTGTGTGCTAGAATCTTCCTGTTTTTTGCATCAGGCTCGAATGCAAGAACTTTTCCGTGAGGACCCGCTCTTTTTGCGGCAAATACTGTATAATCTCCTGTAAATGCTCCCGCATCGACAACAATGTCTCCTGGCTTAATATGATAATTCAATTCATATCCCTTGACTGGCGAGAGATCAGAGACGAATGAAGGTACAAGCCTGTTAAAGGCGAGAAAATATCGGATGTCATTTTTTATAGGCCATTCAGGGAATTTTTCAAATGCCTTAGAAAGGAGTGAACCGAGATTCATTTTCCGTTCCTCTGCGCCACGACAAAGAGATTATCGCCCCAATTCATAGCAATAACACCCTTCATGATCATCTGGGCAACGGTGTTCATTATTCGAGGAAATGCAGGGTGTGCATAGTCAACACTCAGTCTCTTGAATTCATGGACTATAAACCCGTTTCTCTCCAGCAGGTTCTTTAAACTCTTTATTGAGAAGAAATTAAGGTGTTGGCCATAGCCAAGTCCATACCATTTTGTGCGCAAGATCTGTGGGATAAGCCCATAAAGAAAAGGAACTGCAAAGATTATGTATCCCTGCTCGTTCAACATACTATATATTCCCTTAATGAATGATTCAGGATGCTCAACATGTTCTAAAACATGATTGAAGGTAATGAGATCGTATTTCTTCTTGATACTTTTATCACCTACCTCAGCGCAATATACTTTGAATTTTTTGTTTAGAGCGCTTACCAGATCAGGGCTTATTTCCATCCCTTCGACATTCAGCCCTTTTCTTGCAAGCATGTGCATAAGGTGTCCGACACCGCATCCGACATCGAGGCATGATCCCTGAATGTTATACTTATTGACAAGATCAATATAGGGCGTAAAATGCCTGAAATAATACTTATATTCTGGACTTGATTCTTCAATAGTTTTGGTCTCTTTATTGAAGAATCGTATATTTTCAGGGACATCATAGATAGATAGCTTCGTGGTTTCAGAATAGGGTAGGGGGTGAGGTCGTGCAAGCCCGCAGTTGGTGCATTCAAAAAGAGGATATGCTGTTCTAGTATACCTAGAAACTTCATGAATAAGTGGGATTTGTTTCACATTTCCCTGACAGATAACGCAGTTCATCAAATTCCTATAAAGAATCTATTAATAAACTTTATTGGTAAGTAATCCTGTACACAAATGCCCAGTCAATCTGTTCACGTGGATAGACCAAGGTGAAGGTAATACCATCGTGTTTTACTTCTGGCTTCAAGTCAAGTGATGCCAGCTGTCCATTCTGAGTGACGATTGAGGAGTTGAAATAAGGCAGTGCAACATATTGATATCCATTCTGAGTTCCACTTTGTAGAATCCAGGTAGGATGGGGCTCGAAGATAGAAACTTGTATGAATTGAGGTTTGTTCTTTTGGAGATAGTCTTCAAATGCAGTCGTATTATAGATAGTCGAGTATGTGCTTACATTCCTCTCCGTATAGTAAACGCTCTGTGTGTAGGATATAGAAAGTACCTTGTCATTCGGCAAAGAATTCTCTTTTATCCATAGACTTGCATCTTTCACAGGAGCGTAACTTCCTTTCTTGTTTTCATCCAGCATCTTAGCATGTACAATCTGCCCATAAGTTGCAAACCCGAGGAGGGCTATGACGACAATCACGGCGATCGCCTTGCCATAGGGCCGTATCATCTTATAAATGAACACGGTTGCCACTCCTACAAGCATAAAGATGAAAGGCATCCAAAGGAAAACCCAACGGTCATCGGTATTCTTTATGTAGAATATATAGAACGCCGAAATAAATGCAAGAGATAGCAAACTGAACAATCCAGGATCAAAAACTCTCTTCTTATGTTTTACAAGCACGTCAAGGTAGAGGACGAAACGGAATGCCAGGATTACCCCTATAAGAAAGAGGATAAATAAAACACCTATAAGACCGTCAGTCATCATAGAATAAAACTTAAAATTATACCATCCTATCGGGAACTGCAATGAATCTGGGGTGTATCCCTGTTTAGATGCAAATAAGTTTCCAAAGGTAGACCATGACCAGATGAAATAAGGGATAAGGGTAGCAAGAAACGCGCCTGAAAATATGTAATATCCCTTTTTCTTGAATGCAGACAATCTATCCATAAGGGCTATGAAAACCATGAATATCATAGGAACAAGCAATGCAGAAATCTTGAAGTAAAATCCAAGCGCTACAAAGACTCCCGAAAGTGCTGCTAGGGAGTGTACTTTCATGTCTCCTTTCCAGTATTTCCACATATACCATACCGCGAGAGTTTGGCATGACATCGAAAGGAAGTCTGGCTGCATTCGCGTACTCCAGAAAAGGAATGTCCAGCTTATCGATGCACAGAATGCTGCAATCAATCCAATTTTTTCGTCAAACATCTCCTTTCCAAGAAGATAGATGCAAAATATAAGGAAAACTGAAGGGATTAAGGAAATTGTAAACTTGATAAATGATTCACCTAATCCTACTTTAAAGAGGATTGCAGCAAGAAATTGGAATAATGGAGGTCTCTGAGGGTTCAAATCATAGGGAACACCGAAGGCCCAGTGTTTTGCCGTAGCCATATATTCTGCTTCGTCCCACCAGAGAGTCTGTCCCGCAGTGTTATAAAATAAGTATATACGAAGAATCAATGCAAACACAAGGATTGCAATCAAATAGATGGAGGAGCTTCCTTTCAGCCACTTCTTGAGTTTCTCTCTTCTCTTCTCGACGTCATCCATGGAGAATGGTAGAAATGAAGCTTTTTATTTCTTCTTATTTCGTGCTTTCAACTCTTTCCCAGGTCTTCTTGAATCCCCGCTTCCATAATCTAACGTCAAAGAACACTCTCCCCCATATATATGCCCTCATCACACCAAGTAATGAAAGGAGGAAGAACTCTTTGGGTGAACGAAGCTGGGAAGCTGCTCGAGCCCCTGAAATAATCTCTCCTCGTAGGGAATGTGCCTTGGAGATAGGATAATATTTCTTTAATTGATAGAACCGGGCAGAGGTTCTCTTTTTCTGCCGTATCCAGTCAGGAAGGTTTGTAGGGTATTTTACGGAGACCTTAGCCAAAGGCTCGTATACGGTTCGCAATCCTGCCTTGTTGATGGCAAGAGAGACGAATGCATCGTCAGCCATTATCTCTTCAGGAATCTTTTGTATGATGCCCTTTCTTATTGCGTAAAGATACCCTGAGCAGATGACATTCTTTCTATTCTTTTCCTCCTGCATCCTCATATCATGGAAGGCTTCAGTCAAAAAGTATGCCCAGAATCCAAAAAGGCTATTTCTTGGATTTGTTGATAGAATTCTTCCTGTAACTCCCCCTACAGTCTTGTCCCTGAATCTTTTAACAAGGTTCTTTGCAGAATCGGGAGATACAAACACATCACCATCAGTCAATATGATGATACTTCCCCTTACGACCTTAAAGATAAGGTTGAGAGCGGCAGGTTTTCCTTTTCCTTTATCCCTGATAACTTTAATCCGCCTGTTCTTTCGCGCATACGATCGCGCGATATTCAATGTCTCCTCATCAGGAGCGGAGATAATCAACTCATAATTATTGAGATTTTGAGACAGAAAGGATCCAATCGCCTTTCCTATAGTCTTTGGCTCATTGAACGACGTTATCACGATACTTATCATAGGGATTTTTTGACGATCTTAAGAACTTCGTCAGCAGAAATACTTTTTACCAGCTCTTCGTTATATTCGTTCATGCGTTCAGGAAAGAACTTCTCAAACAACGGAGAAACAACTGTATGCAGCAAGCCATAATCTTCTATCTCGTAAGGGCTCGTGCAGAAGAATAATCCGACCGTTTTCTTTCCAAGGGCAAGAGAGACGTGAAGAGCAAAACTATCCGAACATACCATGGACGAGCAAATATTGACAAGAGAGGCAAATTCTCTGTCGCTGTTTCTAGGATTGTTTTGATGAATAGTAATCCCTTCTTTCTTCAATCGTTCGAGAAGATGCGCATGCGACTTTACTTCATCAGGCCCTCCAAAGAGGATAATATCGTACTGCTGGGAAGCCTTGGTGATGAAATCCATAATGTGCGATTCATGCCATGCCTTTGACGGCCATCGAGGGGATGCTCCCATGTGAATGCCAACAATCTTTCTTTTCAAGGAATTTTTCTTAACGAAATCAAGTCCAAACTTCTTTTCCTGTTCAGTGAGATAGATATGGGGCTTTTGCTTTGTATATTTCAGTTCAGCAGCTTCAAACATAAGCTCCTGATATGTCTTCCTATTGCTTTTTTTTACATCATCATCAAATAAGGTTGAAAGATAGGATTCGGCTCCTAAATTAAATGCTGAAGGGTACTCTCCTTCAGCATAGAATCCATACTTCTTTTTCGCTGTAATCTGCATGGCGAGGCTTGTCGCCTCCTTGTCAATGTCAAAATTGTAGAGAATGTCAAACATTTCCTTTCCATGATAGGGAAGAGTTGCAATAGCATGAATATGAGGATTTCCCTGCAACAAATCTCGTGAATTATCCTTGGTGATCCAAGTAATACTCGCGTTCTTGTACTTCTCATGAAGTGCGGGAAGAATGGAAAGGGTACGAACTACATCTCCCTTTGCCCCTAGCTTTATGACTGCAATCTTCATGAAAACCTAAGCGTGAATATCTTTTTAAGGTTAATTACCAAGCAATTTCATGAAAGTTTATATTGCCGGCAAGATAGGGACCGAATCGGAAAAAGAAATGCTTGAAAGGATAGATGTGCTCTGTAAAGAACTAGGATTAAAGACATTTCTTCCTCATCGGGATGTAGGGATCGTTAAAGGAATGCATGACGTCCAAAGAATATTCAAGGGAGACATCATTGAGGGATTTAAGGACTGTAGACTAGTCATAGCGTCCCTTGATGGCCTCCATGTAGGTGCAGGAACTGCATGGGAGCTAGGCTATGCTCATGCAAAGGGCATTCCAGCGATAGGAATAAAGACCGATGAATCCATTAAAGACGCATTAGAATATCTCAGTGCTATCCTTATAGCCTCAATGCCTATCGTAACATCATTGGATGAGCTAAAGACCAAAATCAAGGAAGTCTTAAAACTAATCTAGAGTTTTTGTAGAGGGAGTTGCAATGTCTCGCCATCCGTCTGCATATCTCTTCTTCCGCAGTTCACTGAATGCCTTGTAATAGATATATAATCGTGCAAAATAGAGCTCGAGCATCCACCAGGCTTGCTTGAAATTCTTTGGCTGTTTCAATGTAAAGAACGCACCTTCCTTAATTTCATTGAATAATGATTTTGTCCGTGGCATGCCGGGAGCAATAGCATTCAAGTTCTCATGAGCCTTAATATTTCTTACCTTCTGTGTCAGCCAGTCCTTCCATGTACTCGGATTCTTAACATAGACTTCAGCATTCTTTGCATACTCAATTCTGTATTTCTTCTTCCAGAAAAGATAGGGGATGATGCTGTCCTCTGAAGTCTCCACAGGAAAATCAATGATGACTCCCTTCCTGATTGCAAACAAGTATCCCGAACACTCAAAAAATTTCTTTTGTTCAGAAAGCCTCTTCCGCACTCTATCAATGCCTGAGAATGCAACATGCGCCCAGAACCCATATTTTGTATCTCTATTATCCAGAGATACTGGCCTGCCTGTGACAGCGCCAACCTTCTTGTCTTTGAATGCATTTACGATTTCTTTGACGGCAGTATCAGATACGTAAACATCCCCATCAGTCAATATGAATAGATCATTGGTGTTCTTTGATGCATATTCCTGCAGCAATAAATTTAATGCATAGCTTTTCCCTTCGCCCGGATCAAGGAAGAACGTGAATTTCTTACTCTTGATGTTTTTCTTCAAGAATGTCCCCACATGGGGAAAAGGGTCCACAACAGTAATCCTATAGTCATCCGGAATCTCTTGTTTTAAGAATGCGTTAACAGCACGGAGTGTAGACTTAGGCTCATTATAGGAAGTTATGATGATGTCAATCATGAAAAAGGGTAATCAGAGGGGCGGATGATAATGACTTTCTCATTATTCTTTTTTTTAGCTTCAATCCTACATTTCTGAGTGCCTTGCTTTCCTATATCTGATATTTCAACAGATTCAACGACAAGTTTCTCTCCTCCGATACTGATTGAGTCCCCCTTCTTAAGGTCTTTTGCCTTTCTCATAATTCCTGAGAATGAAACAAACTTATAAAGGTTATGTGACACCCTTTCCAATGAAGGATGCGATAGTTCTTTGCTCAGGAGGCCTTGACAGTGTGGTCACTGCCCACTATGCAAAAAAGAAGCTGAAATACAGTAATATTATCGTTCTCTTCTTCAATTATGGTCAGAAGTCACTTAATCAAGAGAGGAAATGTGCAAAAATCTGTGCCAGAAATCTAAAGGCTGAGTTCAAGGAGATGGCGCTTCCTGAGCTGAGAAACCTATCAACGTCCCTTATCAATAAGAAAGGAAAAGTAAAAAGGGTTGACAAGCTTAAAGATACATCTAAGGAAAGCAAGAAATGGTATGTTCCCGGAAGGAATCCACTCTTTATCGCACATGCATTATCCCTTGCAGACTCTCTCTTTATTCAAGATAAAAGAGTGTATGATATTTTCCTTGGGTTCAAGTGCGAAGGGAGGGAAAGCTTTCCTGATGCAACTAAGGATTTTTTAAAAAAGATGAATGCTCTTGCAAGTTCCTACTCTAAGCCCTTTAAAGTCATTGCCCCATTTATCGAAAAAGACAAGGAAGATATTATTGTCTTGGGAAACGAGTTGAAAGTTGATTTTAGAAACACATCAAGTTGTTATGTCGGGAAGAATATGCACTGTGGATCATGTCTTGCATGCATGCTTCGTAAGCAGGGATTTTACTGGGCAAATATAAGAGATCCTACTCAATACCAATAGTCTTTTCAATTTTACCAAGAAGCCGAGACCATCTAAATTGATCAACACTTCTTCGAGCGTTTTCAGCCATCCCTTTGATGGGATTGATGATTGCATTATCTAACCTATGTGCCAGCGCAGCCGCATTACCGACTTCGAACAAGTAACCATTCACCTCATTGTCGATGATGTCGGCCGTTCCTTGATTGTAGCTAGCGACAACAATTCTCTCTCGTGCCATTGCCTCTATCAACGCCTGGGGCATTGCCTCTCTTTTTGAAGGAAGGACAAAGATGGAAGCCGAATCCATCTTTTCTATCTTCTCTTTAATACTATAGATAGCATCACCAAAGACAATATCTTTCTGCAGTCCATAGGCGTCAATCAGTGACTGAAGTCTTTTCCTATATTCTTCTTCCGCAGGCCCTACAATTTCAACACGGACCTTGTTCTTCATCATCTTGACTGCTTCTATCAATGTTTCCAAGTCTTTTATAGGCGAGATTCTTCCAAAGAACAAAATTTTGCTTCGTTGTGGCTTCTTAGGTTTCGTAAAGAATTCGTCAGGAATTCCATTGGGTATGTAAACAATCTTGTCATCATGCACTCCTAGCTTCTTCAAGTAAGGGATCTCCCATTGTGATATGGCAATTACCTTGTCAAATCCATTAAGTATCTTGGGACCCTTGAAGGTATCATAAAACCATACCGCTATCTTTGCAAAGAATCCTCTGGTGATATTTCCCTTCACAAAGGGAGCATGGGTTACCAAAAAGACTTTTGCTCCTATTTTTTTCCCTATCTCCAAAGCCTTAGTTGTATGAGAATGTCGATATGAGTGGGCAATAATGATGTCTGGCTTAAATTCAAGGGCTTCCTTGGAATAATCCCAGCTCATGAAGCTCTCCCCTCCAAGTTTTACTGCTGGGAACCGTGTTATTTTTACCTCGTGGAACATTTCCTCAGCCGGAGCAGTCTCAGTCGATCCCTTCACACTATTGGAAGAAAAAAGTCTGACATAATATCCCTTTTTTGCAAGGAGCATGGCCTCATGTTTTGCTCTGGCTCCTACACCGCATGCACCAGCTGAATAGTTTGTCACCTCAAGTATTCTCATAGCTGGAATAGGAAATACTCATTTAAAAATATCTCTATTTCAGTTATATACGCAAGTAGCTAAATTTTTATAGAAACGTTTAAAAGTAATTTAGATATTAACTTTTAATGATCAAAAAGGAAACTAAGGTACTTGTTACAGGGTGCGGAGGAATGCTGGGAGAGGCAGTCTATCATGAGTTTAAAAGCATCTGCCAGTTGTATCCAACTGATAAAGATATTAATGAGCCATGGCTGGAACATTTAGACATAACTGATTTTGCAGCCATAAAGAGAAAAATTATAACTTTAAAGCCTGATTACGTGCTTCACCTGGCAGCGCTTACTGACATGGAGTATTGCGAAAAGAATCCCGAAGAAGCCTTTCTTGTGAATGCAAAATCTCCAGAATATCTTGCAAAACTTACGGCAGAGCTGGGAATTCCCATGGCATATATCTCAACTGCAGGTGTCTTTAACGGAGAAAAAGAGGAATATCATGACGATGAAATGGCCTCTCCTTTAAGCGTCTATGGAAAGTCAAAATATCAGGGAGAGCATGCTGTAAAGACACTCAATCCACAACATTTTGTCTTTCGGGCTGGATGGATGGTAGGAGGAGGTCCTACAAAAGACAAGAAATTTATTAATAAGATCATGAAGCAGATACAAGCAGGAAAAACTGAGCTTGCAGTCATTGATGATAAGCTAGGAAGCCCAAGCTATACCTATGATCTTGCTAAGATAATGCGTGCCGTTATTGATAGGGAAAAATATGGAGTCTATAACTCTGTATGTGAAGGCGGCGGAAGTAGATATGAGGTGGCAGAAATAATACTTCAAGCCCACAATCTTCATGACAAGATTTCCCTAAAGAAGGTAGATTCTTCATATTTCAAACAAGATTATTTCGCACCAAGACCTAGGTCAGAAAAGCTTGTCAATACAAATTTGAAATCCCTGGGAATCACCATCCCGCGAGATTGGAAAGTATGTCTGCAAGAATATATGGAAATGTATGACTGGAAAGTCCCAAATCTCATCGATAAATCATTTCAAGTTGCCTAGCAATATCCTTCCATAAGAATTTCCTGGCTTTCTTCCTGTTGTTATCCTGCATTTTCTTCCTTAGTCTTGGATCTCGGATTATCCTTGTCATGGAGGATAGGAACTCCTTCTCGTTTCCATAACTGAAGAGATATCCATTCTCTCCTTCCTTAATGAGATATTTTCCACCTTCAGTGTTTGTGGACACGATCGAGTTCCCTCGAGCCATTGCCTCTAATACTACAATGCCGAATGCCTCCCACTGGCTGGGAAAAATGAATATTTCGGAAGCATCAAGCAATCCGCGCTTTAATTGCTCTGAAACCTCTCCCATGAAGCGTATATGTTTTTCAACATGCAATTCCAGTGCAATCTTTTCTAATCGCTTCCTATCACCTACATCTTTTCCCATCATAACAAAGAGAATATTTTTTTGTACTTTAGCAAGTTCAGGAAGAGCCCTTATTACTTGGTCAAGTCCTTTGTATTCTTGTATCCTTCCAAGATATGAGATCACAAAACTGTTCTTAAAAGTGTATTTCTTTGCCTCTGTAAACATAGTTTCATCAATTCCATTCGGGAGGAACTTTATTTTTCTCTTAGGGATTCCATACTCCTTAGCCATCCATTGATATTGATAGGGATTGACTTGGATAAGTATATCATAGTCCTTTAATGCTGAGCGTATGAATGGGGTATAGATTTTTTTGAATAGCATCCCCATGAGATTATAATGCTCGAGTGCCATGAACGGCCCATGAGGGGTACATACTAATTTTATGTCTTTATTCACCTTTCTTAGTTTCCTGATGGCAATATCATGCTGTACGAACCCAAGCCCATGGACATGGAGCACATCAAGCTTGTATGCCTGCAATTTCTTTACGATGGAAGGATAAAATCCAAGATAATACTTTATTCTGAAAATCTCCTTGCTCCTATGGACCTGAATTCCTTCAATGACTTCATCGGATTCTTTCTCTCCAGAGCAGAACACGTGGACCTCATGCCTCTTTGCTAGTTCTCTTGCCAGATAATAGCAATTATTCTCAGCCCCTCCAGTCTTAGGGTAAAAGTAAGTGATCAAGAAGCCTATCTTCATACAAAATAATGGAGATAATAGTTTAAAAAGTATTATATCATGAAATCGTCTAGGGTAGCATGGACAATTTTTCCATAATTACGAAAGAAATAGACAATCTCACAAAGCATTCGAAATCAAAGATTGAATATAGTCATTCACATTCAGTATTGAAATGGGTTCTAAAGCTCAAACCCGATGCCGATATAGCTCTAAAGGTTGCCGCACTTGGTCATGATATTGACAGAAGCTATGGGGAGCCTGTAAAAAAAGATGAATCTGAAAGTTATGAGTCCTTTAAGATGCGTCATGCCGCACGGTCAGCTATGATTATAGATGATATACTCAAGAAGTTTGATATTGACGATAAAATAAGGAAAAAAGTAAAGACTCTCATCGAGAATCATGAGATTGGAGGATCAGGCGATGTAGAAGTTTTGAAAGATGCTGATAGTCTATCATTTTTTGAGAATAACCTTGAGCACTATCAAAGGACTCACCTTCCTTATCTGAAAGATAAGATAACCTTCATGTATACACGATTGTCTGCAAAGGCTAAAGCGCTTCTTACCACGATGAGTTTTCAAAATGAGGATCTGAAGAAGATAGTATTAGACGTAATTAGGAAACTTTAAGAGATTATTTTTCTGTTGGTATAATCATTGTTATCTATAACAATATCTCCTGCTCTTCTCTGGGGCTCAAGCCAGTCATGATTTGCTCTATCCATTGCACGAAATATTTCTCTATCAATAGTATAGGGATTCACACGCTGTTGAGCTCTTTTATCAGTTCTTTCCAGTCTAGTTTGGTGGCTTGCCTCTAGGAATACAACTTGATCCAAAAAACCTCGTATAGATTTGTCTAGTACATAGACTCCCTCAAAAAGAACCCATACATTCCCCTTGTTTTCAAAGTTAATATCGAGTTTTGCATTTTTTTCTCCACTATCTCCCTCATAGAGTCCAGAAGCCTGTACATTCTGACGGTCTTTTATTAAAGCCAGATGCTGCGCCATGAGGTTAGTATCATGGTCATATGCAATCTTGATTGCTTCTGTGCGGTCAACACCTTGGGCCATAAACTCATTCATGAGTGTTTTCTTCTTGGATCGAGGATGCATATGATACAGATCTGTCGATAATTTAAAAGGTTCAAGATTTCTTTGGCTAAGATAATCAGAAAACTCTCTGATAAAGTAGCTCTTCCCTGATCCCCCATATCCCGCAATAGCGAGTACAACTACTTCTTCAGGTTTTTCAGGTCTTGCTTCTCTTACTCTAGAAAAAATATCATCAAAAACCATTACAACCAACCTGTATATCTATATTTAAATGTTCTCCAGTAAAACTAATATAGTTTAAAAACCCGTATTTACTGCTTCAACCATGGCAGAAAAGCTGAATCTCGGCTGCGGGACGGACATCCGCCAGGGATACGTAAACCTTGATAGCTATAAGTTCAAAGGTGTAGACAAGATATGGGACATAAACAAGACACCCTTGCCTTTCAGGAACAATACGTTCTCAGAAGTCCTTATCAATCATGTGCTTGAGCATGTCGATGATGTGGTAAAGACTATGGAAGAAGTCTGGAGAATTTCCAAGCCAGGAGCCATTATCACTATAGGAGTCCCTTACTTTAGCAGCCTTAATATGGTGAAAGATCCCACGCACAAGCATTTTTTTGCATCCGCCACCTTTGACTTCTTTGAAAGGGGTAAGCTAAAGAATTATTTCGATGTATCCTCAAAAATGAACTTTAAAATCCTCAGAAGAACAATCATCTATAGTGAAAATAGGTTCCTGAGGATTTTTAATCCTCTTGTCAATCTCCATCAGCCTATCTATGAACGATTCTTTGCATATATGTTTCCCTCACAAGTCCTTGAAGTAAAGTTGAAGGTTGTAAAATGAAAAAGCAAAAAGAACCGTTAGTAGGAATAGCTATTGTTAATTGGAACAAGAAGGACATGACTGCAAACTGCCTAAAATCTTTGAAAAAGACCACGTATAAGAACTACAAGGTTGTTCTTGTTGATAATGGCTCGACTGATGGAAGTGTTGAGTTTCTAAAAAAGGTTAATCCAGGGATACATATCATAAAACTTAAGAAAAACTACGGATATACAGAAGGGATTAACGTAGGATGGAAATACGTCCTTAAAAGTATGAAAGCAGACTATGTTTGTGTGATGGACAATGATATCATTACTGTACAGCCGCAATGGCTTACCTTAATCATCAACGAGCTTGAAAAAGACCCTAAGAACGGCCTGGGAAGCGGAAAGCATACATTTCCTGACGGAAGATTGCAAACCCCCTATGAAGGAGCCGATGATTCATATAAACCAGATACGGGAAAGTACAACTTCATAAAGGAGGTTGATGCATTTGTAGGGCCCGCTATGGTTATCAGAAGGACTGTGGCGGAAAAGATAGGATATTATGATGAGAATTTCTTTTATGGGCCGAATGACCTTGATTACTGCTATAGGGCTAAGAAAGCAGGATTCAAGATGATCTATAATGGGAAATCACACTCCGTGCATATAGGGAGCGCTACCGGAGTGACTGGCTCAGCAAAGGATTTTCTCTATCGGCAGCAGAGCGAGGGCATGATGATTTTTTATTTCAGGTATGCACCAATTTCAACCAAGATTAGCATGGCTTTCCGCCAGCTTGTGCGCACTCTCTTTACAAGGAAAAACACTATTGAGCCTATTAGCATCAAGAATACCATATTCCATAAGAACTTTCCAAAACGTATGCTTCTCTATCTAGCGGCACTTGCTTCCGCGCTGAAAAACTATAAATATATCAAGAAAAGTAATGAAAAAGAAAAAATCATTCGTTAGCTATGGTATACGTGATCTGTCAGTTATCATTCCTACCTACAATAGACCGGACGATATTGCATTAACCCTTTCTTCATTAAGGAAATTCCCCGTGAAGGAAGTTATTGTCGTTGACCAAAGCAAAGATGACAGGACAAAAAGGGTTGTAAAAAGCATAAAGAACATAACCTATCTCTATTCATCACAACCCTCGATTACTATCGCGAGAAATAAGGGAGCGAAGGCGTCATCGGGAAGGCTTGTGTGCTTTATTGATGATGATGTTACCCTTGGGAAAAATTATTTTTCCGAGATTTTAAAGGTCTTCAATGAGAATCCCGATGCACGGGCAGCAGCAGCCTATATTAAAGAGGACGCCAAGGATTCTCCGTTCATGATTCTTCTTAAGAAATTGTTCTTCCTAAGCAGGCGAGAAAATGAAAGAACAGATGTAGTTTCCTCGTACGGGAACCTCTATCCCATTCATCTTGCGAAGACAAAGAATACGCAATGGCTTCCAGGAGTGAACATGGTCTACAAACGAGAGGTATTTAGTGAACAGCAGTTCGACGAGAATCTCCTTGGATACACCGTAGTGGAGGATATGGACTTCTCCTATCGGTTGTACATGCGTCATCATTCATCACTGTTTCTTACACCCTACGCAGATATTGTGCATAGAGCTTCATCCATTGAACGTTATCCAACGAGAAAGATAAGCTACCTTAATCAGGTTGACCACTTCTATTTCAACTTTAAAGACATGAATAAAGGCATACTTCAGCAGTTTAAGTTCATCTGGTCCCTTCTGGGGATTACTCTTCTGAGAAAGATTTCGGCGTTGACATCGGGAAAGAAAGAGAATATACTACGGCTTACATTTTATCTTTCTTCGCTTATATATTGCTTTACCCATCTTGGACAGATACGAAAAGGAAGGGTAAGAAACTTTCAATGAAAATAAGGACATTATTCAGGATCATAAAGACAGTGAAGAACTGGCCACTCTATCTGCTTGATTACGCTCGCATGATAAAAGGAAAATACATTGTCTATAAATTGAGAAATGGAATCAAGTATAAGGTACGGGCAGGAACTACTGATAGAACAACATTAAATGAAATCTGGGTTCATCATGCGTATGGGGGGCCAGGGCAAATAAGGGAAATAAAGACAGTCATTGATATAGGGGCTCATATAGGGTTTTTCTCATTATTCGCTTCTTATTACTCCCCTCATGCGAAAATTCTTGCCTTTGAGCCAGCCCCCTCCAATTTCAAATTGCTACAGGAGAATATAGCCCTTAATAATCTAAAAAATATTACGGCATATAATGAGGCGGTTTCTTCCAAGAAAGGGGTATTAACAATGTTTTTTTCAGATAATCCTCTCTGCCACTCTATCTATGAAAGCCCATCAGCTCGGAACAAGCAGCACGTCAATGCAACATCTCTCGCTGATATCATGAAAAGGAATGCATGGGCCTCGCTAGATTTTCTCAAGATGGATTGCGAGGGTGCTGAATATGACATTCTTTTTTCATGTTCACCAGCAATCTTGAAAAAAATAAGAATGATTGGCCTGGAATATCATAATCTGGATAGCCGCAAGAATATCCGAACACTTAAGGGTTTCCTTGAGAAGAGAGGCTTTTCAGTAACTCTCAAGCCAGATTCTCCCCAGCAAGGCATGCTGTATGCGAAAAGGAACAACAATCTTTATAAGTAATCCCTTTTAGTGCTCTACATGTATATTTTGGGAATAAATCCCGGACATAACGGAACAGCCGCCCTATTGAAGGATGGAAAGATAATTGCCTGCGTCAGCGAAGAAAGATTTTCAAGGCTGAAAAATCATGTAGGATTCCCCCATCACTCTATAAAGTATGTCCTTGAGTATGCTAAAATAACCCCTCAAGATCTACAATATGTTGTTTTCAGTACCCTGGGAGCGGATCTGAAGAGCCCAGGAAAGGTCTATAATAGCTATCGAGAAACATATACAAAAAAACCTCTCATGAAGAAACTCTTTGGATACATGTCGTATAAGTATCCGTCAAGTACAGGTTGGATGATTGACATGAAGCATGCTAAGGATGAAAGGAATCTCGAGCGAATGAAAGAAAAAAGAACAAACGACGTAGCTCGTTACTTCAATATTGATAAAAGTAAGATCATTTACACAGATCATCATCTATGCCATGCACTATCAACCTGTTTCAATCTTCCCTCTAATGAAAAAACACTTGTCTTTTCTCTCGATGCAGAAGGCGACGGCCTGTGTGCAACAGTCAGTGTATATGATGGCCAGGAGCTAAAAAGGATCGCATCGACGCCTAAGGCTGCCTCGTTAGGATATCTCTATGCTATTTTTACTGTTGCTCTTGGAATGCGACCGAATGAACATGAATTCAAGGTCATGGGCCTCGCTCCATATGCTAAGAAAGACAAAGTGGAGGATGTCTATCCTCTTTTACAGAAGATTCTTTGGGTTGATGGACTACATTTCAAGTCAAAGTTCAGAATGCAATATGCAGACTCGTTTATTGATGAGGCATTGAAATATGTGAGGTTTGACACACTTGCTGCATCGATACAAAAATTTACAGAGGACCTTACCTCAAAGTGGGTGTTAAATGCGATAGAAAAAACATCTATCCATAATGTGGCATTTTCAGGAGGAGTCTTCATGAATGTAAAGGCAAATCAAAGGATTTCAGAGCTAAAGGAAGTCAATCATATGTTCGTCATGCCAAGCGCAGGTGATGAGTCTACAGCAATGGGTGCATGCTTATATGGCTATAAAAAATACTGCACTGAATCAAATGAAAAATTTACTCCCCAGCCTCTTAAGGATCTCTATCTAGGTCCCATGTATGATGATGCCTATGTTAAAAACCTTATACAGCAAAGGAAACTTGAAAACGGATACGAGATAACCAAGCCTAAGAGCATTAACAAAGAGATCGCAAAACTTCTTGCAAAAGGGGAAATCGTCGCTCGCTGTTCAGGAAGAAGTGAATGGGGAGCACGAGCTCTTGGCAATCGATCTATTTTATCCAATCCCTCAAACCCTGCCGCGGTGCAGGTACTTAATGAAACCATCAAAGACAGAGATTTCTGGATGCCATTCACTCCCAGCATTATTGATACCGATGCCTCGAAGTATTTCGTAAATAAAAAGAAGATGGCTGCCCCATATATGGTGATTACCTTCGACTCAACCCCTCTTGCAAGGAAACATCTTCCAGCGGCGATGCATTCCTACGACTTCACGCTTCGCCCACAAGTTGTCTACAAGGAATGGAATCCAGATTACTGGGAAATCATTAATTCATTTAAGAAATTAACGGGAATAGGTGGGGTGCTGAACACCTCATTCAATCTTCACGGGGAGCCAAATGTTCTCACCCCTGAAGATGCATTGCATACAGTAGCAAACTCATCCCTCAAGTATCTTGCTCTTGGAAATTACTTGCTTAAGAAGAAATCATAGTATCAAAAATATTCTTAAGCTTCTTGTTCCGCTCCTCGATGGAGAATACAGTTGTTGCAAGCTTTCTTGCATTATCTCCCATTTTTTTCCTTAGTTTTGAGTTTTTTATTAAGGTTCTAATTCTATCAGCCAAATTGCTTATCAGTATGGGGTCAGGAGCCCGTATTTCAGAGATGAATTCGGCACTTCGAAGATTGGTGGGATAGATTGGATCCTTATAAGCTAATATCTGGCTGGAAGGCTTGACTAAAAATCCATTGTATCCGTCCTTTACAAAGTCTTTCACCGCATAGGTGTCAAGGGCGACAATAGGAAGACCAAAATACAAGGATTCCAGAGTAGCCATAAGGACATATTGATGGCTTGGCATCAAGAGCATGTCTGAGCTTGTATATAGCTCTATAACTTTATCAAAAGGAAGGATTTCATCAAGAAGGGTAATGTTATTTGATTTCCTTACAAGATTTTTAACGCTTTCAGGGACTTTGCATCGCACAATGAGTTCTGCATTCTCTTTTCCGAGTGCTTGGAATGCATAAATTGCCTCCAAACCTCCCTTGAGGTAAAAATCATCAGGATTATTAATGGATCCCATGAAAAGGGCCCTGAACCGTGGAGATTTACTTTTTTTGAAAGAGATAGGTTTGACCGCCTGAGGTATGAGGACAAGCTTCTTCTGTACTTCTTTGCTAAAATGTTTCTTCATGAATTCAAGAGAGGTGTCGTGAGTGCATATGACATATTTACAGTTTTCAGCAGCAAGGTATTTTTCAATATTCATTCTATTCCTTATGAATAGATGATAGTTGTTTCCTGCTAAGGAGTAGGGAGAGTCAAGCAAATCAACAACGAAAGGCTTTGTGCCCTTGTAAAACGTTCCAAATGAATAGACAATGTCTGCCTCATGCATTGAAGGTCCTTGAAAAGAATATTCTACAATCTTCGTTGTGTTGAAAAGGCGGAGGAATACCTTGTATGCTTTTCTTAAGATTGAATATTTTCTCAGCCCATCAATCCATCTGCTCCTTTCAGAACGAGGGACTCCAATGAATGTATATCCAGCCGGAGGTTGTTCAATTAATGACTTGTAAGAGGTGTGGATCTGGTCAATGTAAGGATAAAACTGTACCTTTCTCATAAAGACCTCTGTTCCAATCTTTTTATATAGATTTCTATGCTATCACAACAATCTTTTTAAAGCACTGCCGTGTATAATTTTAAACCTATATACTTGTAATAGGCGAACACATTAGGTGTATCGTATAGATTACAGGACGGTGGGAAATGAACGTTACAAAAGAAACAGCTATATGCGTCTCTCTAGCAGCACAGCCAGGCGAGTCTGGCAGAAGATTTCATAATGAAGGTTATGAAGCCCTTGGTCTTAATTTTGTTTACATACCTCTCAAAGTCACAGGTAACCTTGAAGCAATGCTTGATGTTGTAAAAGACAATTTTAAGGGCTGTAGCATTTCTATGCCTCATAAAAGGGCAGCATTCGACTATCTTAACGCTCATAACCATCACATTGATCGCTATGCGGTAAGGACAGAGTCAGTCAACACAATCTACAATGACGGTACGAGCCTCATGGGCCATAATACTGACACGAATGGCGCACGAGAAGCACTCAAGACCGTGGAATTAAAAGATGATGATAAGGTTATTCTGATCGGTGCAGGAGGCGTTGCACGAGCTATTGCATATTCTCTCAAGGACAAAGCAGACTTGTATATTGTCAACAGGACAAATGAGACTGCTATGAACCTAGCCAAGAAACTCAAAGTAAAATGGCTTCCCTATGTCGCGCTTCAACACGAAGAAGGGAAGCTTCTCATTAATGCCACCTCCGTCGGCATGAAAGATCCTAATGAATGCCCTATTCCTTTAAACTCAATAGATAAATATGATGTAGTCATGGATGTAGTTATCTCTTCTTCACCAACGCTTCTTATGCAGGAAGCCCGAAGATTGAATAAGAAAGCAATTCCAGGAAAAGTGATGCATGTCTACCAAGCAGCCGAGCAGTTCAAGATTTACACGGGAAAGAAGCTTCCAGATAATTTCGTATGGAAAAAACTAGAGGAAGCCCGCGCATGATGAACTTCATTATTGATGTTGATGGAGTGATGACAACAGGTCAGTTCTTGTATGATTCAAAGGGAAAATCCCATAAGATTTTCGGACCTCACGATTCTGACGGATTAAAGCTAATCAAAGACAAGATGAATATACAGTTCATCAGTGCTGATAAGCGAGGATTTCCTATCTCTAAGCGGAGAATTGAAGATATGGGATATCCAATAGAGCTAGTCCCTGAAGCAAGCAGGTTTGATTTTATCAAGAATAAATGGGGATTTCAAAACACTATCTACATGGGAGATGGTATTTTTGACGCTCCAATCCTTAAGGCATGCACGTTTGGTATCGCTCCACAGAATGCCAGGCAAGAAGCAAAGAAATCAGCAAACTTCGTCACCTATTCTAAGTCAGCGGAAGGCGCCGTGTGCGATGCATGCATGGAAATTAAAAAAAGATTTTTAGGTGATCATGAAAAACTATAAGGTTTGTATTCTTGCTGCCGGCGCAGGAGGAAGGATGGGTGCCCTTACAGATCATATCAATAAAGCAGGATTGCCCATAAACTTTAAGGCTGCTATTTCATACATCGTAGAGAAGTTTTCAAAAGATACAGAAATAGTAATTGCTGTTGGTCACAAGAAAGATACAGTCATTGACTATCTCACTATCGCCCATCCAGATAGAAAGTTTAATTTTGTTGAAGTAGACAGATTTGTTGGACCAGGAACAGGCCCTGGCTATTCCTTGCTTCAGTGCAAATCAGCATTGCAATGTCCTTTCATTTTCTTTGCAGCAGATACCATCGTGCTTGAGGAAGTTCCAGTGCCTGACAAAAACTGGTTCGGCATAGCTCCTGTAAAAGAGACTGAACCTTACTGCACGGTGAAAATAAAGAATAACCTTATCTACCAACTAGACGATAAGGTAAAGACGGACAACAAATTTGCATTTATCGGCCTTGCAGGTGTCTATGACTATGAATCTTTCTTTACAGCTCTTGAAAAGGACAAGGAATCTATAAAAGGAGAAATCCAGGTCTCCAATGGCTTTAAATCTTTGATTGAGAAGCAGCTTGTTCCCGTAGGATTCACGTGGTTTGACACAGGATCCTTGAAAAATTATGTCGAGACAAGCAAAAGCTTTGCAGGTGGAGAGAAAAAGTTTGATTTCAGCAAAGGAGATGAATTTCTCTATTTTGTCAATGATAGAGTTATAAAATATTTTGCCGATCCTGAAATAGTAAAAAAGAGATGTGAGCGTGCAGAGTTGCTGAAAGGTCTTTGCCCAAAAATAGAGGTGCAGCGAGGAAACTTTTATGCTTATAAGAAAGTTGATGGAAACATTCTCTACAGCCTTCTTAACACCCAGGTGGCTCACGATTTTTTCCAGTGGCTCAAAAGAGAATTATGGAAGCCTGTTGATCTTTCAGATTCAGAAAAGAAGGAATTTGAAAATGCATGCAAGGTATTTTACAAGGATAAAACATTGAAGCGCCTCGAAAAGTTTTATTCAGAAACCAACATACAGGACATCCATAACATAATTAATGGCATTGCAGTCCCTCCATTGCAAGAGCTTTTAGAAAAAGTTAACTGGGATTCCATATTCCAGGGTATTCCAGTACGCTTTCATGGAGATTTGCAGTTCGATAATGTATTAGTGTCGCGGGATCCCATGAGCAATCTGCAGAAATTCATACTTTTAGATTGGCGTCACGACTTTGGAGGGTTCATGAAGGCTGGAGATCTTTATTATGATCTTGCAAAATTATATGGGGGTATGATTATATCTTATCAGCTTATCAAAGAAGGTATGTTTTCCTTCGATATGAGCGGAGCAAGTGTATACTATAATCACTTTGTTAAGAACGACATCGTTGAAGCAAAAGAGGAATTTGAATTGTTCCTAAAGAAGAATAATTTTGATCTCAATAAGATACGGACACTAACTTCCTTGATTTTCCTCAACATGGCTCCATTACATAAGGACCCATTTAATTTCATGTTGTATTTCATGGGGAAGAGCATGCTTTACAAGTGTCTTATGCAAAAGGAAGAGCTTCGTGCAGGAGCTAAAAATGGCTGATATACAACTGGCGATTGGACCTATGAGTTCCGAGACTATAGAGGCAGTGTTTCGGCATTCTCATTATAGGAGAAGACCCTTGCTTTTGATTGCCTCAAAAAACCAGATCGATCATGCAGGAGGGTATGTCAATAACTGGACTACTCATCAATACATGGAATACATACGAGAAATGCGTTCCCGCTATCCGTACAGCCAGGTATTGATATGCAGAGACCATTGTGGGCCAGGCTTTAACGGCATTCACGATCTTGACGATATCTACAAGACAATATCAACAGACATCAAAGAAGGATTTGACTTGATCCATATAGATTTTTGCCATTACAAAGGAAGTGTCGAGGAACAGCAACAGGCAGCAAGGAAAGCCATTGAATACTCTTTGCAATTGAATCCTCACATAATGCTTGAAGTTGGTACTGATGAGAATGTAGGATCTAATTACTCAATGATATCATTAGATGCTCTGGAAAGGGAAGTAGACTTTTTCAAAAGCTTCTGCAACCCTACATTTTATGTTGTGCAAACAGGAAGCTTAGTAAAGGAAATGCAGCAAGTAGGTAATTTCAATACTGATTTTGTAAAGCGTATCCACCATCTCCTTAATGAAAAAGGTTTGAAATTGAAGGAGCATAATGCAGATTACCTTTCATCAGGACAGCTGGCATTAAGAAAGGGAAATGTGGATGCAGTTAATATAGCTCCCCAGCTAGGTGTTGTCCAAAGCACTCTTGTGTTAACAAAATCTCTTGTCTACGGCATAGATATTCAGCCTTTCCTTGAACTTG
Organism: Candidatus Pacearchaeota archaeon; assembly: GCA_019659125.1. Taxonomy (GTDB): domain Archaea; phylum Nanobdellota; class Nanobdellia; order Pacearchaeales; family GW2011-AR1; genus JAIFVW01. The sequence goes on along the minus strand of JAIFVX010000002.1, from coordinate 91,722 downwards.
TACATGCAAAAGGGAAGTGGGGAAAATGGCTTCATACCAATACGGCTGACAACAAGATGCTCTGCGCCTTAACTGCAGGCCATTATCACTTTGCCTCAGATGAATATAAAAAGATCATTGAGCAATTGAATCAGAGAGAAGATGTCCATGAATCTATCATTAACACGCTTATGGAGGTTGTAAATCACTATGACAGTTCAATTATCACCTGATCTCCTAGAGATTGTATCAAAAATAAGGGATGGAGAACCATATATTGTCAATAAACCATGGGGAAGAGAAGAGTGGCTAGCACTAAACGAAGAATACTGTTATAAAAGAATCTATCTCAAAAAAGGTCATAGCACGAGCATTCAGTATCATCAGTATAAGTCAGAAACTAACTATATATCTGAAGGAGAAGCAGAAGTATCTCTTGAAGACCTGAAGGACAAGATAGAGATGTCTCAACGCGGTCCAGAATTTTTCGTTCAGAGAGAGAAATCCATCCATGGACCTGGATACTATTTTAATGTAAGGCCTCCACGATGGCATAGAGTCACTGCACTCACCGATCTTGTCCTCATGGAAGTCTCAACACCACATGTCATGGATGTAGTGAGACTTAAGGATGAGTGGGGAAGGGGCAACGGACATATAGAAAGAGAGCATCAAAAGTAATTAGGATCCGATATATGGTGTGCCATGAGGATAATTAGTAAGGGTGTGGTTATATGCTTCTGGAGTTCCTGTATCAAACCATCTGAAAGATTTAGCAGTCATGTTCTTTTCTAAAAGTGAGGAAAATCCATTAGATACCTGTATTTCTCCGCTGATTGCCTTTTTGTTGTTTTCAAGAGCATTCCAAAAAGTCTCATAGTCTTTTACTCCTGCAAGACCTATGAATGCTAAGGTGTTATCATTCTTCACCTTATCATCAATACGAAGTATTGTTTCACCCTGAGTCTTAACAGAGCAAAAGCGTGAAGGGTCTTTAACAGGAGCAACTCCAAACCAATTTTTATGAGGAGTTGGAATATTTTCAGTTACTAACGTATCAACTGAGAGAAAAATAAACGGACACTGTAAATCATTCTTGCATTGTAATAATGAGTAACCGGGACCCGTCCCTGGACCAGTATATTTATCTACATTAACAAAAGTAAGTTTTCTCTGAGGGTATGCCGAATTTAAGAATATCTCTAGAGCCTCCTTCATATATCCAAGAGCTATTACAATCTCCACATCTGCAGGAAATTTCTCTATGATGTGTCCTATGGCTGGCTTTCCATGAACTGGAATAAGTGCCTTATTAAAGTGCTGGGTGAATCCCCCCATCCTACTTCCAATGCCTGCAGCCAGAATACAAACCTTATAGTCTGCCATAGTTAGAGGGTAAGATAATAGTATATAATCTTTATGTTAATCGACCTATATCTTTATATATCGTTTGTAAATAGAAAATTTATGTTCGAATATAGTTCAGAAGTGGCAGTAAAGATGATCCGTAACGAGATTGTTAGTTTTAAGGAAAAACATAGTCCCCACCATGCTATGATGGTAGGTATTGAAGGACTTTCAAATTCTGGTAAATCTACATTAGCTTCAAGCTTGGAAAAAGAGTTAAAGGATTATAGACCAACGATATTTATTGATGGCGATAAGTTTCATGTAGGTAAGAAGAAAGCCATGGAAGTCTATCATTCTCTCATTGACAAGGTAAAGGCAGGAGAGCCAGTCCCAGAAGATTTCCCCTATAAAATATGGAGGTATGATGAGATGGATAAGCAGCTTTTACAGGAAGTAAGGAATTTTAATCAATCATACGGCTCAAAGAAAGAAATAGTATTAGAAGGACTGTTAACAGACAAGAAGGATGGAACAGAGCACTCAGAGAAATACACTATAGATAGAGACACTATAGGTATAGTTCCTGCTATTTATCTCCCTCTACAATTTGATTATATGGTTCGCCTTCATGTCTCTCCAGATGTATCAGTTCAAAGAAAGATAGAAAGAGCACTAAAAATTGGAGATCCCAGAGACCCTAAAGTCACTCGAGAAATGGTGGATCTTATTGAATATCCTATAATGGAATCCCATATACGAAAATATCCACTAAGGCATGGAGTTATTGCCGACATGGATAATTTTGAAAAGATAAATTTGCGCTTTTTTTGAGCCTATTCGATACATATAAAAATACCTCTTGGCAATTTTGATAAAGGTTGTCCAATGCCAAAATCAAACAAACCGATTGATGTTGTCTTTTGTGGAGCTATACGGCTTCCAGATCGCTTTAAAGAATCTATAAAATCCCTGTTAAAACTAAAAAAAGAAGGAATTGTGGGCCAAATAATCTTCTCGACATGGGATTATGAAATAAAGAACTATCCAGGCATGCGTGATTTTCTTAAAAATTCCAAGGTTATCCTTGTAGAGGGAAAAGAGCCGGAAAACCCAGGTCTCGGGTACATATGGAACCAGATGAAATCTCTCGATAGTGGTCTAAAAAGGGCAAGGTCAAACTCTTTTGTATTGAAGACAAGGCCTGATGTTTTTATACGTCCTTCATTCATAAAAAAATTGGCCACTTCAAAAGATCTCTCAATAACATCTCCTTTGCCAAAGGGAAATGTTTTCAAATACAAGGTATGGGTACCATGGTATGAGCCAACCACGCCCTTCTATATGGAGGATATTTGTTTCTTCGGACATAGAGATGACCTCAAGCTTCTGGTTAATTATGAGCAATCATATGATAAATATGAGAATGTAGCAGGAGTTGTGCATATACGAAGATTCATGCATCCATTCATCAAGAAATATCCCATGCTTCAAGATTTCTTAGTTAGTAATAATAATGTAGGATTTCCATCCCATACCCTCATTAATCGAGCTATCGCACGGATTTGCAAGGGCAGGCCATCGCTTGAAAGCCTTCGAACTAAGTATCGCCTTCACCACAGATTCAATGTCCTTAATAAAAAGATACATGATGAAGAATATTTGAAAATCCTTGCAGCATACTATGCGATCATCCATAGTCATTTTTATATCGATAACAAGGAAAGCCCTATAGAATTTAGGGATTACCTATCGTACCGGCCTCTTGATAACACAAGCCTTGAGAGCAACTTTACAAAAGATAAGGTGACGATGCCTGCTATGGGACAGATCTATGTCTTTGATGATATATTATTAAAGAACATAATGAAAAGAAAGCTAAAAGATACACCCTTATCCCAAAAATTATATTCAGCACTTGATAGCTTCAACAAGAAGTGATTTATTTCTTGAAAATTTGTTGAACTTCTCTTGCATATTGTACAAGGTCAAGAGGAAGGTCCGGTTGTGCAGCGCACCATCCTTTTCCAGGCCAGTCTGCCAATCTTGCAAGCTCATCAGCTGCTTCCTTCTGGTCTACAGGATTACGTGGGTTAAATGGATAATTAGTTGCAGCAAGCTGATGTTTTATTGAAAGGTTTCTTTCTTTTTCAGTATTCTCAAGTACAGCATTAACTCTTCTTAAGGATGTAGGGTGCACGACAATAATAAGGCTGTTATGCTTGAGATTATTAGCTACAATCGTATCAAGACCGTTTCGGCAGCACTCTCCAGCATTCGTAGCTTTTGTTTCCAGGTAAATTTTTTCACTTGGCACTCCATTCTCCACAAGATGTATGCCTTGATAGTGCGCCTCAGGGATGTTCCATTGAGTGAGAAATCCAGAATCTTTTCCAATTCCACCGGTAACCATGACGTAATCAACAAAATTTTGACGATAGACATCAGCAGCTTTTTGTGCTACTCGTGGATCAGCCCTGCCGAAGACGAAAGCTCCGTCTGCTTTCTGTAAGGGAGATGTTTCTACACTGAGATAGCCATAAATTTTTTTGATCTTGTTTGTGTCAATAGCCATGATTTTATACCCCTAAGATGCTTTTTAAGGATTATTGCACTTCATCAATGGTGTCTTTTCCAGATTGAATAAATGGAAATTTCTTGAAGGTCTTTCTGATGATGTAGAGGTCATTTTTATCTAATCCTCTGAAAAGTAGTATGAGTACTCCATAGATGAGGAAGAAAAGAAGACTTACCCCAATAAGCCCTTCAAATGAATATATCTTTCGAGCAAATGCAAAAAGAATTAAAGCAGGTATTGCAGCTGCAATGATCACCTGAAGCATTGTCCTTCTCAAAGTCACAATTCTCGTGAAATACCATGCTTCTAAGGTAACGAGAATGTTAAGGAAAGTAAGTGAAATGAACGTTGCAAGCGCAGCTCCAGTCATTCCACTGGCATTGTTCAATGCTCCCAGCATGGGCATAGGTATAAGGATCACGTTCAATACAACATTTATCGCTGCTGCAATAATGACATTGATAAGGATCAGCCTCGACTTACCCTTCATAAGGAGAAGGTAATGTGGCACGTTTGCGAGCGCAGAGATGAATAACCCTGTAAGGATGAATCTCATAGGGATGACTGCATCTAAGTATCGTTCATCAAAGAAGAAGTTGATGAGGATGCTGGGGAAAAGAGCCATCAGGATAAATGCAGGAAGCGTTATCATCAGTATCCACTTAGTTACTTGCTTGCTCAGCTCCTCGATAGTTTTCTGGTTGTTCTTTGAATATTCCTTTGTTATGATTGGAAAGAATATCTGGACAAATAATTCAGGTATGACGGTGATAAGCAGCGCAATGGTGACTCCAGCCCCATAAATACCGACTTGCGTAACGTTCTTGAAATAGCCTATCATGACCGTGTCAACCCAATAGAAAATAGTGAAAAATATACTTGCTATGGTAAGAGGTATGGAATACGCAAAAAGTTCTTTCTTTATCTTTGATCTCTCCTTTCTAATCAGCGAGGTTTTTCCAAACACTTGTGGCAGAGCATACATGCAATACAGAAACGCTGCCAGTACCATACTTGCAACACCAGCAATGTATGAGAAGATCACTGATTTATTAGCAGTTAGTCCTATAATTAGGAAGAGGACGATGAGTGCTACTTTAGCAACATTCTGTACAACATTGAATATGATAGTGTAGGGCTTCATCCGCTCGTAGGACCTCATGACTGCAAGGAAGATGCTTGAAAGCGCAGTTAACGGTATCACGATGCTAAAGAGTTTCAGGAATATCGATAGACCTGCATTGTGGAAGAAAGTTGTAGCAGTGAAGTCAGAGAATAAGAAGAGCACTACTCCTCCGATTACCGTGGAAACGGTAAGGGTCACCAAGCTCATATTTATGATATACTTTATTCTTTCAGGGTCTTTTTTACCTCGATAATAGGAGATGTATCTCACAAGCCCTTCAGGCAATCCTAGTGAAAAGATCGTGATGAACCATCCAACGATTACTAATGCAAGAGAGAACAACCCGAACATCTCAGGGCCATAATTCCCTATGATGATCTTGTAGACATACGTAAGGACCTTGGAAAGAAATATCCCTATGAAAACTACAAATGATGACTTTGCTATTACACTTAAGGATTGGTTAACATTTTCAGATTCTTCAACCATTATGTCACGAATTAAGGTATTTATTTAAATGATTTGGTTAAGAAATAAAATACACTGAGGAACGCGATGAGGGAAAGGATCATTGCAAGATAGATGATCCACAAACTTACCGTATTAACCATGGTTCCCAATCCATGGGTCGTATAAGAGTAGGTATACTGCTCCATGTTTTTGTACAGGTACGGAGCAAAATAAAATGAGTGAATCATATCAGTCTGCTGCACAAGGGAAGGGTTCAGAGAAAGGCTGGTCTGATAAATGCGGTAGACCTCCTGCTGTCGTTTAGGAGCCGTAATTTCATTTCCAGAAAACTCAGATCCTTCAATAGATGCTTTCTTCTGTGAGACAGCTTTGAACTGGTCAAGGAGCTGTTCAGCACTTGCATTGATGTCCTGCCGTGTATTAATCCATCCCCATCCACAGTCATCAATAACGCATTCAACAACATAAACATTCGTAGCGACTTTTCCAGTCATGTTCTGGCTTACCGAATAGACATAGGGAAACTCATCAAGTGTAAGGAAATGCTTATCAGTTGCAAGCCAGAAAGCCCTTCCCGAATAGATCCTTGAGTCCAAGATAATTAAATCGCTGCTCTTAACATTGCCGTTTATGAAGCTTTTGAGTGATGAGGTTGGGCTTTTCTCAAAGTAACTCTGAGGAGTACCATAGGCAGTCCCAAGGTTTATGATAAAGAAAGCCATAAGGATTACAACAATTCCCCATCTCATCCATTTCTTGCCAAGTCTCCCCATGCCTTCATACAATGCATATCCTGCAGGAATGCAGAAGAGCACGTGCATGAACACGAAATGCTTCTGGAGATTGCTTCCAGCACTCTGCAGTACGAATGGAATAATAAAGAAGATGAATAGGAATGCAAGGGAAACCTTCTGCCTATGGAGTATCAAGAGCAAGATGCCGGCAATCCCAAATAGGAAGAGGAAAAGATCAGTCTTAAAGACAAGATTATAGTTGTTATAGACTGCAGGTTTTACAAGATTGGTGAAAAGGCTTGAGTCCTGACCTGCAAGGCCGCCATAAAGCTGTTGCGCTTTGTCAACATGGATTACCCTACTGAAATAAACATCAACAATTCCTTTTTCTTGATAGATGAAATAGTTAAATGCAAGGAAAGGAAGAGCACATACAATAAGAATTGCAATAAAGACAAGTATATGCTTCATATGCTTTTTCACAGGCATTCCCTTCACTTTCATATAATACAATGAGAAAACAAAGAAAGATAGAATCATGAATGGAGCATTGTATTTCGTTAATAATGCCAGCCCAAAAAGAACTCCTGAATATACCATATACGACTTCTTTCCTGTATCCAGGTGCAGCATTCCAAGATACACCGCAAAGAATGAAAAGAAGAACAGCACAAGGCTATGCTCACTAAATGTCATCCTAACCAGAAAGTTTGAAAAGGTCGCAAAGAATGCAGCGCACAACGCTACTCGATCATTGAAGAACTTCCTCGTTATAAGGAATATTATGGGAATAAGTAATGTTCCTGCTATAAGCGGGAAGAATCGTGAAGCGAGAGTAGTATATCCAAGGACTTTATAGATAAAATCAGTTACATAAAAAAACAAGGGTGGATTCGAATGTGTTGATAAGATATGTGCCTGCAGTATTCCAGCACTCTGTGATGAATAGAGGGTATCATCAGCAAGAGTATCCAGGTGCAGTGCAGCAATAAGGCGGAGGATGAATCCTATAAAGGTAAGAGCGATAAGGAGCCTCACAGACTTTTTTTCCTTAGAATAAATAACGTCAAGAATCCCGTCAAGTGTGCGATCAAGAACCCCCTTTGCCATAAAAAACAAAGCAAAAATCTCTTTAAATAGTTATCCAGCAAAGATTTAAAAGTTATTCCTCATACGCCAAATCATGAATCGATTTGATACAACGATTATTCTTTCTCACACCCATAATCATAATGGGGAATTCAGCGAAGAGTGTAAAAAAAGAGTAGAGCATGGCGCGGCATACCTTATCAATGGAGAAACTCATACTCTTACTATGTCTGGCAGGGCCTCTTGGAGAGAGGTCTTAGAAGTCCCTCATACACATGCTTCACTAATGGAAAAGTATGCAGTTGAGAAATTGAATGTCCCTCCAACATCCATTTTACTTGAAACCGAATCCCTTGACACAGTGGGCCAAGCAGTCTTCACTAAACTGTCCGTAGTCAAACCAAGAGACTTTAGAACTCTTCAAGTTGTATCAAGCGATTATCATATGCCTCGAGTCGAGCAAATCTTTAGGAAGGTGTATGGTGATGCATATACTATCGGTTTCCAAGGGATGAAAACAGAGCTCGTGAGTGATCCAGCCATCATTGAACGTGAGAAAAGGAGTCTTGATAGCTTCCTAGATACTTTCAAGCACGTCACACCAGGAGATGACTTAAACATCGTAAGGGCATTGTTTGTCCGTCACAAAATCTATCGTAATCTAAGACATCTAACAAATGTATATGGATGTGAGGATATTCTTAATTTTTATACCGAAATGGTAAGGGTTAACCGGAAATAGCATATTTATTGTATTTCCTGAGTCCTAATCTATGTAGCGTATACTTCAGTAATTCCTTCAACACATTCAATCCATACGGGATCACTTTAACATTAGATCGTTCCTCACCATAAAAAGTTGGAATCGTGATCTCCTTTATCTTTTTCTTTGCCTCGACAAGCTGGAATATAATCTCTGAATCAAAATGGAACCCATCAGAGTCATATTTTAAAGGAATGGATTTTAAGGCATCCACCGAATATGCCCGGAACCCCGAATGGAATTCAGTAAGCCGTGTCCCTAAAAACATATTTTCTACAGTCGTCAGGAAGATATTGCCTAAGAATTTATAGAATGGCATATTTCCTCTGAGTGGATGACCGGCCATTCTTGATCCAAAAACAAAATCTGCTTTTCTCTCAACGATGGGCTTGATAAGAGGCATGATATATTCAGGAGGATACTGAGCATCTCCATGGACCATTACGACAATGTCAAATCCATGAGTAATGGCATACTGGTATCCCCATTTTTGATTTCCCCCATATCCTTTGTTCTTGGTATGCTTTACAATTTTTATCTTTTTGATGCCTCTCTCCTTCTTGTAATGTTCAGCAAGGAGGAACGTAGAATCTTTTGAAGCGTCGTCTGCAATAAGAATTTCTTCTGCGTAATCAAGGACTTCTTTGGGAATCCTGTCAAGCAAGGTCTTGATTGTTTTTTCAGCATTATAAGCAACGATCAAAATAAGAAGCTTTTTCCTCATTCTCTTTGAGGAAAGTAAGGTAATTTAAATCTTGCCATAGTAAGCCTTATTAACTCATTTCCTGGGCTTCTCCTATGCTTGTAAAGATATTAGGAGCAATAGATCTTGTGGCTGCAGCATCATTCCTTATGATGATATTTGGAATTAACGTGTTATTTCAAGTCATCCTTTTCTGTGGAGGGTTGTTGCTGGCTAAAGGAATGTTTGTCATTGGAGGAGACGTGTTAAGTGTACTGGACATAGCAGCTGCACTTATACTTTTTATTTCACTCATCTTTACGCTTCCAGTCGTCATATTATGGGTTCCAGCATTTCTTTTGCTTGCTAAGGGATTTGTCAGTTTTCTCTAGAATTTATTCCACAACCAGCTGAAGAAGAAATATTCCCGTACATATACGACGTCTTTATAAACAAGAGAAATAAGATCAAGCAAAGAATGGAACACCATACCTATAAAAATGTAGAAGAAAGGAGCAAAGAATATCCCCAATATCCCTATAAGCGCGTGGAACTCGACCGTATGAAACAAATGGAAGTCCCCTCGCGTCCTAATTCCCCTCTTTTTTTCTGCATCCTTAACCTTGTTTAATCGGGCATGATAATCAAACGAGTGCATCAGACTGAGTTTCCTTGTTTTCATGACGGATGCAACATAATGGTCGAAGTCGATGAAAACGGACGCCAGAAAGGTGAGAGCAAGATAAGGCCAATAAATGTTTGGATTGATTATCCAAAGAAGAATACTAAACGCGGCTCCTAAGATAATATGGGTACGAGGCAGCATTAATCAGTATCTCCTCTTTCATAGATATGACGATAAGACTGTAGATGGCCTATAGGAGCGCATTCTTTACTTAGTTCTCCGAGAGGTTGAGGCCTATACGATTCTCCAGGGTCCGCAAGAAACCTCCAATCAACTATATAGTTACTATTCGCGGCACATTCTGGAATATTGAGATTTAAGCTTTCTTCCATTATCCTTCGAGTTTCCTCAATATGTCTGCGAATGCAGGTCGTGTTATCAGAATTCCAACGCTGACTCCAATGATGGTTGTCAATGCGAAGCCTCGCAATAATCCTGCTCCAGCCCAGAAGAGTGGAAGCATGGCTGCTACAATGGTAAAGAATGCACCAAAGATAATGAACAATGCTCTTTTGATTCTCTCTTTCGCACTACTTGTCTCTTTGTCGTTAACAGCCTCATCAATAAGAACAATCTGGTCGTTGACACCAGTTCCCATTCCCGCAATAATTCCTGCAATACTAGGAGCGTCAAGGTTCCACTTAATAAGTGCAGCAATCCCGAGAGTGATGAATGCTTCACAGAACATGGTGAGGATAACAGCAAGAGTAATCTTTATCTTTCTATACTTGACGAATAATACAACGGAAACTGCGATAAAGACGACGAGTGCAAGAAGCATGATGCTTCTAGTAAATTCTTTACCTAAGAACGGCGATATAGTGTCGAGTTTGACAATCTCAAGCTTGTAGGGCAGGCTTCCCGTAATTAAGATTGTCTGGAGCTTCTTCATATTATTCTTTGCTTCAGTAAGGGCTTCTTCCTGGTTTCTTCCCGCACCTGAACCCTGAATGGATATTTGCGTTGTAGCTCTTCCCTTCAGATCAGAGCTGATAAGAAGAGAATCAACTTCCTGATCATCAACATAGAGGTAGAGCTTCTGAGAAAGGTACTGGCCTGTGCTATCAAGAGAAATATTTTTTGTGATTGAAGCATGTTTCTGAGCAGCCTCTTCCGTCAAATAGATGGTGAATGCAAAATTACATGCATAGCCTCCAGTCTGGACAGGGAAGCAGCTGGTGACTCCGGCACAGCTTGCGTCGTTTCTACATACACTACTGATGTCTTTATCTCCCCCTTCAAAGACCGAGGTATTTCCAACTTTTGCCTCAAACTTTCCTTGTTTTCCTACTAAATCCTGTATGTCAGTTGGTGTTGCTCCTGCAATCTCGACAAGCATGAAGTTGTTTCCTTGCAAATCTTTTGCAGGCCTTACCGTGACGTCAGTAATCCCAAACGCATTCAATCTCTGACTGGTAACAGCCACAAGGTCGTTGATCTCGGAAGAAGAAAGAGATACATTTGCAGGTCGCACCAATGCCCGAGCTCCTCCACTTAAGTCAAGTCCCGTCTTTATCTTCGTTCGAGGAATGTCCCCTACAGTTATTTCAGGCGCACGCTCAGTCAAAAATATGAAACTTCCGTCTTTCTTAGTCTCAATGCTTAATCGTACACTACCATTTTTCTCAAAGAGAGGAGAGACAATCGTCGTATAATCGTGGGATGTAGTGATAGGCTTTCCATTGACCTTTGCAAGAACCATGCCTGCTCTTAGTCCCTCATTGAACGCTGTTGAGTTTTTCTCTACACTCTTGATAATTACTCCTTTCTCAAAGCTTGGAGATATCATGAGTGCTGCTAAGATAAGCACAATGATGAGAACCCAAAGTCGGAATGTTAATTTCATTTCATCCCCTTGGCATCAGCGTACCATTTGATGATACTCGCGTTTGTGAGCCATGTGTTAAAGATGTCTGCGAATAACCCTACGGCAAGGATAAGGAATATCTGCCTGAATGATTCAGGTAGTCCTGTAACGATGAAGAAAGCAGGCAGTACTGCAATCAGTGCAGTGACGGTCATGAACAATCCTGTGGTGAATGCCCCGTAAATTCTCTGATTAACAGTTCCTTCTCTCTTTTTTACAACTCGCGTAGTGAGAAGAATGTCAGTATCGACAGAATATCCAATAAGCATAAGGAATGCAGCGATTCCTGCAGCAGATAACCGTACACCAAGATAGTCGATGAATGCCAGAGACATGAGAATGTCTGCAAGCGCGGCGAAGATGACTGCAATACTAGGAACAAAACTTCTGAAAAGGATGAATATGACAATAGACATGAGTACGAATGAGAAAATGATGGCAATAATGAGTTGCTTGTAGAAGTTCTGACTTAGGGTAGGGCCTGTAAATTCTATGTTTGAGTTCTGAGCAGTCAATGGATGGCCAAGGGATTTCTCAATAATCGGCATCAACACCGAAGGTTCAGCTGACGAATCTATGATCGTCGCAACAGGCTTTCCTGAAGTTAAGTCTGTAATGCTTCTAAATGAGACATCAGGAACCTGCGCTTTCAACGCACTCTCGAGTTCAACCGTGTTAATGTCTCCACTCAGTGTGATAGTTGTTCCTCCTGACAGGCTTGCGTCCTTATGCACAAAGTCGTTGTGCTGAGAGTAAAAGACCCCAAGGTAGACTAAGGATAATACGAAGAGGACGACGGGCGGTAAAAGAAGTATCTTATACCATGAGTCATACCAGCTTTTGGGATGATGTTCCATTCCGATATAGAATAAATCCTGCTTTTAAATCTAATGACTGCGCGGTACGGGAATCGAACCCGTGACAGCTGGTCATTTCGATAATCTAGATTTAAATTATCATGGAAACCAGCGGTTATGCCATTTAACTAACCGCGCTCAAATAGATAATTAATAAATGTCTTTTAAACCTTACTACGCGCCCGATAGGATTTGAACCTACGACCCTCAGGTTAGGACCCTGATGCTCTAATCCAGGCTGAGCTACGGGCGCACCCAACTAGTAAGGAAAACATCTTTTAAAGATATCGAATTATTTCTTAAAATCATTCGCAGTGGTGGCCCCTTTGATATCTAGCCAGTCCATTTTTTCTCTAAAGTCAAGGTTACTTCTCCATACCTCTCTGAGAAGGTTGGAAGGATAGTGTTGCGTCTGTGCAAGATATATTAAAGCATTGAGATCCTTAGGAAAGCACTTACCTCCAAAGCCAAAGTCTCCATCTGGGCCAGGCACATCAATATTAGTCCCTATGCGTTTATCGTGCAAAATAACCTCTTTCACGGTATTATAATTCACACCCACGACTTTACAAATATTATAGATCTCATTTGCAATAGCTACTTGGGATGCAAGAGTGACATTAGCAGCATATTTGATCATCTCTGCGTCTCTAGTCTTAACGCAAAAATAATTTGCATGTGGGAAAACTTCCTCGTACATGTGCATGATTTTTTCACTTACTAACGGATCATTTGCTCCGATAACAACTCTATCTGTATTTCTCATATCTTCTTCTGCATGTTTTTCCCTTAGAAATTCAGGATTAAATGCAAACTTGAATGGATATTCTTCCGCCAGCTTCTCAGTCGTACCTGAAACAGCCGTGGATCTGATGACGGTAATAAGATCTTCCGGCTCCCTATCCGCCCGCGCGGTGGCTCCAAGAAGATTATCCAAAGAATGGTTGATAGCCGAGTAGTCCATTTCTCCTGTTGCTTTCATAGGGGTTGGAACACATACAAATACTATGTCAGATTCTCGTGCAAGCGGCCCGATGTCCTCAAGGCCAGATTTGTAACGATCATAATACCTTACTTGGTGCTTCTGTTCAAGGACTCTTCCGGTAGCGCTTCCAACGACACCTGCGCCGATGATTCCAATATTCATGAAGCAGCTTTCACAATGTTCTATTTAAGGATTTATATAGTCGATGCAGAGGGGAGGATTCGAACCTCCGAACCTACTGAAGGAAGGGATCTTGAGTCCCTCGCATTTGACCGCTTTGCTACCTCTGCATGAAAAACCTACAGGAAATACAGTTTTAAAGCTTGCCATGCCAAGATTTATAAAGCACCATGGACAGAAACCAAAATGACAAATGAAAATTACCAAAATAAGATTGAAGCAGATAAAATAAAAGAAAGATCTCATCGTGACCCAACACGGGACTACGAGAATTACGAAGAAAGGCTGAAGCGGGCCAGTAGACCCTACAGCATGGTGCATAACGAGCAATATGATTGTAGCTCACGGCACTACGGTTAGAAAAATTTATATAGAAGTATTACTTTACTTTCTAGTCTTCTAATATAGAAATCTTTATATAAATAAATTCCTTTACAAAACAGATTCCTTTCATAATGACTGAAATAACTGACGCATATAAGCAACAGTATCTTGCCAGGTATAATAGAAAGATACTAACCTGGATTGACGATGATGACAACAAGATTGGCTTTGCCTCGAGAAAAGATTGTGAGAAGCTTGGCCTAAAGCACAGAGCGATGACAGGTTTTCTCATTAACCCTGAAGGCCATCTTCTCGTAACACAGCGGAGCAGGCTGAAGCCTCTCTGGCCTCTCTATCTCGACTGTTCGTGGTCTACCGATGTAGGTGATGGATTGAGTTATGAGGAGGCAGCTCGCCTTAGATTACCTGAAGAGCTAGGTATTAAAGTAACAGATTTCGAAAACCTTGGAAAATTCGATTATCATAAGCTCTATCGTATTGGCGTGGGATCTGAGAATGAAAAATGTGCTCTTTTTATTGCCCCATATGATCAGATTGGCCCCCTTAGACCTAACCCTGATGAAGTGGCAGGTTACTGGTGGGTATCTCCATCAGAACTTGAAAATGAGATCAATAGGGCTGAAAGGAAGAAGACTCTTCCACCTCACGCACCCTGGACAGAACTTGCCCTTAATGATCTGAAGATTAAACGTCCTGAGCTGTTTGATTCTTAAATTAAATTATCGAGAAACTAATTGAGTTAATCTTTCTAACATAGATTGGTGAACTGTATTTTCTTTTTGCATTCTCTTTATCCAACTTTCTGCATAAGGTTCAGTTCCCCAAGCTGTAAGTACTGATTTGTGTTCTCCTCGAACACTGTGAACAACATTAGGGAATATTTGCAACCGTGATCCAGGAGCCATAGGATAGAACTCAGGTTCTTCATTAGGTTGATCTAGATGAAGAAGAGCCACTTTTATTCCTCCGTTTGGAGTCCAATACACTTCTCCGCCTTCGTGATAGTGATCTCCAAGATTAGCTGCAGGATCATGAATGTCTATAATATTGTGCCAATAAAGTTTCCCAAAATTCTCAAGACCAAGTATTAGTTTAGAAGGATCGTATATTGTTCTTCGTGGCTGATCATGTGCTTCAGCGATTTTCTCTTCATATATTCCATATCTTCCCATAATAATTCACATTAGAAACGCTATTTAAACATTTATATCATTCAGAACCACCATAAATGTTTTAAAGCCCAAGTGACCAACCTAATAATGGATAAAAAAGCGTTTGTCACTGGCATCACGGGCCAGGATGGGTCCTATCTTGCTGAACTTCTTCTTGAAAAAGGATATGAGGTACATGGCCTCATCCGACGAGGAAGCCATTTCAATACATGGAGACTTGATCATATTTACAAAGATCCTCATGAAAAAGGAAGAAGACTTATTCTGCATTATGGAGATCTAAGCGACTCGACAGGATTGATTCCTCTTCTTCATCAGATAAAGCCGGACGAAATTTATAATCTTGCAGCACAGAGTCACGTGAAAGTCTCATTTGACATTCCAGAATATACTTCCAATGCAGATGCTCTTGGAGTATTACGAGTGCTTGAAGCACTGCGAATGCTTCACATAACCCATAAAACAAAATTCTATCAAGCCTCAACGTCAGAATTGTTTGGGAACGCCCCAGAATTTCCTCAACATGAGAACACGCTTTTCCAGCCGAGAAGCCCGTACGCCGCAGCAAAGTTATATGGTCACTGGATTACTAAGAATTACCGTGAAGCCTATGGAATGTTTACCTGCTCTGGAATTTTATTCAACCATGAATCTCCACGAAGAGGACAGACATTCGTAACGAGAAAAATTACGGTAGCGTTATCTAAAATAAAACTAGGAAAGCAGGATGTGCTCTATCTTGGAAATTTAGATGGAAAGCGAGACTGGGGATATGCAAAAGATTTTGTGTATGCGATGTGGCTCATGATGCAGCAAGAAAAACCAGATGATTATGTTATTGCAACCGGAGAAAGCCATTCAGTCAGGGAATTCGTTGAAGAGACTGCAAAATGTCTTGACATGGAGATTGAATGGAAAGGAGAAGGGATAAATGAGGTTGGCATTGACAAGAAGACTGGAAAAGAAATCATCAAGGTTGATCCAAAGTATTTCCGACCGACAGAGGTATTCCATCTCCAAGGAGATTATAGCAAAGCAAAGAAAGCGTTTGGCTGGGAGCCTAAAGTCAAATTCAAGGAGCTTGTCAAGTTGATGGTAAATTCAGATTTCGAGCGAGTCAAGAAAGACAAACTTCTCTACTAAGTATATTTTTGGATGAAAGGGAGCGATAAATCCATCATCTCCTGGACATACGGATGAAGAGAGCTTTTCATTTTTATATACATCTGAGGCGTAACCAGAGTAGGAGACTCATGATCTTCATTTAATTTAAGTTCCCCAACGCCTCGAGCAAAGTACATAAGATTGAGAGTATCAGTTCCTTTACCATGACCAAAAGGATCTGTCTCAAAAAGATATCTATGTGGCTCTCCTCCATTTAATTTTACTATATCTGTTAATTCTAATCCTGCTTCTTTCCTTATTTTTTTCCTTAGCGAATCTAGCATAGGTACTCCCTTTAGTAGTCTGCCTCCAAGAGGCCACAACTCTCCTTTTTCAGGATCTTCAAGCCTTTCAACAATAATTCCTCCACTATTGTATAAGATGATAATATCATGACAGGTCTGGACATCATTTTTATGACATATCTTGAAATCGGGAGTATCAATAAATCCTACTTCAAGTTGTTTGATGTCAATAGGTTTTCTGTGTTCTACTGCATATTCTTTCATACAATCCATCTCAAGAGTGATTATTTAAAGATTTATATTCACCATCAATAACTATTTAAACCTCTTATTTATCGAACTATTATGGAGAAAAGTCTACACGACCAGAAAATAATCGTGACTGGAGGCTCTGGATTTCTAGGCAGCGCATTGATACGGAAACTTGAGGCTGCAGGAGCCCAAAAGAAAAATATCATGATTCCACGAAGCAAGGAATATGACCTAACAAAAGACGCAGACATTACAAGGATGTTGGACAGTTTCAATCCAGACATTATTATTCATCTTGCTGCTAAAGTAGGTGGAATTGGCTACAACATGAAGAACCCTGGATCATTGTATTATGATAATCTCATGATGGGGGCGAAGATGATCGAGCATTCACGGCTTAAGGGTGTGAAGAAGTTTGTTGCAGTCAGCACCATCTGCGCATATCCTAAGTTTACGCCTGTTCCATTCAAAGAAGATGACCTCTGGATAGGCTATCCCGAGGAGACCAACGCTCCTTATGGGCTAGCAAAGAAAATGATGCTTGTGCAGTTGCAATCATACAAGAAACAGTATAACTTCCATGGCATTTACCTCCTTCCCGTCAACCTTTATGGACCTGGAGATAACTTCAATCCTGAAAGCTCTCACGTTATTCCTGCTTTGATAAAGAAGTTTGTGGATGCAGTAGAACAGAAAAAAGACAAGGTAGAAGTATGGGGAACAGGAAAAGCCTCGCGGGAATTTCTCTATGTCGATGATGCTGCCGATGCAATAGTGAAAGCAACGATGCACTATGAAAAGGAAGACCCGGTAAACCTAGGCTCTGGAATGGAGATCACCATCAAAGACCTTGTCAACACCATCGCAAAAATCATGGACTTCAAAGGTAGTATTGTTTGGGATGCAACAAAACCAGACGGACAGCCACGAAGATGCTTGGATGTCTCACGAGCAGAGAAAGAGTTCGGATTCAAGGCAAAGACCTCCTTCGAGGAAGGTCTCAAGCATACCATTGACTGGTACATGAAGAACAAGAATAATCTTGTTTATTCTCATTAAATAGCAAACTATAAATAGAAAGATTTACTTTTTCTATAATGTCTGAAGTATCAGAAGCTAATCTTCCCGAGAGGAAGTATTCTCTTAGTTCTCTAGAAAAAGTTGCTCTCGAATATGACAAGATTGAAATGAATAAAGCCTTAGATCAGCTCAAGAAATCTCTTAATTATATGGCTATACGTGCAGCATACGGAACACAAGGATACAACGTCTATTCAAATAGATATTAGAAACCTTTTTAAACTCCTCTTTCACTCAATTCTTGAAGACGGCCATAGTAATCAGGAAACGCCTGTTCCCATTCCGAACACAGAAGCTAAGCTGGTTACGTCGGCTGCGGTAGTCTCCCACAAGAGGCAAAGCACCGATGCTGTCCTCGTAATTTTCTATACATTTTTAAATTACAAATATCTCAAGTATCTGTGAAATCATCCCTTTCAAAAACAGAGGCGAAGAAAGCAGTTGATTCGTTCTTTAAAAAAGAGTCGTTTATTGCTGATGAAGTCAGGAAAATCAGGCGCTTGGCGATGAAGTACAATATCAAGCTGGGAAGCTATAGAAAATCATTCTGCAAAAAATGTTTGTACCAGCTCAAGGGAAGTATACGAGTAACAAAGCATAACAAGACAGTTATCTGCCAGAACTGCGGTTACGCGAATAAATACAAAATATGATGGATAGTATACTCTGAAAGACATAAGAATATTTAAAACATGATTTGATAAAAAATTATGCTCAATATACAGATTTTAAAGACAACGCATATATTTGAAGATCAGGCTCGTAAACTATTACCTTATATACAAAAGTGCGATGTATTTGCACCTGAGATACCTTGTAAACTCGAGAGAGAATGTACGGAGGAAGAAGAGAAATGGTCATCACTCTTACGATCTAGTAAAACTCGCTCTGGTTTTCTGCGCGATCACGATGATGAGAATTTTCATCTTCTTAGCAGCGAGGATCAAAAAACTCGTGAAAGTGCAAAGTATCAGAGAATACTAAGAGATTATTTGTTTAGATGCAGAAAACCTCTGTATGTTGCCGAAAGATGGCAAGTCTCGCGGCCAGATATATCAATAATAAGAAATCCATCAATTAGTTCTCCTAAAGAGGCTTACAATCATTTTAAGTCTCTTATAGATCTTTCACGGAGGCGAGATGATAATGTTGCTGAAAATCTCTTAAAGGCGGAGGAAAGAATAAAAACTGTTTATCCAGCCTTTCAGGAAAAACAGGTGATATTATTAACACTAGAGATAGGAGCATATCATCGTATAGAAGATCGTGTCAAGGGAGTAGATATTATAGAAGTCTATAAGCAACATCCTCACATACCTCTAGCAAGTGAACGACGTAAGGAGCTTGATGATAGGATCTATCATGGAGCAAGTTTTGAAGAGGTAGAAGACTTAATCCTTTCAATGAGCAACGAGAATCTTAAGCTTTCTTGAACTTTGTGACTGCTGAAAGCATGTCAGTGTTTCCAAGCAAGGCTGCCCTGCAGCAATATCTTTCTAATTGAAGATCATCAAGGACTTTTCCTGAGTCTTCGCCTGCATCAATTCTCTTCTTGTATTGCTCCCATAGGTGGCCAATAGGCTTTCCACATGAGAAGCATCGTACGGGGATTATCATACCAGTATACTTTTGAAGCGGTTTTTAAACCTTGCGATAGAAAGGTTCTTAATCCCTCCATTTATAGAGTTTTATGGAAAGGAACATCATTGAACATCATTGAGCTCAAGAATGTCGCAAAGTACTATGAGATGGGAGAGACGACCGTAAAGGCAGTTGACGGTGTAGACATTCAGGTGGAGAAGGGAGATTTCGTAGCGATCATGGGTCCTTCAGGATCTGGAAAATCAACCTCTATGAATCTTGTAGGCAGCCTTGATTTGCCGACAAAGGGGACAATTTATCTTGACGGCCGGGACATCTCACATCTTGAGGAGTCAGAGCTTGCGCAGATTCGAGGAAAGAAGATAGGGTTCATATTCCAAAGTTTCAATCTCATTCCAAATCTGACAGCAAAAGAGAACGTTATGCTTCCTATGCTCTTCCAGGGAAAAAGCCGAGAAGAAAGGGAAGTAAAGGCTGAAGAGCTCATGAAACTAGTAAGCTTGGGGGACAGAATGGACCACTATCCTAATCAACTTTCTGGAGGACAGCAGCAGAGAGTCGCTATTGCCAGGGCATTAGCAAACGACCCTGAAGTTATTCTAGCAGATGAGCCAACAGGAAATCTTGACACGAAGACAGGAGAGATGGTCATGAATTTTCTGGAGGAATTGAATAGGAAAGGCACAACCATCATCATGGTCACTCACGATCCTCAAAGGGCAGAGGCCCATGCTCGGACAATCTACTGGATGAAAGATGGTAAGATTGATCGCGTTACACGAAAGAAACAGAGTACTAAAAAGAAGTAAATATGTAATGACTGGAGAGTTACATTTATAAACCGTCTATTCTAGGGGACTTTATGAAGAAATTGCTCATGATTGCAGGCATTATTCTAGCGTTGTTCCTAGTTCATACTGTTGCTGCCCTAAATGTTCATTCAGTCGATGCTGATTCCATTGCTCCAGGAAAAGAGGGATCTATCACGGTTGAAGTTAAAAACAATGCGAATGAAGACGTAACTGATGTTTCGTTCTCACTTCAGCTTTCTAATCTCCCATTCGCGGTGTCTGGAAGCTCAGAGCAGGGTGTTGACGACATTAACAGTGATGATTCAGAGTCATTTTCATTCATCCTTAAGGCGGCAAGCGACAGCAAGGCTGGGGATTATAACATACCCTATCTTCTTACCTACAATGAGGATGATGTTCCTAAGGAACAGAAAGGAACAGTAGGTGTCTCTGTGATTGCTCAGCCAGAATTGACATACACTGTCTCGCAGACAAGTAAAGTTATAGGAACTCAGGATAAAATAACATTCAAGGTGGTCAATAAAGGGCTTGCAGACGCTAAGTTCGTTACAATTACAGTCTTTCCAACAGGTTACACACTCCTATCAGAAGACCAGGTATATCTAGGAACAATCAGCTCTGATGATTTTGAATCTGCAACGTTTGATGTTCTCTACACACAAGACCAGCCTGCATTCTCAGCGCTTGTAGAATACACGAACTTTGATAACCAGAAGATAACAAATACAGTTGCTCTTCCTTTGACAGCATATACGAGGCAGAAAGCCATAGAGCTTGGAATAATCAAGAAGAACAATACATTCCTGTACATAACAATCCTCGTCATTCTCATTATTGTCTGGCTTGTATACCGATCAATACGAAAGAGGCGAAGACTGAAGAGATCTATGCAGTCGAGCTAACATGATATTCGACTATTTTTCTCTAGCCTTGCAGAATCTAAGGCATCGAGGAGTCCGATCATGGCTGACTGTTCTTGGTATTTTTATCGGTATTGCGGCAGTAGTATCTCTCATTGCATTAGGTCAGGGCCTTCAAGAGGCAATTACAGGCCAATTCAACACTCTCTCTGCGGACAAGCTTATCATTCAAAGCGCTGAAACAGGTTTCGGTCCTCCAGGAAGTACTGCAGCCAAAAAATTGAATGAGCATGATCTTAAGATCATCGAATCAGTGAAAGGCATTAATGAAGTTGTAACTCGTTTAATTAGAGTTATGAAAGTTAATTACAATAAGGCCTCGCAGTTTGAATTTGTGGCGAGCATCCCTCAAGATGATGTGAAAGGGAAATTCATTTATGATACCTTTAACCTGAAGACTTCTTCAGGAAAATTAATTACTTCATCTGATAAGGGAAAGGTAGTCCTAGGAAGGGATATTGCGAAAGGTGATTCATATGGGAAGGAAATAAGAGTAGGAACGCATCTCATCATCCAAGGAAAGGATTTTGAAGTTGCTGGAATCTTGAAACCTGCACAGAGTTTTCAGATAAATTCAGCCATTCTTATGCTTGAGGAGGATATGAAGGAGACTTTGAAGATTGACGATGAGATTGACCTCATTGTTGTCCAGGTACAGGACAAGAATAAGATAAAAGATGTTGCTGACGAGATTACAAAAGATTTGCGAAAGGATAGAAAAGAAGACGAGGGTGAGGAAGACTTCTCAGTGCAGACGCCAGTGCAGGCACTTGCAACCGTCAATACAGTTCTTAATGTCGTTAATCTCATTGTGGGAGGCATTGCCGCGATTTCCCTGCTCGTAGGGGGAATCGGAATAGCAAATACCATGTACACTTCTGTCCTTGAAAGGACTAAGGAAATAGGTACCATGAAAGCAGTTGGTGCGAAGAATAAGGATATCTTATATATTTTCCTTATAGAGTCAGGTCTTCTCGGTCTTATCGGGGGAGTTATAGGAGCTGCCCTTGGGGTTGGCCTTGCATTTCTTGCTTCATGGGGCGCTAATACCGCGTTCGGGACCGAATTATTTGGAGTGTCTATTCGTCCTGGATTGATTGCAATGGCAGTCTTATTTTCATTTAGCGTTGGAATTCTTTCAGGAATTTTGCCTGCATTCCAAGCTTCAGCTCTAAAGCCAGTGGAGGCATTAAGGAAATGATTCAGGATTACTTTTCTCTTGCGGTGAAGAATGTCAGGAAAAGGCGATTGCGTTCCTGGCTTACAATGTTGGGAATTTTTATATCCATCGCAACCATATTTACACTTATGAGCGCTTCTCTAGGATTGCAAGGAGCGGTGCGGGAGCAGTTCAGAATTCTTGGTACTGACAAGTTCTTCATCCAGGCCAAAGGCCAGGCAGCAGGTCCTGGTTCAGGTGGAGCAGTGCAGTTGACAACACGAGATGTTAGTATTATAGAAAAAATACCTGGAGTAAAAACAATATCTTACACAGTCTATGGAAATGCAGAAGTAAAATTCCAGGACCAGAAAAGATATTTTATGGTGACAGGATATCCGCTCGATAAGGCGGATGTTTTTACCGAGCTTGGCGCTTATAAGGCTGACGAGGGGAGACTTTTGAAACTAGGCGACCAAGGAGTCGTCATGATAGGAAGTCAATTTAAGTATAATGCTATTTTTAAGAAACCAGTTTCTGCGGGCGACACGCTAACAATTCAAGGAGTTGATTTCAAGGTGAGAGGAGTCTTAGAGCCTGTTGGAAATCCTGGCGATGACAGGAATATCCTTATCCCCTTGGATGATTTTAGATTGCTCTTTAATTCAAGTGATAGGGTGGATGCAATTTTTGTTCAGGTTGAGCAGGGACAGAACTTACAGGAAGTTGTCTCTCGAGTTGAAAGGAAATTGAGAAATGAGCGTGGAGTAACTGAAAAAACCCAGGATTTTGAGATAAGCACTCCTGAAGAATTATTGGCGAGCTTCGGGACAGTACTTAATATTATTACAGGATTTCTTCTCGGTGTTGCAGCAATATCATTATTAGTTGGAGGAATCGGAATAGCAAATACTATGTATACATCAGTATTGGAAAGAACAAGGGAGATTGGAACTATGAAGGCTGTAGGCGCGAGGAACAATGATATCCTTCTTATCTTTCTTATAGAGTCCGGTATGATTGGGCTAATAGGTGGAATCATTGGAGTTGCTTTGGGAATTGCAATAAGTAAATCGCTGGAATATATTGCGATCCATCGACTGGGAACCACATTACTCAAGGCAGCAACTCCAGCATATTTGATAATTGGATGTTTGCTCTTTGCATTTCTTGCGGGAGCTCTTTCAGGATTATGGCCTGCATGGCAAGCGACGAGAGTAAAACCCGTCGATGCGTTGCGTTATGAATAATTTTATAATATTTTAAGATAAATCATAAAAAGGTTTATATATCACATCGGCATATACTAGTATATGTGCGGTATAATTGGTTATATCGGACATAAAGACATTCTTTCAGTACTCATTTCCGGTTTGTCAAAACTTGAATATAGAGGCTATGACAGTTCAGGTCTTTGTGTTCAAAATTCTGGAAATCTTACCATTATAAGGAAATGTGGAAAGATCGCTGAACTTTCAGCTGCTCTTTCTCAATCATCTCTTTCGGGCAAGGTTGGAATCGCCCATACACGATGGGCTACTCATGGAGAGCCTAGTGAGAAAAATGCGCATCCTCATTCTGACTGTACAAAATCAATTGCATTGGTGCACAATGGAATCATTGAAAACTATCACTCACTAAAAGAATTGCTTGAAAAGGAAGGCCATGTTATTGAAACGGAAGTAGATTCTGAAGTCCTTGTACATCTCATAGAAAAATTCTACGAAGGAGATCTCGAGGAAGCAGTCATGAATGCCTTAAGTTACACCGAAGGGACGTTTGGAATTGCTGTCATGCATAAGGATGAGCAAAGGATTGTTGCGGCACGGAGAGGGTCCCCATTAGTTGTTGGCATAGGGGAAAACGAGATGTTTATTGCTTCAGATGTCTCTGCTATCTTGAATCATACGAAGCGAGTTATCTATCTTAATGACAATGAAATCGCTACGATCACCAACACTCATTGTGTAACCAAGAATCTTGGAGGCGAAATACTTACTAAAAAAGTTGATGAAGTCCAATGGACCATTGATGCAATTGAAAAGGATGGTTTTGAGCATTTTATGCTCAAGGAGATATTTGAGCAACCTCAATCGATTGCGAACACGCTTCGAGGAAGAGTTGTTGATGGAAAAGTGAAACTCAGCCTTAATGTTGATGTTAAGAATGTGAAAAGAATTATCATCACCGCGTGCGGAACAAGCTGGCATTCTGCACTCATAGGCAAGCATTTCATTGAAAACCTCACGCGAATTCCTGTCGAGGTTGATTACGCTTCAGAATTTAGATACAGGAAACCCATCATTTATCCTGGTGATATCATGGTTGCCATTTCACAATCAGGAGAGACTGCAGACACCCTAGCTGCAATCAAAGAGGCAAAAGCTCAGGGAGCTACAACCCTCGGCATTGTGAATGTTGTAGGTTCTACGATTGCCCGAGAGGTTGATGGAGGAATTTATCTTCATGCAGGGCCTGAGATGGGGGTTGCAAGCACGAAGGCATTTACTGGTCAGTTGGTGGCCCTGCTTCTTCTTGCACTCTATATAAAACAGCAGAAGGGAGAGAAACTAGATAATGAATTGCTAGAGGATCTCCAAAATCTCCCTACGTTAGTGAAGCAAACTCTGGAATCATCAAAGAAAATAATTGACCTTGCAGAGGATTTCAAGGACAGCAAGGATTTCCTTTACCTTGGACGGGGCATCAACTTCCCTGTAGCTCTTGAGGGTGCATTGAAGTTAAAGGAAATTTCATACATTCATGCAGAAGGATACCCTGCGGCTGAGATGAAGCATGGCCCTATTGCGCTTGTTGACTCTCATATGCCTGTGGTGTTCATTGCACCTCACGATTCGACCTATGAGAAGATCATAAGCAATATGCAGGAAATTAAGGCGCGAAAAGGAAAGATTATTGCAGTTTCCGATAAGGGGGCTGAAATACAGAAGCTTGCAGATATAGTCTTTAAGGTTCCTTCAGTGAGGGATGAACTCTCGCCAATCATTAATATTCTTCCTCTTCAGCTGCTCTCATACTACGTTGCCAATGTCAAGGGCCTTGATGTTGACAAGCCAAGAAACCTTGCCAAATCAGTCACCGTAGAATAAAGATTAAAATCTTAGTAGAGATATATGATCCTCGCTGCACATCAACCCCATTACATGCCATGGCTGGGCTATCTGGATAAGATGGCCAAATCAGAGATATTTGTCATCGTAGACCACGTCCAATACGAGGATGCTAACTATCAGAATCGTCAGCGATTTAAATTCCCCAATGGAGTATCATTTCTTATCGTTCCTCTTAAAAAAGCTTCTCAAAAAGATATAATAATCGAACGTAAGATTGAAACCTCCCCAATAGAAAAGCAAGATTGGAGGCGACGCCACTGGACTACGATCGAACAAAATTATAGCCGTACACCTTATTTTCGTCAGCATGCGGATGAGCTGCGTGCAGTCTATGAGCAACCGTGGGAAAACCTTATTGATCTCAACCTTCACATGCTTGAACTTGCACGAAAATGGTATGGAATTGAAGTTCCCCTCATAGGGTCATCTACTCTTAATCTTCAAGGCCAAAAGACCGATATGATACTGGACATGTGTAGGAAGGTGAAAGCAGATACATATCTTTCAGGAAAAGGAGGCTCAACCGGTTATTTGGATGTAGAGAGGATGAATAAAGAAGGCGTTAAAGTCATATGGCAAGAATTTAACCACCCTGAACACCCTCAGCGTTATCCGCAGCAAGGATTTGTCAAAGGTCTTGGGTTTATCGATTATATATTCAATTGTGGGGGGGAGAAAGCAAAAGCATTGTTCAAAAATAGCCATTCATATCTGGAGGCGAGATCATGAACTTGATGATGACTGGCAATCTTATCTTATCTGAAAAAGCAGATAGAGTCGTTGCATTTGGCGCTCATCCTGATGATCTTGAAATTGGTGCTGGTGGTCTTCTTGCAAGGCTCGCAGCACGAGGAGCTAAGGTTACGATGGTGGTTGTCTCGATACCAAACAGATCGAAACAGCGATATCTTGAGGCAGTTAACGGAGCCAAGACAATAGGCGCAAAACTACTTGTTCTTTACAAGAAACCATGCCATGTAGAAGACATAAAAATGTATGAGCTTGTCCAACGCTTCGATGATATTATAGAAGAGTTAAAGCCAGACTTGGTGGTGGCACATTCTGACAAAGACCTTCATTGGGACCATGGTCTTGTGAATAGGGCTGTAATCTCTGCTTTGCGTCGTACTCCTTGTGATTTGCTCACATATCTTTCATCCCCCTTAATGAATGCCCAAGCACGCTCATTTGGAACATGCTTCGTCGATATAACTGCATATATGGAAACTAAGCTTGCAGCCATATCGTGTCATAAATCTCAATTAAAGAACCTTGGTCTTGACTCATCACGGGATTTAGCACGTGCTCTTGGCCAGATTAGCGGAGCCAAGTATGCCGAAGCATATGAATCATTGAGGGTCCAGATATAAAAAAGATTAAAAACAGCTCCTCTTTCTAAATGCATGACGAAGTGGGAGAATGTCTGGATCATTGCTGCCTCTGTTCTTGCTCTTTTATTCCTCATTGCAGGGTCAAAGAGAGATAACCTAACAATCATCTATGATACTATTTCTGTCGTTGCTGTAGCCCTTGTCATCTATGTTCTCGCTCGATTTTCTAAATAATCGAGTATAAAAAACTTTAAATATCCCTTATTTACATGACTGATATACATCTACGATGAGAATCATACCCTTAGGAGAAAGAATCTTGATACGGCCCTTGAAGAGGGAGGAAAAGACAAAGTCAGGTATTTACCTGCCTAAAGGGGATAGTGAGAAGAAAGAAGGGGAAGTCATGGAAGTAGGAAACTTGAAAGAACAACATCTGAAGAAGGGCGATAGAGTACTCTATGGGGGATATCCCGAAGAGCTTGAAATGGATGGGGAAAAATATTTAATTCTTGAACTAAAGGATGTTCTGGCAAAATTAGAATGAGTAAACAATTAATATTCAATGAAGAAGCACGGCAGGCCCTCATGCGAGGCATTGACAAAGTTGCGAATACAGTCAAGGTCACACTAGGTCCTAAGGGAAGGACGGTCATTCTTGACAAGCCATCATCGCCTCTTGTCTCAAATGATGGGGTCACTATTGCTAAGGAAATAGAACTGAAGGATAAATTTGAGAATATTGGGGCAAAGCTCATCAAAGAAGTTGCCTCGCAGACGCAGGACAAGGCAGGCGATGGCACGACAACAGCAACATTGCTTGCGCAACTGATGATTGCCGAGGGTCTGAAAAACATTACAGCAGGGGCTAACCCTATAGAACTGAAGAAAGGCATCGAGGCGGCAACAGAGAAAGTCGTCCATTATCTGAAGAGCAAATCGCTTCCTGTCAAGGACAAGGAAAAGATAACACAAGTCGCTACTATATCTGCAAACAATGACGAGGTCATTGGGAACTTGATTGCAGAGGCAATGCAGAAAGTCGGCACGAAGGGAGTAATCACCGTAGAAGAATCAAAAAGCATTGATACCTACTTGGAGCTTGTAGAGGGAATGCAGTTCGACAGAGGATATATCTCTCCCTATATGGTTACTGATCCTGAAAAAATGGAAGCCTCTTTTGAAGATCCCTATATTCTTATCACCGACAAGACAATCTCGGCTGTAAAAGAGCTTGTTCCTGTGCTTGAGGCGGTAGCGCATAGCGGAAAGCCTCTTGTCATCATTGCAGAGGACGTTGAGGGTGAAGCACTAACATTGTTAGTCCTTAATCTTCTGAGAGGAGGGCTTAAAGTAGGTGCCCTAAAAGCTCCTGGCTTTGGCGATGAGAAGAAAGAGATGCTTGAAGACATAGCAATTCTTACGGGAGGAAAAGTTATCAGCAAAGAAAGAGATGAAAAGATCGAAGACCTGGAGTTGGAAGACCTGGGTTCGGCAAAGCGTGTGAAGATGGGTAAGGAAGAGACAGTTATCATCGAAGGAAAAGGAAATAAACCTGAAATAGAAAAGAGAATCAAATTCCTGGAAGGAAGGATTGCCAATGAAGATTCTGAATATAAGAGGGAAGACCTGAGAAAAAGGCTTGCGAAGTTAAGTGGAGGAGTTGCTGTTATTAATGTAGGAGCTCCTACAGAGACAGAATTGAAGGAGAAAAAGATGAGAATAGATGATGCTCTTCATGCAACCACTGCTGCAGTCGAGGAAGGGGTTGTTCCTGGAGGAGGTTTGACATTGCTCCATGCAATGAAAGAGCTTGAATTGTTGCAGCTTCGAGGAGACCAAGAGACCGGGGCAAAGATTGTCAAGAAATCTCTTGAAGGGCCTCTCCGGCAGATTGCCCAAAATGCGGGAAAGGATGGTTCTGAAGTCCTTGCACATTTAAAGAGCAAGGAACATGGAGTGGGATATAATGCTCAGACAGATACTTATGAAGACCTCTTCAAGGCTGGCGTAATAGATCCAACAAAAGTAGTAAGGAATGCAGTCCAGACAGCAGCCAGCATTGCTGGAATGGTCATCACCACCGAGGCATTGGTTGCTGACTACGACGACGAGAAAGACGAGAAAAGCTCGGCAATTATTATCTAATGTTGCTACTGCCTAAAATGAAAGTATTGGTCGGTGTTTAATAAATCGGAATCTTTTTAAGCTGCATTTTCTTTATTACAAAATGTCATCTCCAATCATTGATGTAAGGAATGTTGTGAAAAAATTCAAGAAATTCACCGCAGTAGACAAAGTTTCCTTTTCTGTTGATAAGGGTGAAATGTTTGCCTTCCTTGGGCCCAATGGGGCTGGCAAGACGACAACCATTAGGATGCTCACCACACTGTTAAAGCCAACATCGGGAAAAATAGAAATTAACGGATTTGATCCACTGACAGAACAGCAGCGGGTACGATCTTCTTTCGGCATTGTCTTCCAGGACTTCAGCCTTGATAACGAACTAACGGCTTTGGAAAATCTAAGATTCCATGCGGCTCTCTACAGCGTTCCTAAAAAACTAGCGGAAGAAAGAATACACCATCTCTTAAAACTAGTTGACCTTTGGGAAAGAAGAAATGACTTTATCAAGACATATTCAGGTGGAATGAAGAGAAGATTAGAGATAGCTCGAGGATTGGTCCATCACCCTAAGATTCTTTTCTTAGATGAGCCTACTCTTGGTTTGGATCCACAAACAAGAAACACTATGTGGGATTATATAAAAAAGCTCAACAAGGATGAAGGTATGACTGTTTTTTTCACAACCCATTATATGCATGAAGCAGAGAAATATGCTAACAGAACTGCAATTATAGATCATGGCAAGCTGCTGGTTATGGGAACACCTGATCAACTGAAGAAAAAGACTAAGACAGCATCATTGGAAGAGGCGTTTTTGAAACTTACTGGTCACGGCATACGAGATGAGAGCAGTAAATCAATTGACGCACTAAGGACTGCCGCTAAATCATGGGGAAACAGATGAAAGCAATCTATGTAATGTGGCTGCGGCAGCTTATAAGATTTTGGAGAACAAAATCTAGAATAGTGGCTTCGCTGGCACAGCCAATATTATTTTTAGTTGCCCTTGGATTCGGTTTAGGTCCAATTTATGCAAAAAGCGGAGCAGGAAATTATATTCAATTCCTAGCTCCTGGAATTATTGGAATGAGCATATTGTTCACTGCAATGTTTGCCGGCATGGAAGTCATATGGGATAGACAGTTTGGATTCTTGAAGGAAACCTTAGTCTCACCATCTTCACGATTCAGTATATTTCTGGGAAGAACTCTTGGGGGAGCTACAGTTGCGTTGATCCAGGGAATAATCATTTTTGTAATAACTTTGGCGATAGGGTTTAGACCTGAAAACGTAATTCTTCTTCCTGTGGCTCTCGTATTCATGTTCCTTCTTGCATTCATATTTACGGCATTAGGAACTGCTCTGGCCATCAAGGTAGAGGATATGCAGGCGTTTCCACTAATTATGAACTTCATCATTATGCCTGTCTTCTTTTTGTCGGGAGCGCTCTATCCGTTGACTACGGCATCAGGACCAATAAAAACAATAGCGTTATTCGATCCCCTTTCATATCAAATAGACGCGATACGAAGCTTACTGACCGGAGTTGCCAATTTCGGATTAGGTCTTGATTTAATGGTAAGTCTGATGTGTGCTGCCCTTGTAACAATCATGGGTATATACTTCTTCAACCGTGTAGAAGTATAAAATACCGAAATATTTTTAATCTACATCCACTCCATGAATCAATGTATGAGCATTTGTACAACACTGATTTTAAAGATAGGACAATGAAAACACTTTCTCTGATTAAGGGAGATCAATATTATTGTTTCCGATATGAAGCCGGACGGGAATCAAGGGTTCTCGATGCTTTAGTAGACATGGTTCAGAATAAACAATGCAACTTTGACTGGTTCGACGCGGCAATCCTCTCACACCAGCTCGGAAGACATTTGGCAAAAGAACTCAAAGCATATGTGCCTGAGAAACCGAAGCCTTACCAACAGGGAAAATTATTTCTTTTTTAGACTCTACGATACATTTATATATTTGAACGGAGTATATACTATATAATTCTCAGATATTCATACTAGTTTCTGGTATGTATGTCTGGATTGTTCTACCATGAATAAAATATCTATCCGTGAGCACAAAGAATTTGGTGAAGTATTGAAAAGGTTGGCCATCCGGCTGCTTGAGACCAAAGAGCAGAACA
Organism: Candidatus Pacearchaeota archaeon; assembly: GCA_019659125.1. Taxonomy (GTDB): domain Archaea; phylum Nanobdellota; class Nanobdellia; order Pacearchaeales; family GW2011-AR1; genus JAIFVW01. Next base: position 60,878 of record JAIFVX010000002.1, on the reverse strand, counting down.
GGATGAAGACCTATGAAGACCGCGCCATCAAGTATCTGGCACAGTTGCTAGAGATGCTTGAAGAGATAACCGTCCGGGATTACAAGGGACTTCGAGAGGAAGGCAGCTTCACGCCTGCCTACGCCGCTGAAGAACTGGCCCCTATAGCCATCTCAGAAGAAGCGTAATTAAATTCTTTTAAAAAAGAGCACTACACATATTTTGTAGATGTATCTTATGTACTTTTTCTTGTTTGTAATTTTTTCCTATCAATAGAACAGCTTTCGATGACTGCTGAAGAAACAATGATGATAGAATAGATAAGCAGGATGATTGCCACGAATGAAATTTCAGCTCCCTTGAAGGGAAGGACAGCTAAGATCGCACCTAATCCGACAACTGCTGCAAGCCCTATACCGCAACTTGCACAGGCCGGCGCCAGGAGCCCGAGGAAAAGTCCAACGCTTCCTGCAATCCCAACCTTTCGTTCTAGCTTCCGTACTTTTACATAATGATACCAGAGCACACTTATCAATATTCCAGTCAGGATGCTAATGACGATAAGACTATACCAGTGCCAAAGGAATCCTTGATATCCTATAACAAGGTTTTTTATCAATGTCAGCGTCCCAAGAAAACCGACATGGGGAGACACTGAAATGATTGTGCGCAGTGATATGAAGAGGATATTGGCTGCATAAAAGATGAGTGCAATGATGCAAGCGAGCACGACATATCTTCCATGCCTAAACACTTCTTTCAACCCCTTTCCACTTTCTTCAATCATAATGAAATATCGCCCTATTTACTTTTAACACTTGTGGTACCTTTGACTATTAATACGACAGCAATCAAAACATATAATCCTAAAATAAATGGATTGTGAAAAATAAGAATTCCAAGTAAAGGGGTTGTCGTATTGTAATTCGCTCCACTATCAATAGTAAGAGGGATAAAATAAGAGATCCCAAGAAAAACAAGAATAATAATTCCCATCCATACATTCCATCTCATGTTCTTTTTAAACATCAACCTTATATAATTCTTTTTCTCCGACATACGAATATTTATATACCCGTGCCTCTACTCAACGGCGTAAAAAAGAGATCATGGCAAAGAAATGTATTTACTGTAAATCCCCGATCGCCGACACATCTGTTGTCGATGTCTGCAGGAACTGCGGAATTGGAGTCTGGGGCGAGAAGATGTTCAACGCAATCATTACGAACATGGAGAATGCCCGTGAAGCTGGAGACCTTGATCAGGGATCAGTCACCAAACCTACTGTTCAACGACGATTCTAATTCTCCTCATAAATCTTTAAATATAACTTGTGTTATTGTGACTGTATGCATACTACGGGCGATGTAGCTGTTTTCAAGGAAAAGATAGGAACGGTTTATTTTGTAGATGCTCCACTCGATAGAGGACTAAAATTATTTCGAGATCGTAAAGCATCTCTCACTACTTTAAAAGAACTTGCCCAGATTCGCATGGAAGAGAGACCTCTTACACATAAAGAGCTCATGAATGTAAGGGAAGGAGAGTTCCAGGGTCAGATAAATTGGTATTCTGCATATACACAGGAAGCGGCAATCTACATTCCTAAGAGAGAGGATATACTTCTAGCACGGCATTCACCTTTGCTTGCAGATGCGGAAAAAGTTGTCGGGCTTCATCAGCGGAATGCTGACTACTGCCTTGCAAATGTATCGCCATATGTTGAACAGGCAGAGGAAGATAAGGGTAAGCACCCCTCCCAACAAAGAGTATTTTCCCTAAAAAGAACTACGAGAGTCAACGTGCCTATGAAAAGGCTAGATGAGAGTGAGTTGATGCTCTGGATGTTCGGCTCTAAAACAAAGGACTATGGGTTGTTTGTAAATCAAGGCAAAGACGCGCAACATCTTCACGATCTATCATTTTCTTGTGAAGGGGATATTGACAGCCATAGGAAACCATTTGTAAGGCCATTATACATTTCTCAAGTATGTGATGGATCATATATACAAGCAGGCCGTACGGGACTACACACTATGGCCTGGATGTTCGGGCTGAAGAAACGCTAATTCTAAAGGAAAAGCTTTTTAAACTGTTTTTATCAGGTACTATCATGCTTAAACAGAAACGAATGAGAGATAGAGGAAAACTATCGCTAACCCGATTTTTCCAGAAATTCAAGCCAGGAGATGCAGTAGCGGTAGTCAGAGAACATGCTGTTCCATTTGGTTATTCAACACGAGTCCATGGAAGGACAGGAAAAGTCATTGCACAGAGAGGCTCAGCCTATGAGGTCGAGGTCAACGACATCAACAAGCCTAAACGATATCTAATTAAACCAATCCATCTTAAGAAGATTACACAATGATACTTGCTAAAAAACCATTATCTCTTGCAGAAGTCCAGCACTACGTGAAGGAAAGTACTGAGAAGAAACCTGTTGATGAATACATAAAACACTTTACCCAGTTTTCCCAGGAGAAAGCAAAGAAGATTGCAGATAATGTAAGAAAACTTAACAATCCTAAAATCACCGAAGAGGATATAGTCAAGCTTGTGGATTTCGCACCTCAGGATGCTGAAGATCTCCATAAAATCTTTAACCAGGTGAGTCTCACCGAAGAAGAGATTGCTAAGCTTTTGCAGCTTGTGAAGGAGAAGTAACATGGCTGAAAAAGAAGAATTTGCAATCATCCTAGATTACCTCCCGTATGGGTATCCTATGCAAGGCAAGATGATGCCTATTGCGCAAGCCATTGGAATTAACACGCTTATTCTTTTAGAGCTTATTCCTCGAAGAGGCATAGCCCTCGCGACGAAAGAAAAGGTTTATATAGGTCCCGACAAACGAGATAAGATATATTACATCGCAGGCAGATTGCCGCGAGAGAAACTCACCGAGACTGCGAAGATCCAGCTACAAGAGTTCATCGAAGGAGTAGTTGCGGAGCAGGAGAAGAAATTTGTAGATTTCTTTAACAACGCTCAAGCAATAAATACAAGACTCCATCAGATTGAACTTCTTCCCGGCTTTGGAAAAAAGCACACCAAGGAGCTTTTAGAAGCCCGAGAGCAAAAGACCTTCGAGTCATTCAAGGATATCAGGGAAAGAGTAGCAAATATTCCTGATCCAAAGAAAGCCATAGAAAAAAGGCTTTTAGAGGAACTCTCGGAACGTCAGCGATTTAATTTATTCGTGAAGTAAGATGGCAGAAAAACCAGCAAAAACAGCAAAACCAGAACAGCAGGTAAAGAAGCAACCTGTCGAAAAAGAAAAGCGACAGCCGGTGCAGGAAGACAAGAACGAAGTTATTGTTAGAATATTTAGTTATGACGTTCCAGGCTCTAAGAATCTCTATGCAGGTCTGACAAGAATCAAGGGAGTTTCTTGGACAATTTCCAATGCAACATGCCTTGCATTAAACATGCCGAGAACAAAAAGGATTTCTGAATTATCAAAGCAAGATATTGCTCACATTGAAGAATATCTGAAGAAGCTTCCGCTTCCTGACTTTCTTAAGAATCGAAGATTCGACCCCGAATCAGGACAGACACACCATCTCTATGGTTCCGACCTTGACGTTGCAAGAGAATTCGATATCAAGCGATTGAAGAAAATCAAGAGCCATCGAGGTATTCGACATTCATATAATCAGCCTACTCGAGGTCAAAGGACTCGATCGCACTTCAGAAGTAGGGGTAAGGGCGTTGGTGTCAGGAGGAATGCTAAATGATTAGAAAAAAGAAACTTTATGTAAGGCCTAAAAAGGCCTATGAAAAAGTAAGAATCGCAGAAGAGAATATTATTGTCCAGAAATATGGATTAAAGAACAAGCGAGAAATATGGAAGACTGCTGCTCGAGTCAACTATTTCAGAAGAAGGGCAAAAGACCTTGCTAAGGAATCTCATGAAGAGCAAGAAGTCCTTTTCAATAAATTGCAGGAGCTTGGTCTCCACATAAAGACAATTGCTGATGTTCTTGACTTGAAAGTAGAAGATTTATTAGAAAGAAGGCTTCCAACGCTGGTTGTGAAGAAGGGATTTGCATTTACCCCCCAGCATGCCCGGCAGCTTGTAGTCCATAAGAAGATTACGGTCAATAACAATGTGGTAAACACTCCAAGCTACCTTGTACGAGTTTCTGAAGAACCAACTATAAGCTCAAAGGCCGGTAAGCCTGTAAAGCCAGTTCATAAGCAGAAAGAAGCTGAGCAAGAAGCAGCTGAAGAAATAGTGGAGGAAAGTGCATAATGGCCGAAGAAACAAAGCAAGAGATTATTGAAGAAAAGGAAATAAAGGAAGAACTGAAAGAAGAAGCTAAGGAAGAGAAGCACAAGGAACACAAGGAAGAGAAGGATGAAAAGGCTGGAATTGCCTACATCTTCAGCTCCCAGAATAACACGATCGTTCATATTACAGACCTTGCTGGCAATACCATTTCAAGAGTTTCAGGAGGAATGGTGACAAAGCATGACCGATTGAAAGCAGATCCAACTATTGCAATGTTCGTCGCCAAGAGAGCAGCCGAAAGGGCAAAAGACCTTGGAATCACCAGTCTCTATGTTAGAATGAGGGCAAAGACAGGAAGCATAGGTATTGGCCCAGGTTCTCATTCAGTGGTGAGAAGTTTAGGAAAAGAAGGATTCAAGATCATAAGCATCCTTGATACCACGCGAGTGGCACGAGGCGGTCCTAAGAAGAAAGGAGGTAAGCGAGGCAGAAGAGTTTAAAAGACTCTTTTTTCACCTATTATCATGGAAGTCGTTGAAGAAAACCCGGGAAAGGTTGTCTTGAGAATGGAGGCAAACGAACCTCTTGCAAATGCATTAAGGAGAAGCGTTGCTGAAGTCCCTACGCTTGCCATTGATGAAGTCGAGATATTCAAGAATGACTCTGCTTTGTATGATGAAGTCCTTGCACATCGCCTTGGGCTTGTCCCTCTAAAGACTGAGAAAGGAATGTCTGCAAAGACAAAGATAGACCTTAAATTGTCAAAGAAAGGCCCTGCAACAGTCTACGCTGAGGATTTGGACGGCAATGCTGATGTAGTCTATGGAAAGATCCCCCTTACAGTTCTGACTGAAGACAAGCATATCGAGCTTATTGCGACTGCAGTTCTTGGAAAAGGCATAGATCATGCAAAATACACTCCTGGGTTATGCTACTATCGTCATGTGCTTGAAGTAAAGTCAACTCCTGAGATAGACAAGATCGTTTCAAAGTCAAAGGGATTCATAAAAGCCGAGAAGAAAGGCTCAAAGTGGATGTGCGATCTTAAGGATGCAGAAGTAGATGAAATTGTGAAGTTAGACGCAGAGGCTGTAAAAGACGCAGATGAAATACTCTTCATCATCGAGTCCTTTGGATCAATGCCTGCAAAGGACATTCTTGCTAAATCAGTTGCCGCTCTTTCAGAAAACCTCGAGGAATTCGAGAAAGCTATCAAGTAATTCTACAGTATATATTGAAGTTCCTAAATGCTTTTAAAGTTCAATACATTTTCCTTACTATGAAGGTAATTGAGTTAGAAAGGAAAATTCAGGAAACCGCAGTACATATTAAAGAAGCAAGACTTATTCCACAGTGCATAGATATTGCTATAAAACTTGGAAAAGGCGGAAAGACGTCCAATGGTGACTATGCAAATGCCCATTATTACTTTTCTGATGATAATCTCAACATTGTATATCATGCCTATGGGATGGGAGATGAAGAGTTAACAGTTACTTCTCGGAGAAATGAAGTGTTCAAAGCACAGGAGCGTGTAAACGAGCCAGTCACATATCCTAATCCAGAAGTTGAATTTGATAAACAACGATTTGAGGTTTTGTTTTATAGATCTGGTGAATGGGAAAAACACGTTAACACTCTCTATCACAAAATTGTTACGGATGTTCCTCAGGAGCAATTAGCAGATGTTAAGCAAAGATTGGGAATAGCTATTTCTAATTGATTCTACCGAGTGGTCGTCGCTGTCAAAAGATTTATATAGAAGAATCATGTTTCCAAGGGATGACAATATCTCAGGTAAGAATGGAAAAAGCGATGAAGAAAGTGGTGGAGGATAGGTTTGCTATCCCTGCAAGGACTCGTGAAGCCGTGAAAGATGCTATTTTAAGGGTAAAGCTCAAGAAGGCTTTAGATTACGACGAGTTCATGTAATCCTAGGGATTATGTGAAAGCCATATATTCATAGTGCTTGCAGGACATCCATGTGCATATGCGTACGTGCTTGTGCTATTGAGTGCATCAAGAATTTGTACACACGAGCATCCTTTCGTACGAGTCATCGTATAGGTGGAATTTTCTATAATATTTCCAGATGAATCCTTTGTTTCAAAGGCAAGATCGTTATCTATGTTACCATATCTAAGAGAAACAAGATCAAGTGCCTCAGGAAGCTTAGTACTAGGACAGATATCTTGACTATTAATAATTCCATCTCTATCTGCATCAGTGCTGTTAGTCGTGGTTGTGTTCGTGGTATTCACGGGAGGAGGTATAGTGATAGGAGCATCTTTCCAGCTTGCTCCCGGTGTTAATCTAGCGGTATTACTGTATCCGGATGTATCTCTCGTTGTTGTTCCCGTCCCTTCATCGAGTGTCCACTCCCCTACAAGATCGCTTTCTCTTCCAAATATGTTTCTGAATATCGTCATATCAGTGTAGTTTGATATGCTTATTCTCTTCAATCCTTGGTATGCAAGAGGATTGTCAGACTTGAATGTATATCTAGGAGTGTCAGGATTGCTTCCATAAGTCCAGCATAGGGTGTAATAATCTCCGCATATCTTGGTGTATGTTGAGTTTGATCTATGAAATGGGAAAACAAAAGATGTTGGTGTTTTCCCAAGATGCTGCGTTATATTCTGTTTAGAAGCAATGAGTTGCTTTCTGAAATTGGATTCGCTGAAGGTAAGCATGTCCGTGTGACTCATTCCATGAGAGGTAATTTCCCATCCACTATCCTGCAATTGCTTTAATTCTGGCCAATGCATATAAGATGGCCCACCTTGCACACCATTAGCATAGTTGCTTACGACTGCTTCAGTTCCCTTGAATCCATATTGTTGCATAATGGGGTATGCGTTATCATAAACGCTTCTCCACCCATCATCGAAATAAATAATCACTGGCTTTGAAGGCATGGTGAATTGGCCTTTTCTCCAGTTCAGATAATCAGTAGGAGTAATCGTGGTGAATCCCTCACTCTTCAAATAGTCCATATGTTGCTTGAATTGTGTAGGCGTTATTATGTCTGCACTTGTTGCCGGCGACTTGATCTGATGATATAAAATTATGGGAATTGATTGTCCAAGGTTTTGTCCATGTTCCGCCTCCATGTATAATCTTGCAACTTGTGAAGAGGCAAGACTTTTTTCATACATCTTTACATCATCAACACTTCCATTGAAGAATATCTTATTGCCTCCTCCAATGCTTAAAGGAGACGATGCGTCAAACACTGAGTGGGCAGACGTGGAATCACTATCACACACTACTCCATTTCTGTAATACACTAGTCGAGAACCATCATAGGTTATCGTCAACATTGTCCACTGTCCGTTGCTCCTGACTCCGCATGCCCTTGCAGCATCTGATGCATAGGTAGCCGTATTAGCCCCATCGGTAGAAAGGACAACTGAGACTCCATTGGTGTCCGTGGTTCTGATAAGATACGCCTTTTTTCCCGTCGAAGGAATATACTGTCCAAATAACCCAGCATTGGAGTTATATTTGTCCTGCTTTACCCATATATTCCAGGTCATTTTTGAAAACCCTGAAATAGAGCTACTTCTGCTTACATTGAGTTCTCCATTTTTCCCGTTAAGCTTAATCCATTCGCTGCCTGTGCTGAAAGCAGGTTGCGGAGGCACAGTCAAAGTAACTGCGGGTTTTTCGGTAAGAGAATAAGAAGGAGTTAACAAGCCAAGGGCTAATGCGAGGAGAACGAACACGCCAATCATAATTGATTTGAGATCAAAACGCATAAGATATGAAACCGTTACTAGCAAGAAGCAAGCGGCATATAATGGTAACAGTCAAAGTGATATATATAACTTTCCGTGGTGGATAGCTTTAAAAAACCAATCTTCGATAGTTCTTAATGCGGGGATGCCGGAGCGGTCAAACGGGCTGCGTTAAGGCCGCAGTAGCTTAGTGCTTGCGTAGGTTCGATTCCTACTCCCCGCACTTTCTATAAAGATATATACTCCCTATTCCACTACCTTTGATGCGTACTACGAAGGAAATAATAGAAGGGACAGAAGAGAATCCCTTGATGGTGCTCGAGAGACATGAGTTCGGTTCTGAGAATTTTGACATTAAAGAAGCTTATGAGGAGCTTCTTGCCCATAGCAAAAAAGAGAAAGCAATTACATGGGGATATTTTCCAGGGCTAGAGGCTAAGGAGATGGAAAGATATCCACGATGTATTAAGCTTGCATATCAATTGAGATCGTTGGTACCCTTGCCTCTTGCCTTTATACGCCTTGTTTCCCAAAAACCTGATTCTGAATATGGTGGGATGCATATTGATGTGCATCCAGGAGTAAATCATGTAAAAGATCCTGCGCATAGGAATGATGAGGTTGCCAGAGTGTTGATAAACCTCCATCGTGCTCCGAGACTAATGAGATATGTTCCCATAGATAGGGATAGCCTGATAAAGCAAGGTATTAACATATCACCCCATCACTATCAAATCATCAAAGAACAATTGCCTATAAAAGAGATAGAAATCCCTCCAATCACAAATACTTTTATGTATTCTTTGAAGTTTTGGTCGAGCCTCCTGCCCCATGAGGGAGTGACTGACGACCAAGGCTCATTTATTGCATCGTATGGAAATTATTTTAAGAATCCTCAGCACTATCATATCTAATTATTTTCCTTCTAACCTTCTTATTCTCTCTTCCAATTCCTTTACCTTATGGTGCAGGTCTTTATGAGTGCCCGCGAACTCTTTGTCCATGGATGAGACGAAATCGGCGAGGTATGCGTTGAATAAAGTGCTGAGCTTGCCTCCAAAGAGATTTAACTTTGTCTTTGCCTTCTCCAAGGTAGCCTTATCAACAGTGATATTGACTCGAATTTTTTTCATGAATACAAGTGTGTATAAGGGTATAAAAAGCTTTTTCTTTCAATAGGTTTAAATACCATTGTTCGAAGGATTGCTATGATCAGTGGAACAAAAGTTAAGGAACGAATACGAAGGAAAACAAACCCTTCTCTAGCTGAAACCATCTTCATGGCTCACAAAAATAAGGCCTGGAATAAGCTTGCACAAATTCTTTCAGGATCAACACGAAGGCAAGCCTCAGTCAATCTCTCCGATATAGACAAGCAAACAACGGCTGGAGACACCGTTGTGATTCCAGGAAAAGTTCTTGGCTCTGGAGCACTGACAAAGAAAGTAAGAATATGCGCTCTCGGCATTTCAGCCTCAGCACGAGATAAGCTAAAGGATACAAAATCAGAATCTGCAACAATTGCCGATGAAATTAAAATAAACCCTAAGGCACAAGGAATAAAGGTATTAAGATGAATCAAATAATTATTGACGCGACGAATGCAACTCTAGGAAGATTGGCCAGCTATGCGGCAAAGCAAGCACTTCTTGGTAAATCTGTTGTCATAGTCAATTGTAATGAAATCATCATTACAGGAAGACGAGAGTCAATAATCAAAGAGTACCAGGAAGCTCGAGGACGAGGTGGATCAAGTCTACGAGGTCCTCATTTCCCTAAAAGTGCTGAGAGGATTGTCAAGCGAATTGTCCGAGGCATGCTTCCCTACACTCAAGGACGAGGAGAGGCAGCCCTTGACAGAGTTATATGTCATAATCAGACTCCTGCTGAATATGAATCAGCAAAGAAATTGCATGCAGGAAAAGAAAAGCCTGTTAAAACCATGAAACTAGGAGAATTAAGCAAATTACTATGAGCCATAAAACACTTATTATTGCGGGAAAGAGAAAGACTGCCGTAGCAAAAGTTCGAGTTCTTCCAGGAACAGGAAAGATATTCTATAACCACCTTCCTTCAGCAGAACTGACCCTATTCCATAGGCTTGCCCTTGTAGAGCCATTGAGAATTTACGAGAGGGAACTAGGAGATCTTAAGCATGATCTTCATATCAGTACACAAGGTGGCGGAAAAGAGTCACAGATTGAAGCAGCCCGAGTAGGTATTGCCCGAGCTTTGATAGCTCTTACGTCCTCAGAGACATTAAGAAAATCGTTCATGAGATATGATCGAAACATGGTGGTTCAAGATTCTCGAAGAAAGGAAACTCGAAAGCCTGGAGACTCCAAGGCTCGTGCAAAGAGACAGAAGTCTTACAGATAATGGTTCATGAAACGATATTAGTTGCAGGAAGAAAGCCGTTTCAGATGACATTTGATTTCGAGAAGCCAATTACTGAACATTATCCTACTCATCGAATCGAACCAACATCGCGCGGATTGCATGCGTTGCGACCAACAGGGGGAAGGCTTTTCCGTCGTTCAGATCCGAAATTTCAATATTTTTCAGTGGGAGAGGATGGACTTCTTACGCACGTTAACCCCTTCTATAACAATGTTTTTCTTGATGATTATGATGGGTGGACGTTAGCGGATAATGCAGATCGCCCTTTATGGGAAATTGTCAAAGAAGCACGCCACTATTCGCAAGAACATGGAAGAGGCGTAGTAATACATCCAGATCCCTGCCCTGAAGGGAGAAAAAGAGATCTGACATTTCCCACACCTCTTGAATCAGGAATAGGCATTTATGATATCAAGCGATACGCCAAGGGATTATTGCGATTTTCATTGCTTCCTGAAGAATACAAAGTGCACTGGTAGTCAGTAGAGCCCCTCAAGAGGATTAACTACTTTCTTTATTTGATCAGAGGATACATGCGTGTACACTTGCGTTGTATTCAATGATGCATGCCCAAGCATCGCCTGGATGATCCTTATGTCAGTCCCCTGTTCCAAGAGATGGGTGGCAAAACTATGCCTAAGAGTATGGGGAGTCACTTTCTTTGATAGACCTGCTTTTGTCTTGGTGAGTGAAATAATTTTCTGTATATTCCTCGTCGTCAATGGCTTGTCCTTGGAAAACAAATAGGCGTATCCAACGCCCTTATGTTGTAGGTAGTCCGTAAGGTCTTGAGCAAGCCCTTCAGAAATCATGAACAGTCGATCTTTCGATCCTTTTCCCTTTCTTACCCATCCAGTCTTATCAGCAAGGTTTATGTCTCCAACTTTTAAGTTTACAAGCTCAGAAACACGAAGTCCAGCCGAGTAAAGCATAGAAATAATGAATCGTGACTTTATAGTCTCTGCAGCCTCAATGAGGCTTTTTACTTCCTCTTTGTTAAGTACTTCAGGAAGTTTTCTATCTTTCTTAGGCATCTTGATCTTTGCAAATTCTTTTCCAAGGATCTCTCCATAAAAGAATTTCAAGGAGGCAGCAGCAAGCATGATAGTATTTTTAGATTTCGTGTCAAACATTTCAGAAAGATATGCCTTTACATCGTCTTCATTCAAGCTCTCACAAGGCTTATTAGTTCTCTCCATGAATTTATTGACGAAAAAATAATAGTTTCTCACCGTCAGTGGAGAAAAACCTCGTATTTTCAATTCAGTCCTCAATTTTTCTAGTTCATTCATCTGTCTCCTTTAAAGCGAACTTTTATTTAAACCTTTAGGATAGATATTTATACAATAAGATGATCTAAACCTATGAATAAGCGCGCGTTTTTCGGGACAATTATATGGGCAGTCATCCTTCTTCTTATAGTCACAGGAACCCTCTTCTATATCAAGTATAAAGACACAAAACCTGATGCTCTCGTAAAAAAAGTCTCAAAAGGATCCAATATAACGACAACTCCTTCAGGAATTGTCATCGAAGAGCACCTTGCTTCAGATATCAATACTTCTTTAGAATATCAGAATATATCACAATAATCCTTTTAAACTCTGATTCTTCAAGGAAGATATGGAAAATGAGGCAAAAAAGATGAAGATGGCAATCATCTCCGGAGCACATCATGCATTGAAGTACAAGAAAGAGAATTGGAAGGCAAGCGATGAGGAGATCATTCAATATATATCAAAAGATATTAAGGATATTCTAGAAAAGATAGACCAGGAAGTGTAAATTTCTAAGTGATTACAACCTTATTTATATCTTAAAAACAGCCCGTATAAGTGAAAATTGATGGAGACTTAGCTGAAATTCTAGGTATGCATATTGGAGATGGGTGTATTAGTAGAACTAAACGTTATGCAGAATATTACCTTGGAGGGGACTTAATAGAAGAAAGAGAATATCACGATAGATGGGTTGCACCACTATTTAATAAAAAAGTCTCAATACCAGTTCTTAATAAAAAAGTTAATTATAAAGAGCATCCTAAAGTAGGGATATATGGTTTTCATATTTTTGATGAAAGAATAGTCAAATTCTTTGAGTCTTTAGGTATCAAGTCTGGAACGAAAATTAATGTGGAAATCCCTATCCAAATATTAAAAAAGATGTCTCTTTCGAAAAGATTTTTAAGAGGGTTGTTCGATACTGATGGAAATATTTATTTTGATAAGAATAGATCAGCAAAGAAAAGATTTAACAACAGGCCAGTTATAAAGTTGGGATCTGTATCTAGTAAGTTAATTTTCCAAGTTTTTAATTTGTTGATTTCCATGGAATATCATCCCAGAATAAAGAAACCCTATAAAGGTAAACGAGATCTTAATGAGGTCCATACTGTTCTGTTATATAGAATAGATGATGTAGATAAGTTTGTTGAAGAAATAGGTTTTAAGAATCCAAAGCATTATACAAAATGGCTGATTTACAAGAAGTTTGGTTTTTGTCACCCAAAAACTACGGTAAAACAGAGAAAAGAAATGTTAGAAAATCCAAACATTTTTAACCGCACTTTTGTCTCTTAACCCTAAGCGGGGGTAGCAAAGCGGTCAAATGCGCGAGACTTAAGATGTCGCTTTCTCATAAGAGAGAGTTGCTAAGGAGATTTCAGAAGAAATCTCGTGGCTTAGTGCCTTCGTAGGTTCGATTCCTACCCCCCGCATAAAAATTATTCGTTATCCTTGATATTAACACTAGCCGAATTAGACGTTCCAATTTTATACTTTGAAGGATGAGCGCTTGAAGCCTCAAGGGATAGAGTTATGCTTTCAGTTCCTTCTTTTTCAGCATCGTCGAGTACTTTTACAGCAAGCTGTACTGAACGCTGCCCAGGATTAATGGTGGCAAGGTAAACTTTGCCTTGATTCTCTATAGGCCTGTCCTCATAACCAGCGAGAGATTTATAGACACCGAATCCTCCATCAGGTGCTCGATCGTTTTCTACAGGGCCTGGTTCATTAGGATCGAGAGCATAAGGACCGTCAACAGGACCTCCATGCCATCCTGCCCATGCATAATCTCCACTTCCTCCTGTGCCTGCAGTTCCTCCAAGAAGAAGGCAAGCAGTGTAATATCTTTTCTTGTCATCCTCTTCTGACGCAGAAGGATCACGAGTTCTTGATATGGTAAAATGGGCCAGGACAGGAGGTTCTGCGCTAGCCTGAGCCTCATCAAGTGATCCTGCAGCAGTAATACTGAAGGTAGGCCCTCCAGAGTTATTTCCAGTAGGGTAAGATGTGTCAAGAGGCCCTCCACAATCTTGAATAGGAGGAGTGAATGTCCCCGAACCAGGTCGCACGATCGCGCCGCGCACGTAACCATTCCACCAGGTAGGTGAAAGAGGTCGAAATGAGCTTCCTTCAGGTAGAGTTACTTTAAGAAGAACAAGAGAGATAAGTACGACAAATGCGATGCCAATGATAATGATAAGATAGATGGGAGCCTTAGCAGACACATCTTTTTTCATACGCAATCAAGAAAAAATCAGTATAAATAGTTTTAGTCTTTGTGGTCTTTGACCTTAAGAAGTTTCTCAGGTTTCTTATCCCGTTTTTGAACATCCCTAAGTTGATTGTCAAGTCGCAATACATCTCGGAACTTATTACCATCACTGACAGGATTCAGTTTCAGGGCATCATCTTTTTTAGGAGTATCACCCTTCTTATCCGGCTTATTCACAGTACCCTTCTTAACATCTTCTTCTGTTATTCCTTGTTCTTTTTGAGCGTCAGATAGGAAAGGCCTGCCATGCATCCTCTCACCATTAACTTCCCAGTTCTTCCAGTCATCATTACTTATAGTGGGAGTGCTTGCCGGAGGAGGAGAACGATTATTTCCTCCGGTACCCCCACTTGCAGGAGGTGAAGGAGGAGTTACCGCAGGAACACATCCTGTTGTGGCAAGAGCACTGCTCAGGTCAATGAAGTCGGCAATACTGACTGTTCCATCTCGGTTGATGTCCGCATTGCCACACCATCCAGGATTTACACAGCCTGTGCGTCCAAAGCTGTTGTTGATAAGGATAAAGTCAGCAATGGTTACCTGTGTATCATGATTAATGTCTGTATAGTTGCACCAATTCAACCGAGGATATGTGCTATTAGTGATATTAATAGGAGGAGTTACCGCAGTGTTCCATGAGGCACCATCAGTAAGCCAGCCATCTCGATTATCCTGGGAATCCTTAGTGACTTTTCCTTGGCCTTCATCCATGAGCCAGGTCGACTCGATATTAGTCTCTCGTCCTAAAATATCTTTGAATGTGTCCATGGTTGTAGAATTGACAATGCTTATCCTCTTCAATCCTTGATAGAGTTTTCCATTCGTGCTCTTGTAGATATACTCAGGTCTTGTGTCCCGTACTCCTTCAGTCCAACATAAATTGAAGTACTCTCCACACCAATTAGTCAATGTCTGATTGGTAGCATGGAATGGGAAGACAAATGATGTTGCAGTTATGCCAAGATTGTCTTTGACTTTCTGCTTAGAAATAGTCATCTGCTGTCGAACTCCTTGTTCAGTAAGAGTGAGAAGATTGGTATGATTTGTAGAGTGTGCTGCGACCCCCCAGCCATCGTTCGTCAATGTCTTAATCTCGTTCCAGCTCATGTAGGTGGCGGCGGATCCTCGTGTGCCATCAGCATAATCGCTAACAATAGCAAGATTTCCTTTCAACCCCAGAGGTTTCATGATGGGGTAGGCAGTATCAAGAACACTCTGCCTGCCATCATCAAAGAATATGAGGACTGCCTTGTCAGGCATCGTAAACTGCCCTTTCCTCCATGATTCATAGTTATCAAGCGTTATACTCGTGAATCCCTGCTGCTTCAGGTAATCCATCTGTGCTTTGAAGTTGGCAGGCGTTACGATGCCTGCATCATTCGCATTGTCAAGGACTTGATGATATAAGAGTACAGTGATTGATTGTCCAAGGTTTGCTCCATGCTCACTCTCCTTGTACAGTCTTTGTGCCTGGTATCGCGTCAATAAACTAGAATAGTAGTTAATATCATCAATACTTCCGTTGAAATAAACATTATTCGCCCCTCCAAATCGGAAGGGTTGTACAGGAGATTCAAAGATAGGATGGATAGGGGTCTGATCGGCATCACAATAGACTCCATTTCTATAGTAGTAGACTTCTGACCCGTTGTAAGCAACGGTGATCATAGTCCATTCGTTATTGTTCTGTATACCACAATTCCTCGCAATGTTTGAATTATACGAAATCTGGTTTGTTCCATCCTGCGATAGAACAACAGTCAGGCCCGTGGTGTCACTGGTTCTTATAAGAAATGATCTACCTTGAGGAACAGGGGCATATCGACCAATAAGGCCTGCCCCATCAGCGTATTTGTTTTGCTTGACCCAGAAGTTCCATGTCATTGCAGGGAAATTTCCGGAAGAGACGTTGTCGTCAACTCGCACCTCCCCATTTTTTCCATTCAAGTTGATAAAGACATTTCCCTTTGAAAGTGGAAGTGCAAGAGCAGAAGAAATGAGAAACACAGTAAGAACCAATCCTAGAAAAATTATTTTGGTAGATGAATCAGTGGACATAGGTTGAGTGAAGCCTTAGAACGAACTGGTGAACGGCTTGATATCTTAAAGCGGTTCAAGTATTTATAGTTTTCTCTTTTTTCATCACAATGTTTTTAAAACTCGTTATTAACCTAAGTATATGTATGGCTTTGAAAAGGAAATGTATGATTATTTTCTCAGTGTTGAGGTAGCGTCCTGGCCACACAAGGCAGAAGAGGCGCAGGCACGAGCAATGGAGGCAGACCAGGGATCTAATCATAGGCACCGTGGTAAGCGTCATCTTCAGGCAGCAAAGCGCTTTGAAGCGTGCAAGTTATGGTATGCTGCCGCTGTGCATTATGATTCTGCGGCGGAAAACTTTGCGGCATCGGATTTTCATCGTCTTTCCTGGAGATGTTCATTCCGCAGCGTGAAGCTTCTCTATGAAAATGTTGAGAGGAATACTCAGGAGATGGCATTTAGAAAGGAGAAGAGTGGAGAACGGTTAGTAATGTCTGTAAGAAAAGAGTTAGCAGTGCCAGAAATGCGTGAGCCTGAAAATACTTACTTGCATCCCAATGATCCGTATGTACCTCAGCGCACCGCTCCTATAAGTTCACAAGCATGGAAAATCTACAATGATCATCCTAAGAACGCTTTAGGAGACGTGACCCTTGACAATGTTATTAACGGAAATAAAATAGAAAGCCCCAGCTAAAAGGAAATCAATAAGGTAAGCTGGGGGCTTCAGGGACGCGAAGCCAAAGGGTAGAAATTATCACATATCTTTGTCTTCATTTTCTTCAAGGGCTCGGTTACCTTTCCCGGCAAAGTGCCCCTGTTCGTCCCGTTCCTGGGATTGGGCAGAGTGCTGTCCGCCACGCCGCCTATCCTCTTCACTGAGGTTCTGGCCGCGTCCGCCACCATGCCCCCGGTTGTGTTTTTGGTTTTGCATATACCATTAAAGCTGTTTCATTATTTATATTTTTGCGCAGGTTTATAAGCATTTTTCCGTCGACAATTCGTCTTTTTGGAGAAGCAAAAGGTCGAGGTGTTCGTGTGTGGAGCTTATAAAATTTAAAAGTAAAAATCGGAAAGGTTTAAATACAATTTTAAGCTGGAAGGTAAAATGAATGAACTCGTCCTTGCAGGACTTCTTGGCGGGATTGGCGGCCTGACACGAGGCGTTGTTGGACTTCTCAAAGCTCTTTCATTGCGAAGAAGGATATTGTGGGGATATTATTGGATTACTGTTCTTATTGCGCTTATTATCGGAGTGTTTGTGGGAATTATCTTCAACTTTGATTCTCGTCTCTCATTGCTCTCCGGCTATGCAGGCACGGATATTCTTGAGGGAGTCTACAAATCATTCTCAGTGCAGAAGATGTATATTGACAAGAGGAAGAAATGACGAAATCCTCTATTTCAATAGAGATGGAAAGCGATGTAAAGAAAGTGCTCGAAAAGAGGGCAAAACGTGAAATGCTAAGCCTTAGAGAGTTGGTTGAGGACATTTTACGAAGAAGCGCCCTTTCGACTAAAGAAGGTATCCCAACTGACAATGTCGATGATCCATTCATAAGTTATTTCTCGCGGAAAGGCAGGAAACGGAAATAGCTATCCAAAGAGACGTTTGTAATTCTCTTCAATGGCTTTCTCAGTTTCCTTGAGAGTTATGCCTTTAATCTCGGCAATCTTCTTGTAACTTTCAAGAACATTAGCAGGCTCATTATCTCTCATCTTATCAGGGTGCAAAAAGGGAGAATCAGTCTCACATAACAGCTGGGAAAGAGAAACTTCCTTTACAGTAATCTGGAATTGTTCGCTATGCTTAACGCTTGCCGGGATAGAAAGAAACCACCCATTCTCTTCAATCTGCTTTACCAATTTTTGCTTGCCTGAAAAGCAATGCATAAGTACTTTGCTTGCTCCTAACTCCTCAAGAAGTTCAATACATTCGCCTTCGGCCTTTCGTGAATGTACAATAAGCGGAAGATCAAGCTCTTGTGCTAGTCTAATAAACTTGGAAAAAATCTTATTTTGCTTTTCTTTATCTTGACTTTCTTTGAAATCCATACCGACCTCCCCTATGGCAACAATATGTTTCTTATTTTTGCGTATAAAGTCTATTTCCTTATCAATTTCATGTTCGCTGAGAGAAAGCGCATCAATCGGATAGATGCCAAGCGCCGCCTTTACTCCTGATTGTTTAGCAAAGACAAGGGATTTCTCATTGGTCTCATGATTGGTGCCAGCAGTCACAATAATGCCTACTCCAGACTTATGAGCTTTAGAAACAACATCATTTTTACACAGATCAAGATGGCAGTGGACGTCGATAAACATATTCATTCAAAGATAAGGATATTTATAAACTGATTTGTGATGTAAGATGATGAATTATCTTATTACTGGAGGTTCTGGATTTATTGGGAGTCGCCTCGCTGTTCGCCTTCTAGAGCATGGTCATGATGTTACTATTATCGATCCTCTGCCTCCCAAGAGAATCAGGAAAATGACTTCACGTTCTTTCAAAACATTTCCAGGAACAATCAGTGAAAATAGAGGCGTTTTCAATAACCATGTTGATGGAGTAGTTCACCTTGCGGCCACAGTCAGTGTTCCCTATTGCGAAGAGAACCCAGAAGAAACGTTTGAAAACAATGTACATGAGACAGAGAGAGTGTTCAAATCGTGTGTCGATGCAGGTATAGAAAGAGTTGTATTGGCTTCTTCAGCCGCAGTCTATGGTAATGCTATTCCCCCTCTCGATGAGGTTAGCGAACCGGTTCCACGCGCACACTATGGATATCATAAATATCTAGGTGAAAAAATTGCTCAATCATACCATGCGATGAGCGGTCTAGAAACTATTGGCCTGCGTTTTTTCAATGTGTTCGGTCCTGGCCAAGATCCTAGTGGTCAGTATGCTGGAGTTATTTCCGCATTTATCGGGAGTGTCTTGGAAGGGAAAAATCCCACTATCTTTGGAAATGGTCATCAAACACGAGATTTTGTTTATGTTGATGATGTTGCAGACGCTATTATCACGTCCTTAGAAACAGGTGGAACACATGCCTTCGGCCAGTCCTTTAATATCGGTTCTGGACAAAAGCAATCGATAAAGGATGTCGCTAAGAAAATAATCTCCCTGCAGGAAAAGTCTCTTTCTCCAATCTATAAACCAGCACGGTTAGGAGATATAGAAGATAGCTGTGCTTCAATTGCAAAAGCAGCACAAACACTTGGATGGCGTTCAAAAACATCCTTTGATGAAGGTCTTAAAAGAACGTATGAATGGTTTTTAGAGAATAAATAATTTTATCTGGACTTTGACTTGACCTTGGCTAGAGGGACGAATTCCTTCCATGCGGTCTCAAACATCTGCTCTAAGGCCTTGGCAAAGAATTCAGTGGAAAGCCAGACGGCAACATCATAGTTTGGATGTACTGTTTTATCGTCAAGAAGCATGAACATGACCTGTTCAGAGTCTACAACGGCAAAGCGCCCATTTAATCCAGCGCCAGAGACATCCCGCACATCTGCAAACTTGGAGATTTCCTTGGCAACTTTGAAATTATGCTCTCCAATAGGTGCTGCAACCCTGATTGACACGCCTCGCTTCTTGGCTTTTTCAAAAGCGGGAAGAAGAACTTCTAATTTCCTGTTTAACCCTTCAGCTGTTGTTACGATAGTTACATTCTTCTCTGCACCTCGGATCATCATGTCAAGGTGATTGTACATGTTCTGCCTTCCTCGCAGGCTTCCTGAAAGGTCAGATGGCTCGACAAACTTCACTCCATTACTGAATAATGATGATAACTCACCAAGAACCTCATCGCTTTGTAGTTGCTCAAGTCTTTTTGCCTTTTCCTGGGCTCCAACAATCAAGTTCCTCTTTACCCGCTCAACAACCTCTTCAGGTTTAAGGGCGACGAACTTAATCGGTTTGCCAATCTTCATGACAATGAATCCTTTCTTCTCCAAAGACTCCAAAATATCATAGGTTCTGCTTCGAGGAACGTCAGAAATATTACTTAATTCGCCTGCAGTAGAAACACCTCGAGAAAGAAGAGCAGTCCAAACCTTGGCTTCATAAAGATTAAGGTCAAAAATCTTTCGTAGCCTGCTCAAAAATTCTTCCTTAATTATCATGTACAGCTGACCTCTTACTGTTTCAAGCTCTTTATACTATTTAAATGTTTTTAACTATGTGTTCCTCTAGAATTACGAAAAAAGGATGCTTAATTTTCTTTCCCGTATAGTGAATACAATTGCCTTCGAAGGAACTTTACCGTCGATAAAATCAATTTTCCTTGAGTTGGTCCTTTCCTTGAGAAAGTCCTTGTGAGATGCAATCATCTCAGAAAAATCTTTCTCTGAATAAACCTTCAAGTCTATCAAATCGCCTTTCTGGAGGCCTGCATTCTTTCTTTCTGCCTGAACTTTTCGTGCAAGCTCTCGTGCATACCCTTCAGCTTCAAGCTCCCGAGTCATAGTGGTGTCGAGTGACAGCTCAAGATCGCTTTCACGGGCAGGTGCAATGACTACTTTTTTGACATTTAACTGCGACTTAATAACCTCTTCAAATTTTTCAAGAGGTTTTTTCAATTTTGAATGTATAGTTATAGTTCCTAAAGGCCATCGCAACCCTATTTTAGCTTTATCTCTCTCGGCAAGGCCCATCTTAATAACGCGAAGAACATATTCAAATTCTTTTTCAAGTTCCTCACTTATCTTTTTAGAGTCTGCCTTAGGAAATACACTAAGGTGAATGCTTTCTTCATCTACCATTTTCTTTCCTCGCAGATCTTGCCATAATCGTTCGGTCATGAATGGAATGATGGGAGCCAGGAGCTGCACTAATCCAATAAGGATCTCGTAGATGACGTCATGGACTTCATCAGATCGCTCTCGAATCATTTGAATGTAGGTCCTGCTTAGCTCGTGTACAAGAAAGTTCTCGAGTTTCTCAACTGCTTCAGGAAAACGATAGTTATTGTACGCCGCAGTAACTTCCTTGACCAGTGAATGGAACCGTGAAAGGATCCATCTATCTTCAATTTCGAGAGCTGCTTTCTTTTTAGGGATCTGACTGGCGAAGGCATGGATGTTAGAAAGCACCATAAACACTTTCTGTATATCCTGGAATTCCTTTTCATCATAAGAGAAATCTTCCCCTTTCGAAAGTTTGGCAAAATAGTACCTCATATGGTCTCTGCTGTACTTCTTGATGACTTCCTGCGGCGAAACGGCATTCCCTAATGATTTAGACATCTTCTTCTTCGATATGTCAAGGACAAGTCCGTGCATGAGAATGGCATCAAACGGCTTTTTTCCAAAAAGGATCTGTGAAAGAATGAATTGAGAGTTCCACCATCCTCGAATCTGGTCCTTTCCCTCAATGTTGACATCGGCAGGCCAGTATTTCTTAAGTTTATCGCTTTGCGCAGGATATCCAAGCGCTGCCCAGCTCGACACTCCTGAGTCGAACCATACGTCAAGAACCTCATTCACTCGTTTTAATGTTCCTTTCTTACCTTTTAGTTCGATCCTATCAATGCCCGGCTTATGCACATCAATAGTTTTCTTTCCAGAGAGTTTCCTAAGCTCTTCCAGGCTGCCTACAACAACCTTCTCTCCCGTTGATTCGTTGATCCAGATAGGTAACGGAGTTCCCCAATATCGCTGTCGTGATACCGGCCAGTCGGAAATCCCTTCCAACCATGCTTTCATCCTAAGCTTAACCCACGAAGGAATCCAGGTATTTTTTTCATTTTCTTCTAAGAGCTTCTTTTGTATTCCTGAAATCTTCAAAAACCATTGTGGCTGCGATATCATAAGCAGAGGAGTCTTATCCCTCCAACACAAAGGATAGTCATGCTCATATACCATCGAGTGAACTAAAAATCCATCATGCTTCAAATCCTCAATGATATCCTTATCCACTTCTCGTGCTTTCTTCCCTTCGTATTTTCCAGCCTCTTCAGTAAGAATTCCAGCACTGGTGACTGGAGAGGGGGCATCTAATGCATACTCCTTTCCGACTTCATAGTCTTCCTTTCCATGACCTGGAGCGCAATGGACCAACCCTGTTCCATCTTCAGTTGTGACATATCGTGCCGATAATACGACTTTATATCCATTCTTTATTTTTAATTTCAAGTGAGGTGCAAGAGGGTTTTCATATTCCCATCCTTCAAGCTCTTTTCCTTGTATCTCATGTACAACTTTGAAAGGTTTCTTAACCTGTTTCATTACCTTCTCAACAAGATCTTTTGCAATGATCCAATGATTCTTCTCTCCCTCAACCTCGATCCCCTGATAGATAACATCCGGATTAACCATAACTCCCGTATTAGCAGGAAGAGTCCAGGGAGTAGTAGTCCATATGATCAATGAAGCTTTCTTATTTTTTACAGGAAACTTGACGTAGATAGAAGTGTCTTTCTGCTTGCCATACTCGATCTCATTAAACGCTACAGCCGTCTCGCACCGCGGACAGATATGGACTGGATACTTTCCAAGGTACAGCAAACCTTTCTTGTCTGCTTCCTTGAATGCGGCCCAGATTGCCTCGATATAGTCGTCTGACAAGGTAAGGTAAGGGTTATCCCAATCCATCCATATTCCAAGGTTCTTGAATTCCTCATTCATGACCCCGATATACTGCGTGGCATATGCCTTGCACTGTGCAATGAACTTTTCAACACCATACTTCTCGATATCGTGTTTTGATTTTGATCCAATTTCCTTCTCAACTTGAAATTCAATAGGGACTCCATGGGTGTCATAACCTGGTCTGTCGAAGACATCATATCCCTGCAATCTCCTGCTTCGCATGGCAATATCCTTGAGAATCTTGTTTAATGCAGTTCCCATATGGATGTGTCCGGTTGCATAGGGAGGCCCATCCATGAAATAGAATTTCTTTCCCTTGGAGTTTTTCTTCCGTGATTGTTCGTAGATAGAGTGCTTGTCCCAGAACCTGAGGCACTCATCCTCGTGCTTTTCCTCTGGCATACCTCTCTCTCTGTTCCAAGCTTTTTATATATTGCGCTTAGTCCATTTCTTGTTAAAGCTCATCTTCAGAGAGATAGCACTCACGATGGCTATGAACACTGAAGTGAAAGCCTGAGCTTTCATCCCTATAAATAAAAAAACACCAGCAAGAATAATTGATATAATAATAAGTGCCTTAAACCATGGTCTTCCCATGATCAGTTCATCTCGAGCCATCCATGCGATAAGATATCCTATAGGAATAGAAAGGATAAGTATCAAGAGCGCTAACATCAGTTAAAGAAGAAATCATCATTAATTTCTTCAGCATAAGCCATAAGATCCGTTGCCGTAACAATTCCCAGCAATTCCTTTTTTTCCATAACAGGCAATCGTCTAATCTTGCTATTTCTCATAAGACTTACAGCGTCTTCAAGGGTGGCTGCAGGGGATATCGTAGTAACTTGTTTTGACATGACTGATGCGACTTTTCCCTTTTTGTTAAAGTTCTTAAGCAAATCCCGTTCAGTAACAATCCCTTCAATCTTGTTCTTCGACATGACGATGAGACACCCTATACCCTTTGTGCTCATAATTTTTGCAGCCCCTGAAAGAGAAGCCACTTTTTCAACCACAAATGCTTTTTTCATGATTTCTTCAACAATCATTCTCTCTTGATGGAAATAGTCTATATAAAGTTATTTAGAAATAGAGTCAATATCTTTGGCGACCTGAAAATCCTTTTCTGTCAAGTCATGGATACTGTGCGTTGTCAATGTGAGCTTAACGACATTATAGGCCACAATGATATCGGGGTGGTGATGATGCTTTTCAGCTATATCTCCTACCTTATTGACAAAATCTAATGCTTCTTTAAAATTGCTAAAGGTATGTTCCTTTACAATGGAAGATCCCTCAAGCGACCAGTTTCTAAGTTCTTTCATGTGCTGGTTGAGTATAGTGAGATTCATATCTCTCTCATGTTACTATAGTTAATAAGAATTTGTATTAATACCTTCTACCTCTACCGCCGCCTCCGCCTCCACCACCGCGTCCTCGGCTACCATATCCTCGCCCACCACCGTAACCTCCACGACCCCCGCTACGCTCATCTCTGTCCCCGAATCTCCCTCCAGATCTCTCAAATATCTTCATGGGTGCTCTTTCAACCTGAGGTACATCTTCAGGCTTTATCTTTAACGAGGAATCTTCTAGCACTCTTCTGAAATTCTCATAATCTCTTTGGGAAACCAGACTGATTGCTTTTCCCTCTCTTCCAGCCCGGGCAGTTCTTCCAATCCTATGAATATATTCCTTGCTATTTTTAGGGAGGTCATAATTATAGACATGGGAGACATGAGGGATGTCAAGACCACGAGCAGCAACATCGGTGCATACAAGGACATAGACTTCTTCTGCATGGAACTGCTCCATGATTGCATTTCTCTTCTGCTGGGTAAGTCCTCCATGAATTGCAAGCGCATGAATGTTAGAATATTTCAAGTTCCGAGCCACAAAATCTGTATTTGTTCTCGTGTTGCAGAATACCATGACAAGGCCAGCTTTCTCTCCCTTCAAGAGATGGACAAGCAATGAGAATTTAACGTTATTAGGAACATCGTAATAAATCTGCTCCAACTTTGAAGCATCTACGTAGCTTTCAACCGCGACTTCAACAGGATCCTTCATGTATCTCTTTGCAATGTGCATGATATCCTGGGAAATGGTTGCAGAGAAGAGCAGTGTCTGTCGTTCAACAGGTGATGCTTTGATGATGGTCTCTACGTCTTCAACAAAACCCATGTCAAGCATTCTGTCTGCCTCATCTAAGACAAGAGTCTTAATCTTGGATATGTTTAAAGTTCCTCGCCCCAAATGATCAAGAATTCTTCCAGGAGTTCCAACAACGATCTCGGCGCTCTCTAATGCATCAACTTGGGGACCCATACCCACCCCTCCATAGACGGCAGTAACATGTAGATGTCTATATTTGGAGAAATGAGCAAGCGCTTGGGAAACCTGCTCAGCTAATTCCCGTGTTGGTGTTAAGATAAGTGCCTGGACTCCCTTCCCTTTTTCTGCATTCTCAATAATGCTTGCTCCAAATGCAAGTGTCTTTCCAGATCCCGTTGCTGATCCTCCCATGATATCCTTTCCAGCTAACGCTAAAGGAATTGTCTGCCGCTGTATATCGCTTGGCTCTTTAAAGTTGAGTTCATGAATCGCCTTTAACAGCGGTTCACTAAGGCCCAACGCCTTGAATTCATCAGTCATAGTAAGTGTATAAAGAAATAGAGAGTCTATTTCTTTGTCCAATGTAATACTTAAAGTATAAAGTAAGGGTATTTAAATCTGAGCATTGCCTGCTCATTTTAAGAGCTAACTCTTACACCATGATATAAGCAACTATAATACCGGCGATACTAAAATGCAAAAAACCATAAACTAATTCTAAAATTGCATATTGGCTAACAGGTTTAATCTTGAATTTTGCAGGTACAACAAATGCACCATAGACAATGCTATATGAACCAATAAGTAGACCTAACATGGGTCCTTCTACAATTAGATTTGTGCCAGAAGAGAAAAGAGAAAATAATGTAGCTAATGCAAGTCCTTGAATTACAATAGCAAGCAACCCTAACGGAATAATTGGATTCTCTCTAGAAATCCCTGCAGTTAACCTCGCGTATAGTTTCTTAAAAAGAACCATGTTCCAAACCATAGCGAAAGTAAAATTGAACATGATATATGCAATAACTGCAATGATAAATGTTAGGGTTGTCATTTTTATTTTCCAGGTATTAAATGAACTATTTAATTATCTTGAGGCAATGCATTAAATTCTTTTTTCTTGTTTTCCATCCATTTCTTTATGGCTTTGGGATCTTTCATAAGTTCTTTCATCTCAGCCATTACTTCCATATGAGCTTTATCATTTTTTTGGTACATCTCATGAGCATGACTCATACTTAATCCCTTCATTTCTTCAAAAGTTTCTGCTTGAAACTCTTTATCACAAGCCCCACCAAGCTGTTTACAAGTCATTGTTTTCATGTTATTTGCCTCCTTTTTATAGTAAGTATTAAACCTTATAAATCTGCTTACATTAAGCAGCGTTTACCTAACAGCTCAGCATTGCTTGATTGTAAACAATTACCTCTGCTTTTTGGCTTGAGAGTGGTCTTCAAATCTTCTGGTACTTCCGTTCAGGCCATTCGCGAGACAAGAACAAGCAAGAGGATAACTGCAAGGAGGATGCTCCCCATGAGGAAGACAAGAAGCCATAGCCCTGATGATGATTTAGGGGCAGCGACAAGCTTGGCTTGGTTCAATACTATCTGCTCTTCCTCGTCATCCAGAACATGAGATACGGTAGGAGTGGGAAGCTCTTCAGGAGCTGAAAGTGTTTTGGTTGCTCGCTTTGTCGTGCTTCCACCAGGATTATGGCCTGGAGTTGTGGTGTTTGTCTGATTGTTCCCCGGGTTTGTAGAATTGGTGTTGTTTCCAGGGATGGTCGTATTTCCAATTACATCTTTGAATACGATAATCTGTCCTAGGAAAATCGGGACTGCAGTGTTTCCGGCCTTGTCTTCGGCAGTCAGCGTGAAATTATATGTTCCAAGAGGAAGATTCATAGGGCATACAAAAAGCTCTGGGATCTCGCCTGCGTTATTTATGGGATAAAATACTTGAGCGACAAGCCCATCGTTTGCCTTGAACAAGCTTATCGTAATATTGAGAGGATATTCGTTGCTATCAAAGGTAATGTTGAAGTCTTGGCATGTCTCCGTGCCTTGAATCGTGAGATTAAACTGGAAAGGAGGCATGAGGGGAGGAGTAACATGAACGTTAGTAATAATAGGAGGTGTAATATCAGGGTTTGTGTGATTGGTCTGATTATTTCCCGGATTTGTAGTATTGGTATTATTTCCAGGATTAGTCTGGTTTGTCTGATTGTTCCCTGGATTGGTCTGATTGGTGTTGTTTCCAGGGCAATTTGATGTACATACAGGAGGGGGAAGAGGAACAATAGGGATAACATCATAGTAGACTCTTACCTGATCTATCTTTCCGCTTACTACAGAACAAAATGATCCTGTGGTTCTGCCTTCGTTAACAGAATACTCATCATTGTTTGAGTCGTCATCGATAGCGCCTCCATCTTCAGTGATTCCGCAGGTCCCATCCTGGGCGTTTTCATAGGTTTTCGTTGAAGGGCCATTGACCGCTTCATTAATGGTAGCATCAGTAAGCTTGATATTGAACTTGATTGATTCTCTCTGCTCTTCAATAATATGCATTCCGAATGAGGTGAATTCGAAATATTGCCCTGTTGAATCTCTTCCTCTTCTAACGTGCAATCCTGGAACATCGCCATTAGTAATCTCATCAGTGATAGGAACACCATGCCCATTAGTAAGAAAAATAGTAACGATCCCATGCCCTACAGGGGTCTCAGAATTGCCTACGAATACTTTATCACTTGCGTCGGAAGGATCTAAGCTTCGCAAAGGCTGATAGTTATCAACAAACGTAACGTCAATAGTAAGCTTCGCAACCTTGTTTGCAGCCATGGCATTGCTCATGGAGAAAATAACTGCTAGGACAAAGACTGCAAATGCTGAAATTCTAAAAATCGATGCAAATTTCATATTTCCCTGCACAAAAAGTTATATATAAACTTTTCGGTAGTAACACTTTTGTTGATAGTGATCAATAACACGTAGTGAACGGTTTTTGAGTCTTTCATAGAGTACGGCAGAATAATCTATAGAATCACCTGGAATCATTAAACTTTGTTATGCGACCGACTTGAGACTGAATCGAGGACCATGAATTTTGTAGATGCTTTCCAGATATCCTGGAGTTAATGTATATGCCTCCCTGAATTGTCGGGAACTGACGGCGTTAAGTGGTATCCCTGCATGCTTGAATTGTTTCATCATGCCTGGGAGTTTAATATCAAAATCATACATTTCAACCAGGTCTAGCTTTCCGTCAATGGTATCCATGTTCGCAAGGGCAATCTGTAACCCTAGTTCTGTATTTCTTAGACTTTTGGGGATGGAGATTCTTACAACTTCCCATCGGTCATACCCTCGTTCATCGGTTACGGCATTCTCTATTCTTCTTTCAATAGACATGCCGGATGGTGGTGTTGGGAATATTTAAAGCTTAGTAGGCCTTGGCAAAATAAGCGATTGTCTTGACCTTCTTCCCTGTCTCGATGCAGGTCCCTTCCTTTCCAACGACTTCAATGAGCCGGCTTGTTGCCCCATTCGTGGCTGCTTTGATCTTCTCTTCAACTTCTGGAGTCTCAGTCATGTAGACTTTTACGATCTTCTTTTCCTGTAATTTTTCCTTCAATTCCTTTATTGATGATGCAGAGTCAATATGGGACTTCAGGAACTTTTCAGCTTTTTCATATAATTCCTGCTGGATTTCATCAAGAAGCTTTGCAATCCTTTTTCCAACATCTTTCTCGGAAACACTTTCTTTCTTTCCGGTATCTCGTCGTACTAGTGTTACCTGTTTCTTTTCTAGATCCTTAGGCCCTATTTCCACTCGTATAGGGATGCCTTTCAGTTCCCATTCATTAAACTTCCATCCTGCAGAATAATCTGGCCTATCATCAAGGATAGGATTGCATGAAGCAAGTCTAGTATGCAGTTCTTTAGCCTTCTTCATAACTTTCTCTTCTGTATCCTCAAAAAGAATAGGAACAATAACAATCTTGTTACCTGCAACTCGAGGAGGCAAGACAAGACCCTTATCGTCTCCATGAATCATAGCAATCGCACCAATCAATCTGGTTGAGAATCCCCATGAGGTCTGCCATGTGTAATGGTCTTTTTCATCTTCTCCCTTATAGGAAATATTAAATGATTTTGCAAATCCCTGCCCCAGGTTATGTGAAGTACCGCACTGTAATGCCTTTCCATCAGGCATTAACGCTTCTATAGTCATTGTCCTTAATGCTCCAGGAAATGTCTCTGCTTTTGACTTCCTTCCAACAAGTGTAGGAAGAGCAAGCAGTTCACGAGCCATAGCCTGATATTCGAGAATCATAGTGCGCATATCTTCATCAGCCTCTTCTTCAGATGCAAACACACAATGGCCCTCCTGCCATAGGAATTCCCGAGTTCGCAAGAAAGGCTTTGTTTGTTTTACTTCCCAGCGAATGACATTGCACCACTGGTTAAGTTTCATGGGTAGATCGCGATGAGAACGAATCCACTTAGAGTATGAGTCATAGATGATAGTCTCAGATGTAGGTCGTAGGGCAAGCTTCTCTCCCTCTTCAGCGTCCTGCACATATGCAAGTTCAGGAGCGAATCCCTTAGCGTGCTCTGCTTCCTTCTTGAAAAATGAGTCGGGAATCAAGAAAGGGAAATATGCATTTTTCACTCCTCTCTTTTTAAGTATCTCATTAAAGTAACTCTGGATGTTCTCCCATAATGAATATGCGTGAGGCCGAATCACCATGAATCCCCGTATCGGTGCATAGTCTGCAAGCTCGGCCTTTACGAGAACGT
This sequence comes from Candidatus Pacearchaeota archaeon, assembly GCA_019659125.1. Lineage (GTDB taxonomy): Archaea > Nanobdellota > Nanobdellia > Pacearchaeales > GW2011-AR1 > JAIFVW01. The sequence continues at coordinate 31,413 of JAIFVX010000002.1, read as the reverse complement.
CAGTGTACCATTCAGAAAGATCCTGGCTCTTTTTCACCTTTATTCCCTTTGGCTCACTTCCAGGTTTCATACTTTCCAGAGTTAAAGATGTTTATTAAATCTTATGATTGAAGAGAATTTTAAATAAGGAAGTTATGGGAAATATTAACGCTGAAAATAAGGATAAAAAATATTGTACTGATTCAGGCGTAGCCGCTACTCTTCTCTTGAGTAGGTACTACTATCCATTTTATGAACAATCAGATGATGATAGATTTAAGCAGGAAATGGCTTAACGTCGTCTTTTCTTGAGCTCGCCCTTCTTTCTCCGTGTCTTGTTTGTCGTGGCTGCAGCTATTCTTTTTGCAACCTTCAACGACCTGCCCATTTTCCTTTCAGATCTCTTGATATGTTCATACTGTCGTGCTCGTTTTTTGCTTTTTACTCCTCGTGGTGGCATAGTAGAAAATTATTCGTCTAAAGCGGACTGGATAGTTTCAGCAGCTGCTATCAGACCAGCAGCGATGATTGCTGAATAGATGGGATGTTTCTTTACATACTTCATGATGGTTGCCTCCGTCCTGGCAATCGTTTTCTCTATATCTGGTAGAATGTTTGTTTTCATTGTCATTTGAAGTACTTCATCGCAAACCCTGCTATGACGAGGACAGCTCCCAATGCAATGACGCTTGCCCCTCGCGGCCATCCAAGTGCCTCAAGAGCATAAAAAATTATCCCAAACGCTACGATGCTAAATCCTATAACAAGCAAGAATGCAGAGACCGTTTTCCCTATAATTCTATCCTCAAGCTCAGCCATCCTATGGTCTACTCTATCCATCAGCTTTTCCACACCATCCTGCACACGGCTAAATGCGTAGGACACGACCGGCTCTGAGACGGCTCCAATCCCGCTTTTTATGGATTCAACAATGCCTCGACTTTTTTTGTATGCGATACAGAAATTAAGTCATAAAGCTACTTAAACTTTATGATAAGAAATATAAAGGCTGTTTCTTTCTAGATCTATGGATGGAAAGATATGGTTATTGATTTTTGGTGTTATTATCCTCATAGCTGCTTTGCTCGTACATCCTTCAAGTGAAAATAATACGAATATCATTACCGCCTTGAAAGGAAAGTCAAACACAACTCAATCAGACGATTTCAAGAGGTGTGGAATGGGAAATCAGTTTAGATGTATGATGACCTCGCAAGGAACGTTATACGACCCTGACAACCCTCCCCCAACAGTGTGTGGTTGCGCTCCAACAACATGTCCCATCGGATATGGTCTTCTCGTAGGTATTGCGGAAGGAAACTGGCCTGATGGGTCAAGGAAAGGAATGTTTTCATGCACGAATGAATGGCCCCCCTAGTTATTCTCGTGTCTCTAAATTATTTCTTAGATATGGTTTCTCGAACGTCTGTATAAGCGCTGCATACATCTCAAATCCATTTTGAGCCTTCAATCGTTGAACGATTGTATCCTGACCTGCATACAACTCTTTCATATTCGATAAGCGATAAATTGAGAGATTATCATGAGTATGAGTCATTTGAGAAATTGACACTCCACCCAATTCAAAGAAAGAGGACAACTTATATCGTGCTGATAGCCGCAAGCATGGATGTTCAGGAGGAATACCTCCATCAAGATAGACACCAAGTCGGAAAGAGTTTAAAGTATGGTCAAAATAGAGATCCTCCTCCCCAGCCCAGAGAACAAGGTCTCCTTTTTCGACCTCTATCTCTCGCTTATCCTTTCCCATAAAGTACGGAGCCAGGATTCGCACCATGCCTGCAACAAGGAAATTCAGTTTAAATATTATTGTATCTTACTCTGCTGCCAGTCTTTCAGCACTAACCGAGCAGCTCGATCGATATCGATGACATTTCCCTTCTTCCTGAAGTTGTGCTTCTTTCCGACTTCCTCTAAAAGAATTTCAGGGTCTCCCTCTGCCTTGATTGAATAAAATTTCTCGAATTTTCCTGGATGATCCTGCATGAGCCGTGAGACGATAAATTCAGGATCTTTTACACGATCATAAGTCCTAACGCTAATTTCAGCCTGGTGCTTAAGATCTTCTCTCTTATCTGTAGCATTCTGATCTTCAGGTATCACTCCCGGTGTGTCAAGGATAAGGATGTCTTTGGCAAATCTGATCTTATGCATTCCTTTCGTAAATCCGGCTTCTGATGCCGTTGAGGAAGCTTTCCTTCCTGAAAGTACATTAATCAATGAACTTTTTCCCGTATTTGGATATCCAATAATTCCGACCTGCGCTCGCTTGTATCCTTCAGTATCTTCTTTCTTCTCGAGCTTAAGTCGCTTAACCTCAATCTTTATTCTGTCTCGTAAATTCTTCCTTCCGATCATGGATTTGCATGAAAATATGATGTAGGGAGATAGTTGTAGCCTCCCTACCTCCTCTTTAAGCTTCTTAACGTCCACTAAATCGGCTTTATTTAATATGTAAATGAGAATCTTTCCCTCAGCCCGGACAAGTTTTTCCATCTCAACATTTCGTGTCTTTTCGATGAATCGGGAGTCAAGAACTTCAAGGACAATGTCTGAGATACTGATAACTTCCTTGGCAATGGCAGGATAAGGCCTCCTATGGTTATTCTTTCCTTCAATCTTTCGTGTCCTTCTCGAGGAGAAGAGAAATCGTACTCTCATGCAAGAAAAAGGGATAGAGAGTTTAAATACGCTTGGAAAAATGTTTTGGAGGTTGGAATCCCTTGTGAATGGCTTCTAGAATGACCCTATCGCACGTTTCTTCAAGAGTAGAGTATATGGGAATATCTGATGCGTCTTGTGAGAATCTTCTTCTGATATACCGTGCTCCTGTGAATCCGTTCTCAATACCTACCACCATTCTTACCTTCGTATCACATGCGAGTTTCATATGCACCTTCTTTTGCATCCATTCGGCCAACTCAAATCGTGTTGTCTGAGCGTATGCACGGTTGGGGAAGTGCTCTTGTTCTTTAGCAAGCCAGAAAAGAATAGCACCACTGAAGGCAGATCTTGAGAGATATTTGCTTTCCCAATCAACTTGCTCGTTGTACATTGCTTCAGTAAAGTCAGTTCCATAGGTCTGTATTCCTCTTCTTCGAGGCGAGGCAATATTCAACTCAGGAGCATGTGAGTGAAGATACTTGATGGCATCTTCCTGCCAATCAGGAGTCCCCTGGATCGGCCCAGCAAGAAACACCAGAGGATCACCAATATTTGGATTATCTGTTGGTGCTACCAATATTTCTCCTTTTCTCATAGAACTCTCGGTATAAATTTCTATTTAAAGATTATTGTGCTAAGAGTGGTTTTTCTTCTGGATGGTAGACTCATAGACTCCCAGCAGCTTCCGGGCGATCTTGTCTATGTTTTGCCTTTGGGCGATCATCTCTCGGCCGTAGGAAGCCATATTTCTCAGAAGGTCAGGATCCTTTGTCAGTTTTTCTATAGTCTTGGCAAGTTCAACCGGATTATCAGGTGGAATAAGCTCGCCTGATTTTTCATTCTCAATGACCTCGGGAATTCCTCCCACTGCCGTCCCTATTGCAGGAAGGCCTGAAGCAATGGCCTCTCCATACACCATACCATAAGATTCCATGCGGGATGCCATGACATAGATGTCAGCGCCATTGTACGCAAGCGGCATTTCATCGGGATGGAATGTCCGGACAATAACTCTTTTCTCAATCCCTAAAAGTTTTGCAGTCTGGAGAATGTGATTGATCGTTGCCTGTTTTTCAGGCTCTGCGAACGGTGCAGTCGGTGCGGCTCCAATGAGGACCTTTACGTTCTTTTCCTTGATAAGAGAAAGTGCGTTCAACAATGTGTAGACTCCTTTTTCTTCCGCAACAGGGACAGTGTCAATTCTGCTTGCGTGCAGAATGAGAAAATCTCCCTCAGCTATCCCGATTCTACTTCTTAACCATTCTTTTCCAAGATCGGGCCTGAACTTCTCAGTATCTACGGGAGGAATAACAGTGGTTATCTTGTCGATAGGTACTCCTTCCTTGAAGAGGAATTCAGAAAGTGCGCCACTGACACCAATGATTCTATCCCAAAATAATGATTTGATCATGATAAGCTTTGTCTGCTTGTAAATATCATTATCTGAGAGAAATGAATGGGTTGTTAGGATTAATGGAACTTCTTTTTCGACCGAAGCCATGCTCAATGAAAGCAGATGCCCAAAACCTTTGGGAGTTACGTGTAAATCCTGTCCAACAATCACATCAGTGCCTCTCTCCAAATAGTCCTTGAGAAAAGTAAGGAACTCCCGGGCCTTTTTAGGATTATCTTCCTCTTTTTGGAAAACGTTCAGTGAAGGAACTCTGTAAACTGAAAGAGGCCCTTCTTTTTCAACAGTAAGACCTGCTTCCGAATAGGTGATGATATCAACTTCATTGCCCATGGTTGCGAATTTTCTTCCAAGCTCCTGTACATATCGTGGAATTCCTCCACCAGCTGGAGCATAGAAAAATGTAATGAGAGTAATCTTCATAGGAAGAGATAGCCTAGTAAGGGTCAGCTTCTATTTATGTCTTTCCTTTAAAAGCCCTTTATAAAAGGCTTTATAAATAACAAAGTCTATTTAAATATACAAGGAGGTAGATAGAATGGCAAGACACAACAAGTATGGCAGTTGGGCATTCCTTATAGGAGTTGTTTTGGCAGTGATCCTTGGATTTATGGGGACACTTGACTCACCATGGCCGATGATTTTAGTTATCATTGGACTTATCGTAGGGTTCTTAAACGTTACACATGATGAGGTAAGTACCTTCCTGATGTCAGGCACCGTGCTCATCATTGCATCTGCATTGAGCGGAGACACGTTGAGTAGCTTACCAGGTGCAGCAGGTATCATGAGTGCATTACTGATGATATTCGTACCTGCAACAATCCTCGTTGCTATAAAGAACGTCTTTACTATAGCACGAAATTAAGGTAACCCTTACTTTTTTATTTTTTATTTATTGTTCTGCAATAATCTTTAAATACTGGCAAGAGGCAGTATTTTCATGCGCTTCAAGCTCATGAACTATAATATCCTTGACGGCTTCCATGATCTGTCAAAGGATGGAAATGAAAAAAACTATACCTATAACCCTTCACGCCTTGAGGCTGCCGCGAAGGCGGTAAGGGAAGAGAATCCAGATATCTTAGTCCTTAATGAAGCCTGTTTTTCTAACACAGTAGACTACAGGAAAGCATTCGGATTCCCCCTCTACTTTCATGGCGAGTATGGGCAGAGCAGGGGTCTTGCAGTGCTTTCAAGATTCCCTATTGTTGAAGCAGAGAATTATGCAAGCAAATACTGCCCATTTATACGGACGAAGATTTCCATGAACGGCAAGACGGTGAATCTTGATGTCGCACACCCTCACCCTAACTTGTCAGAGCAAGACAAGAGGAACTTTGTCGCCTCCATACTGAGAGATAGAGAACCTTCCTATATTCTTGCAGGCGATTTCAACGCGATTTCTCGTCGCGATAGCTATGATAAGGAGCTGTTAGTGAGGGGATTCTCACGGTTCGACCCGAATGCCGAGAAAAAGGTCTCGGACCTGATGCAAAGATGTGTCGTTTCGGAAATAGAGCATCATGGTCTGAAGGACACATTTATTTTTTCAGGAGAAAAATGGAAGTACACCATACCTACCGACATGCTTTCTAAGGATAAAGATTCAGCCATTCGCATTGATTATATCTTTTGCTCAGATGATTTTGAGGTAGTTAATGCGAGTGTTATACGGAATGAGTGGACAAATCACGCTTCAGATCATTATCCTGTTACTGCTACTCTTGATTTTTAGGATTTTTCCAACAAGAAAAAGTTTCCGGGCTGAGTCACTCCCCGACCACTAAGAGCAATAACTTCTTCTCGTATGATATTAAAATGAGGTCTAAATACTTCTCTTAGTTCATCAAGTGCATAATACGTAAGCTTCGTACCAAATTTGGTTTCTCTATGTTTATCTCCTGGAGAACCATATATGGTGCTATTGATATTGAATGAGGCCGAGGCGTATAGTCCTTGATGATTCAAAAGCGAATGAACTTTTGGGACATATGAATGTAATTGTTCAGGAGAAAGATGATGTAAAAGACCCCACTCCAGGGCAAAATCAAATTTTTCGGAAGAACTGCCAAGCTCTTCAACATCGAGAACCACAAATCGTATAGTGCGTTCGGCCTCGTGAGCATTATTCCGCGCATATTTAATTGCCCTTTCTGAAAAATCAACACCAAGAACATCAAAACCTTGTTGTGCAAGGTAAATGGAATAAAACCCCTCTCCACATGCAATGTCGATTGCTTTCCCTCTTCTAACTTTTTTACTTGCAACCAAGTCCTTTAAAACAAGGGGTGGTTCTTTCATGGTCCAGACAGCGCCTGGATTCTCATAGATTCTCTCAAAATCATCTTTCTCAGTCATGAAGATACGCCCTATAGGGGGATTTAAACTTGTGGGTTCTAAAGACAAGGAGCATCAACAAGCTCCGAGATCTCTTCATCACTTGTTGTCGTATTTCCCGCATTGATCCTGTTCAATACAGTTGTAAGCAAGGTCATGTTTGAACTCTTAAGTATGTCTTTTGCCTCAGCAAGGTTGTCCTTTGCAAGACCTGTCTCATTATGTCGTGTAAAGATATAGTAATGGGCTAAAAGATGTCCTGGACAGATTGATTCGTTGCCAGTCTTGATATAATCATGCAATGAAATCAACCCATGACCAATATGTGAATATTCCCTTTCATTCGTCAATACTATCAATTCCTTCACTTCATCACGTGCATAGGAATCTGACTTCACCATTCCTTGGAGCGCAGAAAAATCAGCTGCAGTGATGTTTTGAAGAGCAACAGGCAGTAAGAGCCTGTCAATCTCCTTCAGTGTCTCATTATTGCCAATAATCGATGTCGTAGGACGAAGAGCAATAAATGATATAATATCCATGACAATAAGAACAGCAATAAGTACGATAAGGGATATTCGCAGCGTTCTTCGGATCTTGCGTTTCATGCTACTTCTTCAGGCACCACTCATCAGGACCATAGAAGAATATTGCAACACAAGCCATAAACAAGCCGAAATCTCTGATCGCCACATCGTTATATCCTATAGATGAGACAATACCTAGCATATGAATGGCAAGTAAAGCTGCAGTAAATCGTGTGAATAATCCGAGGATAAGCATTAGACCAAAAATAATCTCAAAAATTCCATTGGCTAAAACAAAGGTTGTTGGCTGTAAAGGGAGAGAATTAACCCATCCAGGAAGGTAGGTTGTCCAATCACTCGCATGGAGCAACTGCTGCGAGCCAAACCATAAGAATACCAAAGAGATTCCCACCCTAAGAATAATGGGTGCATATTTTTTGTCAATCATTCTTCAACAATAAGTACGCCTTTCATGTTCATATGTCCGCTACCGCATGGTGTCGGGCATCTGTACTCAAAGGTGCCTGTTTTATCGGCGGTGAATTCAACCGAGTCAACGCCACTAACACCGAATGCAGGAATTGCAATACCATGCTGGAAATCGGTGTTATCGACCATGATCTTAATATGCTCTCCCTTCTTCACTCGCATCTCTCCAGGGCTGTAGGCAAACTTAGCAGATTCAACGGTGATGACTCGTGTGTTGTCTATTTCACTGCTTCCACCAGTATTTCCTCCAACAGTGCCGCCAGTTATATTACCGGTAACTGCGACTGGTCGGTTGAAGAGCATAACTCCCCCAAGAACAACGACAAGTACTGCGATGATAATAACAATGGTAGATGTTTTCATAATATGTATCTTATTATTCTTATGTTTATAAATCTAATGGATGTTTAGTGATTTTTAGTATACTTGAAGTATAATACGAAATATAATACCACTACGATAAGAAGAGATAGCAAAAAGCTAAATGAGCCATTCAATATATGAGGGAAAAATGCCTGTAGTTCTAGGATTGCAAAGTAATTCAAATGTGAAATATTTCCATCCTTCAGTGATTGTACAACTAATATAATAAAATGAATGACTGCAGAGACTAGGAGGAGTTTCAGAAACGCATCAATGGGCCTGTTTTTAACAATAGGATTCATTCCATCCCTATGGATTCTTGATTAATAAATTATTCGTAGAAAGCTATAAAAGCGTTTTTATCGTCTCGTATACATGAAGATTTTATACGGTGTCTTCGATTGGGGTCTTGGTCATGCCACTCGCTCTATCTCTCTTATCAATGCTTTGCTGAAGAAAAAGCACAAAGTGCACATTGTCACAACAGGAAGGGCATTGAAGATATTGGAGCGGAGCTTTGGCAAGAAGTGCATTTATTATGATATAGACCCGAAAGGAATACCTCTTTCAATAACTCCTTTTTTCACGATAAATTACATGCTCTCAACCCCCCGCATGATTCTAGGATTGTGGCGTTCACGAAAGCAGATAAGAGACATAATTTACAGGGAGCATTTTGATAAAGTCATATCAGATGCGCGAGTTGATGTCTACGATAAAAAAGACAATTCATATATTATTAACCATCAGATTAGGTTTAAGACATTCTTTGGTGCAAGGATTATAGGAGAATTCATACTGTCTATGTTCATGAAGAGGTACAAATATTTGATTGTTCCGGATTTTGAGGAGCCAAATCTAAGCGGAGTATTATCCCATAATACATTATTTTCGAGTGCGAAAAGGATAAAATATATAGGGATTCTCTCTCACTTGAGGAAAAGGCATGGAAGAGAAGATATAGATTATCTTATATCTCTGACAGGCCCCGAGCAGTATAGAATTTCACTTGAAAAATCAATCCTTCCCCAATTATCCTCATTAAATGGAAAGATTGTTGTTGCAGGAGGGAAGCCAGAGGAAGAGAAGGAAATAACATATGGTAAAATAACATTCTATAGTCATCTTACAACTGAAAAGCAGGAAGAGATAATGAATAGGGCAAAGTTTATCATATCTCGCTCAGGATATACGACGGTTATGGAGATTGTAGAGCTTGGAAAGAAGAAAGTTCTATTTATCCCCACCCCTGGCCAGACCGAGCAGGAATATCTTGCTAATCTCTATGAAAGAAGAGGATTATTCCACCATGTGCACCAAAGAAAAATTGATCTAAAGAATGATATTGAAAAAAGCAAGGGATTCAAAGGATTCACTCCTCCCTGGAAAACAAAAGAAACCATAGAGAAGTTCATGCAGGTAGTCTTTTCCTCATAAGGTTTTTAAGTTAAGATTACTCTCATGAGTATATGGTTGATCTTTCCACAGTTTCTAGCGCAATCTCCTTTGTCACGACGCATAGTTATTGGATTTTGCTGCTTATTATGATTCCAGAAGGAGTAGTTATCACCTATATTGCTGCCTTCGCTGCCTCTCTCGGTCTTTTGAACATCTGGATTGTCCTCTTCTTATCTACGGTTGGAAATGTTATAGGTGACTGTATACTCTATTCTATTGGAAGGTTTACAAAAACTTCACGAATTGAGGCTTATTTCGAAAGAAAACGATTGGAGAAAGGATTGATTCATAAAATTGAAAAAAACCTCCTAAAAAACACGGGGAAAACCATGGCGTTAGTGAAGATTACACCCCCTCATCCAGCGCATGGGTTGATCATGGCTGGAATTGTCGAAGTGCCCTTTCCAAAGTTTTTGTTCTTTTCAGTATTGACCTCGTTTGTTTTCTCTCTATTCTTCAGCATTCTTGGGTTTTATACGGGCAGTTCTTATAAATTATTCTTTGATTATTTTCATAAGATCCAATTTGCAATTCTTATCGTTAGTATCATAGTTATCTTGATAATAGTAATCATCTATTTCGTACGCAAAAAAATTATAAATGTAGAAGGCAAATCATTATGATGAGGGTCTCAGTCATCATTCCAGCATATAATGAAGAAAAGTTTCTTCCCTCATTGATCAAGTCATTAAGAAATCAAAGTATGAAAGCTTTTGAAATAATTATAGTAGATAATAATAGCACCGATACTACGTATACTCTAGCCAAAAAATTGGCAGATAAGGCATATAAGTGTAAAGAGCAAGGCATATCTCCTGCAAGGAATTATGGTGCAAAAAAAGCAAAAGGAGATATTTTGGCATTTATCGATGCAGATTGTATTGCTTCAAGAGACTGGATAAAATCGATTACCGTCGGCTTTAAGGATAATAGAATTTCTGCGATGTCAGGATTAGTGCTTTATGATCATCAAACAATGGCTAAAAGGATATTTATCAATACATTGTATACTATAGGGTTTTTCATTGGGAAATTCATGACTATGATGAATATCCCTATTTTAGTAGCACCAAATATTGCTGTAAAAAGAAAAGTATTCAATGATGTCGGAGGATTTGACAAAGTTATTGGGGAAGATGTTCACTTGGCTAAAAAACTAGGAAAATTAAAAAACATTAAGACGAAGATGGATATCGGCATGAGAATAGAATGTTCGGCTCGAAGGATAGAGAAAGTAGGAATTTTAAAGATAGCGTTTATATGGCTTAGAGCAAGTATGAAAAAAATAAGTTCCGACAACTATACTTTACATGATAAACTGTAGATGTTGTTCGCATCCATAATCTTTTTAAGATAGGATTTCCATATACTATCATGGAATTCCATAGTTTTGAGGAATGGTATTCAGTGTTTAAGCATCATCGAAAGAAGATTTTCGTGTCTGTTGTATTCCTCATATTCTCTATTGTCGTGTTTTATTTTGCAGGTAACTATGTGACTGAGCGCCAAGGCTCGGTTGTTTCGCAGGATCTCATCTTGGATCAGATAGGGCCCTATGATCTTTCATTTATCTTTGTATGGCTTTTTCTCGCAGTGATTGTAACAGGAGCGTTGTATCCTCTCATTTTCAAGCCGCATGAACTTCCCTACACCTTGAACATGTTCAGCTTTTTCCTCGTCATACGATCAGCGTTCATCAGTTTCACCCATTTGAAGGTTCCCTATGATGCAATCCCTTCAGCATTTCCATGGTATTTGCAGGCACTGAACTTTACCAATGATTTATTCTTCTCAGCCCATACAGGAATTCCCTTTCTCGGGTTCCTGATTTTTTCTAAGCACCATAAGGGCTTGAGTTATTTCATGCTTGCATCCTCCATCCTCCTAGGCATAACCGTTTTGCTCATGCATGTCCACTATTCCATCGACGTATTCAGCGCGTTCTTCATAACCTATGGCATTTACAAGATAGGGAACACATTCATTCCAAGGCCATAAACTATTTAAACTCCTAAATAAACAAAATAACATGAGTGATACTGTAGTAATAAAAAAAGAAACCCTTTGGATGTATACAACATTCATTCTTGCAGCACTTCTCGTTCTAGGAGCAGTTCTCTACTTCAATAAAGGATCTTCTGTTGGAGTCCCAACGGGAAATGTGGTCAATCAGCCTGCAGCAAATCTTCCTGCAGCAGGGCAGAAAGTTGAAGTGACTATAGGAGATTCTCCAAAAGAGGGAAATGCAAATGCTAAAGTTACAGTTGTTGAGTTTACTGACTATCAATGCCCATTCTGTGGAAGACATTACACTGACACCTATTTACAAATTAAGAAGAATTATATTGACACAGGAAAAATACTGTATGTTCTAAAAGATTATCCTCTAAGCCAGATTCACCCTGAAGCAGAAAAGGCTGCAGAGGCAGCTCACTGCGTACGAGAGCAGAAGGGAGACACTGGATATTTTGCAATGCATGATAAGATATTCACAAACCAGGCAATGTTAAGTGTTGACAATGAGAAGAAATGGGCTCGGGAATTAGGCGTTGACGGAGCAAAGTTCGACACATGCTTAGATTCAGGTAAGTATGCAAAGTACATCAGTACTGCTCAATCCTATGGATCTTCGCTTGGAGTGCAAGGAACACCATCATTCTTCATTAACGGCCAGGCAATCGAAGGCGCTCAGCCTTACTCAACCTTCCAGCAAGCCATAGAAGCTGGATTGTAATTTCTTTAGAGAGCTAGAATTTTCTTATATTTCGTTAACCTTGCCTAATGTCTTCTTTTTATAATATTTATTTCCTATTAATGCAACAATCTCTTTTGATTGCCCGATATAGGTAAGAGGATCCGTTATTTGTCGAATAGTAGATTCGTCTAAGCGCGATGTTACTTGAGGCTCCCCAAGGACGATATCAGTAAAGTTTCTTTGAAGCTCCCATGCTTGAGTAGCTAGCCTTCCCATTAAATCGTGCGCTTCACTTCGAGGCATAGGACTATTTGTTTTTCTAGGGTCTGTAAGATATGTCATGACCTGCTGCGAGGTAACCACACCATGACTTCTCAGAACTCTTTCCTTCGCTCTTGTCTCTCGTAGTTTGATCCAATACAGAGTATCAGCAAGATTTCGAATACCATGATCGACTGTTTTGAAGCTGGCATCAAGACATATTCTCATATTTGCAGAAGCAGTAAGATTTCTAGCATATTGCATTTCACAATTTGCCTGGGCCACAGTCATAACACCCATCATATAGTTTCTGATCGAAGTAATCTGCTCCTCTACATCTGGATTTCCATTTTTGGCATCTTTATGAGGCATAGCTGAAGAACCCTTTTTCTTTTTTGGCGAATCATTGATGAAAATGTTTACATCGTCACTTCTGCCCCAGGCAATATATTTAGCCATATTACTCATAGTCTGTGTTAGCCTCTGCAAGGCATAGACAACATCCATTTCAAATTCAAGTCCTGGAACTTGTGCTGAAGCGTCCATATGTCCAATTCCAAGATCTTTGCAGTATTCTTCCTGAAGCTTGATTCCATCAACACCTGCCGCAGTAGCAGAGTGATGATTTCCCGTCGCATCTCCCCATTTACCCATGATGGATGTATTATAGAAAAATTTCAGAACATTAAGACCACTTTGAAGCATTTCCACATAATGTGATAAAGGCCTTCCTGCAACCGTAGGCAAGGCATCATATCCATGAGTTACATCCATATGAGGTTTATCAATCCATTTGAGTGATTTTTCGATAGCAATATCTCGCAAGTTTTCCACTGAATCAGCCACTACTTCCAAAGATGATCTTAATTGTAATGCTCGTGAAGGCTGAGTACCATCAGCACTTGTTTTAAGCTCTCCAATATGGGGTTTCGCAGCATCACTGACTGATTCTTCAAGCGATCTGTTAATAGCGATCATGTCATGACCTGTCTTTTCTTCAATTTCTCGTATTCTATCAGGATTTATGTAATTAAGATTTGCTTTACTTACGATCTCTTCTGCCACATCTCCAGCAAGAATATCGGCATGCAAGCGAGACAATGTCCTGGCACCCTGGCCCTGAACTTTCAAGATATAATCAAATGTTCTTTCTTGTCCCCAAGTCTCAACCATCTCTTTCGTGCCGTACTTTCCAGCAGCAAGTGTTGTTGGATTAATTTTATATCCCTCAGGAAATCTTCGCTTTGGTAGTGTCTTGTCCATATCAGTTCACCAGCGTGTCGCAGATCTTTCTTAAACCATCAACAATTCTTTCATTTCGAGGCCTCATGTCGGGCTCAAATGACTTTCCAAGAAGATGTTCTATACCAACCACATACCTGACTGCAATCTGCATTCGCTGCTCGTCAGTATATCCTTTCTCACCAACTGACATGCCTCGTGCAAATTCCTTTGAGTATGACTTCGGATTGATTTCAACAATGTTTCCCTGTTTGAATTGCTCAAATTGGTGGCGGTAATCATTGGCAAGCCAGAACCGAGAAGAATCCATAGTCCATATCTCATCTTGGCTGACAATCTCTCCATTGTGATTGATACCATGCTCTGTCTTCGTGTCGACAGCAATAATGCCTCGTTGCCTTAAGAATTCAGAGACTACCCCAAAGGATACCAATGAACTGTTTCTAATGTGGGCGTATTGTTGGCGTGTGCATATCGAGTGGTTAAAAAGCCACTCAGGAGGAACTGATTCATCATGTGTTTCAGATTTCGTTGAAGCAGTATCCATCACATACGGAAGAGGTCCATTGACAATGAGATCATCCGGTAGTTTGTGGCCGCAGAATTCGCGTGCACCTTTGATGTAATGCTGATAGAGCGATGTTGAAGTCGTGGTTTTTGCCATATAGGCCCGTAAAACGTTCTCAAAGGATATTTGCTTCAGATTCTCTGCCGCAATGACGACGCTGTTATCTCCAAGTCCTGGAACGTCGATCTGAGAGGTGCCAATAAATGGTGTCAGAAGCTTTCTCATAAAATTGTGGTTTTCAGCGAGTATCTGGTCCTTGAAAGGTATCTCGCCGCGGTTGATGTCATGGGTTGATATTCTTTCTGTTCTGACCATAATTCGCAATGGTTTTCCATCACGCGTATAAAGGGAAGGATTCTCAAAATCAGTGTCAAATTCATCTCCTTTTTTGCGGATCCATCCTTTGCCACCAAATAGAGAGTCTGAAACTTTTCCAGGTCTTATCTGATAGCCTTTTAATCGTGGAACCTCACCAGAATCAAGGATTTCTTGAACAGGCGTTATAGTGCCTTCACGTGAAACATACTGCTCAACAATACTTCGAGCCCTATCTTCTAACGCAGAATCCCCACTCATCTTAAAAATTGGGAAAAATTCTTTAAAAAGATATGTGTTCTCAAGAAGATTGTTGCAGTATCAACAGAAAGTGGTTAAGAATTATTAGTCCTTTGGGTATGTTGAGTATTGACCAGGAACTCCTACAATCTTACATCCAGTGCTTTTTTGCAATTCTTCGGTAATTGATCTAACATAATTTCCAAGAATTCCTTCAATCAATCTTTTTCGTGTGGCTGGAAGTAATGTCTTGAGAGAAAATTGTTCTGGAGGATCCCGTCCGTGGAAAAATTCTTCATTTTTGTAACGTGAAAGTATAGTGGAGACCTCTAACGCACATTTGTCGTCCATAAATCTTCCTCGTACACACCCTCCCTTGAGATAGTGCTGTTGAGGTCTGTCTCCCTCTCCTATAAATATATCGTATCGAATCATCTCTTCGCCAGGGCTGTAAGGCTCTCCCTCGTTATATTTGTAAGAAGTCCATTGATCGACAATGATGTTGACATCAGCCATATTAATGATGCATTAAATTCCTATTTAAAGATTATTGTGCTTAGATATGTCTCTTAGTGGTCTTTCGAGAAACATAGGCAAGACCAAGGAATACTGCCACCGTCAATGCAAGAATGGAAAGTCCCGGTATGAGAGAGCCAATTGATGCCTTGAAGAGAATGGCTCTGTGAAGCAAGTTTGAAGCGACGACAACCGGGTTGAACGCAACAATCTGCTGGTACTGACCAAGAACGGACTCTATAGGGACAATGATGCTTGAGAAGAATACCAATAACGAGACGACTGACAAGGAGACGAGGATAACGACTTCTTCTGACTTGAAGAAATGCCCCATGGATAGCCCGAGGAAGATGAACGCGGTTGCAGCCATAAATAATACGACTGCAGAACTGGCGATTACATCCAACACTGGCAAGTTTGTTGCAATCATAAGGCCTGAGAACACGACAATGAACTGAACTATCAAAATCAGTATGGAACTGACATACATTGCTAGCAAGAAGGTGAAATCAGAGGTTGGAGTGATAAAGTTACGGAAGTATGCCCTGCTTCGCTTTTCCCGTGATGCCATGATCGAGGAAAGCACGGTTCCTCCAAATAAGACCATGAGAATCAAGAGTGTAGGTAGCAAAAAGTTCCAGTTCTTTGATTGGTCTGCAACAGGCTTTATCTCAGTCTTGATAGGCTCTACAACACTGCCTGCTTCAGTGATTCGAACAGCGTTCAAATCATTGAGGACTCCGTTCAAGCTTGAAGAAAGCGCGTCAAGCCTTGCCTTTGCTAGTGCACTGTTGTTCTGAAGACTCTTGATATTATTGCTGGTTGAGTTGAATGAAGTCCCGAGCTGCTTGACTTCTATAATCGTTTTGTTAATGGTATCTGCTATATTCTCTGCGCCGTCAAGGTTTGCAGCCTCGGAGCGTGCACTCTCCAGTAATGTTAGTGTCTTTGATGTGCTAGGCAGCGTACTTGCGGCACTATTTGCAGCGTCGGAAATGCTTGCAATACTGGTTGATGCTGCAGTGATTGCTGATGCCTGGTTTTCAATGCTTTTCTTTGCCTGTTGAATATGGGTGATAAGGTTGTTGACTAGGTCAAGGCTGATGGCGGAGGAAGCAACACCCACTTCTGTCTTGACATCGTCAATCAGGGCATAGGCGATATTAATTTCAGAATTATCGACATAGAACTCAACAGCTTCACTGTTCCCCTCACTTGAAAGCTGACCTGGAAAAATGACGCAAATATGATTTCTTCCCTCTCGGACAGACTCGGCACAGGTGTCCTTGTCTGGCTCCTTCACGACCCCAAAGGATTGTTTCTCAAACCCTTGGATGATATTATTAGTTATGCTGCTGTAGGCTGGGGAATACACTCCTATCCTCACTCCATGCAGTTGATTGGAATTGAATGCAACACTCACTAAAAGCACAACAACAAGGGGGATGACGACCGCGATGAATGCTGAGAACTTGGATCTCCCAAAGATGCGAAGGTCTTTTTGCACACAGCTGAAAAAGTTTCTCATTGCTCTTCCTCCTCATCAGGCTCTTCCTTACGCGCAGCAGGCTGTTCTTCTTGCCTATGTGCTTTTCTCTTGCTCTGCCGTTCTTGTTCCTTTTCTTGTGCTTTCATCTCTTCTTTCATTTGCTCTTCCTCTTTTCTTAATCGATCTCTTTCAGCCTTACGCTCTCCTTTCCAGAATATCTTTTCAAAGACTTTATTGAGATTACTTGCCCCATACTTTGCCCGTATTTTAAGAGGGTCTCCCTCTTCGACTATTTTCTTGTTGCAAAGGATAGCGACTTTGTCGCAAATCTCATCCATTTCTTCAAGGATGTGGGTTGTAATGATCACCGTCGTCCCTTGCTTATTGATATGCTTGATCAGATTGAGAATCTGTTCTCGCAATAAAGGGTCTAGATCTGAAGTAGGTTCATCCATGATGAGGACGTCAGGCCTGTGCATCATAGAGCATGCAAGGTCAAGTCTCTTCTTCATACCGACGGAAAGGTTCTGTGCCTTGGTATTTGCTGCATGGTCAAGACCGACAAATTTCAAGAGCTCCTCAGCACGCGCTTTTACATCAGGTCCCTGAATTTTGTAGAGCCTTCCAAAGTGGTGAAGATTCTCTTTCACTGTCAGTGATTCGTAGAATGAACCATCTTCGGTCGCAAAACCAAAAGTTTTGTTGATATGATGCAAGTCCTCATAAACGCTTCTCTTCAAATAGAGCACATCTCCTTTTGTTGGCTTGTAGAAACCAATAAGCATTTTCAATACAGTCGTCTTGCCCTCTCCCGAAGCACCTATAATTCCAGTAATCTTTCCTTCAGGAATTGAAAGACTGACTCCATCAAGAACTAAGTTCTTACCGAACTGTTTCACTACCCCTTTTAACTGAATAAGCTCTGTATTCATTGCTACTTCGAGGTAATGTGTGTTTTTAAAAGTTGTCCTTGGTGATAAGGAAATGTTTATATAGAATCTTCTCTCCATTGTTAAAAGAGGTGAAACATGGCGAACGAAAAAAAGATGGATGAAACCGCGTTTAGCTCTATTGTAAGAGAGATAGCTGCTGTCGGTGAGTTGATACGAACAAACCAAGATAAAAAGCAGACAGTTATCGACGATTTCGGCAGAGAGCGAAAGAGGTACCACGCAGGCAAAATTTCTAAGAAAGCTCTTGGATCTTCCGCAAGGAAAGTCAACAAGGAACTTACAAATCTTGACAAGTCAATACGAAAAAATATCTCTTTGCTTGGAAAGGTTGGCAACACTGCAAAGAAATTTGCTGCACGACAGAACCCTAGAGCATTTAGGGCATCTGTGACTGGAATAAGAACATCCTCGAAGAAACATAGATAATTTTTCTTAATTTATTTCTTGTTTTTCATTTCCTTTACGAGATCAATGACGGTGATCTCATTACGGGAGCCGAGCCTCATGGGCGGCCCCCATGTCCCCGTCCCCGGAGAGATATAGAGTGAAGTTTTCTCAGTAGTATGCAACCCTGTAACATACGGATAGGCAAGCCTTACAAAAAGGTTGAATGGAAAGATCTGACCTTTATGGGTGTGCCCTGAAAGCTGCAGTCCAATCCCTGCTTTTTCTACAGGTTCCAATGAAGCAGGAGGATGATATAAGAGGATTGCAGGCTTTTTCTTGTTGATAGATATCCTTGGTAAAATCTCTTCCAAATACTTCTTGTCATCAGAGAAATCCACTCCTATAATCTGTATCTCCTTAAAGGACGACTTCTCATTTCGTAGCACTTTGAGCTTAGTGGACTTAAGGATTTCAGAAACGCCGGCTATCCCGTCATAGATCTCATGATTTCCTATGACGAAATAGGCTGGAGCCTTCAAATCATTGAGGGGAGATACAATTTCCTTGGTGAGGGGAGCAGATCCATCAAACAAATCTCCTGTAATAACAACGAAGTTAGGATTAATTGAATTCACTGTTTCAACAATCTTCTTCAAGAATTTTGAGGATCGTATCGTGCCAATATGGATGTCCGTAAGCTGAACTATCTTCAACGGCTTCTTAAGGTTCTTTAAGGGAATAGTCATCCATGTAATGTTTGTTCTCGTAGCATTATGGAGAGAATAGAGTGAAATCAAAGCAATCAAGGAGAGGGTATACGTTCCCTGTACTAAAAGAGGTATTTCTATAAATAAGGTGAGCACGCTGTTGATGAGAAGTATCCATAGCGAGATGAAAAGCACTCCAAGCCAGACCGATGAGAGAGTATAAAGGACTCGTGTGAAGACATTCGGCATGGTTCTTTCCAACACCATGGTCCCTATAAATGAAAGTGAGAGGACAATCATGAGGATGTAAAAACCATATCCTCGTGGAATTCCTATGAAATGAAAGAGCTCTGAGAGCACATAAAAGTGCATAGCTAGATAGATGGAAACAAACACAAAAGCAACTACTACTATTCGCAATAACCGTTTCATTTCTTGAGGGGCTGATAATAAAGCGCAACAACTCCCGACGAGAATACCTTTGACTTAGTAAGCTTTAGATGCATCCGCTGATTGATATCCTTGAATAATGGCTGCCCGCTGCCTAAGATAATAGGTTGTACTTTCAGCCTATATTCGTCGACTAGTCCTAGGCGAACAAGTGTCTGTGACATCCGCGCTCCTCCAAACACTACCATGTCTTTCCCTTTACTTTTCTTGAGTTTCTCCATCTCTCGGACAATTTCAGCATCATCCTTTGCAACAACCAGATGAGAATTTTTCCATCCAATCTTTTTCGTCGTATGTGAGAAAACATACTTTGGGGAATTTTCTACCCAGTGTGCGAAATCAACTAAATCTTTTGGACTTTTAGGATCTTTAGCCATTGCAGGCCATGCTTGTTCAAAACCTTCAAACAATACTCTGCCCATCACCATACTGTCAACATAAGTAAGAAAGTCAGGAATAAGGTACCTTCCTATCTCTTCATCCCGGATCTCCCAATCTAACTCTCCGTTCGGTCCGCAGACATATCCATCAAGGGACATAACCATGAATAAAATTAATTTTCTCATTGTAGACATCTATGGATAGTGTTGAAGTTTTTAAAATCTACGATTGAATCTTGGTCTGCTATTTCCTCTTCCAGATCGAGAACCTGGTCTTCGTCCGCTCTCTCTGCCAAATCTTCGTCCTCCTTCCTGACGTCCACCGAAGCTTCGATGTCCTCTTCCACCATGACCTCTACCTTGAGATCCTCTCTGTCTGCTGGCTTTTCTATCATCATTTGACCCGAAGTTCACTGAGCCAACATTTTGTATGGCTGGAACATTCAGTTTTTCTATAGGGAGTGATCGTGATATCTGCCTAAATTCAGTATGATCTCCCGAAGCAACAAAACTGATTGCTTTTCCTTCTTTTCCAGCCCGAGCTGTTCTTCCTATTCTATGGATATAATCAGTATCAACAGCTGGTATGTCAAAGTTATAGACATGAGAGACATCTTTTACATCTAAACCACGAGCTGCAACATCGGTGCACACTAAAATGAGCGTCTCTCGTTCATGGAATGATTGAAGTGTGCTGCTCCTTCTATTTTGTGAAAGGCCTCCGTGGATAGCCATAGCGTGAATACCCTGCTCATGAAGTGCACGCGTCAATCTATCAACATTCCTTCGTGTATTGCAGAAGACCATAACGACTCCATTTTTCTCTAATTTCAAGAGGTGAACAAGCAAGGAGAATTTCATGTCTGAAGTTACATCGTAATAGACCTGATAGAGTTTTGAAGGGTCAACCTGATTGTTGACTGCTATAAAAACAGGATCATCCATATGCCTATCCGATATACTCCTTATTTCCGGGGAGATAGTAGCTGAAAATAACAATGTCTGACGTGGTTTCGGACAGGACTTGATGATTGATTCAACATCTCGTATGAATCCCATGTCAAGCATCCTATCTGCCTCATCCAATACTAGGTGCTTTACCCTGCTAAGGTTAAGGGTTCTCTGTTGTAAATGATCAAGGATCCTTCCAGGAGTTCCAACAACAATATCTGCACTTCGTAATCCTCGTATCTGGGGACTCATGCCAACCCCTCCATAGATCTCTTGCACATACAGCCTGCTATGGTGTGAAAATCTTTTTAGATTTTGAGCAACTTGTTCAGCTAACTCTCGTGTAGGAACCAAGATGAGTGCTTGTACGCCGCCACCTCTCTTTACTTTATCTATGATTCCTGCTCCAAATGCAAGTGTCTTTCCAGATCCTGTTGCTGAACTGCCAATAACATCCTTTCCCGCCACGACTAAAGGGATTGTTTTCTCCTGTATCTCACTAGGTTCGCTGAATCCAGCGTTTTTTATGGCATGAAGCATGCCTTCACTTAATCCTAACTGTTTGAATTTTTCCATTCTTCTACTATAAATCGACTTTTGGTAATATATAAAGGTGCCTAAAGAACCTGTATTGTTAAATCTGGCCGTTTTGGGTGAATTTCTTCATTGCCTGTTCTAGAATGATTTGAGGAGCGAAACCTTTCTTGCTGCATGCCTTGACGAAATCGTCATACGTTCCCTGATCAACATTGTACTCCATTTTTCTTTTCTTTGCGCCAGGTGGTGTTGATGCCATAGGTATAGGTATAAAATGAACTTTATAAATTAATCTTTCTTGAATTTGGTAATATCGCCATAAAAGACTTCCCACATATGGCCGTCAGGATCCTGAAAGCTCCATCCATACATCCATCCATGATCAAAGGGATCATTAGATTTCTTCCCTCCAGCTTCTAGAGCCTTGTGAACCATCTCATCAACCTCTTTTTTGCTATTCACTTGGAGGGCCGTGATGACCTCGATGTTCTTGCTAGAATCAATTATCTGTTTTTTAGTAAATCCCTTGAAGAATTTCTCAAGCAGCAACATGGCGAATATATTCTCTCCAATAATCACACATGCAGCATTTTCATCGGTAAATTGAGGATTGAATTTAAATCCCAGATGGCTGAAGAACTTCTTTGACTTATCCAGATCCTTTACTGGCAAATTAACGAATATTTGTTGTACTGTAGACATCAGAAATATTATGGTAACTTATTTATAAATTTATGGTGATAAGTTTAAATATCAAATATAGTATCATTTAATATAGTCAGAAAAATAATCGTTTTACATGCTCGAGAATGCTTGGATGAGATGTTAATGGTGCCTATTCTTCACGGGCTAAGGCTTGCTGGAAAATACCATTTTGAATTTCATGATATGTGGCATGATCCTAATGCAAAGCAGATAAAGGAAAAATATGCTCATCTTCTTAAGAAGACTGGAAAGCCAGATGCAGTTCCTATCTTCATCGAGGAAGAAAAGAATGATGCGATCTTTGCACCTAACTTCGAGAAACTTATGGGCTGGCTTGAAGGCCCTAAATGGTGGGAAAGAAGAGTTAATTTTTAATACAGTTTTCAATAAAAATTCTATCCACAGTTACATTAAATTAAAGTAGACTATTAAGGAAATAAAGAATACAATCGTGATGACGACCAGCATCCCAAGAGTATGGATCAATAATGAGACCGACTCTTTCTTTTTTCCATCTATATACAGCATGAGTGGCTTTCCAAAAACTAAGAATCCCGTGATGGCTGCAGAGCATACAAAGAGAGAAAGCATAGCGATGGGAATGAGTATAGGGTTTTCTGGCTTTGAAGAAAACCTTTGGAGAGAAACGATAAATAATACGACAAGAATTATATATGCAGCAGTTCCAACAGCATTAAAAAATGCTCTTCTTAATGTGTAATCCATGCGTGTTTGTATCATGCATATTATATAATTCTATCTACGACTCTTTTTTCTTTTTGAAGGTCAGCTAAAGCAGCCTCTGAAACCGCAGGAGAGTAGTATTTTGCAGTTACTTGAACAGTATCATAGGATTGATTTAAAAGAAGAGACATAAGACTATTGTCAGGTGCTTGAAAAACCCGGTGTTCCGATAGTGGACTAAACGAACCTTGAACTTCAACCCCTCGATCTGATGCATGAATCAAATTGAGTCCTTGTAACAGATAAAAAGATGTAGCTGGATTAGAAACATCACTAATACTAATTCTTCTCCCCCCTATAAGTGAAAACTCCTCTGAATAATCATGAGGCCTGTATTTGAGATCCATCTCTTTCCTAGCGACATCAAGGGAAGATAATGCAAAAAACTTAGAAAGTCTGTATTCTCCTAATTCATCTAACATATTGGCTACATTAATGAGTGTCTCAGAATCTGCATGTGCATTCTGAGTGTCAGGCCTCAACATCAGATCAAAATCAGAAAGCTCTCGCTTGAGATAATCTCTCAAAGTGGGACGTGCTGGAAACGTTGTTGCTGTAAATCGACTCATATATTTTGAATAAAAAAATCATATTTAAACTTTTAGTTTGGAGTAAAGCCATAGGTTGCTTACAAAGCAGATGAAGACAGTTAAATGCTTTTTCTACGATACTTCATGGTATTCCTAACGGCACCATGGAATAATTCTTTCGTATAATCTCTCCCCTTATACGCGAGTTGTTTCATACTGGGTATCCTTCGTGCATCATATACCGAAGCAAACTGCCTTGTTTGTTTATCCATTTTTCCTAATATTTGATGTGTAACAATATGTGCCGCAAGCATCCCATAAGTCATCCCATTACCTGAGAAACCTGTTGCATAGAATATATTTTTATCCTTATGGGGGCCAATGTAAGCAAGCCCGTCTACAGGCTCAACGATAGGACCCTCCCATTCTCGCACTACTTTATAATGTATATCTGAAAATATATGTTTGACATACTCTCGTACTGCCTGAAAGTTCTTTGAGTTTTTAACCGGGATATCTGACCTATGGTCTTCACCCCCGATGATAACTCGATCATAGGATCCTTTACGATCTACCCTAAAATAGTGATAGGGGTCCATAGTATCCTCGTATATCCCTTGCTTAAGAATTCCCTTGGGCATCTTGAGCTCTAAAACGTAGGTATCATAAAATGCCTTTTTGAAATAGAGTTTTTTGTTGAAAGGAGCATACGTGGCAACTATGACCTGTTGTGCATATACTTCTCCTAAAGGGGTCCGTACCCTATAAGGGCCATCACCCGTTATCTCCTTTACTTCCGTCTTTTCAAAGATAAGTGCTCCTTGTTTGGATGCAATCTTAGAAAGCGATGAAAGATACTTGAGAGGATGGAATTTTGCCTGTCGTTTAACTTCCATATAACCATGATTTTCAAATTTCAAGAGACTATCTTTCCTGAATCGTGCTTGAGCACCTAGTTTTCGAGCTATCCTCTGTTCTTCCTCTAGCTCCTCGCTTGATTCCTTGTCAAGAGCATATGAATAGTCCGAGCACCTCATGAACTCACACTCTATCTTGTTTTTTTTGATGATTCCTTCAACATGATCAATAGCATGTCGATGAGATTTTATGATAACCTTTGCCTTTGCCTCACCATACATCTCTACAAGATCTTTAAAATCAGTATCTAGTACTTCAGTGAGGAATGCAGTAGTAAGCCCTGTAGCTCCCGAGCACAAGGTGTCTTTTTCACATAATGCTACAGTTTTACCTGCCTTGCTTAAGAGATATGCCGAGGTAATTCCCGCAATTCCTCCTCCAATAATCGCTACATCAACATCGAGAAAGGATTTCAATTTGGGAAAATGAGGCATACCGCTTGTACTCCATGATGAACTTTTTTGTAATGCCATGTGAATTATATGAAGAAAAACTTCCTAGTCAGCCATCCAACCAACAAGGGCTGAGATTATTCCTACTCCTAGGTGAAGGAAGTTATCAGGATCAGCTCCTGCACTCAAGTCTAAGAATGTAAGAGGTACAAAAAACCCAAGAAGTGCGAGAAGGATATAAATTACTCCTACTGACTTATTAACAGGTCTCGCAAATCCACCCCACGCTCCCCAGATGAATACTAAGCCCGTTAGAATATGCACCGTGTTATGCAATCCATTTACATTAAAAATGCCTAGAACAGGATCATTAACAAACCCTAAAAGCCCCGTCAAAACAAGAACAATACCGATAATCCAGGCCCACGTTTTTTGCGCGCCCATACTCTATCTACTCAGCTTGGATATTTAAAGACTATCCCCCAGGTGAATATCAATCAGTTCAACGATGTGGACAGCCAGCCCAACAACAGGGGCGGCGCATTCCACCTGCTAGTTTAGAGAGTGCCTTCTCGATGCGAATGGTTCTTGTCTCCTCTTTCTTTCCCGATGTAACCCAGCATATCCACTCGTTGCGTGCGAGTGGAGTAATTGTCCCCCACACCGCCAATGCATCCTTGTTAGAGGTAATGGCTTTTCGTAAGTCTGCAGGCAGCTTGTGCACTTGCTTGTTATGTGTTTTCATGCTATCGATTATTCCATTATTTATTTAAGCTTTTCTTCTTGACGATAAATGACTCTTTAATAAGTCTCTTGAGAACATTGAGATCGACATCAGCCAGCCTTCTGATATAGACACAAGAGCCCGTGCTCATCTTGTGTTTGCCTAGCTCCTTGAGTAACGGTGCATGGTTCTTCGCCCCAGACATTAAATAAAGTGTCAAAGTCTGCTTTCCTGCAGAAAAACCAATAAGGGGCCAGTCCCCTTCCTGCTTACTTTTCTCAGACTTATAGTGATACTTCCCAAATCCTATCATTCTGCTACCCCACATTTTTGGATACTCCTTTGTTACTTCTTTAAACATGGAGAGAAGTGTGAAGGCATTTTCTTTTGCTTGCGCATCTTTAATAGCCTCTATGAAGTCCCTAACGCTTGCATCATTCTCTTTTGTTTTTATTTCACCCATAACTAATCAAACGACCCCGTTTTTACTTTTCCGGCGCGTTTGTAGGAAGCAAAAATAACGCCGCTTGGGGAGGTCTTCGATTCAATGAGATTGAAAGCTGCAGGTATTGTTCCTCTGTCAAACAAGCGTTTTCCTTGACCTAATGTTAAGGGAAAAATTTTAAGCCACATTTCATCTACCAAATCATGCTCAAGCAAGGTCTGAATAAGTTTGCCGCTACCATAAACATGCAAATCTGGTCCATCTTGTTGTTTGAGTTTTTCTATTTCTCGTACTACATTGCTTTTTATAAGAACTGAGTTCTTCCATTCATACTTGGACAATGTTTTTGAAACAACATACTTAGTCACGTCATTAACACCGGGCCAACCCTTTTCGTGATGTGGCCAATATCCAGCAAATATTTCATAAGTCTTTCTACCAAGCAAAAGGTCAAATGGTCTGTTCATTTGTTTAGCCATTTCCTTACCAGAAAACTTGTCAAAATAAGGGACTGTCCACCCGCCATATTTGAAACCGCCAGAAGTATCTTCTTCAGGTCCGCCAGGCGCCTGCATGACACCATCGAGTGTTATAAACGATAGAACAATAATTTTTCTCATCGTACTATTAACAAAATACTCTATTTATATTCTTAGTTGAACGCCCGGACCAGGATTTGAACCTGGGAATCCGTGAGGAAACGAGATTAGCAATCTCGCGCAGTGACCGCTGTGCCATCCGGGCCACTTTAAGGTATAATTAGTGTCTTTTAAATATTTGTGATTTGATTTTTAACGAGACTTTATATTTGTTCAATAGACCATTCTTAATTCGGCTAAGATGCTTTAAATTAGATGAATTTATCTCTCTTATCCATTTATCAAGCTGTGCAAAACCTGCAAGAGAGACTCTAAACTCCTCACCATCCTTTCTCTTGTTCTGCCATCCATATGATTTAAATCCAAGCTCATTAAATAACAATATCAGATCATTTCTCAAGGCCTTAGAGGCAGAACTGAATTCTATTCTAGGATAATATCTTATTTTTGTCCTATTTTTCTCAAATCTTACACAACCATCCGTATCAAATAGCCCCTTACAAATACACGTTTAACTTCATTAGAACTATCTTTGATGTAATCAGGTATAGAAACTGTATAGACCTTTTTTCCGGGTTTGAATCCATTATCAATAAAGAACTTCGAGATAACTTTATTTGTTGTTTGAATTCCATAGCTATTTGGACCTCTATATTTAGGTTTAGCTTCTACTTGAAGAAGGTCTTTAATCAACTGAGACACATATTGATAATATTCCTGTTCATGAATGCTTCCTCTCATTTCCCAAACAAGGGTTTTACCTGCAAGATAGAGGGTTCCATCTCCAACATGCATACCTATGAGCTCGGCCTCTTTTTCATTCATGTAACTAAAGAGAATTGATAATTTTAAACGCTTGTTGTCACGTTACAGATAAAATCTTTAAAGGTTTGTTATGAGTGGGGACGTCGGACCGATTCACGTCGCTTCAAAACGCTGAATCCGGATTTTCCTTGCTCATAAAGATGAGCTTCTTCAAATAAGTAGGATTCTTGCTCGGTAATAAGGTGCCGTGCCGATGAGAGTATTTCATGGCAATGAGACATTATGTTAACACAATAAAGGTCATTAGAGCTATACACTTTAAGTTGAATATTAGCAATTTCTTGTTTCCATAGCCACATAAACAACCCCCGTTCACGATAAACGTCATAATGTTCACTGCATTCATCATCGAGATACAAGACAGGCTCTAGAGATATTTTAGAGCGTTTCGTTCCTAATTCTTGTGCAACCTCTTCAGCAAGCTCACCTAAAAACCTCTGAAAGCTGCCATATCGTTGACCGTCTCTATCTATCATCGTTTGTTAAGGAAATAGGCCGTGGTGGAACCAACAATAGCTCCAAGAGTGTTGAAGAGAAGGTCAAGAAGAGTATTGTAATAGCCGCCCACACCTGTCTTTCCAAGGAAAACTACTGCTGAGAATTCAACAAGTTCATTGAGGGCGCTGACTCCAACGCTTGCCATGGTGATGAGGAAGTAGAAGAGGAATCTCTTGTCCTTAACATGAGATTTGAAAAGGTGCGCGAGAATGATGCTCATGACAAAATAGATGTAGAAATGTAATACTTGATCAAACTTCAAGATGATGAAGTCGCTATCAATGCTTGTTCCATCATAGGCTACAAAGGGAACCCACTTATAGAGCACGGTTCCGCTGGGAAGATGCGCTCCTCCACCCATCATATGTAAGAGACCCCAGATAGAAAGCATCCATAAGATAGCATAACTGAATTTTACTTTCTTTTGGATTCCGAGTACAAGAATAAAGAGTGCCACAAGCACTGCAATATAGAGGAGAAACTCATAGTTCTTTATGCTGGTGTAATAGAAGGTAAATCCTACGATATAGGCTAGATTGAAGAGGATTAAGAGCCAGTATTTCTTATTCATGCGCTAGTTTCTCCGCCCGTTCGATCATTTCTTTTTTCAATCCGAGGAAAATACCACCTTTCTTTCCACCCACATAGGTACTTTCCTTGTCCTTGATTATCTTGTTTAATTCAGGCAACTCAACATCAATGTGCGTTACAGAAGCTCCTGATTTTCCTTTCACATGTAGGTAGACATCAGCCTTCCCTAACTTTATTTTTCCCTCTCCTGGCCCACTCATCTCATAAACAATAAGACAAACTTTAAAAGCCCTTCTATGCCTATAAATTCATAGCAGCGTGGAACAGCCTGGAGTGTTCGCCGGGCCCATAACCCGGAGGTCGTTGGTTCAAATCCAACCGCTGCTATTCAATATCTTTTTATAATGCTGTTTCATAATCAATGAATGTTAGTAATGGGTATAGATGACGCTGGCAGAGGGCCCTTGATTGGCCCTATGATTCTTGCAGGAGTTCTTGTAGAGGAAAATGTAGAAGAGATTCTAAAGAAGAAAGGAATCCGTGATTCAAAGAAATTGAATCATCCTACACGGATACGGCTTGCCGAGCTTATCAAATCTCTTGCTGTCGATGTCCATGCAGTCAAGGCGTTTCCCGAGCAGATAGACCATGCAATCCATTCAGGCATTAATCTCAATACCTTGGAGGCAATGAAAGCTGCCGAAATCATCAATAAACTCAATACGGAAAAGGAAACGATTAAGGTCATCATTGACTGCCCTTCAGTCAATATCAAGTCCTGGACGAACAAGTTGATGGAGTTCATTAGACATCCCTCAAACCTTGCTGTAGTGTGCGAGCACAAGGCCGATGTCAACCATCCCTCCGTCTCGGCAGCATCTATTCTTGCGAAAGTGGTAAGAGAGGAAGAAGTCTCCAAGCTGAAAAAACAATATGGTGATATTGGTTCAGGGTATCCTTCAGATCCATTCACCCAGGAATTCGTAAAGAAGCATGGGAAGAAGCATAAGGATTCCGGAATATTCAGAAAATCATGGGCTACCTGGAAATCGTTCTTTCCAGGCGATAAACAGACGACATTGTAGTGTAGGATAACTTCTACACAGGTTTTATATAGACGTATTTCCCTCTTACCCTGGACTTGTCCGAATAAAAGTGGTGCATAAAAAATATATAAAAAAGAACGGTAAAGTCTTTGGTCCCTACCTCTATGAAAACAAGCGACTGAATGGTAAAGTTGTAACAAGCTATGTGGGTAAGCCTGAAAGGAAAATGCATTTATCCTACATCCTTATTTTCATTATTCTTGTAATCTTTCTCATTATTTCGCCAAAGATGAGGCCAACAGGATTTTCGGTTTTTCAGTTTCTTTCTGAGGAAATTGCACCTGCTGATAATGAATCTCTTATAGATTCCAATACAACTCTAGATACTGAAAACAGCACAGCTGTTACAGAATCCATTCCTCAATCCAGTGAAAGAGAAATAAGCAATGAATCTCTGCCTAATACTACCCTCTCTGCAGATGAAAGCATCGATACTCATGATCCTATCATCCTCAACCAGCCAGTCAAATGGACAAGGAAAACAGCGAAAGAGAATGATCTGCCTGTAGGAGCCATGAATATCACAGTGAATAAGGATGGCAAGGCGGAAAAGCATGAAGGCAAGCACATAGCTGCTTCTGATGCTGATGAGATAGAATATTATACCGAAGCGCCACAAGCACAGGAAGAAGATTCAAGGCAAGGAAAGCGGGTAAAAATAAGCGGCCCCGAAGATCTGCACTACACTGATGTTCATGCATTTACTAATATTTCTGAGGACTTCAAGATTAAAGATCCTTCACGAGTGAAAGTGTATTGGGTTGAATCATCTCAATACATAACTCCCGATGCAATCCAGGATACGGATGGAAATGGAGTCTACGACTATGTATCGTGGACTGTCCCTCATCTAAGCACGCAGACCTTTGAGATTATTGTAATTTCAGGGGCGGAGCATCTTGATACAAACAGAGAATTCATTTCCGATATCTATAACGAAGTTAACACCCTGGATAATGTCTGGAGCGGGCCGATTGGGAATGGAGAGTATGTAAGGATAACGTTTGAAAGACCTCTCGACTCCGGTAATGATATTAGCATCTGGCCAAGGATTGTCTCGGGAACACCCACGATTGAGATATACGAGCAAGGTAAGGACACAGTCATTACATCCTTTACTAATATACAGGAGAATGCTTACAACAAAGTGCTTCTGGCGAACCTGCAGGGAAACCAGGACACGTTTGATCTCAAGATTATAGGCGGAAGTGTGGAGTTTGACCATATTATTGACCCTCCGACAGGCATTGTAACTCTATTCTTCAACAGCACAATAACGGGGGGCTCTTTTCCTGCAAGGGCCATGAAACTGGGAACAGGATCTCCTAATGCAGTCAACATAAGCTGGCCGGGAGAGTTTGATGCCAACCAAGTTCCGACCGATGCATCAGGAATAGGGCAATGGTTCCCCATCATAGCAGCCATCGCCAACACGACAGCAACGAATCCGGCAAACAATGCCAGCCTTTCAAGCAGGTTGAATTACAGCGTTGGCCCGGGATGGATTTGGGATGATAATCTAACAGGATATCAGATTTCACAAGGAGACTTTCAGTTTAACATTTCTCTTATGGGTGGACAGGCAGTAGCGATTGTTAACGGAGAAAGGACCTTTGTTCGAGTAAGCATTGTGAATGTCACAAGCGGTGCCTTCCATGTTGTGAAAGACTTGTTTGCCACGAACTGTACTGGAGGGGTGTGTGGTGGAGGACAGAGTGGATGGAGAGCAAGCAATGGTGCTCGTCAAAATCATCCTGCAGTCAACCAAATCTATACGAATGTCTCATTCAATATAACCTCCAACCAGAGCCACATCTTCCAGGAAGGTGAATGGCTATACATAGAGCTTGGATTTGGCGATGCAGACTCCACGACTGATAGGACGATAGGACTGCGATACAACATCGCAAACACTTTCGTAAAGACTCCAAGAATCTATGAGGCTTCTCCTCCTGTCGTTAACCTCTATAACCCTGAAGACGGAGCCACAATCACAAGTTCAACCGTGGGCTTCAACTCTACGTTCACCGATAACACTCAGCTAGCAAATGCAACTCTCTATATCTGGAATGAGACCTCTCTCGTGAACACAACATTCAGGGCAATAACCGGAACAATCAACAACACAAACATTTCAGTCACACTCCCTGCTGAAGGAACCTACTTCTGGAATTATCTTGTCTATGACAATGAAAGCAATTTCGCATGGAATGCAAGCAACTTCACGCTTATTTATCAAGCGCCCGATATAACTCCTCCTCTTGTAACCATCAATCAACCTCAGAATCAAATCTACACTACCTTGCCTATCATCTTTAATGTCACCTTGAATGAAAGCGGAATCTGCAATTACACCTTGGATTCTGGTGTCAATAACAAGACTATGCAGAACAATGCTAACCTTAATTTCAATGCAAGC
Source organism: Candidatus Pacearchaeota archaeon (assembly GCA_019659125.1). Lineage (GTDB taxonomy): Archaea > Nanobdellota > Nanobdellia > Pacearchaeales > GW2011-AR1 > JAIFVW01. Next base: position 34 of record JAIFVX010000002.1, on the reverse strand, counting down.
AACGCAAGCATTGCAGATGGAGGCTATACAGTCA
>JAIFVX010000001.1 GCA_019659125.1 Candidatus Pacearchaeota archaeon | reverse complement strand
TATTTGCAAGGTTATCAACAGCACTCGATATTAATTATGTGCCTCCAACGTTATTGAAGAATTATAGTCATTAAAGTACAACTAATTTGTGATTGCATACCTCATACCTTACTATATGCAAGTCGGTAAATACCGACGGAAAACAGTAAGGCACTCATTACGGTTAACATTTTATAACAATAGGGGTGATAAGATCGTTTATAAACCTTTCTCTGGAATTAGCGTCGTGAAACTCTTATGGCCACAATGGTTTTTTTAGAACTCTTTGGATTGGCTCTCCGTTATTGTAGACTGTAAGCAACCTTCCCTCGCCCGATTCATTGATGGCAACTTTCGCCGTTATATTCCAGATAGTCATCTCTCCCACTGCAGGAAGATAATACTTTTCTATCCCATAGCTGATAAATGCTATGTCTACAGGACCATCAGGCCTGTATTTCACGGCGTGAATATCCAGTCTTGTTACATTGCCTTTTATGAACAGTCCTGAAGTTGGTTTTTCCAAAGTTATTTCATATGACGTATCCATTCCCTTTTCATCTTTTTCAAGAACGGCGTACACTGCATCTCCCACACTCGCATTCGGGATAGAGTCAAGGAACACCGAGCCGATCTCAGGTCGAAGGGTGAGATATTGCCCGTCGGGAGTTATCCCAAATTCTCTCAAAGGATCCATATCAAGGATGGCAATTTTCTCATTGGGAAGTGCCTCTTCCTCTTCATATGCTCCCTGACCTGCAATTCCTGAAGGGGACTGTGAATTTGATGCTGAGGATGAATGCTTGTTCGAGAATATACCAATAAGAATGATTGCGACAATCGCGACAGCCAGTAACGAGTATCCTATTTTCCTATTCATAGCACATCATAGTTACTAGCAATTTAAATCTTACTTAGGAGGAACTAATTGATCCCAGTCTTCAATGAATTCCTGAATTGGAGGGACGTCTGCTTTTATCTTTCTGTTTTCCACATACAATTTTGTCAAGAGAAAGAAGAGCATTCCAAGGCTCTTTGAGCTCTTATTGTTTCCTGGAATGACTTTTGAAACTCCCTTTGTATAATTGTTCGTGTCACAGATTGATAAAACGGGAATTTTTGATCTGTTTGCGTCTGCCAATGCATTCTTGTCAAGCCATGGATCGCAGATGAATATCAAATCCGCTTCAGTGAATGTCTCAAGATTAGTATTTGTCAGGATTCCTGCAGGATACTTTTTGGTGAATACTCGAATGCCTGTAACTTCAGCGAACTTGCTGACTGCCTTCCAGCCCGCCTCTCTTTTGCAGACAACGATAATATTTTCAGGAGAAAAATGCGAGAGATAGTGAGCTCCTTCACGAATCTTATCATCAAGCAAGGATGTGTTAAAGACTGCAAGTCCGTCTGCTCGCCTTCTATAGACATAATTGCGCATATCGGGAGTGATCACTCGCGTTCCAAGGTGCACTGAGGCTTTCAAATAATCCTCAATAGGGACAAGAACATCCTTCTTCTCCGCCTCTTCATCCTTGACCTTCTTTTTCAGGTCAACATCCTTGGAGTCTTCAACTGCGCTTTCAAGCTTCTTTGCCTTTTCAAGCAATTTTGCAAGCTTCGCCTTCTTGTCTTCAGCAGATAATTTGGCAGGCTTTTCCTCTACTTTTTCAACTATGTCTGTCTCAATTACAACAGTTTCTTTCTTTGTTTTTGCCATTAAAGTATAATCAGCGCACGGGTGTATCCGGGGTTGTTTCAGCCGGTACGTGCTAATCTTTTTTCCAAGATTGAGTGGGTATTTAAAGCTTTTCTAGCAGAATTAGTCGAGCCTTATATTAAGAGTAACATTTTTCTTTGTTTCTCTTGCAATGTCACCGGCAGTCTTCAGAGCGCTTCGCACGATAGAAGAGTAGGGCTTTTCATCAATACTAGTCACATGTTTAGGTATGGGGGATGAAATATATTGAAACACATCACTATTTTCTCCTCCAAGTCCTGCATGGATAGTTATGTAATTGTCACTCATACCCTGTCGTATAGGCTACAATTTAAAAGTATTATTGTCCTAAACAAGCTAGATTTGTCTCTCAATCTCAATCAGTCGGTTGAGTTTAACTTCTCGCCAGGGTGTGGCAATGCCGCATTTGATATAATCTGCTCCGAAGCCAACCGCGTAATCCGCAAGCGCATCATCCATGGTCTCTCCCGATCGATGTGAGAGGATTGTTGTTATTCTGTTTTTCTTGCAGATGTCAAAGATCTCTTTCAACTCAAGGAGAGAGCCATTTTGATTTGGCTTTATTATCATTGCATTGATGGACTTGTGTTTTATAGCCTGCTTTAATCTTTCTATCTGAGTTGCAGTCAGATCATCGCCTACAATAAGATTCTTCTTCCGTATCTTTGAAAATCCTTCAAAGTCCTCCTCTTCAAGAGGATCTTCCACATACAGAAGATTATATTCTGAAATTAAAGAATTTATGTATGCAATCTGTGCATCACGATTAAGCTCCTTGCTTTGATATTCATAACTCTTGTCATAGAATGAGGAGGCTGCGACATCAACTCCAATATTAACTTCTTTGAATTCCCTTAAAATTTCTAGAATCTCTTCTTCATTCTTTCCAGTCTCCCATGCCCCTTCATCGTTTACTGACTTTGATTTTAATAGTTTGCCTAGTTTTTTATAAACTTCTTTCATTGCCTCAACATTCTTTTTCGCTGTTTTTTCTTTTGGGATGATAAGAAACTCTTGAAATGTAGGATGAGACTCGTGGTGAGAATGCAGGCCTCCTCCAATTGCATTACCTATGGGGATAGGCATTTTCTTAGCCTTTGGATTGATTACCTGCCAAAGCTCTTTTTTCTTGTCTCCTGCAATAGCTTTGAGAAGCGCAGACTCGAGAGCAAAAAGCGCGTTGGCACCAAGTTGTTTTGCATTATTAAATGCAGGCTTGAAATCCCCTGAGAACGGCCTCTTCATTAGATACTCTATTTTTATTAAGTCAGAAAATTCTCTATAGGGGCTTGGTTGAAATCTTATTAAGTCTCGCTCATAGATCATATTAATAAAATCAACACACCATTGGAGTGATTTATAATAAGGGGGAGTTTCATGCTTGCCTGTTGATTTTCCTGCCGGAGCTGAGGCTTTATAGCCAAGGACGGAAACCTCAATTGTATCTTCACCTCGAGAATCTTTTATTATTTTTGCAGAGACATCCAACTTCCTTATCATTAATTTAAGAACAAGAAGAAGTTTTTAAGAGTATCGATAAAATTATTCCAGGTATGCTAATTCTGTTAGTTCAATAAGTCCACGTTGCTTGCTCTACTTGCAACATCTCCCTGTAAAGATATACGAATTTCCTGTACACCTGTATGTATATCATAAGATAGTCGTACGAGTTTTAATGGCTTGCATATATTCCAGTTCCAACCACTTTTCTCCCCATCTTTAATTCTTCGGTCATCTTCATTGTTACGATTCATTATAAGGGAATCTGCTTCTTTTCTGGCCTGTTCATCAGTTGTTGTCCAGAAGTCATGATCATTATTCAACCAGTCATCTCTATATTCAGATTTAAAATATAATCTAAAATTAGGTCTTATTGAATCCATTCAATACATATTGGACAAGCCTATAAGAATTTAGGTTTTAGATAATAATTTATTGCTCGGCTGTTGCTGGAGGGAGGTCTGCATAGTCCTCGCTTTCATCGCCTTCAACCAATCCAAGCTCTTCTGCATCCTGGACAATCTCTTTCTCGACTTCCTGCTCTTTTGCAATGATCTCTTCGTCGGATATCTTTTCCTCTTTCACTGCTGAGAGCTTGTCCTTTCTCTTTCGAGGTACAGGCCTGCTGATGGAAATAGGAAGAACCCCCTCTTTGAACTCTCTTTCTGCAATCCTCAGAGCATCATATCTCATTATTTTAAGTTCATCTTCAGGAATTTTAAGAAGGAGAGGAGCATCCATAGCTATTTGCAATGCTCGAGCACCTATGATTCGGGCGATCTCGTATTTGGTAAAATTAGTTTCCATGAATGGTTATCCTATAAAAACTTTTTAAGCTTTTCGTTAAGCTCGTCAAATTTTTTAGGGAGTGCATCCATCATGTGATTGATCTCGGCCTGTGAGAAGATCGCCTCTGCGCTCTTCTGGCATGAGTTGATCATATACTGGCCATTCCACTTTGAGATTCCCCAGGTAACTCTGGCTTCGCATGCCTCTTCTTCCTCTCTGGTTGGATCTAAAATAAGAGAACTTCCAAGCTTGAAGAAGCTGAATGAAATAGGATTTACTCCTTCAGCAAGAGGCATATGCTTTGTAGATTTCTCATCATAGTCAACATTCCCTTCCTTGTTGAGTGCTGGAACTTTTGCGCTTCGCAAGGCTGCGATGCAGGCAAGACTGGCTGCATCAATAAGGCTGCCATCATCATTAAGAGGGTAGACATCAATGTAAACATTCCATACTTTCTTTCCTTCTTCTATGACTAGTTTCTTCAAATCAATCATTCCTGATTCTCTTATTGCTCGGTCCATAAGCCTAGGAAGCTCAATAGCCTCAAATCCTGGAGGGCCTGATTCGAACCGTGGAGAAGCAAGAGGAAGAAGATCTCCTGAGACAATCAAGTTACCTTTTTCCATGGAATCTGGATAGGGTGTTCCTGGAACCATCTTGACTCCAGCAATGACCTCAGTCTTTCCTACTTTTACTCGTGCACTTCCCTCTGCCTTGTTAGAAACATTGTAGCTGATCTCAACATGTCGATGATCAAGCAATCCTCGACCGTCAAATCTCTTTCCTGCTGCAAACATCTTTCTTAATGTCTCTCTGGTCAAATTCGATGTAATCATTGAGCTCATTGTTCTTCCACTGCCTCCTTAAGTGCCTTTTTCTGAACATCATAGATCTGCTTTGAAACTTCACCAACAATCTTGATAACTTCCTTTACCTTGTCAGGCTGGATCTTTCCATCAAGCTGAAGTAATGTAAATTCATCGCCATTGGCAACTTTTGCTATAGCGAAATCGGTTGGACCCTCTCCGCCTTCAAAGTCCTCTTCATCTTTGTCGAGATCAACAACAATATCCTTGTCCAATTTTCCAAGAGCAACGGAGCAGACAAGATCTTTCATAGGGATACCTGCATGAGCAAGCGCAAGGGCTGCTGCATTGATTCCTGCAGTTCGCGTTCCCGCATCAGCTTGTAGAATATAAATCTGAACATCGACAACAGTGTTAGGGAATGACTTCAAATCAACAACGGGAAGCAATGCCCATTCAGTGACTTTTGAAATTTCCTGGGATCTTCGAGATGGCCCTGGCTTTTTCCTGTCAGAGACTGAGAAACTCAGAAGATCGTATTGGCATCGCAATATTCCTGTCGTAGGGTCTTGCATATGCTGAGGGTGCAACTGTCGCGGGCCGTACACTGCTGCAATTGCAACGGTGTTTCCAAATGAGAACATTGCAGATCCATCTGCGTTTGGCACTACGCCTACCTTTGCCTTCATTGGACGAAGGTCGTGCGCTTTTCTTCCGTCTGATCTTTTAACTACCATTAATTTTTCCCGAACCAGGCCTCCACTTTCTCTGTTAATCCGCTGACGTGAACTTTTTCTGCTACAAATTCAATTGCCTTTCTTGCCCGAATCTCAGCATCAATTGAAGCGCCTTTTACCCATATCCATCCATTCTGACCGACAGTGATATTGCATCCTGTCTTTTCCTTTATCAAGCTGATCATGCTTCCTTCGCGTCCAATGACTCGAGGGACTCGTGATGGAATGATCCTGAATATGAATCCGCCCTCAAGCTTTCCAAGGCCTTTTCCTTTCAACGTCAAGTCATTACCTTTTGCCTTTACCGACCATATCTTTGCGGCAACAACATCGCCAATAGACAAGAACTGATCCATCTCATTTTTGTTGATGAACCGTGGAGACTCTTCAATAGGTAAAAATCCAGAAGAAGCTGAGTCCATGTCGACAAGCCATCCATAGAATGTGATGTCAATAACTCGGCCGATAACAACATTTCCTCTTCGAGGAACGAATGCTCCGAAAATAGGTATGACCCTTACAACTCGGCCTGCTTCCTCAGCAAGACCAAAACGTGATGCAACAACATTCTCTCCCTCTCTTCGTGCTCCATCGCCAGGAAGGTAGTCCTCGCCAGAAACAATAGTCTCTCCAGGTACGACTATCTTTCGTTTTTTAGAGGAATCGTCAGAATATCCTTCGTAGGTATCAGCCTCGTGGGCCTCATTAATTTCGTTTCTCATCGTAATATGTAATTTCAGACAACAGATAATAGTAATATTCTCCCTGTCTGCTTTATGTATTAGAAAAAGGGTGTTTTTGGGCTTTAAAAAGATTGCGGTCTCTCCAAGAGATAGGCTTAAAAAGGTATTATTGGTGCTCTTCTTGAGGTGGTGGTCACTTCAGAGCCTTTTTCTGAGAACACGATGACTGGAAATAGAGACATATATACACGCATAAGAAAGAATATACTTTACTTGAGATCGGCTAATGGATATACACAAAAAGATCTTGCAGAAAGATCTGGAGTATCATATTCTAATCTCGCAAAGATAGAAAGCGGTAGGGGAAATCAAAGAGGTGTAGGGAGTTTAGAGACGTTAGAAAAAATAGCCACAGCCTTTGACATGCCTACTGGAGCTTTAATCGACTTAGATTTTGAAGCATTTACAAGAGACTTAATAGCACAGTATAATCAAAGATTAGTAGCGATAAACAAATTAAAAGCCATAAGCCAAGGCTAGGTTCGAAGAAAAAGAAAGAGAAATAGGTTAAAAGAAAAGTGATTCAGCAAGAAACAGGAGGAGAATTCGGACTAGGAAAATACGCTAGATGCTGGGGGAAGAGCTGTATAGTCATAAAATGAGACTGTATAATAAGGATAAACAAGTATTTATAGATTTCTACGCCTGCGGCATTTCCTGGCTTTGGACTGCTCCATGGGTTATAGAGTTCAATTTGTCATAGAAGTCGATTTGAAGGCCGGAAGGGATGTTCATGATCACTTGTAAATCGCCATTTGGCCTCCATTCTTCACTTTCCTTATAGTCTTTTAGCATTCCATAGACTTGACCTGTAAATCTCGCTGGAATGATTAATTTAACCTTCTTTGTCTCTATCCTAATAGGGATAACTTCCTGCAGCTTCGGTAAAAGTAAATTCATCTGCTGTTCTGCAGGCTTTGTGTCGAAGTTGAAATGCACTTCGTCAATTGCCCTTCGCAACCTATCTTCGGTGTAGGGCCTTCCATGCTGGTCAATCGCATTCTTCAATAAGAGATGGATGACCTGCTTAATCAGTGCTTCGTGCTCTGCATCTCGAAATTCCTGGGTCTTCTGTACCTCACCTGAGGCAATTATTTTCTTGGCAATCTCATAGAAATCCTGTGTACCGAACGCATCCATTAAATCAGATGCAGAAGCGAGATTCCCTTTCTTCATATCGTAGTAAACACGAGGTGCATCAACGGCAGCCATGATATTTCCCTTTCCAGCCTTTACCTTGAGTGCCTCGTCAAGGTCCACCTGAATCTCATAGTGTTTATTTTTTATCTTAATCCGGGCAACTACCTTTGGCATGAATGATAAACTAAAAGATGTTATATAAATATTCTTATCTTCGGAAGTAAGCTTTTATTTCCTTATTGTAGAGCAAATACCATGCAATGAATCCATCGATTGCAAGCTTTACTATGCTTCCAAAGTGTCCTTGAAAGAGATTCACCAAGGCACCTAGTGCTCCAAGGATTGCGAAGATGATGTAGAGTATTCTAGCCCAGTTCTTCCCGTTCCAGAATTTTCTCGCAATCCAGATTCCTAGAGCTCCAAAAAGAATAAGAATGATTCCAAAGACTGCAAGACCTGCACCGACAAGAGCACGGGCAGATTCAGGAATCTGTGTGGCAAGGCTTGAGAATGCACTACCGCCGACAGCTAAAAGAAGTCCGAACAAGATTGCAAGTCCGGAACCAATATAACTTAGGATTGTAAGAATCTTAACTCCAAGAGGAGGGTCTCGCACCATCATGACTGGTGAGCTTTTCATAGGCACTGGTCGAGGGTTCCTCATCACTTTCTTAGCCATATATCCATGTGGTCGTTATGCTATTTAAATGTTTTTAAGCGCTAAAAAAGGCCTTTGCACTCTTGTTGAAGAAAAGATACCATGCAATCCAGCCGTTTATTGCAAGGCTGACAATGCTTCCGAAATTACCGCTCACAATATTACTAATAGCTCCAAGAATTCCGAAAATAGCAAAGACTGAGTTCCATATGCGGGCCCATCGCTTCCCTTTCCATAGACCTCGGCCGAGAAGAATAGCCACTACACCGAAAATAATTACTATAATCCCGAAAATAATGAACATCTGGGTAAATATCCCTCCGTCATTAGCAGAAACCCATCCTGGAATCAATGTCTCAAGAACGGAGCTGCCAAACATAAGAAGAATTCCAAAAAGAATGCCTAAGCCTCCACCAATATAATCAATAATAGAAATAATCTTAACGCCGGTAGGAGCCTGCTTCATCATATCTGGCATCCTTACATGTGGATACTATGATATTTAAAGGTTTTTAAATTCCCTCGCCTGTGTCTCGAACTTTCTTCATGATAAACTGCCTAATTCTCTCTGCTTCATGCACATCGATTGCTGGTAAATGACCTTCACTTTCGTATCTTCGGTCTTTTCTCCCAAAAAAAGATCCGGAATTCCCTGCTGTCTCTACCTCAATTGTTGAAAATCCGATCATACGTGCTATTACTCCTCTGAGAACTTCGACATTCTGAACTCTTTCGAATGGGATCGATGTATATTTTTTCCAGATAATACCTCGTTCCATCTTTATTCCATCATGCGTTATTTCGTACAACCAACGATTATAGGACATTCTCGCATATATCTCTCCCACAATTATCATGAAGATAATATAGATAATGAACACCATGAAAGCACCTATAATGCTCTCTTTACCAAACACTCGTTGTAATTGATAATAAAAGACTGTGAGAGAAAGTCCGAAAATAAACAGGAGGCTGTAGGTACGTAACCTGAAAATCCATCGCGCACCAGGATGAAGATAATTCATTTTATTTCCTTTTGGTTATTTTTTTCATGAGAAATTCCCTGATTTGCTCAGCAGTATTTGCACCTACGGCAGGAATATATCCTTCCGACCCCAATTGACCTGAGTAGCCAGCAGTCTGTATCATGATGCTGGAAAATCCTAACATCCGTGCAATGATTCCTCGATGAATATCAACATTTTGGATTCGTTCATAGGGAACATTGCTATATCTCTTCCAAATGATTCCGCGTTCAGCCCTAAGACCTTCATCGGTGAATTCATACATCCAGTTATTATATGCAAGACGTGCATATATGTCGCCTAACAAAAGTATCGCTACAATATAAACAACAAGTGTGACAAGACCACTTCCAGGAGTAATTTCAAACGTAAAGTCAAATGAATCACTCAGTTTAGGAATTAAAACAGCTGCTGTAAAAACAGAAAGAATGAACAAGACTATATACGATCTGATCCTAAATTGCCAGCGAACGCCGGGATGTAGTTGAGACTGCACCATAGGAAAAATGCGTAAAGTTCATTTATAAACTTATTTAAGCGACATTCGTAAAGCTTAAATAGATGACTTTCTAGGTTTGTTTAATTCTACCATGGACATACCAACAGAAATGCAACACCAGGCGATGGGCTATGACCGCGCCGCAACAATGTTCTCCCCAGATGGACATCTCCTTCAAGTGGAGTATGCAGAGAAGACCGTTCGTCTTGGAAGCTCAAGCATTGGACTTGTTGCCAAAGATGGAGTCGTCATTATCGCTGACCGAAGAATCAGAGATAAATTGATTGCTCCTGAATCTGCAAACAAGATATTTGAGATTGATGATCATATTGTAGCCACTGCTGCTGGGATCCTTTCTGATGCTCGAATCCTCATTGAGCAGGCGCAGGTATTATCGCAGCAGAACAGGGTTACCTATGACTCTCCTGTAGACCCTATTGCAGTTATCCGATTGCTCGCTGACAAGAAGCAGATGTTCACCCAATATGGGGGGGCACGACCATTCGGAGTCGCAATTCTTCTGGGAGGCGTGAACAAGGGACACTCGCACCTTTACACATCCGACGTTACTGGAAACTATTTCGCATATAAGGCCAACGCCATCGGTGAGAACGATGAGAAGATAAAGGAAATACTTCGAAAGGACTATGACGAAGAGATGACCATTGAAGAGGGCATAAAGTTTGCCATGAAGATATTCAAGGATATCCTTGGAAAGAATTTCGAGCTTAGCAGGTTTGATGTAGGATACATCAAGAAAGCCGATGAGAAGCTTGTACGATTACATGGCGACGAATTGAAGAAGTACGCTAAATAATTGCATTTCATCCTCTATAAATTTATAAACAGTCTCACTTTTTGTTCGTAATGAAATTACTGCCCTATTACTTAAAAGAAGAGGATATCATTGAGCAACTACAGAATGATATCAAGCGCGGAAGGATGTCTATGAGTGAAGGTGCTTCTCCTCGATTAGGAAGAGTTGATGTCTATGGAAAAGCATATTACGAATCGTTTGAGGGGTGGTTCATGCGGTATCGAGAAATAATAGGGATCAGTAGTGTTGAGCAGCTGAGCGGATATACGTGCGTCACATTCATCAATGGAAGAGAAACTGAAACAATCAACCTTGATGATATTCCAAAACTTTGCAAGATTCCAGCATATAAATCTCCCTAGGCTGCCTTGAGGACTTTTCTCCAGACGATGGACATGACAATCATGAGGATGAAAAATCCCCAAAACCAGGACATGAATCCAAATACCTTTACACTCGTTCCTGTAAAGTAATCATTGAACCAACGGAACAAGAGGATCATAGGGATCGCGGTGTACATTGAGGGCTTCATGGTGATGTCCATGGTCTTCGGAAGGAATTCAAGGCTTTTCTTCTGCAGTTGCATGAGCTTTTCAGGATGATCTTTATACTTCTTCATCTCTTCCTGCAGAAGCTTCTGCTCCTGCTTTATCTTCCGCAACTCATTTTGATCAGTCGTGTATTTCTGGAGCAGCGTAATGATGAACATAACCAGTACAGCGATGGTGATAAGGCCGACGGTGACATTATTAGTAAGAAGCCTTCCAGCAGTTGGATCAAGGACAGCATGTGCGGTCTGCTTGATGAGGGGGACTGAGTTCCAGAAGAGCCCTACCAGTAGGCTGATTCCCAAGACAATAAGCATGATCCTCATCCCTTTATTCATTCTAGAATGTACGAAAGCGTGTTTTTAAACATTAACCTGCCATGCCCCGAAGTGCGGGATGCATGTCAAGCGCGTGCTGCTGTGCAATATTCTGATACAATTGATACATGATCGTGACGGCAAGAAGGATTGCCGTTCCTGATGTCAATGCTCCAAGAGTATCTGCAAGTGAAGCAAGCAATCCGATGGCAAGACCTCCCATGATAGTTAGAGGCATGATGTATCTCTTCAATATAGATTCAAGAACTCTTTGATCCTTCCTAAATCCAGGAATCTGCAATCCCGATGCGAGAATATTTTTTGCCTGACTGGATTCATCCATGCCTGAGGTCTTCACCCAAAATACTGCAAACACCGCCGAGAGTGCCATATAGAATATAAGATGTGTAATTGCCTGTAAGACCTCAGATGATTGCAGGCTTCCCTTGATAAGATTCTGCACGAGATTTGAACTGCCAAGCCAGTATGCAAAGCCTGATGTAGGCCTGCCTTGTGAAAACTCTCCCAAGATTGTCGGATGGCCAAGCCATGTCTGGAGCAACCCACCAAACAATTGAAGGTTTGCCACTAATGCTGCAGTAAGGATGACTGGAAGGTTTGATGCATAGAAGAACTGCAGCGGCCACTTCACGGCGTATCCTCGAAGCTTTTCATACGAAAGAGGAATCTCAACCTTAAGGCTCTGCATCCAGACAACAGCGACGAAGATAAGCACTGTCACTAAGATTGTCGCGATTGCAACGGTTGCTTGCGCAGGGTCTCCATTGATGATCGATTGGATAATGATAAGTACATTTCCTGCACAGGGTGTCCCTCCAAAGTCCGCAAGGCAATTCTCGCCCGTTGGCCCGAGGAACTGGAAGAGTCCTGCAAATAATCTCCATGCGACTCCTGCGACGATAAATAATGAAACTCCCGAACCAAATCCCCACTTGGTCGTCACTTCGTCCATTAAGACGATAGCAATCCCTCCTAGAATCAGTTGCAAGATCACAATACCTGTATATCCTGGATTTGCCTGCAGTCCTCCCATGAGAACATAGACCATCGCTTCAAAGATGATAAAGAATAATACTCCTATCTTTTGCAGCCCTTGGAAATATCTTTTCCCTTCCTCGCTCTTGGTATCAATATTCATGATGCCTGAGCCAACAAGCAATTGAAGGATAATGGAAGCCATGACGATAGGACCTATACCAAGGCTAATGACGCTTCCAAAGTCAGTTCCTAAAATGATCGCAAGGTATTCAAACCTGTCAAGAGAGTTCTTTGCTAATCCATATAATGGAATGTTTGCAAGGACGAAGAATGCGCCAAGAATAATAAGTGTCCATTTCAGCTTTACATTAAAGCTTAGCTTCTTCTCAGCAGGCTTTCTTACTTCAGGTATATTATAGACGAGCGGTCGTATGTCCAGAGCCATTTATCTTGTACAGAAAACGAGTTTTTAAAGATTGTTGAAGCTATGCGGCCGCAGTTTTTCTGGCAAATGTTCGTTTGCCTGCAGACCTTAGGCGATCAAGTGATTTTTCAGTAATATTTCTTCCCCTGTATTCTAATGTCTGGTCCTGAAGACGAAGCATCTTCTCATAGCAGAGCACTGCAAAGTCCCTGTAATACGTGGGCTTTTCAGATAACATATCGGCTAGCGTTTCCACGGTGACTGCAAGATCGAAGTAGTTCTCAAGTGCTGCGTTGAAATATTCTTTTCTGGCTCGAGCGGGAAGGGGAGAGGTTGCCATAGATGCAAGCGCTGCTGCACGATGCGCGGAATAAAGGAGGACATCATCAATATTGTTACGCCGCTCCGACAACTTGATAAGAAGCGAAAGGGCATCTATATCTCGTGATGAGGCAGGTGCACTTTTGTATGAATTCAATGCTTCAATAACGCTCGTGATGGAATAAGGACCAGACACTTTTCTTTGAGAGGTTCTTGTCATTCCACCTCTCTCGACTGATGTCATAGGAAAATCAATAGATATCCCTTTTTAAAGCTATCCAGCTGGTGAGCTTTTGAGAATGATCTCGCCGCCGGCTTTTTTCACTTTGTCGATGGCAGACTTTGACGCAGCGTCTGCAGTAATATGCAGTTTCTGATGAATATCTCCCTCTCCAAGGACCTTATACCCTTTCAGGTTGACTTCATGCATCCCTTTTGACTCTTTTGCCTTGCCCTGCTTGATGAATGAATGCAACTGCTTTGCAATTGATCCAAGATTGATAGCCTCAAGCTTGGGGACTGCTCTTCCTCTTCGCAATGCCTTATCCCGCTTGAAATAATCATTTCCGTATAAGTTCAAGATCAGTGTCTTCTTTGCGTCTCCCCTCTTTCCTGTTCCAGCCATACCTTTCCCTCCCTGATGTCCGGAACCTCGTGCTTTCTTCTTGAATCCTCGGCCATGAGTGTGGCTTCCTCGATATCGTGATGCCTTTCTTCGCCTTTTGATTCTCATAGCATCCTCCGTATGAGAGCATTGATTGATTCCTTATTGTCTCCAAGAACACCTTTCTTGATAGGGAAGTGCGCCTTTGAGTTGATTCCGCCTCGTGGTGGATGCAACCTGAAGAATGGCTTTATTCCTAGATCGGCAAGATCCTTCTTTCCAAGCTGCTCTACAACCTCTGCAGCATTTACCTTCTTAGGAGAGACTGCTCTTTTGGCGATAAGATCGTGAAGTGTCTCCTTTGTTATAGTTCCGAATGCAACAAAGTTCCTGACTTTCTGCAAGAGCTTTTTATTCTCAGGAGTGTCATTGATAAGGACTGCTGAATATTTTCTTCTCAATCGCATTCTAAATAATGTCTCCTGGACATCGCTTGGAACTTCAACTAATCCTGATATTCGTATGACTACTATCATCTCATCATGCTGGTCTTTGCCAGCGCCTCCATACATGCTTTTGCGACATTGAATGTTGTTCTTGTCTGTCCTGTGGTGACCCCATAGACATCCTTTATTCCTGCCAGTCGCAGGATCTTCTTAGCCTCATCACCGACGACAAGACCGGTTCCTCGTGGAGCTGGAATCAGCTTCATTCGTACACTTCCGCACTTGCCTTGAACAACGAATGGAACAGTATGAACATCAGTATTTCCGGCTTCTTTGGATTCATGACCTCGAACTACCTTGATAATGTTTAATCGTGCCTGGCGAAATGCTTTCTCTCGTGATGGAAGTGTTTCTTTGGCCCTTCCTGTACCAATACCTACATGGCCGTTTCTATCTCCTACAACAGCCATACATGAGAACGTAACAACATTTCCTTCTTTGGTCTTCTTCTGTGTCTGCCTCCAGGCCCTTCTCTTTCCTCCACCGAACTTACCCTTTGCCTGGCCAATTAAAAGAAGATCAGTCTCGACACGAAGAAGTGCGTCAACAATTTCAGGCTCAAGGATTTTCTTTCCAGAAGCAAGGACCTCGTCGAAGCTCTTGAACTTTCCAGCCTTTACAAGTTTTCCAAGAGCAGTCTTAGGAATCCAGCGGTCGACAACCATTCTTTGAGTCTCTCGCTGTTTCTCTTCCGCTGTAAGCTCTTTCATTCTCAATTCGGGAACTATCTCAACGACTTCTGCATCCTGCTCGAGCTTTGCAACTTCTTCAGGTACTGCTTCAATCAATGTCTTTGGCTCATTCTTTGTTTCTTTCTCAGCCATTATTTCTTCTCCTTATGCTTTTCTAGAGCGTGTTTTACGGATTCAAATGCCTTTGATAGCTTTGCGTGTCCCTTGAATTCGTTTGATGGAAGAGCTTCCTTGTCATGAGGGATCTGGATTCCTGCATCAAGCGCTCCGTGCAAAACAGCATAGAGTCGTGATTTATGAACGTTCCTATTCATGCCTATATCAAGGATTGCCTCGTGCACTTTCTTCTTTGCGACAAGAGTGCCTAGGAGTAATCCTGTAAGATATGCTGCAGGGACGCTCTTCAAGCTTCCTTCCAGCTCCTTAGGCCATCCATGGGCAAGCAATGAATGTGAAGTGACTCCTGAGATGATCTTGTCCTGCGCTATGTCGGTTTCAACAATCTGCGCAATGATAGAACGGTTTGTCTTTCGTACCACAAGCCTGGCTTTCCCGGACTTGATCAGTGCAAGTCGTGCCTTGTAATCTGTTTTACCTTCTCGTCGTCTTCGTCTTATTGTCTTCATTTCATTCGCTCCTTCATATGACTCAAATCACGGAATGCTCGTGCCCGTATTTCCTTTCGCAAAAGATAATACTTGTCAAGAGGAAGCTTTCCTTTTGCCTTTGCCTGCGCTAAGTAACTTCTCAACTTTCTCGTGATCTGGACATATTCCTGTTTCCTGTTTCCAGGCCTTTGCCTTATTTTTCCCATACCTCGACGAGATTTTCTCTTTACGACTGCTTTTCTTCCAGAGATTGGCTTGATAGTAATTGCCTTGCTCGCTACAAGATCTCGAATGTCTTGCTTGGTGATTGCTTCCTTAATCTCATCAAGCCTTCCTGTGTTGAATGTGATCCTGGCTTTTCCTACTCCAAAGGTTCGTGCTGTAAGCGATTTCTTCTTTTCTAGATTCATTTTCTTCCTCCAAGGTTGGCAATAGGTATCTTCATCTCTTCAGCCTTCTTTATGAGCTCAAGTTTCTTCTTTGCGCCCACTCGTGCAAGAATGATGATTGAATCCTTCGGCAATCCATGCATCTCATGAAGGTTATGAACCAACACTGGCTTCTTTCCTTGAACAGTGCCGAAGATTGCTCCTGCAGTCCTATATCCTATCGTAGGCCGCGCCGGATATCCTGCTTTCCTTCTTCGTATCTTACTGTGAATTCCTTTTGCCCTTCTCCATACTCTTCCTTTCTTTCGCTTCTTTCCTAGCTTAAGATATCTATTTGAGTCTGTCCTAATAAACCGCTTTGACATTATACGTTCCTCCCTGGCTTATCAGTAATGTAAATTCCGTCCTGGAACACTCGTCGGTCCCTGTTCCTGACTTTTGTTGCTTTCTCTATGTTTGCAGCAGTCTGTCCTGCCTGTTCTCGATCTGGGGACCTTATCGTGATAACTTGTCCCTTCACGTCAACATCTACATTTCCTACAATCTCTGCAATCCGTGGCTTCTTCTCCCCAAGGAAGTTGTTGATAAGCAATCGTTTGCCTTCAATCTTTAATGTCATAGGAAAATGCACGTTAGCTGCTTGCAAGATATAGACGAATGGCTCGTTAAGGCCTGCAATCATATTCCTGACATGGGCCATATATGATCGGATGACCTTGACATGGCTCTTGTTTGCCTTATCGCATTCAAAGACAAGGTGGTTTTCCTCTACCTTTGCCCTTATTGATGATAATGAGATAGGCTTTGACAGTGAAAGAGATCCTTTCTTGCAGGTTATTGTCCTTCCCTCGACTGAGCATTCAATATCTGATGGCAGGGGAAGTTTTTCTGTGAATTTTAATTTCATGTTAGTAGAAATAAGCAATCAAGCTCCCTCCAAGATTCTTCTGCTGAGCAGTGTGATGTGTCATCAAACCCTGCGATGTTGAGACAATGATGATTCCAAGATCCTTTGCAGGCAAGTATCGCTTGACATATTCTTCGAAGTCTTCGACCTTCACCATGTACTTAGGCTTGATTGCCCTGCATCCATTAAGCCTTCCTACTTCAACAGTCAATATACTTCCCTCAAGCTTGTAATGCTTGATGTATTCCCGCAATTTCGCAAGTGCAAGTATAGAGATAAGCATTCGTGAGGAGTGCTTCAGCTGAACTGAATTCTTTCCAGCTTTCACTGCATTCATGATCTGATTCAATCCGTCGGAAACTATGTCTTGACTCATGTTAGCTGTACTTATGGAATCCGATCTCCTCCGCGATCTCTCTGAAGCATTGCCTGCAGAGATTAAGATTATACTGCTTGAGATGCGCACCAAACCGTCCACATCGCTCGCATTTCTTTGCTGCAATTCCGAACTTTCTTTCCTTCGGCTTGTTATGCTTGATGAATTTCTGCATCACTGCCGGCTTTCTTCGAAGCTGCTTCAATATCTTGTTCCAGTCGCTTGCTGTCATGTGAATTCAGTCTTAAACTGCGCCTCCATGAATTGTTTGATCGTATCTTGAGAGATATGCTGTCTCTTCGGGATTGAACCTTGCTTTATCTTTTTTCTCTTCACCCGCAATCCAGGACGGGCAAACACAACAGTCACATTAAAGCCTCGGATACCTATATCTCTATGATATTCCATTCCAGGGATTTCAATATATTCCTTGATGCCGAATGAGAAATGATTTTCAGAGATCTGTTTTATCTTGATCTGATTGTCAACTGCTCCCAATAATCTTCGAAGCAACTCCAATGCTTTCTCTCCCCGGATAGTAACTCGAGCTCCAACTTCAAGACCAGGATTGACTTCAAAGTCAGGGATTCTCTTGTCCGAGACAAGAATCTGAGGCTTCATGCCTGAAATGACTTCAAGCAATCTTTTACCTCGCTTCAAGCTATCCTCGGTTCCTCCAACGCTTAAAACTAATTTCTCAATAAATATATCTCTCATGCTATTGTCTTTCTTCTCTTTCATTTCCATTTTCGCGTTCATAGTTCAGCTCCTACCGGGAATGGTATTTTATTAATCTGGGCTATCTTTGATACAAGCGTGTCTACTTCGTGCTGGATATATTCTATCATCGACGCATAGTGTGCTGGTAGATCCCTGTTGAGAAAATCATTTCCTACTCGAGCAGCGTTTCGGTAATGCAATAGAGCTATCCCTGATTTTTCTGGTAGATCTGTAGCATACGCACTATCTCCAGCTTCGTTAAACTTATAGATTAAGTCTACTGTGTTTCCAAAGAACTCCAAATACTTGCTTACATCTCTTTTAATCATAGTACTGCCATCCTGTCCTGCTCCAAGTCTGCAGAAGCGTGATCGAATTTTATCGTGACCATGTGATCCTTTACCCTTTCAATCTTTCCTTTCATTCCCTTATATTTTCCTGAGAATACGAATGCCTGCTTGCCTTTCTCAAGAGAGACATGCTTCTTCACTTTCCCTGAGAAATCAAGATACAATGAATCCCCTACCTCTACATTCCCTGGAGAGATTAAGGTAGATCCATCATGCAAGTGAATTTGTATCTTTCCGCCATTGACAAGCTTCTTTCCGACAACCTTGCAGAGCCTCTCATGGGACTTTGTATCTTCAAATGCAAATTTCCCTGTAGGAAGAAGAATAAGCTGGTGAAGTTTTCCTGCCTCAAGGATATGGAAAAGCTTGATGCTTTCTCTGTAATCATAGACTGTTCTTCCGTTGATCTTTAACAATTTCTCCTTGATCATCTCTCGGACTTCTTTTGCAGTCTGTGCAAGCTTAAGCATGTCCCTGACTGCAATAACTACCGGCACTGAATTCTGAACGCTCTCGATAGCTCGTGCTACATATTTTGTGCCCTTTCTCGGGATGGGCAATTTCGTACTAGTTTCTTGTCTTGTCTGATGCATGTTTTGCTTTCTCCGGTTTCTTATCCTGCTTTTTCTCCTCTTTCTTTTCCCGTATCCTGTTCTTGTCGTCAAGCACAAGTGATTCAATAAGAAGGACGCTTGGATCAAAATAGACGTTCACCTTGGTGCCATCTTTCTTTGATCGTTGGATGCCCTCAAGGGCGATTCGTGACTTCTTGGTATTGACAGAAGCGACTTTTGCTTTCTTCGTCACGAAGCTGCCGCGCATGACAAGCACCTCATCCCCTTTCCTGAGGGGAAGACTCCTCTTGCCATACTTTTGCCGCAAAGCCTTTGACAGATGAGCGCTTAAAAACTTATGCCTGACATGTAATGGAGCATTGTGCCTGTATTTTCTCTGCTTCCTTACCTGCTTGCTTGATATCCATGCCGTTGAAAATTCTGACTTCATAGTACTGCCTCCGCAATCTTCGCAACTTGAGCCCATCGCTCATGAACTTCACGTGAGACTGGACCTTTAATCTGTGTTCCTTTTGGATTTCCCTTCTCATCTTTCAGTAATGCAACTGCATTGTCTTCGAAACATACCCTCTCCCCCGTATTTCTTCGGTAGGGCTTTCTCTGGCGTATAACGACTGCATCAAAGACTTGTCCCTTCATGTCTGGCTTTCCTGCTCTCACAGAGACTTTCACCCAGTCAGCCATCTTAGCATACTGCTGCCTTCCTTTCTTGGTCTTTCCATGGACGACGCTGACTATCTTGACAATTCGTGCACCAGAGTTATCTGCTGCAACTACATAGCTTCCGATGTTTAATCCTCGTGTGGCTCGAGCAGTAATTGCTTTCATGCCTTTACCTCCTTGGTATGCTGAGGACTTCTTACTTTCTTGATAACGATGAAATGGATTATCTTGCTCAAGGGCCGGCATTCACGCACTTGGATATAATCTCCAACATTAATGTCCATTCCTTGAGGAAGGTGCGCATGAATCCGCGTCTTCTTCTTATAGAAACTCTTGTATTTCTGCACATAGACAGTCCTTTCGAATTCAATGACGACACGAGTTGCGAATTTCTTGGTTACAAATCCCTCGAACACTCTGCCTCGGGCTCCGACTTTCATGATCTTGTGCTCGTGTTTCTTCTCTGGTTGTTTATGCTGCTGTTTCTTTGTTGCCATGTTAATCTGAAATTGAATCCTCCGGGAATCCAAGCTTTACAAGGACTGCCTTGACATTTTTCTTGTGATTTCCTTGGAGTTCGATGATACCGTCCTTGACCGTGCCCCCGCATGCAAGCTCTTCCTTAAGCTGTTTTGCTATTGACTTTATGTCGAGGCTCTTATCAAGCCCTGAAACAAGGGTAGTTATCTTCCCGTATCGTCGTGAAACGGTTGATACCGTGATCTTCTGGTCGCCTTTCGCGATTTCTTCCAAAACATCTTCCTCGTTGGGAAGGCCAAATCTAGGATCGATGTCCATTATTTCTTTGTGCCCTCCTCTCGCTTACTATTGAGTGTTGAAATCCGGGCAATTGCTCGCTTGATTTCCTTAGTCTTTGCATTGCTCTTATTTGCACCGACCATTGACTTTATGAGTTCCATCTTAAGATCCTTTAATCGAGCCATTCGCTCATCGCGGGAAAGTTTTACAGCATCCTTTATCTTTAAGATTGCCATTACTTCCTGCCTCCCTTCTTCTTAACTATAATAGGAATTTCTTTATCTACTGAAGCAAGTTTTATCCTGCTTCTCATTGCATCATCGACAACAATTCTGTCATGGATATGAGCATTCGGTGGAAGGATGCTGACTGATATGCCTACAACTCCTGGAAGCGTGATTGCCTGTGACATTGCTCGATCAACTACTTTTGCCGGGTCTCCTGTTTTCTTTAGGTATCCTTGAGCAAATCGCCAGCTTCTGGCTCTCTCTGAAGGTAATTTTCCTGCCAAGACTATTTCAGCACCCATGGCTCCGACTTTCATGATCTCTTGCAACATCTTGTATGCAATGACTTTGAACTTCAGCGATCCTTTTCTTTCAAGCAATAATGCTATCTCATCAGCGACAAGCTGAGCATCTAACAAAGGCTCCATGATCTCCCTGATCTCGATATGAGGGTTGTCAAGCTTGAATCTCTTCTTCAATACTCGCGTAAGCTCGTCAATCTTCTCTCCTCTCCTTCCAATGACAAGACCTGGCTTGCTTGTTGCGATAATGATTTTCTCTCCAACTGGAGTGTATTCGATACTAACCGCACTGATTCTTCCTTTTCCAAGCTCTCGCTTGATGTACTCCTTAACTCCGAGCTCTTCTTTCTTGAATGCAACGAATTTTTTCTCTTCCATTATGATTTCATCTCCTGAGCCTTTATAAGTACGTTGGTCCGCTTTCCTCGGACTCCACCACGACGCTGAGGACGTGAAGCCCAGCTTGGGTTTGATATGACTATCTTTGTCTTATCAAGATCCATTCCATTGACAAGGACATTTCCTTTCAGTCCCTTCAAGAGTGTAATGAACAACTTGGAAGCATTGACTGGATATCTTCCTGACATCATTCCCTTTCCTTTTCTATGAGGGATCTCGCCTTTGAATGGGACTGCGCGCTTCATCTTGATAACCTGCTTAAGATCATGGATTGCTGCATCAATGGTCTTTCCCTTGATGAATGAAGAGATGTACATGCAGTGTTTCTTTGATGCATGAAGAGATAATCCATGTGTGATGGCAAATTCCTTCTTGGAGACTTTAGGGACAACTTTTGGCTCTTCTTTCTTTGCCTCTGTCTTGTGATCGTGTGTGTGATCGTGTGGATGCGAATGGTCATGCGCATGATCGTGATCTTCCTTCTTCTCTTCATGCTTGTGCTCATGCACTGCTGGCTTTGTCTCCGGCTTATGATCCTTCTTGACATGTGATTGGACTGTATTTGTTCGTTCCATGGTTTACTTCTTCTGAGCCCTCGAGCTCTTCGTTGCACCGATTCCTGCAGCGCTGTGCTTGACAGCGAAGGTTGATGGGGAGAATTCTCCCAATCTGTGACCGATCATTTGTGATGTGATGATGACGTCAGTGAACTGCTTTCCATTGTACACTCCAATAGCGAATCCAACAAGCTTAGGGACAATGACAATATCCCTTAAATGAGTCTTTATCTTCTTGTTCTTTGCCTTGTATTTCTCGCATCGCTTGATGAACTCTTCAACGACCTCGAAGTGTCTCAGCACAGACCTTCTGCTTCGTGCTGGAAGGTACTTTGCAGATTCCCGCACATCTAATGACTTCAGGTACTCTAAGGTCTTTCCTCGGATCAGCGCTTCCTTCATTCGCTCTACTTCTGCCATTTTATGCTAAAACCCCCATTTGCCTTGCCCAGTGCTGTAAAACAAGCATTGAACGAGCTGACCAATATTCTGTGAATGACATCTTACTATATTCTCGTTCACCACTAGTATAAAAGACATCACAGCGATTCTTTATTTTAACATTCCTGCCGTTTTTAGTGAAATTGCCATCTTTAACAAATGCTCGACTTAATCTATAATCTCGTGGGCCGTGTCGATTATACTGCAAGTAGGCAAATGAGTGATATTTTTCCGGTCCAAAAGCAGCACGCTCTACTTCATTAAGTTTTTCTCCAATAAACACTGCAGGCCATTTACCCTCAGAAGGATGATCTAACACATAGAGTCTATTCTTTCCGAACATATTACTTGCGCCTCCCGGTTCTACTTGGTCGAATATGTCCTACTCTGCTTCCTGGAGGAGCGTTTCTCTTAGCGATCTTAGACTTGATTCTCTTTCCTCTTCCAGAACCAAATGGATGATCGATAGCGTTCATCTTGACAGCAGATGTTCGAGGCCATAGCTTGTTCCTCGTCTTCATCTTCCAGAACTTTCTTCC
Organism: Candidatus Pacearchaeota archaeon; assembly: GCA_019659125.1. Classification (GTDB taxonomy): domain Archaea; phylum Nanobdellota; class Nanobdellia; order Pacearchaeales; family GW2011-AR1; genus JAIFVW01. The sequence goes on along the minus strand of JAIFVX010000001.1, from coordinate 552,648 downwards.
TGCAGTGATGAATGGTTTCATAGTCCTTCCCTCTCCTGCAATCACTCCTACAGTGACTCTACAGTCTCCGGATAAGATGATCTCTTTCTTGCTTGGCATCAGTACAGACACTTTGTTGTGCTCATGCTTCTTTGCAACTGTAGCAGAGGAACCGCCAACTCGGATCATTTTTCCTCCATCTCCAGGATTGTTCTCAATATTGTAGATATGTGTTCCTGAAGGGACATTCTTGAGCATCATGATGTTTCCATCTTTTGCTTCCTGCGCATTGATCATCAATTTCTGTCCTACAATAGCCCCTTTGAATGCAGGGTTGATGAATGCCTCATTTCCTATCTGCACTCTCATCAAAGGAGCAGTGTGACCAGCTGAATGGATAAGACTGACTATCTCTGCCTCTCCGTCATGCATCGGATACTTGATCTTGTGCATGAATGCTGCTCTTCGTACTCGGTAACTTAAACTTCCGTGTCCTCGTGCCTGTGATATAATTCTCTTACCCATTTTATTGTAGACCTACCTTTTCCATTAAAACATCTCTTGCCTGACGATATGCTGCTCCTCTTACTGTTTGATTCCAAGGTACAAAGCTATGTGATAATACTTTGTCTCCAGCGACATCCATCTTAGATTCAATTCCTTGGTACATCTTTAGATTTCCATCACTCTTAATTCTAACAAGGAAATTATGGCGGTCTTCTCTATATTTTCCTATATACATTGCTTTATCCACATCTACATTTCCCAATAAAGTATAAATCCTTCCCACTTCCAACTCCTTAAAATCTAATTCCCTTAAAGATGATTTACTTGGCATCATTATATCATTCCCAGCTTAGTAGCTATATCAATTGCCGGGTTCTCCTTCTTAAGCTTAACGAATGCGAATTTCTTGTTGTTCCGTATCAATGTACGAACAGATAATACCTTGACTGCAAAGACAGATTCAACTTCTTTCTTGATTAGGGTCTTGTCTGCTCGTCTCTCGGTCTCAAACAATAAGGTGTTATCTACATCAATCAATTTTACTGCTTTTTCTGACGTTACAGGTCTAAGCAACATGAGCAAGTTCCTCCATCCCTTTATGAGTGAATATAGTAAGTCTTCCGAGAGGGTATAAGTCTGCAATGGATACTTCCCTGGCTGACTTTATGTCAAGCCCTTTCATGCTTATCTTCTCATCATTGCCTCTGACAAGAAGAAGGCCTGCAGATGACTTGTATTTTCTCCCTCGAAGCTTTCCTTTTCCTGGTCGGACAGATTTCTGCCGTAAGGCAAGTTCATGCAATGAGCCAAGGATTTTCTTCAGGACTGAAAGGACATCCTTTGATTTTGCAGGCATAGATTCAACCACTATAGGAAGTGCATGCTTTATGTCATGAAGGGAAGAATATCTCTTTTCCACATACTTTGTCTGTGAAGTGGCTGCAAGTGCTGATTGGAATCCAAGTCTCATTTCCTTCTCATTCATTTTCCTCGGCGAGCGCAAACCTCGAGGAGTATGTGATCGTCTTCCACCTCGAGTTCCTGATACTTCAGTTGCAATCCAGAAGAATTGAGTTCCACGTCGATTCATGGTCTTTCTCGGAACTCTCGAAATTCCTTTACCATAATGCCCTTTCCAGTCATGTCTTTGGTGGCTGATAGTACCAGAAGCAGAATGTCTCTTTCCTGCCTCAACATATCCAGAGTAGAGATGTTGGTTCATCAATTTCCAAACTTCAAATGACTTTGCGGCAATATCCTCTCGAATAGGGTTAGCAAAGAATGCAGGAAGTTCCAACTCCCCTTTCTTATTCCCTGCTGCATCGTAGACTGTTGCTTTTAATTTCATAGTAATTTTGCCCTCTCCAAGGCATTTTTTCTCTCTTCATAGCCTTCATTTCCCCTATAACACTTCGTAAAATCAGCATCCATAATTCCAAAACGTAGGTGAAATTGTACATTTGGTCCTGAGATATATGATAAAACTATATTATCTCTCAGGGAATTAGGTGTTATATACTCTGCACCACGTTCTAAATCGCGAAACTTTACAGCAAAACGCTTATCCACAAGGACTAGGTCTCCGTTATTAAGCAATCTTTCTTCTTCTTTAGACTCTGGCATCTTTAGGTTTAGCTCTCTCATACTAACTCCATGAATTCGAATTTCTTCTTAGCCTGCAATTTGGTAGGCCTGAATGAAGGTGTAAGGAGCACTTGTCGCTTGACCGGACCCTGGACGCTGCCAAGGATAACAATGTAATTGCCCTTGATGTTTCCATAGTGCTTGAATCCTGTTCCAGGATTGATATTTTTCTGAGCAATAGAATTTGAGGTGATGACTTTGAAATTATAGTGAATACGAGAGAACATTCCGAGCTGTCCAGCATGAGGAGTGTGGAAAGTGACTCGGGCAGGATGCCAGGGGGAAAGAGATCCAGGTCGACGGACTCCTTTTTCAGATTTATGAGCCTTCAATGTGATTCCAAATCGCTTGACAGGGCCGACAAGACCTTTTCCTCTCGTCAATCCACGCACATCAAGCAGATCATGCTTGTTCAGGAAATCCTTCAAGGCTATTTCCTTGCCGATAAGGGATTTAGCGAATGCAAGCTTGTCCTTTGCATGGATGGCAAGCTCGATCACATCAGGCACTTTTTTTACTGTCGTTTGAGAGGGAAGAGAATATGCAATAAGATGGATATCATCGTATTCTTTTGGAATCATAGAATCAAGTGGCTTCAGGGCCTTAGGGACTCTCAAGACTTTCTTCAGTTCCTTATCATGGGAAACAACAACATCTTTTATTGGAAGGGTGTTCTTGTAGAACCTTATAGAGAAAATCTTCATGTTAGGAGCTTCAAGGATAGTAACAGGAACAACCATTCGCTTCCCTTTTGTCATGGAGTTTGCTGTCTCATCCTTTACAAGAGCAGATGCCATGCCCACTTTGTAGGTAATGAATCCAAGAACTCCCTCAGTGTCAGATTTGTGGTTATCAAAATTCTCCCAGTTCACTCTATGAAGGGGTTTTTCAGCCCTTTTTCGGGGCCAGAACTGTAATGTTCCGCTTCTCGGTCTTGATAACTTTGCCATGTGGTTGTGTTTCCATTGTTATGTGGCGCAACTCGACCTTTTTACCGTGTGAACCAACGGTATGTTTCGCATGCCTTATCAGAGCAAGCGAATAACTAGACTCTTATTTTTCCTACTCTCGAGGGTATTTAAAGCTTATGGGCAACCTCTTCTTGACACCGAATAATGAAGACATTTTTACAGTGATTTTAAAACATATCGACTAAATTTCAATAATGTTTATATAGTTCAAACTAGAGTATACCTTATGAAGAGGGTGAAAATAGGTCTTGTTTTTGCATCTGATTCTAGACAGCAGATATATTTAAAAATCAAGTCTTTAACTCTTTAATATGGCAAAACCAATTAGGGCAACACCAGAACTTAGAAGCACAGAAGCTAGGAAGTTTTTGGAGAAAATGGAGAAAATGGAAAAAGCAAAAATAACTTCAAAAGATGTAGCTCTAGCTAAAGAAATAGAATCATTTAATTGCTTGATCGGTTAATCTAGGCTTTTTCTCTTTAAAGTATCTTATAATCTTAATCATATCAAAATACATTGGAAGAGTGCCCTTATCTCTTTGTTTAAGAACTTCAAATTGCATTTGTTTATAATATCCTATTGAGTCATGCTTTGCATCGACCACAATAAATCTACAAGCACACCTTTCATGTACTTCCATCGTTCTTCTCATGACAAAATACATAATGAATCTTCCAATTCCCCTACGTTCAAAGGACTTTTCTGTCGATACCCGGCATATTTTGAGAGCGGGAAGAGTTTTATAATCGACCCCTTTGTCTGTGAAAGATTTACCCAGTCTAGTTCCATGAACTCTGATTGCATCATTACAGAGAGTTACATAGGCAACGAGTTTATTTAGAGGGTTATAAAATATGAGATAGGTTGTTGATATGCCCATTTCTTGGTTATTTAAAGCGTCTTCAACTAAAAAGTCTTCAAGCTCCTTCTCGGAACTTTTGAACTCTCTGATGATTGCAACGTGTCTAGTATCTAACTTTTCAATTCTTAAATCTTCTTTTTTGATAAGGGGGGTTTCTTCACTCATATAATTCTCTAATTTACTTATATATATGGTTTATGCCTCGTTTTATCTCATCATAAGGTTTAGTTCAAGTTTATATTTTTACTTAAATATATTACTATAATAAAGTATTTAAAGTAAATTCACTAGTAGTTCCTATGGGTAAAAAAGAGATTCGAGTATACGAATGTGAGTGTGAAAGGTGTGATCATATGTGGATAACAAGAACTGAAGATATACCGATTGTATGCCCTAAATGCAAGTCTCCTTATTGGGACAAACCTATTATTCATGCGAGGAATAGATAAAATGGTGGAAGGCACACAAACTAGTTCATTCGGCACTTCAGCAAGAATCAACCATGATTCTTCAAAGTTTTACAATTCTAAAATGTATAATGGCCTCAATGCCAATAAACAAGACTCATTTGAGAAAGAAAATATTATATCTAAGGAATTATTAAATAGAATATTTTGTGCATCAAGTGAAACTATGAAGGAGTTGCCAGACCACTCAGTTCATTTGATGATCACTTCTCCACCATATAATGTGGGAAAAGAGTATGATAAAGATTTAAGTTTAGAGGAATATTTAAATCTCTTAAGAAATGTTTTCAAGGAAGTAAAAAGAGTTTTAGTGACTGGTGGCAGAGTTGGTATAAATGTAGCTAATTTAGGAAGGAAGCCCTATATCCCTCTCCATGCTCATATCATTCAAATAATGTCAGAATTAGGATTTTTAATGCGAGGTGAGATAATATGGGATAAGTCTTCTAGTGCTGGGACTTCAACCGCATGGGGTAGCTGGCAAAGCGCCAAGAATCCAACATTAAGAGATATTCATGAATACATTCTAATTTTTTCAAAGGATAATTACTCAAGATATAAAGATAAAAAGAAAGATACCATTACGAAAAAAGATTTTATGAGTTTTACAAAAAGTATTTGGACTTTCTCTGCCACCTCCGCAAGAAAAATCGGTCATCCTGCACCATTTCCTGAAGAATTACCTAAAAGATTAATAGAACTTTATTCATTTGAAGATGATATTGTTTTGGATCCCTTTATGGGAAGTGGACAAACCGCTATTGCAGCGATAAAGGCTAAAAGAAACTATATTGGTTATGACATAGATGAAAACTATTGTAAGTTAGCTGAGAAAAGAATTAAGGAAGAAATTTCACAAGTAAAATTGAGTTAATCTTCTTTCCAGTATTCTACCCATTTCTTATACGTATCATATTCAAAAACCTCTTTCTTCCAATCTATGTCTACCTTCAAGGTATCCTTATCAGCAAGCATTGTATCTATTGCTTCTCTCGTGAATTCTACACCACGAGGGTTAGTTCCTGCTTTAGGGAGCTTAAGGTATTTATCTTTTCCCAGTTTCTTGAAAACTTTCTTTTGAACTTCTAATGGTATAAGAGAAAATCCCCCTCTCGTATATCCCCAATTTATCTGAATTAAAAGAATATTACATTTTGGAGCATAACTATTGATAAAGTTAGCTGCACTAGAAGCATCAACTGTCCAGACAGCTTTAACACCTCCATTACCTGTAATTGTTTTTATCGAATAGGGACTTCCTTTGACAATAACATCGGTTTCTGCTTCTGTAATTGGGATACTTGTATTAACATTTTCTTTTCCATATTGATAAATTAAAAGAGCAATTATAACTTTTTCTCTAACAGAACCAACTTCCATTCCAACTTTTCCTGCTCTAGAACTTTCTAGTTCTGCAATATGAAATAATTTTGGCAATTTCTTTTTAATTCTGGAAGTTAAATGTGTATCAGAAAATAACTCTTTAAGAGGGTTATCTAAATGTCCTTCCATTTTTGAAGAAAGTATATCTCTTTTTAATCTTTTGCTTAATCATCTTTTCTCACACCAATCACAGCTTTCCTTGGGGCATGCGCCTTTCAGGATGTTTAGGGCCTGCTTGTACAGACTTTCGGCGTTCTTGACGTTTACTTTTCTACGGGCAAGAACGGTTTCGAAGACAAATTCTCCGGTTTCCATCACTTGTTTTGGAATGTAAAAGAGGAGGAAGGCATAGTCTTCAGTTTCATAGCCGTTCTTCTTGAGAAGAAAATTGTAGATGTCGAGCTGATTCTGATAATGGTCTGCAGTGTCATCTTTGAGGGCAAAGCCCCGTGTCTTGTAATCAAGGACAATAAGTTTCTTTCCATTTACAAGAATATTATCGACTGCTCCGAACAATACATTACCTTCCTTATCTTCCCATCTTATTCCCCTAAGATTGTTTCTCCAGATCTTAAGGAGTTCCTCATTGTCAAAGAGCTTGAGATCCTTTGTATGATGGTGATCCTTGATTTCTGGGGGTAAAAGCCTTTTATCTCTAAACTTATCAAAATGAACTTTTAGAATGCCATCCATGCCTGAGGGAAGTGATGGGAAAATGGATTCAGGCCGCTTCCATTCTTTATGCTTCGTAAGCCAGAAACAACGAGGACACTCTTCCATGAGTGAAAGAGCTGAAGGCGAGAGCTTAAAGGGCATACTTCTGGAACATTCGGTGATTTAAAAGGTTACTGGAGGAAAGTTATAAAACATAGGCTGAAGTTACAGAGCACTATATGGAGTTAAAAGAAGTCAGGACATTTCTCGAGGCATTAAACCAGGATGAAATCATCTTTGACCCCCATTTCTATAAAAGAACCAGCGAACGACCGATTAATGAGGGAATGATTCGGAAATATTTGGCTTCTATTGATAAGTTTGAGAAGGCAGAGTATGGCAAAGACAAGGGAAATAGGCTGAAGCTCTGGTTTAGGATGAGCAGAAAGTATTCCTTGGTTATGATTGTTGATGTACTTCCAAAAGGCTTAAAAGTGATAAGTGCGTGGAATACTAATATAAAATGGCAAGGCAAATTAAAACGATAGACTATGATTCTGAAAACGACATTCTCTCCATTTCACGGGGAGACAAGGTAAAAGCCTCCTTGGATATTGGAGATTTCGTGCTGGACATTAACCACGATAACCTCGTGTGTGGTATCGAAGTCATGGATGCGAGTGAGAATTTAGGTGTTTCTAAAGAGGTTTTAAGCTCGATACAGAGCGTAAAAATGTCAGTCACCTATAAAACAAACCATGTGTATGTTCTTCTCATGATGACCTTTGAGAAAGATCGCAAGGCTGTCAATATCCCTATCCCTTTAACTCTTGGTCTTGGCCACAAGTCCCCTAAAAAAGAGATTTTAGTGTATAACTAATTTCAAATAATCAGAACCCAAGTTCAAGGCCGAAGGTGTAACCACGGTCACCGGCTTCGTCGTTCCAGTAGCTTCTTCTTTTGAAGATGCCGACCTTGATGAACCCTATGTCATGCTGGTTCTCGTAGATAGTGGCTTCATTTCTTCGTGTTCGCAATTGCAAGGGCCCTTTGAGATTGAAGGTCTCGTTGAATCTATCGACTGCATGTCGTTCTTGGTGGTTCTTGTACTTGTCGTATGCAACGTGCTCATGGTAGCTGATTGGTTGATGATTCTTTATCTCTTTCTTTGGTTCAGGTTGGGATGTTGGTATTGTGGTAGGATGAGTAACTGGAAAAGCATGAGAGGGTTTCTTAGCATTGGGATCATACCAGTCGATAGGTTGATGTGATTGACAGCCTGCTGCGAGAAGGACAAGAGGAATAAGCCCTTTGAATTTCATCACTAGACTGTCTTTAGCACTCTATTAAAGATTGTTGTATAGGAACAGATATTATGGAACAGGTAGTTACCATCGGAATCCGCTGGTATCGATCCAGTCTTTTTCCTCGCGAAGAGGATCAATACGATCATGAAGTGATTTAGGAAGAAGGGTGAAGAGACGCTGCCTGGCTTCTTCTACCTTCTCATCAGTCATAGGCTCTCCAAGGTTCTTGCCAAATCGCAGCGCAACAATTCCTTTAACGGTCCTATCGATGAATGTAGGATTTGCTATCGCTAGGTAATCGTTTCCATAAGCACATTGGTCTGATCTTAGAAGCGTGTATGCCATGACAAAGTCGCTGTTGATTCCTCGTCTTCCTGCTCCACCATCTGCTGATGATGAGTGCTTGAACATACCTTCATCAGTCATCAGGTTTCCCCGTATACCTGAGAATGAAAAATGTTTGAGGACGTCCTTTCCTTCATCAAGACCTGGCCAGTAAAAACCTCTCGGAAGGCATATATCAGAAAGCAAGAGTGGCTCGCGGATGCCTGTGGTGTGACCGGCTCCTCTGCCTCCATTGACCTCCACATAATTGCGCTCATCAAGAATATTGAGGATCTGCCTTACAGCATGATCTTTAACATCCCTGTCGAGATAGGGATAGACTGCACCAACCGCGTTGTAGACTGCCCATGGAATTCGCTCATGAGGTCCGCCAGCCAGAGATTCCACCATAGCACGTTCTCCTTCATAGGCATCATCAAGTGCCTTATTGTACACACCAACAATTCGATCGATCGCTTTCTTCGGATTGTCCTGCAATTCAGAAGCAAGTTGAGGCACATGAAGAAAGGCTGCAGCTTCATGTGTATCAAAGGCTTGATTGATTGCCTTTGTCAGTAATTCTAGGTCCCATGCCATGATTTTCCCACCATATCTTCATTTATAATGATTGCTATAATAGAGCACGAAGAAAGGTTTAAAAGAGGTCTCTCCGGGTGATAGAAACGATGGAAAAGTCAAAGATACAGTTAGATCTTGAGCACCTTGCCGTTGAAGGCATAAAGCTAGTAGGAAATGAGGACCTGAAGAAGATAGTTGCTGCCCGATTGGATACTGATACTGGAAAAGTCACTATTATTGCTCCTTACAGCGCTGACCCTCGAGAGTATATGGGAGTGTCTTATCATCCTAGTTCACGGGCTCATGAGCTTGAGGACATACGCATAAGCCCTGACACGAAGGCCATCATGACTCTAAAGTTCAGTGTGGGAAATCACTCTGAAACCTATAGGATCTATCGAGCATTCCAGGATGTCGATATGTATGCTGGTAATGCTTTCAGAAAAGAAGGCGAGCAATTCAATATTCTCGATATATTCAAAATTTAAAGCTTACCGCCATTGAAGGCTAGATTATAGACTTCTTTTATCCCTTTGGCTCTCATTCGTTCCATGCCGGTAAAACCATCTATGCTTCCAATCTCGCCACATTTATATTCAATGTCGCCCTCTCTAAATACGTTCGGCCCTCGATAGGGTCGTTCTATTGTGACATTGCTCAAGGCATTCTTCAAGCATGTCCATATAGATTCCTCAGGAATGTCCGGGGCGAGGGCTGCTTTGATAATGTTTCCGCAATAATTCATCCCCCATTCCAGCGTTCCATTTAACGAAACAAGTTCCCTTCCGATAATGTTATTGCTTTTGACATAGAACTTATCTTCATAGACCCATTCCTCCGTGCCGATAGAGGAAACAAATCTATATCCCTCCCAGCCATCGGAAAGTTTTTCGGCAGGCCTGCCACTGGCATAGGTATCTTTCTTTGCGAGGACGAGAAAATTTCGTAGATCCATGTTAATCTTCCTGTTCGATTCGTGGTGCTAAGACAAAGGAGAGCATGACATTTCCTGTGGGGAAGTCAATTCTCATAGGATGATTGTCTGAGAATGAGAGTGTTGCTCTGGCGCTGACTTTTGCGCCTTTCACGAACTTGTTCAGGTAGTCGAGGGAAAATCGCGCAAGAGAGTTTCCTGAGTGGATTTCCAATTCATCTGAAGAGAATTCTGCTCGTGCTGAATTCAATCCATGCGCTTCTACCACAAACTTGTTAGGCTCTGCAATGAATGTGCATGCATCCGATACTATTGCACAGTCTTCAATGACTTCCACAAATGACTCTGCGTTCATCTTTATTACCGAGTTGAATTCCCAGTGAGGCAGTTCCTTTTCTTCTGTTTCTATATCCAAGAGTGCAAGCGAGAAATCCCGCTTGATCCGATCGTGAATTCCTAGCTTCAACATGTTCTCATGCCTCTCTAGGGTTAGTGAACTTCCTGGTTTCACTCTTCGCAGTACGGCCTTTAAACTTTCGAGATTGATTCCAAGGATTTCGTGCTTCTTCAATTCGAATTGAGAGAACAGGTCTGCAGGGATCTTGAAGTAGACCATGGCAACATTGGCAGGATCAACGGCAGTCAGTGACATGCCTTCATTAGTAAGCTTCAATTTGACCTCGGTGACCAGCTCTGAGATAATTGAGACGATGTCCGCGAATATCTTAGGATTATCCAATTTTAACTGCATTTCTTTACTCACCAGATGATGCTTTTAAGGATTATGGTGCTAGACAATCTGAGAGGCGCTTCAGTTCTTCGAGGGCCTCTTTTCCCACTAAGAGGTTTGTGGGCGTGTAGTCGACATACCATTTCGCCTCTCCGGCAAGGTATCCCTCATAGGTATTGCGCTGCCATTCGACATCGCTGCCGTATTCCTCGTCACCGAGGCAGATGCCTGCCTTTCTTATTGCAGATGATAATGATCGCCTGCTTCCAAACCAGAATAGCCGGAGCTTTCTTCCTTCCATTGAGGGGGGAAAAATCCTGGCTGCTGCAAGGGCTTGGAGGAAAAGAAAGCGTTCATCGATCTTTGCATAATCTGCCGAGATACAGAAAAGGGGAGAGCTTGGAGTGGATTCATCAAGAGCAAGAAGGGGAGTCCGATTTTTGATTAGTTTTTCAAGGCCAGTTCTCGGACCAGTAAGGCGGACTCCATATACATCCACACACTGCTAGGGTATGCAGGTATAAATAATTTAGGGAGCGGCTAGGACTCTCTGCTGCGCCTGAAGGGATTCAGTCCATTGCTCGATGTATCGTAGCGCGCCTTGCCCTATCAAAAGCTCGCTAGGAGAGTATGCTATCTCTTCCTTTCCATCCTTGTGCGTCCATTCAAGGTCGGGATTATGATGAAGTTTCACATCTCCTCCATAACCAAAAAATAGAGGGAGCTTGATATTACCTAGGTTAAGGGTTTCATGCAGGCGCTGCCTGTCCCCCATGTATTCAAATGAGAGCTTCTTTGAAAGAGGAAGCTCTGAAATGCGTGCAACAGCATATGCCGATATCTTGGTATAGTGCTCGAAGTTCTGCGCTCTTCCGGTGGGAAGGATAAAGAGAGGTGATTCCGGTTGCTCTCCATCATCATGTATCGCAAGCACGGGATTCCTTGATAGGATGAACCTTTCAAGATCGCTTCTTCGTGGAGGCTCCCACAACTTCACGCTAAACCACATATTCATGTAAAATACATTTATGAATTGCTTATAAATCTTATTGCACTTGATAGTGGTGAGCGAGCATAATAATGTCCATTATACTGGAGAGAGAACTTCTGGCGCTAGATACCCTCTATTCCGGATATACTCCCGAATGCTTGGTCCCACTTCATCTCCGATGAGAAGATGGGTTGGACTATAATGAGATGGATTAGTTCCATACACTCGTCTTTGAAATGAATCATCATATGTCCAGATTATATCACCTAAACGTCCTCCAAAATCTAGTCCTAACGGCCCACGAGACAGTCCGGCATCATCTAACGGAGGATACAATTTCGAGTATTTACCTCTCCAATGAACCTCTAACTTTTTATGCTGAAAAAAGTTAGGAACAGAGAGGCTTGCAGAGGCATGCGCTGAAAATTGTATTTGAGCAGCAGCATAGCTTATCAATTGTTCATCAGGTTCGAAATTCCAGAACTTCCCATTGGAAATAAACAGTACAGGAAGGTGCTCAATGCTCCTATCTTTATTATTGAATGCGAGAATAGGCGTTCCATCCTTTACTAGATTTTTTAATGAACTCTCTCTTGGGAAAACTGAGTCCATGCTTTTGTAAAGAGTCACTTTATGGAGAGACTTCATCTGGAAAGAGATTGCTTACCCTTTAAAAGTATTATTGCACTTGATAGTAGTCTGGGAGTATAATAAACTCTATAAAAGAGAACGTGATTAAAATTATATGGAGGAAAGAAGCGAGAAGGAAGACAGGATTCGTTCGATAACGAAATTGTATTATTCGAATCCGAAGGTTCAGGATTTTCTTTTGAAGTTTTCCAAGGATAGGGAGGTTGTGCCTCGCTATTTTGAAGGGTTTGGGAAGAGACCTGACACATTGCAATATCCTTCCGACATCATGGGGTTAGTAAATAAGGGAGCGACTTCTTTTCATGGAAGCGAAGAACTCTGGCATGATCCTCTCTCTATCAACTCAGACATGAGCTCGCATCAGCTGAGTGCTGCGAGGAAATCATGGGATCTGCTCATCGATATTGATTCACCATTCCTTGACTGCTCAAAGATTGCTGCAAAACTGATCATTGCAGCATTGGAACAGCATGGGATCAAGAACTATGGGATAAAGTTCTCGGGAAGCAAGGGATTCCATCTCATCATTTCTGGAAAGGCATTTCCTCGAGTATTTCAGGAGAGGGAGACACGAGAGATGTTCCCCGAATGGCCTCGGGCCATCTCACAATTCCTCATGGATTATATTAGAAAAGATTATAATAAACAGGCAGGGGAGATACTGACGGATTTTGCAGCCATTGAACGAAGGACAAACGTGTCAAAGGATCAGCTGCTGGAGATCATCTGCACGAAGTCAAACAAGCCTGCACAAAAAGGATACGTCATGAACTTTGTCTGCCCTGTGTGCAACATGAAGATTGATAGGAGAGATGCTAAAGTCACTAAGAGAAGATTGAGATGCCTGAATGCCTCATGCCCTGGAGTTCTGGAATTGACTGACACAAAAGAATATTATTACGACGAGTATGAGAAAGATCCTGACAATGAGAAGCTTCCTCTCTCATCTGACAAGTATCCCGAATATTTTGAGGCAGTGAAAGGAGTGCACGCGGAGAAGGTTGCTGCACTTGACCTTGTGCTTGTCGCTCCACGACATTTATTCAGGACTCCTTATTCTTTGCATGAGAAGACGGCACTTGCCAGTGTTGTGCTGACAAAACAAGAATTGGAAAATTTCTCTCCCAAGGATGCAAACCCTATGCAGATCAAAATCAGGGAGTTTGTACCTGAACAAGAGGAAGGGGAGGCAAAGAAACTGCTTGCCGCCGCCCTTTCATGGAAGCAGGCACGGACAGCGCAGGATGAACAGTATGAAAAGAAGGACTATACAAAATATACCTATGAGAAGATCGATCTTGGACATATTGAGGATGACATGTTCCCTGCCCCTATCCAGAAACTGCTCAAGGGCTTGAAGGACGGGAAGAAGCGAGGATTGTTCATCCTGATTACTTTCTTGAGATCGCTTAATTTCTCTCCTGAGAAAATACATGAGAAGATAAAGGCATGGAATATGTTGAATGAGCCTCCTCTCAGAGAGGGGTATGTCAAAAACCAGTTAGACTGGCATTTCAAGCAGAAAAAGCAAATCCTCCCTCCAAACTATGACAATCAATCTTTCTACAAGGACCTTGGATTGATTGAGAAGAAGCCAGAGGCAAAAAATCCTATTGTCGAGGTACTTCGAAAGGCACGGCAACGGCACTAAGAACATTTTTAAACAAAATATACCTCGAAGAACAATGAAAAAGAGTCTCCTTGTCTGTGTGCTGTTTCTTTCACTTATTATGGTCAGTGCCGCAGCAAATGATTCTAACTCTACGGCTGGAAATAGGACACTCCCTAGTTCGGGGGCATTGCCTCAGACTCCGGGGGCGACACAAGGTGTTGACAAGGCATATCAGTGTCTAGAGAATCAGATAAAGAACAAGACAAGCTTTTCATTGCAGGAAGCGGTGTTTGGAATCCTTGCTCTTGGCTCCAAGCAATCTCTCCTTGATACGATACAGAACAATGCAGGGAGTAATTGCTGGCCTAAATCTGGATGCACGCTGAAAGAGACATCGCAAGTTGCTCTCGCTTATGAACGCATTGGAAAGAACACGCAAGACATTGAGAACTGGCTCCTCACACGGAATGGAACTCCAAGCGACCTTACCTGGTATCTTGAGGCCGATATATCCAATCACGGAGCTGCATCATGCACGATCAGTTATGGGAACACCAAGGCAACCATCCAGGTGAATGACGACATGACCCTTTCAGGAAATCCTGGAAGCTGCCTTTCGATATCCCCTTCAGGATATTGGCTGAAGGTACAGCAGAACTGCTTGAACACGCAATTTGAAGTTTCATGCACGGAAGATTTTGTAACCACGCTTTTGTATCAGAAGTCGGGCGGGGGAACGGTGTATGTCGCTCCTACAACGAATTCCGCTCCACGACTTGGCACAACACGGGAAAGCGTTGGAGCACAATGCTTCAAGACAGGAAGCTCATGCGATTATGAAGGAAGCTTATGGGCTGCCCTTGCATTACAGAAGACAGGAAATGATCCTGCTCCATTCATTCCGTATTTGACGGCGCTGGCCTCTGACAACACACGATACTTCCCAAGCTCATTCATATTCAGCATCACAGGTGGAGATGATTACTACTCTGACATCATCCAGAGCCAGAAGAGTGGAAAGTATTGGGAGATGTCTGCAACTCCTTACAACACATTCTATGATACAAGTTTAGCATTGCTGGCACTCCAGGGAAGGAATGCACTTGAGGCTGATAATGCGAGATCATATTTACTCTCCATTCAGACTCCACAAGGATGCTGGAACAATAATAATATCCGCGATACAGGATTCATATTATATTCAGGATGGGGAAGATCATCCGTGCCCCATGATGGAGGAAGCGCTCCAAGCACTTCATGCACCTCTGCAGGATATTCTTGTGAAGGGAGACTGTCATGCCTTGAAGCGCAAGGAAGTGTCTATGAATCATTCCAATGTGCTGACGCCAGAGTGTGTTGCTCGGTTCACCCTCAACAACAGACATGCACGCAGCGGGGAGGACTCATCTGCTCAAGCGGGCAGACGTGTTCTGGAACTACACAACAGGCAATTGATGGAAGTTGCTGTATTGGATCGTGTCAGGTTTTACCTGTCCAGACCAATGAATGTGAACAGGCTCAGGGAAGTTGCAGTGCCTCATGCGGAAGCGATCAGGATGAATTGAATGCACTCTGTGCAGACACATCACAAGTATGTTGCATAGCTAAGGAAACACCTGCTTCATCAGGATCAAAGTTATGGATATGGATCCTTGGGATTCTTATTGTGCTTGTTGCCCTCGGCATACTCTTTAGAAATAAGATAAGAATCATGCTCTTCAAGGCGCGAGGAAAGGGAAGCAGCTCACCATATACTCGACCACTGCCTCCTTCCTCTCCAGGATCAATCGGAGGATTCAGGCCACGGCCCTCTGGGTTTGCGCCTGTAAGAAGTCCTGCACCAGTACAACCACGAAGAGCTCCACCACGAGACAGGGAGATGGAAGAGACTCTTAAGAAACTAAAAGAAATGAGTGAATGATGAAATATACCTTTGATCTTGACATACAATCCACATTCGACGCAGGGGAGATTTACGAATAGTTATTTTGCTTGTGCTGGTTTTTTCCTTTTTTCCAGAAGTGAGAGTTTTTCATTTATCTCCTCTACATTCTTCTCGATCATCTTCAAGTTGTGAGAGTCCCTTAGCCTGAAGATCTTTGTGATGATGAGTATGAGGAAATAGATGCCGACAATGATGAGGACTATCTTTGCAACACTGAAGATAGCGTAGACCTTCTCCATTGCTGCTGGAGGAATAGAATCCCAGAATCCTGCCGCAAGCTGGGAGCTATTGACAAGCTCATTAAGAGGAGGAAGCTGATCTGCCATTCGTTATTGAGTAATTGAAGCTTTTTATTCTTTTACACTAAATTTATATAACTGTAGAAATACATCAGGGCATGAAGAAACTGATGCTTGCGCTTCTATTCGCCTTTCTTTTCATGCCTGCATGTTATGCATTGACTTTTGAGATGAAGGATTCATACCAGCAAGGGGAGACTATGATCGTCAAGGTCTCGGGAAATATCCTTGAGCCTATAACCGATGACCAGGTTGTATTCAAGCGAGGGCATGTTGCTATTGCTCCCGAATATGATATCACTCGGATTGGCAAGGATTACTATGTTTGGGCTATCGCTCCGGCTCCTGGAAATTATACGCTTTCCCTGCAGGGTGTGACGGCGACGAATGGAGGGCAGATAGAAAAAAGAGATTATGAGCAGAATTTTACGACTGATGGGATGATAGACTATGCTGTCAAACCTGGATTCATCGACACCAACAAGAATTTCCAGATTCATGTTTTCCTCTATGAAGATGCTGATAAAGAAATTCACCTGAACTTTCCCGTTTCTGGTACAACCGTATTACATCCTGGCGATAATATCTTAAGCTTCTCAATCAAGGATGTTGAAGGTGATTTTTTCACGCTTATTGAAGTTGGAGAGTATTCCCTTCCAGCACACATCATAGGAAGAGCTGCAAAGAGACAGCCATTCATCGAGGTCCAGCCTACGTTTGTCGATAGTGTTGTCTTTGTTTCTTCACTCCCTACCTACCCTGTCGAAATCGTGAATGTAGGAGAGATAAGCACGCCGCTTTCCATTGATTACGACAAGGACTATTTTGCTATCATTCCGAGTGATGTAAAAGAGATTTCCGGAGGAGAGCATCGTGTCTTTAACGTTACATTGAAGAAGACGAGCTCTCAACTAGTGCAAAGAAATATCACCTTCGCCTATGGCAACCAGTCAGTGCTTCTTCCTTTCAGTTTTAAATTCACTTCCAACATGAGTGAGGCAAGCACGACGCTCTATAACCTTACTGGCAATTCATCACTCTTGAGGTGCGTTGAGATTGCAGGGGGAAGAATATGCACAGAAAGCCAGGAGTGCTCAGGAAGCTTGAAGCAGACCGTTGAAGGCATGTGCTGCTCTGGCATTTGCGTAGAGAGGCCTGCAGCAAGCAAGGCATGGATAGGATATCTTATCGCAGGTATTGTCATTCTTGGCTTGCTGATCGTCTATCTGAAATATAAGAGAGTGAAAGTTCCAAGTGCTACCGACAAGATCTTAGGAAAGAAATTCTAATCATTTCTTTTTCTTAGGCTTCTTTGTTTCTTTCTTGGCTGGCTTTGCTTGAGGGTTGAATATCTTCTCTACCATGCCTGGAGCAAGCTGGTTGAGCTTCTGGACCAAGAAATCCTTTTCCATCAGGGCATTCTTTGTGATGGCGTCATAATCATGAAGTCTCTGGACAAGCCTGTGCCCGACTTCATTCAATTCAACGTTTTTCAGTGTCGTACTCTCGGGAGAGATGATCTCTATATGAGCGGGAAGATACGCAAAGATAATCCCGAAATAATTCATAATGGAATCCAGTTCGACAACGACTTCAGCAAAGGCTGTAAAGAGATCTTTTGCATCCTTAACAGCAACAGGATCATGATAGGTCTTCTCAAGTATCTTTACCCCTTTCTCTGATCCTAGCTTTATCACGAGGGTATTCAATGCTTCCTTGACGTGCTCGGCAGGCCTTCCAAGGATTTCAATGATGAGGCTGACATGAAGTTTTTCCATAGTTTTGCATGGAAAGGGTGTTTTTAAATTTCACTAGAGCTTATTCCATGCAAGGAATATGATGACTGATACGCAGACAACTGCAAACCCTGCAATCATCGTCCTCTCTGTCTTTCCCTCTTCCGTCACCAGTGCTGCAGACGATTTTAATAGGATCGTCTCATTCTTTGCAGGCGCACTCTCTACCAAGGGCTGGATATTGACTTCTGCCTTGATTTCTGCACTAACATTTATTTGAGGCTTTTCCTTCTTCTCTTCAATAGTAATAGGATAGCAGACTTCTGAGAACGCCGACTTCGCCGGCTTCCTTAATCGTGCACAGAGATTTGCAGCGCCTGTATAATTAGTTCTTATCTTGAATGATTTTCTTTCAGGATACGCTTTCGCAATATAATGGAATGGGGATTTCCATGATCCATCATAGATCTCTGAAAGTGTTTGGCTATCCCTTTCTATGAATATCTTTACATCGCTGATAGATGAATCAGATGACACGATCGTTATGGTTGATTCCTTGTAGGGAACAACATCATCGAAGCTAAGCGTGTAATTGATGGCGGATGCCAAAGGCATCAAGAGAAGGAAGATGCTAATAACCATACGCTTCATGATAGGCTAGATGTCCCTCGCTGTCGAAGATGTAGAGCGTATCCCTGTCATCATTCCAGACATTCGTTGCGCTTCCCATGAATATGTCGCTCGCGTTATTATTTCCATGTCCGGAATGTATTCTTATCGTTGTAAGAGGAATAGCCTCAAACTTATAATATTTTCTGCTTTCATCCTTTATCTTCCAACCTTGAAGATTGAGGGGGCATGAGCTTGAGAGCGTCACAATTTCCTGCTTCTTATCTAGTTGCACATGTATACATTCCTGATAGTGAGATGATGACCACATCCCTTGTGATTCTTTGATTGCCCTCTCCTCTGCTTCAAGGAATTTTTTCCTTTCAGACTCATCGACAAGGAACTTTGTCGCCATCCCTTGCTCAACGAGTGCAAGATTAAGGTAGTCTGGAGTATACACTCGAGCAAGTGTCCTACCGTATTTTTCTGTTCCTGTGACCTCTATCTCGACAGTCCTATTAAGGAACGATTGAAGAAATTCCTTTGAGAGGGAAGAAAATGGCTCGTTCTTCTCAGGAGTGTTAATATTCAACAATCGTATGATTGTCCCATCCTCTAGCTCAAGAGTATCCCCATCAATTATCCTTTCGACCAACACTACTTCCCTTTGAGAGGATTTAGAAAAAAGATGTGCATTGACAGCAATCAATAAGGTAATAAGAATGGCAAGGATAGCTGCATATCTTCTATTCATGAAGGGGGATGATCATCTTTTTGATGGGAAAAGAATCATAGATCTTTTCAAGCTCGGCATGGGAGAGTACGAGAGTCTCGGTGTTGACATTGGGATGGAATCCAACTTCATCAGCATTCCATATCGCCTTGTCAAGCACGAGTGTTGTCTTCTTCGCATGGATAAGCGCAAGGAAGGAAACGCTTCCTGGCTTTACACGCAGCTCATCATTCAACTCTTCGGGAGATGCAAACGCAAGGCTTTTCACGTTCAGTTGCTCCTTCAGACGATTCGTATCCAATCGCTTATGGGCATCCATGCAGACAAGATAGAATGTATTATATTCATCCTTAAGGAAAAGGTTCTTGGTATGGAATCCAGGGATGTTTATCTTAAGCTTTGCTGATTCCTTTACGGTAAAGACTGCCGGATGCTGATATTCCTTATAGGAGATGCCATGTTTCTGCAAATACCTTTTCAATACCTCTTCCATAGGTGAATGTGTATAGAATGATTTATATAATAATCTCTTATAACTGCGATATGGAAGAATTTGATTTCATTATTGTTGGGGCTGGAGTTACCGGACTGTCTGCAGCCATGTATGGAGCGAGATTAGGCTTGAAATCGCTTGTTCTAGGGGCCACTCATGGGACTGAGCTGCCTATTGGAGGAGTCATAACTACTACGAATGTGGTGGAAAACTATCCGGGATTCATACGATTAACCGGAACAGAGCTCTCTGAAGCTATAAGGAAGCACGCGCAGTCGTATGATCTTGTAAGCATACGGCAGGAAAAGGTCGAATCTGTAAAGGCTGAAGGGAAAAAATTCCATGTCACGACAAAAAAACAGAATTATTCAGGTAAGACAGTCTTATTTGCAACAGGAACAAAATGGAAAAGGTTAGAGGTGCCTGGAAGCTTTGAGTTTGAGAATAAGGGAGTTGCCTATTGTGCATTATGTGATGCTCCGTTGTTCAAGAACAAGGTCGTTGGAGTGGTCGGAGGATCTGACTCTGCAGTAAAAGATGCTTTGGTGCTTGCAGAGCATGCAAAGAAAGTGTATATCATTTATCGAGGAGAAAAGATACGACCAGAACCTATCAACCTGCAGAGAGTGATGGCAAACAAGAAGATAGAGATCATCGCGAAAGCAAACGTACTAGAAGTCAAGGGAGACAAGCTTATGCGTTCTGTCGTGTTGGACAAGGAGCATAATGGAAGCAAGCAATTAGAATTACAGGGATTGTTCATAGCCATAGGGCACATTGCATTATCAGACCTCGCGAAACCCTTAGGAGTGAAGCTGAATGAGAAAGGGGAAATAGTGATTGACCACAAGACCTCAGAGACCAATGTCCCTGGAGTGTATGCTGCAGGTGATGTGGCTGACAAGCCTTTCAAACAGGCAATCACCGGTGTTGCGGAAGGATGCACTGCCGCGTATTCTGCCTTTGAACACATCACGAAGAGTGAAGTCAAGGCAATGTAAGGTTTATATAGGGTAGCTCAAGTCTATTTTTATGACATTAGAATCAAAGTTGACTCCTGAAGGGCTGCCTGTTGTTAGCTCTGCTACCTGCTCTGTCGCTATGAGGGATTATAAGATGCGAAAGACATCTATTGAACTCGAGAAATATTTCTCTGAAAAGATAGAAGAGATAGGTAACACTAACCCTAACCTATCAGATTACATAAAGCATATGTCTAACTCTACCTATGAAACTCTCGTCCGTGAGGGGGCTGAAGATAAATATGCACGGATGGCAAAAATACTTTCAGGTTCTTGGCTTGTTATGACGTACGATATGCTGAAGAGACAGGCGGAAGTCAATCAGCTTAATAGCGAATAGATTAAGTTTTTAAAGTTCAAGAAACTGAAAGTAAAATGAAGAAGAGAGGTCTATCACCGGTCGTTGCAACGACTCTACTTATTGCCCTTGCGCTCGTGATTGCGCTCATCATTTTCCTATGGGCTAAGAACTTCATCAAGGAAGTTCCCCAGAAATTCGGAGAGCCTGTTGAACGGGCGTGCGCAGATGTGAGCATTGATGCCCAGATAACTGACACCAATAACCAGAAGGAGATACTTCTTGTGAACCGAGGGAATGTTCCAGTATATGGAGTTGAGATACGGCAAAAAGATGCCTCCGCCGGAAGCATAAAGAACGTCGCCACTCTTACCCATACGATAAAGGACGGGGAATCATCGTCAGCAGTCATCACAGACTCTGATGTTTCAGGTGATGTCATCGTCTATCCGATTCTTCTTGGAGAATCAAAGTCGGGAGAAAATAAGAGACCATATACCTGCGGAGAGCAGTATGGTGTTCCGCTGACTGTATGAAGCGAGGATTAAGCGATGTCGTCACTACAGTCTTGCTTCTGTTATTGACAGTTGCCGCTGTTTCCCTTATCGCTTCATTTCTTATTCCATGGATTAAGGGATCACTTTCAGGAAGCACATCGTGCATTGCATACAATACTTATTTTACCTTTGATCAGTCATTTGGGTACAACTGCTATGACTCTGCGGCATCAAAATACTATATCTCTGTGCGAGCAGAACCAAACTCATCAAGCGCTGCAAGTATCCAGGGATTTGACATCGCTTTATTAAAGCAAGGATCTGCAGATGTCATCCATGTACGAAAAGAACAACAAGGATCATGCACAGGCATTGGTATGAAAAATGATTGCGCAAGTGTTCTTAAAGTCCCTGAAGCGGCTGAACTGCTTACCTATGCATATTCGGGAAGCGCAGGTTATGAGTCCTTGGAGATCTATCCCGTCGTCAGCGGAGGGAAAGTATGCTCGCAATCACACTCGATAAAATTAAAAGCCTGCACTACTCCTTAGTGTGATGAAAAAAAGAGGACAGGTATGGGTTGAGACAGTTATCTACACCCTCATCGGACTTTCACTCATGGGACTTGCGTTGGGATTTATAACCCCTAAGTTAACCCAGATGAGAGACAGGTCTGTTGTTGAGCAGGCAATAGGATCGCTAACAACTATTGATACTACGGTCAACGATGTGCTTACCGCTCCTGGAAACAGAAGAGTGGTTGATTTTACCATGAAGCGAGGGGATCTCTTCATTGACTCCCAAGCTGATGAGATTCGCATGGTCATCTCAGGATTAAAGAAGCCCTATTCAGAGCCTGGAATAGAGATAAAGAATCGGGTAAGCATCTTATCAGAACAACAGCAGGCATCGTACTCAGTCACGCTAAAACTCAAATACACTACCGCGAGCGGAAAACCCTATGTGAACATCACCTACAATGATGCAGATACTCTTAAGAAATTTACCGCTGCTTCGACTGCCTATAAATTCTACATCTTAAGCAAGGGAACTGTCAACGGATTGGAGGTCGTTAGCGTTTCCGAAGCATCCGGATAGCTTTAAATAAACTCTAGCACTTTCCACACCATGCTCTCTCCCCTTAACCTCAACCCCCTCATCCCTGCACTGCCTCGGATTGATGACAAGAAATTAGTGAATGTCCGTTACATGCTTATTCCTCCCTATGCATCGGCGCATATCTACTGGAGCAGCGAGCATGGAGAGCTTGTCTACGAGATTGAGGAGCCCATCTTACGTGATGACGAGCAGCAATCTCTTGAGAAGCTTGAGCAAGCGATGCTTGAGGTCATCAACATCAATGTCGCTGTCGAAAAAACAATTGAGGCAACAACAAATTATATTGACAAGACTGCACGGCTGCTTATTGCTGAACTTAACATCAAGATATCTGCTGACACCTACAACAAACTCTTCTATTACCTTTTCAGGGATTTTATAGGATTGAATGAGATTGATCCCGTCCTTCGAGATTATTTCATTGAAGATATAGAATGCAATGGAATTGACACGCCCGTCTACCTTATCCATCGGGTTTATAGGAACATGAGGACTAACATAAAATTCAAAGACATGGAAAAGCTTGCAAGTTTTGTCGAGAAGCTGGCGCAGCGATGTGGGAGATATGTCTCCTATGCCCAACCCTTGCTTGACGGAACACTTCCTGACGGAAGCAGAGTCAACGCCACCTACACAAAAGACGTCACTTCACGTGGACCTACCTTCACCATACGAAAATTCACTAAAGTCCCTTGGACGCCGACACAATTGATTGCTTTCAACACCATGAGCCCGGAAATGCTTGCTTACTTTTGGATATTGCTCCAATACAAATCAAGCATCCTTATTGCAGGAGGAACTGCTTCAGGAAAGACAACCTTACTCAATGCCCTTGCATTCTTCATTCCTCCTGAAGCGAGAGTAGTATCAATTGAAGACACTCGGGAAATTAACTTACCTAGGGAAAACTGGCTTCCTGCAGTATCACGAACTTCTATCGGTGTTGGAAAAGTGGGGGAGGTTGACCTCTTTGCGTTGCTGAAAAGTTCCTTCAGACAGAGTCCTGACTATCTTATTGTGGGAGAAGTCCGAGGAAAAGAGGCGTTCGTTCTTTTCCAAGGAATGGCATCGGGACACGCTTCCTTGAGCACCATGCACGCAGATTCGGTAGACACTTTAATACGAAGATTGCAGACTCCACCTATCAATCTTTCACCGACGCTCGTGAATTCCCTAGATTGCGTGGCTATCGCTACACATGCCACCTCACGGCAGCAGGAAACACGACGAGTGCGGGAGATTGTTGAGATCCTGAATGTAGAAAGAGATGGGACTGCGCTCATCAACACCCCGTTCATATGGAACCCTAACCAGGATGTGTTTTACTTTAAGAAGCAGAGTAAGGTGTTTGAGAAGATAGCTGCACGAAGAGGAATCTCATTAGAAAAGCTCCAGAAAGAGTTCCTGACACGGTCAAAGCTCCTTTATGAACTCTACAAGAACAAAGTGTTCGGCTTTGACGAGGTGGGAAAAATCATCAATGACTATTATAAGAACCCTGTCGACGTGCTCAACAAGTATAATATCGTTGAAGAATAAAGATATTTAAACAACTCTTGATTTCTGAGATTATGGAAAGAGAGGTCATAGCGCTGCTGGCACAACTTCTTACAGGCATCAAGGACGCGCTCATAAAACTTGAACGAGCGGAAAAGGTCCGGGATACAGAAGAGATTGCGGCCGCAAAGAGAGAGATCATGAGTTTTCAAAGCCAGATAAGTAGATTACTATGATAGAGGAACTCAAGAGAAATATAGATGTAGAGATTGAAATGCTCCGGGAGATCTCAAACTATAGCCGAAGATTGACCGTGGCTCCGCCTGCAGAGCAGAGGCTTATAGAGAACGTCCTTGCATCGTTACAGAATAGCCTGAAGATCATAAACCAATCGATACCTTCACTTCTTTCAGGCATCGGCCCGCAGCCCCTGACTAAACCCATAAGCATCCCCCTTGAAAAAGTAACGTTCAGGAAAGCAGATACTCCACTTATCAGCACGGTTGTTGTCCAGAGAAGCACGAGAGATAAGTTGCTGAACGAATTAAGTATTAGCGAGGGAGTCATAAAGAAACTCAAGAGGAAGCATAGGTTTGAGAAAGAGAGCTATGAGGAGTTCAAGGGGGCACGAGGATATTTCAGAATTGCCAATAAGATGTTTCAGCAGACTGCAGTCAAATGGATAAAGAAGGGATACTTCCAGGGGCTTTCTATCGAGATAAAGAAAGCTAACATCGAGATATTATTCGAGACCTACGTGTCAATGATATTCCTTACAACATTCATTGCAATCTTCTTCTCTTTGTTCCTGACAGTATTCTTACTTTTCTTTTCGGTAAGCCTCATCTCCCCTTACCTCGGCCTGTACACGGGAGAATACCTTGTACGGTTAAGTCACATCATATGGATCCCGTTTGTCGTCCCCGTTGCAACGTTCTTTGCGATCTATTTTTATCCATCGACTGAAAAGAGTTCCCTTGCAAAAAGGATTGACCAAGAGCTGCCGTTTGCAGTCATCCATATGAGCGCCATCTCGGGATCTGGAATTGAACCCACCGAGATATTCAAGATCATTGGCCTTAACCGGGAGTATCCATATCTCAGGAGAGAAATACGGAAAGTGCTCAACCAGATCAACCTCTATGGATATGACCTTGTCACCGCATTAAACAATGTCGCTAAAGCAACACCAAGTGCAAAGCTTGCAGAGGTCTTTTCAGGCCTGGGAACTACCATCCACTCAGGAGGTAGCCTTGGAGAGTACTTTGAGAGGCGATCAGAAACGTTGCTGAACGAGTATAGGGTAGATCGGGAGAAGTTCACTAAGATTGCCGAAACGTTCATGGACATTTACATTAGTGCCGTGATTGCCGCCCCTATGATCCTCATGCTGCTCCTTGTTATGATAGGGGTTTCAGGAATTAATATCGGATTCTCCCCTCTTCAGATGACTGCGCTCATCATCGTCATCATTGCCCTTATAAACATCCTCTTCATAGGATTCCTGCAGATCAAGCAGCCCACATACTAATGAGATTAAAAAAGATGCACTGGATTGGAATTATCTTTTCAGTAATCATTGCCGGCACAGACCTTATCTTTTTCCTCAATGACCCTAACCTCTTCCTGTTTCTCTTTGGGATTGCCCTGGGAATTGTAGCGCTTCCTTTTATCATTGGTCTTGTTCTTGAGAACCAGCGGGAAGAGGAGGTAGCAGCTATGTTCCTTGAGTTTTCGAGAAACCTGGCAGAAAGCGTGGCTACAGGGACCCCTATCAGCAAGAGCATCATCAACATGAGCCGAAAGAACTACGGCCCCTTGAACTTATTTATCGCAAAATTGGCCAATCAGATAGCGCTGGGGATCCCCGTCAATGAGGCGCTGCAGAACTTCTCCTATGATGTTGATTCCCCAGTCATCAATCGAGCAATAACCCTTATCAGTGAGGCTGAGCGGGCAGGGGGAGAGATAGACTATATCCTTGAGTCATCAGCCAAGGCAATCTCTGAAGTTGAGAAACTCAAGAAGGAACGAAAGGCAGCGATCTATAATCTTGTCGTCCAAGGTTACATCATCTTCTTCATATTCATAGGAATCATGCTTGTCATGGAGTTCAAAATCCTTCCTCTCACAGAGGGCATACAAGGCATTGGTGGTCTGAACATACAATCCTTGAGCTCAGTCCCTGATGCTTCGGCGGCTTCAGCGACATCAGCCATCACTGCCCAGGATCTTGCCAGGCCATTCCTCTATCTGCTCCTAAGCCAGGGATTTTTCGCGGGACTTACTATCGGGAAAATCACGGAAGGGACCATTAAAGCAGGCATCAAGCATTCATTCATCCTTACCATTGCAGCATTCCTAATCTCTACCGGCGCAGAAGCCTCAAGGAATTTCTTCTAAATGTTTAAAAAGAACTGATTACTAATTGTCTCATGGTTGGGGTTGGAGACTTATATGTTGTGTTAGTACTGTTTCCTGTTATTGGCCTTATTCTATTGATCCGTGGAATATATTTGTTAAGAAACTCCGAATCTTTAACCACTAGCAGTTGGATAACACCTCGGTATACAAAAATTAGAAACAGTGCTACAACCGATAAATGGTGGTGGCCTCGCTTCAAATTCTTCGGTATAGCAAATGCTCGTCCCGTAGCTCAGCATGGCAAAGTTAAAGCTGGAACTCCTTCAGACATCTTCGGAAAAGAAAAAGCATTAGCATATGTGGAGAGACTTGGAAAAATCTACATTTTTATTTCTGTCATCTTCTTTATAATTAGTCTGATTGTTGCTATCTACTTATTTGTATTATAATTTCTCAGCAAGATAAAAGATCTCATTCTTTGTTGTGAATGTCTTGAATTCATAATTTAAACGTGCAAGAAGGTGCTCTATCCAGCCTCGCTGAGGATGGTTCATGGGTTTTCCTGAAAGCGTTTTTGTCGAGAAGCTTATTAAAATAAATTTCGAATGAATGTTGTTTATCATTGTCTCCGCGAGCTTATGGCCTTTGGTTTCAAGGACATCAAAAAGCTTGAGGATCAAGGTGATATCGGTTTTGGGAAGATCATCTTTTATTTTCCTTACATCATAGAAAAATGCTTTCCCCTTAATATTGTTTAACTTGAAATAATCATGAATTATTTTCAGTTCGTCTTCCTTTATGTCAACTGCATAATAGGTCATTGATGAATCTGCTAATGCAAGGGGATTGAGGCCGCATCCGAGATCAAGAATTGATTGTACATTCAAATCTTTGAGCATTGATTTCAAGAAAGGATAGTCTTCTTTCCTTTCTTTTGTTGAGGCATGAGCATCAAGGATATTCTCTTTTTTTGAGGTATACTGGAACCTTCCCGTAAGTTTTCTCAATTTTTCTCTGACTGACTTCATTATTACTTTTGATTCTTTTTCAGAGATCACGCTGATATCTATACCTTTTATCTCTTTGTTGAGCTCCTCCTCTACAATTTTCGAAGAGAGACCTGAAAGCTCCTTCTTTTCCTTTATTTTCCGGATTAGCGATTCTTTGTTCATGCCCCTATGGAGACGGGAACGTATATAAATTGTTTTTACTCACCTCTTTCATGAAAAAGGGGGCTAGCCATATAGAAATTATTTTGGCATTTATACTATTCATTGGATTCGTAGTCATAGGATTCTATTTCTTCAGCCCTCAAAGCTCGCGGCTTGCTGAGTCTTCTCTTTCCTATTCATTACGCGAGATCATACAGAACACCACTATTCCTGTAACGACCTATGGGGTGAGGATTGAAGAGGGTTCCCACGCAGATGATGTGATCCCCATTGACGTCATGGTGTCTGCCGGAAGGAAAGTCAGGGCTGAAGATGATTCAGGAATCCTTAAGGCACGGATAGGGAGCCAGGGAGTAACCTATGTACAGCTCGGGCCAAACATGTTTGTTACCCTTGAATATGCTGATGACTTGCCAGCAGGCTCAGAGCCAGCAGATGTCGTGGCTCAACCAGGTAAGAAATATTATTCACTAGCATCAACACGAGAAGAGAATATCATGTCAGAAAAAAGGATCAGAGAACTCAACCAGACATACTTTGCCCATTACGAGGATCTCAAAAAAGAATTCAACCTTCCTGATAGAGTTGATTTTGGGTTTAATATCCGACTGCAAGACATGACCATCACGAGCATGCCCCCCATTCCTGGAGGTGTGAACATCTATTCTACAAATGTTCGAGTAGAGGTATTACGAGAAAACGGCGAACGGGAATTCTCTGATTTAGTGGTGAGTGTATGGTAAACAAAAAAGGATGGCTTAGAATTGTTGAAGCAAGCATGGCAATCATTATCGTCTTTGGGGTGCTTCTGGCTTTGACCAATAATAGGACTACCACTCCAGGAAACAATTTAGGAGAGCAGATACCTTCACTTCTTGATGAGATGGCCCAAAATAAGACCATACGAGAAGATGTCATCAGATATAACGCCAGCACCACCATCACTGCTGCACAGCAGGCAGAGAATCAAAGGATCCTTACACGTGTCGAAGGGTTTGTTGGAGAAAGAATAGAACAGTCCATCAATCATACGGTGAAAATATGCAACCCTGAAGAGCTTTGCAGCCTTGCAGTATACCCTCACGATGCGGATGCCGTGTACTCCTATGAGAGAATCATTAGTTCAACACTTGAGAGCTATGACCCGAAAAAAGTCAAGCTATTCCTATGGAGAGTCCATTAACTCTAAAGCTTTATAAAGTTCTTGTCTCTCGAGACGCTATGAACAGGGTGAGCATTGTTATTCCGTTGCTTGTCATCTTCAGCATTGCGCTAACCTCTGCTGCTCCTAATGATGATAGTCAGATAATCCTCAGGCTTTCAAGTGCAACAAATGCGCATGGAGCACAATGGAATGAAAGCTATCCCACCATTATTTCATACGAGACTCTCTTTGGAAAAGCATATGCTGGATCAAATCCTCATGCATGCTCAAATAATAATGTCCTTACTCTCTCTGATGTTGCAAATGCGCATGCTTCAGTGACAGGATACCCTATCAGCGTCTGTTATGGAGATCTTGCGTGTAGAATTGCCTCAGGGGCTTCAGCCTCGTGCACTTCCAATGAGAGATTGGTTGCCAGCCTTTCTGGGACAAGCAATGCCCATCTTGCTAGTGGGGGAAGCTACACGAATCTTGTGTGCTGCAGTAGTGCATCGGCAGCAGCCATTCCTACCCATCACGAATGCAGTGGGAATGTATGCGCTCCGGTTTCAAACACCCAGCCAAACCAGGCTGACAGCTGCACGAGCAATACTCAGTGCCAGCAAGTGATCCCTACGCCATCTACCATCAAGAGGGTCTATTGGACCGATCTCGCAGGCATACCTACCACAAAAAGCAATGTTAACAAAACTGTAAAGATTATTGCAGATACAAGTTTCCCTGAAGGAACTGAAGTCAGTATAGACCTACAGGAAGATGATGGAATTTATGGTACTGATGATATCCATACTGTGCAAGCAACAACCAATGCCTCTGGCGCGGCAGTATATGAATGGAAAATAACTGATGACGACATGGAGACAGCACATGATTTCTTTGAATATACGGATGGAACTGCAGAGTTCTTCTTCATTGCAACTATCGAGGATAAGAGTGCTCAGAGTGGGATTCTCACGGTTGATAACATCGAGGGATTTGATTTCAATGACATCAAGGCACGTATCAGCGACCCCATACACCGAGGAATATATTTTGTAGGAGATATAGTAGAGTTCAACGAAAGCAGCACATCATCAACTCATCCACTCACACACTACTCATGGGACATATTTGAAGATGATTTTACAAGCGAGGAAAGAAGCTTTGTCTATGAGCTTAGCAGTCCTGGACAGAAGACTATCACTCTTCATGTTGCCGATGAGGATGGAAGATCGCGAGAGGCCCAGATTGCAATCCTTGTCTTAGGAAGTCCTGGACTGTTTGCATTCATCAATGATCCATTCCATCATCAAGTCATCAGTAATAAAGATCTCGCCATCAATTACAGTGCTAATGAAAGCTTCATTGTTGAGCGTAGTTCTGACGCCTGCCCAACTGTAACGTGCCTTGCAGGTATCTGCCCTCGTCAGACGGCGAGCGCGCCTGCTGCATGCACTGCCCTTACCATTGCTGTTTCAGGTACTCCTGCATCATTTGATGAAGTCACCTTCAACTGGAGTTTTGATGATAATTACCGACGAGATGGAAAGGGTTCCCAATTTGTCTCAGGATTCAAGCAGTATCCCCTCTCTTCACTTATTTATTCTGACAAGCTCATACGGCTTAACATCTATTACAATGCCCGATCTATTTCCAATGAAACTGAGCGTGCATTCACCCTAGTTGGGAGTAGCCAATGTATTGGAGGAAGAACCCTTGTCATAATTGGAGATGATGGGAGCGAACTTGATCGAAGAAATACATTGACGAGTGATGCATGCAAGGGTGTGGATGGAATTATAGGGGCTAATGACCAGGGTGTAAGTGATGACTGCTGCCCAAGCGGACAGATATGCAGTGTTAATGGTTGCAGTCCACAACCTGTCCATCAATGCAGCGATTACACGGAGAGCAGCTCATGCACCAGCGATGTTGCAAATGTGGGCAATCTTGAGGGAGGTCCTGAAGGAAAAGATCCTCTCTGGGCACAGGTTGGATGCGGGCAAACCACCAATGGATTAGTAAAACAATGCGCCTGCTTCTGGGATTCTGACAAAGCAAGCTGCGGGTTAAAGACTACATCTACACGGCCTGTTAATGATTATGGAGACGCGAGCGGGGGAATCTGTTCTGCCGGAAGCTGCTTGTATTCTACTGATGCCCAAACACAATGTGTCAATGGAGTGCTAAGAACAGATATAAGCTCACAATTTGTAGCAGGAACATGCACACAGGATGAAGTAAGACAGGAATGTGAAAATACTGCTGACAGCTATGATCTTCCATGCGGACAGGTAGGCATAGAATTGCCCTTTTTCTCTGCATCCCAGATGGCTCTTGCCCTTGCTATCATCCTATTCATCTACTGCCTCGCTAAACTTCAAAGGAAATAGCTATCTTTTTAAAGAAAGATATTCTTAGAGAGCCATGAGAAAAAAGAGATGGTTTGGCATTACTATTTTCATATTTCTTGCTATTCTTCCTATCTGTAGCGCTGCATTCACCTTCTCCAATCATACCATACAAAAGAATTACCTTGCAGGAGACACGATCCAGGGCAACTTTAAAATTTCATTCCAGAATGAACCTGCACACAACATCTTTAGCAGTAATCTAGGAGGGAATATTACCCTTATTGATATGCTCAATGCCAATAATTTTGTTGAAGGAGAAGATTACACCTGCAACACTCCTGGATGCCTTCCTTCTTACAGCCCTGGCAGTAGCATGAGTACCTTGGCATTATCAAATAAAAGTGTAGTGGGGCTTATCATCAAAGATAGTGTTATCAATAGTGTTGAAGATGCCCAATTCACGATTGAGAGCGACACTGCTCCTTCATGCTCAAGCCAGATAGCAGTCAAGGTTCTTGACTCCACCCTTGTCAACAATGCATACACAAACCAGACCTGCTTCACGAAAGGATATGGGTGCTTCAACAGTTCAGCGTCGGAAGCGAATGAAGAAGTACCTCTAGGCACGCAACCATACTGTGAGAAGATCACACTTCCTCAAGGTCCTGCTTTCAGGATTGGAGCGCGCATCAACTCATTGCGAGGAAACGGCAAAGAACTTGACATGGACATTCGAGATATTGATGATCCTGAGAGTGTGCTTGCAACCTGCACGCTTCCGATGCCTGGAATAAAAATCCAGGATTTGGAATGCGATGCAGAGTATCCTCTTGCCCAGCAGAAGGCAATGTACGTATGCATCTCTGCTCCTCAAACGACGAATTACACGTTAAGGTATGAGAAACAAGGGTCAACCTGCGGAACAGCAAATCTTGGAGCGAGTGAATCAATCAGAGATTTTGAGATATTTGCACGGCCATTGCAATTTGGACCTGTTTATATTGAAGCTCCTCAGGAGCTTGTTCATGAGATATCAGATTATATTGACAGCCAGTATGGGAACAGCTGTAAGCCTTCGTGTGTTGTTCCTATTAGCATCTCAGGGTTGCCGCAGACAATCCAGTTCAAGAATGTTGGATTGACCTATGAAGAAAGCGATGGCGTTCCTGCAACAAGCGATTCTATCGTAAGTGTAAGCATGAAAGATGCAACAGTAAGCGCAGGCACTCTTGATATTGACCTTGCCAAGGCAGGCATTCAGGCCCCTTCCGCTCCTGTTGGGGTGTTGAAAATAACACTTGGTGACAAGAGTGTCTTTGATGCGGGCATCAATGTTACTGTTGGATTCGGCTTTGATATTTCCCCTCGATTTGTTCTTATCGGAGTGCTCACCTCATTCAATGCAAGCAGTCATGAAAATATTGTATCATCGACATGGGACTTCGGAGATGGTAGCAGTACCAGTGTCAGTGGGACACAAACCTTCCATTCATATACTTCACCTGGAGACTATACTGTCAAAGTTACTTTGACAAGGAGTGATGGGAAAACCTCGAGCAAGAATATCAAAGTCGTTGTAGGAAATGGAAAGGCCTCTGCAGAGCGCCTTTCAACGCAATATTCAACACGGCTTGGGAATCTTTCCAGCATGATCCAGAGATATCCAAGTTGGATTCAGAATTCGCTCGAATCGACTGTTGACAAGACCACTCTCGAGCAATCATTGAAAGAAATAAAGGACTCTATGAATGATACCTTAGATGAAGATGAGTATGTCACAATCGTCGAAGACCTGCTTGCACTTGATGTTCCTTATGCAATCATAACGACAAAGTCTGGAACGTTGCCTATTACGGTAGGTTCTTCTGCTCTCGACACCAGCTACGCTGATGCACTTTCTTCGACACGCGTTGATGATGCTGATAAGCTTAAGGAAGCTATCTTACGATGGATGACAAACAACTACAAATCAGATGCTACGTTTGAGGAGATCTCCTCATTTGCTGATTCAGGGAAGAGCACATTGCTTACGAAATTCAGGATTGTCATCACGCCTCTCGGGGAGGAAGATGAAAGCCACCTCTTCATCAATTATCCTCTCGAGGAAATTACATTCATGAAAGATTATGGGCAGGAGTCTGCAGGAGATGGAGCTGCGACTGCGATTCCGCTCTCCACAGGGGTCCAGGATATCGAATTTGCAATCCCTAACTCAGTAAGCGTTGCAGATCTTGGAGCATACATGTCTCCTGACTTTAGCAAGCTCGTGATTGAAGAGGATGTTCCTGTTTTTGATACGATCAAGGAAAGCTTCAAGACACAAGGATTCATATTCTGGATATCAGTGCTCATCATTTCATTTTTAATCGTTTATATCATCCTTCAGGAATGGTACAAACGTCATTATGAACGCCACTTGTTTGCAAGCCCTGATGATCTTTACAATATCATCAACTTTATCTACAATTCTCGAAGCTCTGAGATGAAGGATGAGGATATACGCAAGAAACTTATAGGTTCTGGATGGAAACGGGAGCAGATAACCTATGCATTCAAGAAGATAGCAGGAAAGAGGACGGGAATGTTTGAGATACCTATCTTCAAGTTCTTTGAGAACAGAAAGGTCAGACAGGAACTGCAAAGAAGACAGGATAGCCCTCTGGACACAAGGTTTATTAAAAGACCAAATCTTTAACCACTAATGCTTAAGATATTGAGGAATTTTTCACGGAGAATACTGGGAAACCTATTTAGAAGGAAGCAGAACATAAAGCTTGGATTCTATGGCCCCCCAAACGCTGGAAAGACAAGCCTCGCCAATAGAATCTGCAAAGATTGGACGGGGGAAGAGATAGGTGTCGTAAGCGCAATCCCTCATGAGACGCGAAATGTACAGTTCAAGGAGAAGGTCGATATCGAATACAAAGGTAAGAGCTTGACATTAAAGATTGTTGACACCCCAGGCATTGCAACAAAAATTGATTATGAGGAATTTCTTAAATTTGGCTTGAAGAAGAATGAGGCAAAGAAAAGGGCTAAAGAGGCTACACAAGGAATCATTGACTCCATAAAGTGGCTGGATGATATGGACGCTGTCGTTGTCGTATTAGATGCTTCAGAAAATCCTTACTCACAGGTCAATATCACTATCATCGGAAACCTTGTAGCCCGAAAGATCCCTATCCTTATTGTAGCCAACAAGATAGACTTGAAGAAGGCAGAGATAAAGAAAGTTGAGGCCGCATTCCCTGAATATGATGTCGTAGGGATATCGGCCAAGGAAGGTGTTAATATGGAAGAATTTTATGAATCATTATTTAAACTATCCAAAAAAGTATAATGAGTAAAAAAGATACTAAAATACACGGGCTGAGCCTGCAGGTGCTCCCATTCTCGGAAGTAAAAGATATGACCATCTCTGAAAGGGTCAAGAAAATCTTGAATCTTGTATTAAGCAATAAGATTGTAATCCTTCATGGAAGATTGCGGGCTGAAGAGGAAGCGAGGCTGATTGAAGACACTATGGCACTCGTAGACCATATTAAAAATTTCAAGGGTATTGAGCTTGCAGTCATAGAACCGGATATGAGGCGTGAGAATATCTTCGTCAAGATGCGACATGGTATCGCAAAGAGGCTGATAGGGGATAGCGCAGCTCTTACCGTCATAGGCCCTGCCTCAGTCATCAAGGAGATAAAGCGCGATCCGAGAAAACTAGAATTGTTCTTTGACTAACAAGATATAAAAGGCTCCAGGTGGTCTATCATTATGGGTTGGAAAAACTGGTCATATTGGTTGAAGTTGGGTTTAATCCTAGGTTTTCTCTTTGGGTTCTTAGCCTTTGTTAATGTATTTCTTGTATCTGATATTGAAGGGCCATCATCTTTAATTGGAGATATATTGGAGAATTTTGACCTTTTGACCTTTTTGATGGTTTTAATCAGTGTAGGGCCCCTACTTTTTTTAGGCATCATAGATTGGGATGGCAATCAGCCAGCTTGGCTAGAATCGAACTTCATCTTCTTTTCAAGTATTATAAATTTTGTTTTTTATTTTATACTTGGATTTATTTTTGGTGCACTCATCGGTTGGATTTACGGAAAGATAAGAAATAGATAATATAAAAGTTTATTAATCCTCGGCTTGTGAGAGAATCATGCCCTATAAATGCGTTCATTGCTCTGCAGTTTACAAGGATGGAAGCCAGGAAGTCTTAACTGGCTGTGCCGAATGTAGAAGCAAATTCTTCTTCTATATCAAGGAGGAAAAGCTTAAGGAAATATCCAAGAATACTGACTTCGTATCCATGCTTAATCCTGCAGAAAAGAAACAGATTGAAGAGGATGTACGAGATATTGCCGGAATAAAAGACGAAGATACTCCTGTATTCCTCGACTTTGAAAGCGTCAAAGTCATCAAGTCAGGCACATACCTGCTTGACTTGCCAAAGCTTTTTGCCATGAACAAGCCGAGAATATACCAGCTTGAAGACGGAAAGTATATCGTTGATCTCACTCATCCGCTATCCCTAGACAATTAATTTAAAAAGAACTGCTCCGTAGAAGCTTCATGAAAGCTATTCTTGCCAAGGTTGATGTTTCTCCTTCTGAAAAAGACTTAGAAACTCTGGAAAAAGATACTGATACCATTATTGAGCTCATTGAAAATGAAATAAAGAGGCAAAGAGTCAGCGCACAGGTATTTGTCGGAGGAAGTTTCGCTAAAGGTACACTAACCAAGAACAAGGAATATGATATTGACGTGTTTGTCAGATTTGACTGGACGTATGAGGATCTTTCAGGTATTTTAGGAAAGATATTGAGGCCTCTGGCGAAGAAAGAGAACTATCAGCTTGTTCCAATCCATGGAAGCAGAGACTATTTCAGGATCATGAAAAACAACACAGTCTTTGAGATTATTCCTGTTATTCTTATAAAGAACCCTCGTGAATCCCGAAATGTCATGGACCTCAGTTATTTCCATGTACAATATGTAAAGAAGAAGCTGAAGATCAATAAGAAACTAATCAGGGAGATCCAGATCGCCAAAGCATTTACACGAGCACAGGGAATGTATGGGGCTGAAAGCTATATCCAGGGTTTTTCTGGCTATGCCCTTGAATGTCTCATTCTCCATTACAAGAGCTTTGAAAAGATGGCCCGAGAACTTGCTAAGGCAAGCGAGCAAATCATCTTAGATCCTGAAAAACAGTACAAAAACAAACAGGAGATCATTATCCATGTGAACGACAGCAAGCTACACAGCCCTGTTGTGCTCATTGATCCAACCTGGAAAGAAAGAAATGTGCTTGCAGCCTTAAGTGAAGAGACATTCAAGAGATTTCAAGAGGCATTAAGAAAATTCATTTCAAAGCCAAGTATCTCATTTTTTGAAAGAAAGGAGATCGGGAAAGATGAGCTACAAAAGAAAGCACGACAAAAGAACGCTGAGTTTGCACATATAGTCATGAAAACGAACAAGCAGGCAGGGGACATTGCTGGGACAAAGATGAAGAAATTCTCAAAGTTTATTGTAAAAAGTCTGGGCAGGAACTTTAAAGTTATCGAGGACTTATTCGTCTATAAGGGAGGGAATTCTGCTGACTTATTCGTTATAGCGAAGAAGAACAAGGAAGTCATCCAGATAGGCCCTCCAGTTTCCATGGAGAAGCATGTCAAGGAATTTAAGAAAGAACATAAAAAGACATTCGTCAAAAATGGATATATTCATGCACGGCTCGAAGTTAAAAGCCTACATAATTCCTTGAGAGATCTGGAGAACAATAAGACTGTGAAAGAGATGGGAATCTCTTATCTGGGCATTAATTTGACTTGAGTCAATCTGATATTTTCTTCCAATCTCACTCATCTCTTGTCTGTCAGCCATATCATTTTCTCTGATTTTCTGAAGAAGATCCTGAAAATATTTTTCTTTTTTGTCGTCCCACTTATTAGGGGAGTCATAGATCCGTGCATTTCCAGGTACGTAGAGAAAATCTTTCATTAAAGTTTATTTTTCAGTGTATGCTTTTAATGCAAGGTCGAGAATGTTTGAAAGTGACTCGGTAAATATAGGTGACTGAAGCCAAACCCCAATCTCTTCCTCTGCATTCTCTGCTGTAAGCATGAACAATATCTCTTTCTTGTCTGCAAGGAATACTCTAGCCTTTGAGTCTGTTTGCTTGATCTTAAGGTCGTGCTTTGAACTTAATCGCTTAATTCTGTCATGGTCTCCAGAGAGAGCTATCTTTATTTTCACGTCATGCTTGGCGAGCTTTTCAAGTGTAGGTATAAGAACTCTGCTTTTATCCTCAAAATCAAGGACTGATGTACAGATAACAACTTCTTTTTCAGCAGTCTCCATTAATTCCCTTATTCTTGAAAGGACGTTTGCCCTTCCTTTCAGTGATCCTGTAATATCGTGAAACTTAACGGGCGCAATTCCAGTCGTGTGGAGCTGTTCAAGCTCAGCGTATTCTGCAGTATCCTTAAGTGTTGAAAGTGACTTGACCTTTTCATTTGCCTCTTGCATTGCCTTGTTCTTTATCTTTTCAACAACCTCTGTAGGCTTTACAGCGATATACTTAACAGGCTTTCCGATCTTAACGATGGCAAACCCCATTTTTTCCAGAGATTCAAGAACGTCATACGTCCTGCTTCGAGGCACTCCAGAAAGCTCTGCAATCTCGCCTGCTGATGCAATGCCTTTTGAAAGCAAAGCTAGCCAGACCTTAGTCTCGTAAATATTCAAATTAAAATATTCCTTTATCCGCTTAACCAATTCAGGTTTTACTATCATGATTCAGTGATAAAGATGGGGTATTTAAACCTTTCTTATGTTGTAACTGTCTGATGACACAATTTCAGGAAGATTTAAATACGCCTGAAAGGGATATTTGTCATGACAGGCAATACAAAATGGATCCGCAGATTCTATGACAAGATGATAGCGGAGAATGCTTTAGTAAGCACTCCTCCTTTTGCTTTCTCCCATGAAGTCAAAAATCATCCACAAAAACCAGCAGATCTTGAGACCGTGCCCCTTCTACGATTAGAGGAGATTCTTGCTATTCAAAGTTTTGAAGCCCGAGGCAGAGTCAAACGCAAAGCTCTAGGAAAATTATACAGAAATACAGTAAATCTCGATGCTATTAGCAATGATGGTGGAGTATACCCGTATCAGCATGGACTTCGTCTTCATCTTACTAAAGAAGGCTATACAAGTGTGAATCACATGGGTCTAGATAATTTTCCTTTTCCTCCTCTTAAAGACAATGAGGTTGATTTCAACGTCTATTGTGTTCTCACTGCCGCAGTCACACCAAAAATCAGAAAAAATAAACCTTTTGCAATAAACGGTTTTTATGTAACTTACCAGCCAAAGAATGGTTTGCTGGAATTTGAAATTGAGATGGGCGATGATTTTTCTGTTGTCACATACAATAGTGCTGATACGGCTACCCAGGAAGAATACAACGACGCTGTTAAGATAGCGGAAGACATACTTGAGGTAGATCCCATACTACGTGACAAGTGGGATATCATCGGGAGTCAGTGTCTTGCATACTTGTCCGTTATGGGAAACAGCCACGAGCTTCAGGATAACGCCGAAAGAGGATTTGATAGTTTTGTTTCGGCAGTTCAATCATTAAGAAAAGAACATCAAGGCAGAAAAATTTAGAAAAAGAGGTAGACTATACCAAGAGCAATAAAGCATCCTGTAGAAATGAAAGGCATGGCTGGATAGAACTTGCCTTTCTCAGACATGTAGAAGAGGCCTGCAAGAGCAAGCGTCGCGCCAAGAGCGATGATTAATGCTGGAATGAATCCAAAGGTCATAAGGACGACTCCTGCAAGGATGATAGGGAATACAACATCTCCTCCTCCGAGGATAGCCAGATTTACCTTTACTTTTTTCTTGCCTTTGCTCTTTTCAAGCTTTGCTTTCTCCTTAGGGCCCATGTAGGGAATAAAGAAACCTGAGAACAACTTCAAGGTCTGGATCTGATACTTAGCCATCTTCTGCATGAATCCTGCATGCCAGACTGCATACATATCATATAATGAGATGACTATGAGAAGGATAACCACCGTCATGACATTCAGCAAGGGAACAAAAATTGCCGCGATACCTGGATAGATCATAACTTCAGTTATATTATGCACAATAATATTTCTCTTGAATATCTTCCAGTATGCAAGGGGAAGTGCCACTAAGAACGCAAGGACTGAACCATACAGCACGTTTTTGATCGGAGAATTTATCGTGATACCAATCGCAAGCGCTACAACGATGAAGAACCATAATCTTAGGAACATCTCTGCTTTGACCCTCATGAGAACAAACATAATGATGACTGCAAATGCAATTGAAATCATGATAGAAATGAGGTTTGAGCGAGGTGGAGTGTCTGGAGGATTCATTCCATACGGTAAGTTATAGACACTTACATTCATGACGTTTCCCGAAGGATCCTTTACTTGCTCGACATGCGGAGCATAGGAAGCTACAACAATAATCCCTATAACCTGCGTGACAAAAAACATGCCTAAAAGGAGCAATGTGATATAGATGGAATGTTTCATAGCACTAGAGAGTTTTCAGCGTATTTAATTATTTCAGTCTGATCGTTTCAAGGTTTCTAGGGACAATCGTCTCAACACGATTCAGCTTATAGAGCGATGAGGCGAGGTCAAGGCACTTTGACACTTCCCCATGATTGATGATTATCTTCTTTGGCTTTGGAACCATTCTGCTAACATACTGGAGCAATTCATTCCTTCCTGAATGAGCGGAAAACCCTGAAAGAGTCTCTACCTGCATTTTTACTGTTACCCGCTCATTGTTGTAATCTTTTCCTAACGCAACCTCTTGGTTGCCTTCCTGCACTTGTCTACCCAAAGAGCCCATACCTTGATAACAGGTGAAGATAATAAGGTTGTGCTCGCTATCAGAGAAATTCCTAAAGTATTCTACGGACGCACCGCCTACTAACATTCCCGAGGTAGCGATGACAATGCAAGGGCCTCCCTCCATGACCTCTTTCCTTTCAGTCGGACTGCCCACTCGCTTGAAGATGTCTGAAAGAAAAGGATTGTTATCTTGGAAAATCTGATTTCGTATTGAAGCGCTTAGGAAGTCAGGGTAAGCAGTATGAATGGCATTGATATCCCAGATCATTCCATCAACATACACGGGAACTTTTGGCAATTCTCCCGTTCTAATGGCTTCCTCAACTCGAAGCATAGTCTCCTGAGCGTGTCCAAGTCCAAGTTCTGGGAGAAGTATCTTTCCTCCTCGCTCGATAGTTCTTTTTGCTAATTCAGTGAATTTCTGCTCTGTCTCCCTTCGCGGGGGAAGGACATCCATCTTGGAACCATACGTTGATTCTATCTGAAGTGTTTCAACTCGTGGGAAATGATTGGATGCAGGATCAAGAAGCCTTGTCTTGAGATACTTCGTGTCAGCACTGTAAACAAAATTATGCAATCCATTTCCTATATTGATATGCACCTGGGCAGAGCCAAGAACGTGGCCTGCGTTGTAGAAGGTGATGCGAATGTCTGGAGTGATGTCATTGACCTCCCCATAATCAAGGCAGATTGAGTGCCGTACCATCTCCTTGATATCCTCAGCCCTATAGAGTGGTGAGGCTGCCTGCTTGTAGGCTACCCCTACAAAGTCAAGGGCTAGTAATGCTGAGATATCTCGTGTTGGAGCGGTAAGATAGACTGGGCCTTTATATCCCATCTTATACAAATAAGGAATGAGGCCTGAATGATCAAGGTGGGCGTGGCTTAGTACGATGGCGTCAACTGAATTCAAATCGCCTATCTCTGTAACATCGAGATAGGGAAATCTTTCCTGCCCTTCAGTTATTGCCGGATTTATGCCGCAATCAAGAAGCACTTTTGAATTGGGCGTATGTAAGAGAAGACATGAGCGTCCTACCTGCCTGCCGCCTCCAAGATAGGTAAGCCTGACCCACATATCCATCTTCTCAGGGTTCCATTCGTTGTAGATCTTCTTTCCAATATCATTAAGGAACTTTCTTCGATAGTTGTTATTAGCATACAGAACAGACCTTATTTTTTCAGTGATCTTGCTTGGGATTGCAGGGCTTCTCTGCACAACAGGCAACCAGAATGTTGATTTTTTTATGTCATTGA
This sequence comes from Candidatus Pacearchaeota archaeon, assembly GCA_019659125.1. Taxonomy (GTDB): domain Archaea; phylum Nanobdellota; class Nanobdellia; order Pacearchaeales; family GW2011-AR1; genus JAIFVW01. The sequence goes on along the minus strand of JAIFVX010000001.1, from coordinate 511,601 downwards.
GAATTGACCCTTGCTTCCCAATCACAAGCCCAGGCTTCTTGGCCTCGACAATCACTGTGCTTCTTTGAACGTCAAAGATTATGTTCGTGATCGCAGCCTCTTCAGGGACGAGAGCGCGAATGGTCTTCTCAGTCTCTTCCTCGCTTGCCAATATCTCCTGGTCTGCACGCAGCTCTATTCTTTTTTTGATCTTATCTACAACACTCTTGACTTGCGATTCCCCATTCTTGAAAAATTCCTTGTCATCTGTATAGATAACGATGTTAGCCCCTTCAAAGGTGGCTTCGTTTATGACCTTCGGCAACTCTTCCTTAATACTTTTTAATATATCGACCATGCTGATGGTTTATTTATTTAAATTCTGCGACGATCTGCTCAGAAACAACATGCTTGATTCCGTCTTTCGTAACCGTGAATACGTCGATACCATTTCCTGAAGCGACATCTCGCTGCGTGGATGCTTTCAGCGCCTCTTTGGCCATCTCAACTGCTTCCTTAAGCGTGAGGTCTTTATGCCAGGATCTCTCTAAAAGTCCAAGAATATATGGCATTCCTGAAGAGAAATTCGCGTCGTAATCATCCACTTCGTACACTCCTCCTGCAGGCTCTATCGTGTATAATGAAACTTTGCCATCTTCGTCAAATCCTGCAAGTAATGTTCCTACAATACTAGGGATCATTGCGGGAGTTCTGATATTTCTATACGACATCATACCAAATAGATTGGCTGCCTCTTTTACCGTTGGCCTGGACTTGGTTTTCAAGTGCTTAAGCTTCAACTCTGCACCAAATACTCTCTGTGCTAAGTCAATATCAGATGCAACTCCTGTGCCTGCAACTGCAATATAATCATTAACTGCTACAACTTTCTGAGAATTCTTTGACATGACAATGCTTCCAGCCGTGCTTCTTCGATCTCCGGCAATAACAATACCCTCTCTAGTCTTAATTCCAACTAGGCTCGTTCCCGAGTGCATGACATTTTTACTAATCTCTTCATTCATGGTTAGAAAATCCATCTGTATGGTTACTGATTTTAGAATATAGAGGTATTTAAGGTTTATGGTGAATCTTATGTGGACTCACTCTGGACTGGTTTTCCCACCGGTTGCTGGTATAATAGGGGGCGCATTTTCTTATCAACCCGTAAGACCAACTGTTCCATCGCCGTAGGATTCAGTGAATGCTGCATATAGGCTCCTTGTGATTCTATATATGCATTGGCTTGGATGTGTGATCTTCTCATTTCGCTCGTGAATTGAATGCTGTCATACTCTCCTACGCTCTCACTATCAAAGTTTGGATTCCTGAACCTTTCAATCCCTTCCTGTATAGCATCAACAATATCCTCAATGCTAGTAAAGAAGCACGGGCAGATACACTTGTCTGAAAACTCATGAAGATCAGCCACATGGCCTTCACGATTGAAGAGCCGTCCGCTGTAATAATCAGTCATCTGTTCAGTAGTTTTTCTCCAGAGCATGACATTGACTCCGATGGTGGTATCAGACATCCAATTCTCTTCTTCCATCAAAGGTAGAGAAATTTACTATTTAAATGGATTTAGGTGGCACAAGATTTATATATAATTGGTCGTGTACAACCGACGGAGATAAAAATGGTGTATGGAAGTTTTAACTGAAAGCGAGAAGATAGTTTGGAGTGAGGAGATTGCAAAAATTGTTTCTCTTTTTCCTGAACGCGGAGTGTTCCTTACAGGTATTGAGGGATCCGATCCAATCGTTCAGGGGGTAAGAAGGAATCAGTTCAAAGAAGCATTTGACTTTTATGAACACATGGAACGGAGAATTTCTATGATTGCATCCTTAGGCATCCAGTGGCTTAGGTTTGGACCTCCTTATTCGCAAACGCATCTTGGAGAAGGGATTTATGATTTTACACTTATGGATAGAGTACATGCTCTCTGCCAGCAAAAAGGCATAGTCATTCTTGCAGACCTTCTTCACTTTGGACTTCCTACATGGATGCACGAAAAGAATCCTGGCAAGCAGTTTTTCCAAAACGAGCAGTTTCCCCAGCTGTTTGCTCAGTATGCACGTGAGTTCGCACGTCGATATCCTTCAATTAATCATTTCACCCTCATCAATGAGCCTCTAATCACGGCCTTATTTTCTTCAAAATGGGGAATGTGGAATGAATCATTATCAAGTTCATGGAATGATGATCGGGATTTTGTCCAATGCATCTCAAATATAGCTCGGGCAGCTATCCTATCCAGAAAGTCCATAGAATCTTTATGGAGCGAAGAAAAAAGACAAGGACATCCACTCTTTATCCAGAACGACAGCTTTGAAGCGGCGATTGCAACAGCTCGAAGTGGAAGAGTAGAGGAAGCTGAGCGATTCAATTTACGAAGGTTTTCAGCACTCGACTTGATCTTTGGAAAGAGAGATGAATCCATGAAACGCTATTTAATGGAACATGGGATGTCTGAGGAAACCTATGAGTGGTTTATGAGTCAGGGCGGTTCCAAGGAAACAATCCTGGGTATCGACCACTATCCTACATGTATTCACATCTATCAACGAAGAAGGACTATTAATCTTGGACCACGACATCCTTACCAGCTCTATAGCATGATTAAGAAATACTGGGAGCGCTACAAGATGCCCTTATTGCACACCGAAGTTAATGCCTGGCCTCGATATGCTACCATGATGTGCCAGAAAACATATGACGTCATCGCACAGCTCAGAAAAGAAGGCTATCCTATTCTTGGCATGGGATGGTATGGTGATGAATACCAGGTCGGATGGCAGCATGCTCTCTGTGGACCTAAATCTTATGAGGAATCTCCTGTAGGGCTTTCTTACAAGGGAGATATTCAGCCAGTGGGAAAATTATTTTCCAAACTTATCGAGCAAGGCATGCCTGTGTTTGAAATGATGGTTAAGGTTTAGCTTCTATTGAGGAAACAGTACCTTCTTTTTTCAGACGTATGATATTATCGACAAATCCCTCAATCTTCTGCTCATGGCTCACCACAATAAGTTGACCAACTTTAACCTCTGAAAATATCTCGCGCATCTTATCGAGTTGACCCTCTGAAAACCCTTCTGTAGGCTCATCAAGAATGACTAAATCTTTGGTCTTTAATTGGCTCACTACCGAGTTTATCGTTTGGTTCAAGGCAAGCCGATAGGCAAGAGCTACTGCGGTTCTTTCTCCACCTGATAAGAAGGAGTATTCAGTCTCATTATCTCCCTGAATGATGAGGGGTGTGAAGTTCTCATCAAGCTGGACGTGGAATGAACTTTCACTCACCAGAAGACTGAACCATGAGCTGAAAAGCTTTGAGAACTCTCCTCGAAGGCGCATAAGGATTGTCCTTTCGGTGAAATCGAGAAGATCGATAAATTGGTTTGAAAGCCAGTCAGAAAGCTCATTCATTCCCGTCAGTTTCTTCTTAAGATTTTCCTTGTGTTCCAATGAGATTTCAAGGTCTCGTGCTTCCTCTCGAGTAAGCTCTAGTTCTTTTCTTGACTCAGCAATAGCAATTTCAGCATTCTTCTCCTCGACGAATGCTTTCTTCAGCTCATCATTTTTCAACCGTAGGAGGTTGTTGAATTTCGATAAAGCTAGTATGTCCTCCTTTCGGCTTTCGATATGCCCTGAGAGAAGAGCAATATCTTTATTGAGAAATTCTTGATTTTTCTTTAGTTCCTGTACTCTTTTTTTAGATTCAATAATATAGGTCATCCTGGAACGCATAGAGTCAAGTTTGTCTTTCTCCTTCTCAAGGCTAACAAGTTCTTTTTTTTCTTTTTCAATTGCTGCTTTAACCTCGTTCTTCTCTTTTTCAGAGGCCATAAGCTTTTCTTGCATATCATTAAGGTCGAGTTCGGCATTCCGAATAACCGCATGACGATGATTTGGTGAGACTTTCTGCTGGCACACAGGACAGAAATCAAGATGAGCTATCCTCTCCTTTCGTGCATTCGATTCTTGTGTCTTCTCATAGAAAGAGGCAGTTGTCGTGAGAATCTGCATGTAACGCGCGGTAAGGTTTTCGAGAAGTGACCGCTTTGAGTTCATAGACTTTAAAACTAACTCATACGTCTCTTCAGGAACAATCTGTGCTTCCGCGATATCCTTTTCAAGCCTTTCAATCTCACGCAGGGATGCCGAGATATTTTCTTTTCTCGCACCCATCATAATTTTTGTCTTTTCAACTTCTTTCTCAAAGTTCTCCTTCTCCTTAAGCTTGGCTTCCAGCTCATGAGCCTCAACTTCAAGAGATTTCCTAGCAGTAATTTTGTCTTTTAAGGTCGATTCCTTTTCAATGATAAGGGCATCGAGTATAAGCATCCGTTCTATTCGCACATTGAATTTTCTCCTGTCATCATCAAGCGTTTTTATTTCCCCCTGGATTATTTTTGAATCATCTTTCACCCTACTTAGTATAAGAGCCAGATTCTCCCTAATCCGCTTATATTTGTCAATGCCAAATATATGACGCAAGACTGTCAGTCGTGTTTCCGCATCCTCAAGAATGATCTGCTTCATCTGCTCTTGGGGAGTATATACAGTATACCTATACAAAAGATTATTTTTCTTTATGAACTCAAAGGGATATCCCATAAGTTCAAGTATCATTGTCTTTATCTCGGTAAGAGAAGATTCTATCCGCTCGTTATCAATGGTAATGGCTGCAAACTCATTGCTTACACTCTTACTGCTTCTTCGCAATTTACGTTCAATGATAATCTCCTTTCCCCCTATCTCCAGCTCTAAGGTGACTTCTCCCGAGTCAGCATTGTGACGCAATAGAGCTGACCCTTTCTGTCCCGGCTGGAGACCAAAGAGCGCATATTCAATGCCGAGAAGGATCGTCGTCTTTCCAGTCCCTATATCTCCTGCAAGCAGCACTGATCCTTGAGGAAATTCCACCTCTTGGTATTCATAGCTTCGTATATTCCTCAGTATTATTTTTTTCAGTTTCATAGGGGCAGGACCCTCCTTGTCTCTCCCATCAATCGTTCCTCAAAAACAGAAGACTTCTCATCATCTATCTTTTCAAGCTGCAACGACCGAAGCAGCGGCTCAATAAGTACATTGAACTTGCTCGGGTTAGTCTCTTCAAACTTTTTTATGATAGTAGACTCAAGATTGGCCGTGTCATGCAGATCAATGCGCAGCTCTGGCTCAGGCATAAGAATCTTCGTCGTGCTTTTAAGGAAGGCATACGCCTTCCTTCTTTTCACAAGAGCTTCAATCTTCATGAAGTCGATATCCGATGTCTTCCCAAACTCAAGAATCCCATGAAGCTTCAGGATGACAATCTTGTCCTCAAGATTCTTTTTCTCAATCACTGAAAGGATATGATCAGTTGCACGGAGCGCATCTTTTATCTCTATATCAATACTTGCAATGTCTTTTATCTTGATATGCTCTTTTCTAAGCTTTCCCTGATCAAAAATATAAAATGAACCTCCTTGAAGCTCTTCAAGCTCGGAAAGGGTATTAGGAAAGATAGGCCCGGAGTACACTCTCCCGTGTTTGCTATAATTAATGTGTAGATGTCCCAATGCAAGATAATCAACAGGAGGGAGTGCAGTCTCGTCAACAGCAGGTATTGGTAGACTTCCTACAGCATCCCTAATTGCAGTATGAAGCATGAGGATCTTAAACAATCCAGGAGCATCCTGAAGTGAAATTCTCTCTATCTCTGAGACTTCAAGACCTGATTTCTTTCCAGGATAACCATACAAGGCTACATTGCGGAAGATCGTTGGCTGAAGCATAATTTTTTCATTTCTCTCCTCAAAGATTGCAACGTTCGTGCAAAACCCTGACTTTTCAAGTACATCAAGAAATGTCTTTCCCGTGACTGAATAGTCATGACTGCCTGCAATGAGAAACACGGGAATTTTCTTTTCCTTAAGCTTCCGAAATTCATCGAAGGTCTCCTTCAAGGTCTCTATAGGAGGATAAGCTGAATCAAACAAATCCCCTGCTATCAGTATGAAGTCAACAGCCTCCTTAATGCATTGGGCCAGTGCCTTTTGGAAGCTCCTGAAGTTCAGCTCCTTGAGCTCGGGCTGTCTCCAGCCGCCAAGATGGCAGTCGCTAAGATGTGCAAATTTCATAAATCTCCCACCCTTGAGGGTTATTTATAGATTATTGCAGTCAGCTGCAGTGCACTGGCTGGGTGATAACACTTGGGCAGAGGATAGGATTGTTATTTCTGAAAATGACCGGCTGCACTTCGACCTCGTAATCTGTAATTCCTTGCTTGGTAGGGAATGTGTAATTCTTCAGCAATGATTCTCCCGGCCTTAACCCATGCTTGTTCGCAGGAAGATTCCAGAGATAGAAGTCAGTAAGTTTAGGGTTTATCTGCTGTCGAACTCGAGTTCCTGCTGGTGCCATTCTGATATACGCAGCATCAACAGTATATAGTCCCTTATTTTGCAAGCCAAGAGAGATGTTAGACTGAACAAGGTTGCATGATAGTGAGTTGATAATGAGATACGTGTCATCTTCACATACCACCTTATCCTTAGGATTTAAGACGTAGAGAAAATTATAGACAAGAACACTTACTCCTACAGCTACAAGAATGAGCAAGACATATCCTACCATCTCGCTGACTCCTTTCTTATCCCTGTGCAACGGTCGTCTCCTCCTGCGTATCACTCTTTATGACAATGTAGAAGTTCTCGCCCTGTTTAAGAGTAAATTCATAAGGGATTCCCACAATGTCTATCTTCACCCTATTCTCATGAGGACTTACATCATAGGCACGACGCTCGATTTGCTTTATATTGATAAGTTTTGGAGTTCCTCCCGTATCAATGCTCACGCCGCCTTGGTTCGTGTTTGCATATTCCACAACTTCTGCACTCGTCTGATTTCCATAGACTATGACTATATCCTTGTCAGGATTCACCGAAGAATAATATGACGCAAGCTCCTTGATATTTTGAGAGATCTCCTGCTTAGGAACTTCATGAAGAACTCCATAGTTGATGACCTGCGATCCTTCAAACGTGATCTCATCTGAAAGCGCATACACGATAGGGTTTGCCTTTGTAGTTGTTGTTGAATTGTAGACCGTGACAAGGCCGATTGCGATGCTTGCAATGATCAACGCAGCAATGAGAAATACCTGGCCTCTTTTCATTTAGTGGGAAGAGAAGTGCTATTTTTATAGATATCGCTACGACTATTTCTTAGGTCTTATTTCTGGAAATAAGTTATAGAGATTACGCAATGTACTTTCGTAGAGAACTATTGATCGTACAACTGGTTCCTGTATGTTTCCTAAATCCGTATAATTATTAATAGGATTTACAACTTTAAGTGCATCAAGTGCATTTCTCTCGAACTTTAAGCCTTCCTCTAAGTCACTTGCAAATTTTCGAAGCTTATGTATATAATCTTCTGCCATAAAATTCCATAAATTATCGGTATTTAAAGTTAACTAAGAAATGTAGACGGGGAGCTTGCTCGACAAAGATAGAGTAGCTACCTCAGCTTTCCTCGGCTCTGCGCTCCTATAAGCACCATGCTTCCTGTTTAGGGCTGCTCCGATCAAGGCCTGACCCATTTCGCAAGAGCACGATCGAACAGGACAGAACGTCAACGTCAAGCGTGAGACTAAACTGTCTGTGTGTCACGTACTCCTTTAAGCCCACTTGAAGCCCGCGGGTGGATGGCGCAGGGCTAATGCGCCGGCTCGTCTACCTAAAATTACAATAGAATCAGTATTTAAAGCTGTTTATTTCATCGACACATATTTTCATGTGTCCGCTCAATGAATTTGTCAAGAGTTGCCTTGGTGCATCCATGTTCATAGGCTTGTTTACTATTGCTTTTCATTATATCTAATATTTGGGTGCATGAACAGCCTTGTGTAAGATTCATGTTGTAATTACTATTTACTATCCTACCTTTGTTGTTTTTTGTTTCAAAAGCACCATCGGAATCTACATTCGCATAACGTGGATACTTCAAGGATATATCTTCAGGGAGAAGGGTATTAGGACATAAATCTTTAGTGTCAATAACTCCATCCCGATCGTGGTCTACTACAGTATGGTTAGTATTGTCGGTGCCATTATTGCCAGTGTTATTAGTGCCTGTGCTATTTGTTCCGTTGGTTGGAGGAATAGTCTGATTTGTTTGATTACCTATATCCCATATCATTGCTTCTTCAACGAATCCAATTCCCTCTGAAGTACCTCTTACTCCAAAGGTATTCCATGTATTACCGTCCCAGCAAGAATACGTTAGGGTATTTTTGTTAGTTTCATTTATAGTAAACCTAAGATTAAGTGTTGACTTATTGAAACATTCCGAAGGAATAGATACATATCTTTCATCACTGAAACCAAAACGGACTTCATCTTGGGCCTGGAAGAATCTTATCTTTAGCATACTATCGCTTAGAGCATGGATCGGCTTTACATAATTAACCTTATAGTCCCCTATTTCACTTCTAGAATCTGTTGACCAGTCCCCATCTCTCCATTCATTGGAACTATTAGAGTCAGAATAATTCCCACCAGCAAGACCGCCACATGCTGTGGCTTGATTTGCGAATTCTTGATAACACCACTTCCCTATAGGAGTATGGGAAGGATCGTTATTAGTAATGACGCACGAGGCATTCTCATTCGCAGTGAGATTTCCTGTACATCCTTCGGAATATGAGACTGTGTATCCCTCAGGAATAAAGAAAATCTCGGTGAAATTATATGTTGTATTTTCCATGACATGGACTGTAATGTTTTGACCTGGACCATAGGCATTATCTGGATCTAGCCACTGAAGACCTTCTTCAGGTGTTCCATTATTGAAATTCCTATCAGCCCCTTGAAATGCTATCAAAAAATCCTCAGGCACTGCCGTACCAAAGTCATCATTAACCATATTAACTGTAACATGGACAGCAGGATCTACAGCTGATGTAAAACTAAAGCTTAGGATTACGGTACAAATAATTAGAGCAGAAAATAAAAAACGAGAAGTCATAAAATGATATACAGTCATTCTCCTATATATATTTATTCCTCCAACTGATTGTCGATATCTAGATTTTTAATTACAATAAAAAATAACATAATGTTTTTTATTTCCTCTTAGGAATACATTGATTTTTTACAGATCGGGGAGACATTTCAGACGAGTTATTAATCGAGTTTGTTTGATTCTGTTGAGTATTGGTATGATCATCACCATTTTTTTTATTCTCTAGGAAAATTTTATCACTATCTATATTCTTTATCTCATCTAGTGGAGGCGTTTCATTTTCTTTAGGAGTTTGTTCTTTGACACCCATTACATATCTACAAAAACCTCGTAATTCTAGGGCAATCCTGTCGCATGGATTACTATTCCCATTGTGAGTGTTCATGTCCCAGAGCATGGCCTCCTCAATCAATTGAATTCCATCGCCATGTCGTTCACCCATGAGAATCCAGGAATTATTACTGTCAGCGCATAATATTGTAAGAGAATCTTCGGTCACATTAAATTTGAGCCGTATTGCTGTTTGTCTTTTGAAACATGCTGCCGGAATGGTATAGAACCCCTCATTGACGAAGTGTATCTCATCTCCTGGCCTGAAGTCTTTGACTTTGAGGATACTTGTATTCAAGATCTTTGCTGGTTTTGCGTAATTCACATAATATTCTCCAATACTACTCTTAGAGTCCCTTGACCAATTGCCATCCATCCATGCGCCTTCATGGATGTAGCTTCCGGTACTCATGCCACCACACCATGTTGAAAACCGGGCATTTTCTTGATAACACCATTCTCCTTGAGGAGCAGGAGGTTGAGGATCATCAAGAGTAATCATGCACGTAGCATTTTCCCCAGTCATGAGGTCTCTTGAGCAGCCACTTGAATATGAAATGGTGTAATTAGAAGGAATATAGGAAGGTGTAAAATTATACATTATTCCTGTAAAGACAGGGATAGTATTCTCTGACCTTGCAGACCCAAAGTTTTCTGAGAGGTTAGCTCCATGATAGGATATAAGAAAATCTTCAGGAACAGCAGTTCCATAATCGTCGTTGATTATATTAACATTCACATGCACGAAAGAATATTCGGCGTAAGCAGAACTAATATTTATAACAAAGGTACAAAGAACTAAGAAGAGTAACATCCAACAAGACTTCACAAAATATTATACAGTCGTTCTGATATATAAACATTAGTGCTTTAATGTTTCTTGGAGAACACTGCAAAGGCTATGGCGGCAAGCACGACAGAAATAATGATAAGGGGAGTAAAGTTTCTTTTTTTAGTTGTCTCCTGTACTGCTCCATTCTTAATAAATGCCGTAGCATTGAACGAAGTATTGGATTTGACTTGAGACGCTAAGGGTGCCGTCCCATTAAGCGTAGTAAAAGGATTGACTGGAGATGAATCAAGAGTGGTTGTTCTTACCTCATTTGTTGGACTAGAAGAAGAGCTTGATCCGCCACCGCCGCCTCCAGAGCTGCCCCCACCACTACTACCACCTCCACTGGAAGAAGTCTGCGTAGTGGTGCTTTGCTGTGTTTGTGCAGTTTGATTCTGCTGTGTTGTGTTTTGAGTTACGTTTTGTTGAGTATTATTGTTTGTCGTGACATTCTGCACGGTCTGGTTTTGAAAGGTATTGTTTAGAGTTGTTGTATTTGTAGTAGTTGTATTCACAGTCTGATTTGTATCTGTAATCGTGGTGTTTTGATCCGTGCTATTGTTATCAGTGGAATTGGTTATATTCTCAACGATTTCAGTCTGGTTTGTTTCATTGAAAGGAATCGTGTCATTATCTTGGATGATGGGATCATCTTGAAGCTTTCTCAGCTGCTCCTCAAGCTTTTTCTCAGCCTCTTCCAAATCCTTTGCTTGTTTCTTCTCCAGTTCTTGTTGCCTCTTTTCCAGCTCTTTTTTATCATGATCTTCATCTTCTGCCCAGGCAAAGCTAATACACACGCATAGCATGCAAACAATTAAGATAGCAAATAAAAGACGAGATCTCACAAAATATTATACAGTCGTTCTCTTATATAAAGATTATTAGTCAGTGTTGAAACGCGATCCACCTGGATGGGGTTTTATTTCCCTTCATTCTGGAGCACAGCGCGAAGAATTGAAGAAATGTCCGCCTCGACTTCCTGAGCGCATAAGGCATCAAGAGTCATGATATCAAATGAGGCCTTATATCGATTATGAGCATCGGGGATCCTTCCATCGAGCCTATATCCCGAGTCCATACGGATCGAGAAATCATCTTTTCCCCGAGTCATATAGTAGGTAGATGCCTGTGCTTCATGGCCCACCCATTCCCCATGAAAATGACGCACATCCTTTGCCATCTCTAAAATCATTTTTCTTGCCTGAGTAAATTGGTCATGGGTCAATTCAATGGTGATGCCTGGAGGATGATACCAGCTCATTCTTCCTCCACCTGGTCTTTAATCTTCTTTAGATCCTCTTTCACTCGTCTTCTTTTAGGCCTGCTCGTAGCAAAGATGACGAGCATGATAAGAAGAATTACTGCAAGGAAGAATCCGTTTGCAAGCAATATTTCAGTCATGTCCATATCTATAGCTCTTATGAGGGCTATTTAAGAATTATTGTACTACATTTTCTCTAGCACGGGAATGCCTAGCAGAGACAATGCATTCTTCAACACTTGCGAGGAGACAAATACAAGCTGCAGCCTAAACAGCTCATTGTCAGAGCCAATGACTGGATGGGAATGGTAGAATTCATTGAAAAGTTGGGCAAGCTCGTACGCATAGTTCGCTATGATATGGGGGGATAGATCATTATAGGCATGTACGACAATCTCGGGGAAGCGAGAAAGCTTGACTAAAAGTTTCTTTTCCACACCATCATAATCTAATGAGTATTTTCCTGTATAATCGAGATTGCCTTGGTACTTTGCCGGCTTTGAAAGAATGCTTTTCGCCCGCGCATAGGTGTACAACAGATACGGGCCCGTATCTCCTTCAAACGCCAAAAACCTTTCAAGGTCAAAAATCATATCATGAACCCTGTTGTTCTTCAAGTCTCCATAAAATATCGCCGCGAGTGCTATTGCCGCCGCTCTTTTCTCACGTTCATTTTTAGGAACTTTCTCCCGCTTCACAATCTCTTCTCGTGCAAGCTCTTTCGTCTCTTCGAGGATATCCTTCATGAAAACAGTCTTCCCTTTTCTTGTCGAAAATTTCTTACCGTCAGAGTCCAAATATAATCCGTGATCAACATGCACGCACTCTTGGGCCCATGAATACCCAAGCAATTCTAGTATCTTAAATAACTGCTTGAAGTGAAGCTTCTGCTCCGCACCCACTTCATAAATCATCCTGTCAAATCCGTATTCCTTTTTACGGTCGAGTGCCGCCGCCAAATCTCGTGTAACATACAAGGTTGCTCCATCAGATTTTTGTATTAATGACACTCCCAGACCATACTTCTCCAGGTCAACTATAAGCGCACCTTCACTTTCCTTCAACAGCTTTTTTTTCTTTAAGTCCTCGAGAACGGCATCCATCTTCGTGTTATAGTTGGACTCTCCTGAAATGACATCAAATTTCACAGTCAACATTTTATAGATTTCATCAAACTCCTTTAAACTGACGGATTTGAACAATTTCCATATCCTTAAAGCCTCTTTGTCTCCCTGTTCAAGCCTCTTGAACCATTCCCTTCCCTTCTTCTCATATTCCTCTTTCTTGCTTATCTCTACATATATATCATAGAGATGCTTAATGGGATCTTTCTTGAACTTTTTCTCATTGCCTAACTCCTTGTACCCTGCGATAAGCTTTCCAAATGGAGTTCCCCAGTCACCCAGATAATTTATAGTTGTCACCGTATATCCAAGAAATGAGGCTATCTTTGCAAGAGAATTGCCAATGATTGTCGAACGGAGATGGCCTATTCCAAACGGCTTTGCTATGTTAGGAGATGACATCTCTATGACTATCTTCTTATTCCTTCCCAGGGAAGAAGACCCATATTTGTCCCCCTGGAACTGAATAGGAGGAAGAGTCCTTTCTGCGAGGATTTTTTTGCTGACGAAGAAATTCACATACGGCCCTGTTGCCTCTACTTTCTCAAATTCGTTGGATTTTATATTCTTTGCAAGATCCTTGGCAACCTCAACTGGGTTCTTCTTAAGCTTCTTGGCAAGAGCAAAGGTGGGAAATGCGTAATCCCCTAGGTTCTCATCCTTAGGAACTTCAACCAAAGATTCTATCTCGCTCTTCGAGAGGCCTGTTGAAGATAACGCGCTGATAACTTCCTGCTTCATACACCTTTTTACTCTGAGAATTAATAAATCTATTTATTTGAGCTTATGACCACATTCGGTGCAGAATTTCTCCGCATCATCAATGGGCTTGTCGCATCCAGGGCAGTTTGTCAAAGGGACAACCATCTTTCCTCCGCATTGAGGACAGAACTTCTGGCCATTATCTCCGCCGCGCCCGCAATTAACGCACTTTGGAGGAAAAACCTTCTTTTCGATGACAGTCTTATACCCTGGCTTGCCGCCAGAAACAATCTTCGCAAATGCATCGGCAACTTCCGCTGCACCCTCTCCCCTTTGATATCGTGTTAAATCTCTGCTACTTGTCATGTTCTCTTTTTTACTGCACCATAACAGTGTGTCCACTTTTTAAAATTTTCTATGATTTGTTGAACACGATAATCCTTAAATAAAGAAATATGCTTTGTAAATTATGGTCATTAGATACTATAGTCTTAAGGAAGGAAGCAAGAGAGTCTTTGGGAAGTTCTCAAGGTCGATACTGAAAAACCTCTCCATGAGAGACTTAGCACGTATGTGGGACCATATATGTTAGAACCTACAAAGTCAGGAAAGAATTATCAGCATTACAACGTTCAGAATCAAAGTAGTCTAGCTGGTCCTGAAGGAAGCGAAATTATTGTCGGAGATGATAAGAAAAGGCAATTCAAGCTTAAGGTCGACACCCAGGGAGGGCTTGAAATTGTGGCCAACAAAGAAGAAGTCAAACTTTTCCTTTCTGAGATAAGAGAGGCCAAGGCACAAACAATAAGAGAAAAGCACGTCTGCTGGATCCTTCAACGAGAGTACATTCTTAGATAAAAAGCCTCTACCGGGGATTGAACCCGGGACCCCAAGTTTACGAAACTTGTACTCTACCACTGAGCTATAGAGGCGTAGCACTGAGACAAACGGACTTCTTATAAACCTTTACACATGCCTCGAAGGATTTTTAAAGTAAAAGTGATATCGACCATTACAAAAATGAGGTCGTGTCGAGGTCAAACTGTTGGCGTAATAATTTTTGTAGCTCTTAGTATTTTCTCTCTTCTAGGAATTGCAAGCGCAACCGAGATCTCAAACTTTACATTCACAGGATACGTGAAGAATGACAGTGCGTATGTGAATGGCACTAATGTGACTATCTATGGTATTTCTGATTCGCCCACTGCACCTCCCACAACAACAGCACTATCATCGACACTCACCAATGCATCAGGATATTTCATGCTTACCAACATTAACACATCAGCTGCCTTCAGAGGCTATCGCTTGAGTACCATCGCGTATAACAACAATATAGCGACCCAAGTTGGATCCATACTGCCTGACTTCCCTGCGCCAGTGTTCTATGGTGGATTTGATTCAGGAGCATTTGACATGTCTCTGAATGGAGGCACTTTCTATATGCAGCCTGCAGTCACCATCAACTTCAACGCAACCAATGGAACAAGCCAGGTCTCTTTTGGATGGGAGCTCATCGACCAGGCCCTCGGATATCCTGTCGATGGAAACTTCATGGCAAAGATAACGAGTGGAACTCTTGTCGTTCCTGCAAACAGGGCCTATACCCTGTCATTCTTCAGAATGCCATCGTTCTTTGGCACTAATTTTGGATTCCTTTTTGATCCTTTAGGATGTGATCCTAATAATGCAAGCAGAAGAGATTTAATGAATGATACTAGTTGTCCTGCATCTCCGAAGTCAGCCACTATCAACATCACACAGGCAGCACCAGGAAGTGTTGTCAGCATGAGTCAGAGCCTCATTATGCGCAAGGTAAGTGTTCATGGCTGTATCAACATTGCACCAGGAGCAAATAACAGTATGGTAAATATAACCTCAATCAGGCTAAAGATGCTTCCCTGGACGACTGCAGCCGGGAACTTCATCCCTTCAAGAAGCGCTGATGATGGGAGCTCAAACAGCGAAACCCAGCTATCCACCATAGTGAATGTAACAAATGGGGCAAACCATCCACTCTATGGAGGCTGCGTAGCATACTATAATATATCTCTTCTTAATGGGACTGGATACATGCTAGAGTTCTACGCAAAGAATGCATCTTTGGGTAATGCTGCTGCAAATCCTGGAAGTGCAAACAACCTTGCCGCGTTCCAGAACATAACAACCATCGACAACCTTCAAGCAAACATTACCTTGTATACGCTCGCAGGGAATTATAGAAATAGTTCGACGGGAGGAGTCTCCATCAATATTTCTATGATGAAAATCAATATCATCAATTCAACTGGTGCAGCTGTCACCCAGAATATAAACGCAAATATCAAAGTCAAGAACAGAAATACTGGAACAGGCACTACTATCTATATCATATCACCTGAAGATGTTGTCAATGGGTCGTTTTATTTTCCACTACTGAATAATTCAAACTATGCAAAAGTCATGGTATTCTCGAGCAACAGCCCACCAAAGGAAGTAAACATCAACACAAGCGCTTCCGAAGTCAACATCACAATAAAATCTCTGAACTCTGAAAAAGGATTCAGAAAATTTGAAGGTAATGGCACTGTACACGATGTAGATACCGTAAGCACACCAATCCAAATCAGACTTTTGTCGCGAGGAGGAGCCTGTGATTTGCCCAATGCACCGACAAGTTGCGAGGTAACCTCATTCAATGCCTCTGGGTTCAACCCTCTAAAAGCAATGCTTGTAGGCAAGGTAAATATGGAAATAAAAATAACGTCGACAAACGTGTCAATTATTTATTATGATTATGACATGATGTCAGCGAAGCAGCCTCCCATGGACTCCATTATCAGCGAGAATGCCTCTGGAAGAATGAAACCTGCAGGCAGTGCAGTCAAAGACACCTGGAATTTCGGAAGTTTCGCCCCTGTTGATTCGTATTCCAATATAACTCTTATTATGCCCTATTCCGACACAACCACGAGTGCCTCGTATCTCAATGATTCAGCTAATGTTAACATTTCAGTTCCAATCCTCTATGATGAGAATAATAATCCGACTTGGAACTTGACTAGAGGAGATTCGCCTTCTAATCTTGGCGAGGACTTCCTTGAATACAACAGCAGTTATTATCAATCGCTTGTCAACACGACGAGCGGATTCACTGCGAGCAAGACAGACAACGGGGCAGTCGCATTCCTCAATACGACTGGAAATTATATCGCACTGAAAATCCCTCATTTCTCGACGATAGGCGCCCTTGTATCGGGATCCGCGCTTGCTGACTCGACTAGTGGCGGCAGCGGTAGCAACTCGTCATCGGCAGGCTCTTCAGATTCCGATTCAGATTCAGATTCTCTTATCGATGTTACTACGGATGGCAATAGGACATTCATAGCTAACCAGACCCAACTCGCAAGTGGATATTCACAATATCTCTATGTGAGCGACAAAATACAATTTACCATCAACAGTGCACTCCACGCTCTTCAACTCATGACCCTGTCATCAAGCCAGGCAAGCATCATAGTCGCCAGCACACCTCAAGCGGCAGTACTTATGCTTGGGCAGAACCAAAGATTTGACCTCGATAATGATGGCTATTATGATGTACGGATAACTTTCAACAATGTTTTAGGGAGTCGGGCAAACATAACGGTTCTTTCAATCCATGAAGAAATCAATGCTCTTACGGGGTCAGCGATTACTGGTGCAGCTATTGCTTCTGACACAACCACGGCAACCAATAGCACAGGTTCAGCATTATCAAAGGTATCCGTACTGACTACTAAATGGTTCTGGATTATTGTGTTGCTCTTAATGCTCGTCATAATTGGCAGCATTTATTATGTGTATGTCTATGGCAACCCTTTCAAGAAACGGCAATATGAATTTATCTAGCGAAGGATTTATTAATACCTTTTTTCTTTATAACGCATGATTGATGTTGCGGTAAACTGGTGGGCAGTCATTGTTTCTGCCCTTATCTCTATGGTTCTTGGGATGTTTTGGTACTCTTCATTGTTCGGCAATTACTGGTCTCGGACGACATTTGGAAAGAGCATGGCTGAAATGAAGAAAGACATGAAGAAAAATCCAAAACCTATGGGTCGCCTTTATCTTACAGCATTTATTGCTTCGTTAATCATGGCATACGTCCTTGCTCACTTTGTGCAATATGTAGGAGCAACGTCATTCTCTGGAGGAATGCAGCTTGGATTCTGGGTTTGGCTTGGGTTTGTCGCTCCCGTACAACTCAGCATTGTCCTTTGGGAAGGTAAGCCTCTCAAGTTATATTTAGTCAACACCGGACACTATCTTGTCTATCTCCTCATTACGGGCGGACTTTTAGCAGCCTGGCAGTAGTATGAATGGATGGTATGTTGTAGGAAGTGTTGTTCTTTTCATAGGATTTTTCTGGATGTTCCTCCCTCACATCGCTCATGAACGGGCATTGAGCCCTGCACTTGGACATGAAGATGAACATGAATCAACCTTTCATCATACTCTCGATATTCTTCTTGGATTGATTGGTGTTGAGCTTGGATTGATTATGATGGTTGCAAGCAATAACACCATAATCCTTAAATAAATAGTCTTCCTCTTTTTTATATGAGAATACGTATCAAGGAAAAAAAGTCATTCGGAGAGAAAAGAATTGACGCCCTTAGCACCGTTGATAGTGTGCTTGTGAAAGAAAATATTCTTGAACCTGAAAAGGCTCATGTCGCCGTCTACTTTAAAGGTAGGGATTCCTCAGGAATCTTAACCCTATCCCCTGATGAAGTAACCAAGCTTACTGAATCTTTGAAGCCTGTCCGTGGATTGTTACGCGGAGCAAAGAAGTTGTAATGTTCAAGAAAAACAAGTGGATGTATTATCCAACCTCTTTGTCAGGATGGATCATTACCTTGGTTTTTCTGGCACTTATCGCCCAGATCTTTATTGCTGTTGACTCGAAGTCCCATTCTGTTAGCGATACATTCTACGGAGTATTACCCTATGTCATTTCCTATGTAGTTATCTACTGGTGGTTAGCATCAAGACTATCCAGGTGATCGACAGGTTTATATATTTCATCGGCGTAGATAGAATATAGTTCTTACCTATTAAACTGTCTCTAACATTTTATATTCAATGAATGATGAACGATGTCAAAGTTGTGGCATAAATCTTGCTCCTTCCACGCATGGAAGCAATAAAGATGGCACTCCCAATATGGACTATTGCTCTAAATGCTTTCAGCGAGGATCATTTACCCAACCTTCATTAAATATCCAGGGTATGATCCAGAAGCTTGCTGAGAACATCAGCGCTCAGCTTCGTATTCCTGAAGGTAGGGCCCGCATCCTGGCCTCTGCAATCATCCCCCTTCTTAAGCGCTGGAAACAGCCTGAGATTGCTAAGTAACTACTCTTTCTTTTCCACTTCGTTCCATCTTTCTAGGAATAACTCTCGCATAGAAGTCATTACTTCATTAATTTCTTTTATTACCGTATCTTTATTTCCCAAATCCTTGATGCTTGCACCAATCGACCAGCATGAGTCGCCGCTCAACATATATCTCTCATGAATCTTATTACTAGTACGCACTTCGACCTCGATTTTCAGCTCTTTCTGTATTTTCTTGATATACCCATCGAATTTATCTTTATCATATATATTCGATGTTAGAATTTTTATACGCTTTATCTTCCCTTCAAGAGCTGTCAGAGGAAAAAGAGTCTCTTGGCTTACATGAGCGTCACATATCAAGACTTCTTCTCCCTCAAATTCGACAGTTAGAAATTCCTCAAAAAGCTTGATCCCGCTAAAGTTCTTGCCCGCTTTTATTATATGCACTGGGGACTTCCTAGTTTTGCCGAGAAGATCCTGTAAGCGTTTTAGGCCCTTAATCAAGAAAAAAATCCCGTGATCATCTTGATAAATCAAATTATCGGCTTTTGCCTCATGCATCCTTTTCCTATAAGACTCTTCCTTTCTCCCCAAAGAGATAAACACATCTCGACAATCTGGGTAGGTCGCCCCAGATTTATCTTGAGAATACTCTAAGATATGAAGCGATACCAGTATAGCATCCGTATCCGATACTCTATCATCTAGTAGCATACGCTCATAGTACTTATGAAGTAAGCTAGATACCTCTTCAGGGTACTTTATTAGCATCGATTCCATTATCATTCAATAAGTTTTGAAGGACGTGGGGTGATACTTGGAACATGTCCTCGCTCGCGTCCTGTAATAATCCTTCTTTTCTGCAATCTGATATTCTAGCACTAACCTGTTTTGGTTGCGTACGCAATAAGGTTTCAAGTTCTTGCCGAGAAACTTCTTTTGAGATATTTGAATCAATTTTATTAGCTAGAAATCTAGCTGCCAAACAATATTTTATCTTGTCTTTCTCGCTTAAATTCTTAAGAAACTTAACAGTTCCCTTTCCGTCGAGGACGCAGGTTTCACGAACAATCTCAACAAGGCGCACAAGTTCTTGCTCTTGAAAATTCTCTCCTTCTACTATGAACGTGCCTTTAATATCTTTAAGACTTACCATTGTTGAAAGTATACCTCGATGCGAGTTTCTTAATAAATGTCTCAAGACTGGATGGAACGGCAATATATGATCCATTCTTTACGCGGCGGATGATTCTTCTATCTACGAGCTCTGCGGCACGAGCACTTACTATATCTGGAGTAAGAGAAGTTGAAGACGTTATTTCTGAGAGAGTTACTTCTCCGGGGATAGTGGACTCTAGATGATTCGCTATAAAACGAGAGATTATCACAAGTCCGATTTTATCAATATTTGTGATTGAGTTCATGTGCAGCAATACATTTCCTTCCTTTGTTACCGTACTAATGTTTAGATCCAATAGCATTTCCGCCAATTGCTCGGCGCGCTGACTGTTAAATATCGACTCATCAACGATGAACCTCTCTTTTATGTTAGGCATCGTATCTCGTGGGCCGTAGAGTTTATAAATATTTATATGATTAGAGAGTACGGTTAATGCTTCTTATGCGAACTAATCTCTTTACAATGCTTTTCGTAAACTCTCTTAGCAGAAGTCCATATAGGTGCTAATTCATCGTGAGTTAAGAAAGAACGTCTTTTGGCATGAAAACTCTGATAATGTTCCTCTACAGTTTTATCTGAAATTTTATCCAAATAGACACTCCAGACCTCACGGTCGCCGTCTTGTAATGAACTTGCATCTCCCATACCAAAAGCCCCATTATAAAGAGCATACCTCTTTTCCTCTAGCGTAGCATCATTCTTTCGTAAGATTTGCTCAACTTTTGATCGGATTTGGCTCCTTTCCTCCAAGAGGGACTTCATATTTCTCATATAAGCATCTTCTTCCATAGTAAAGAACCATATCCTTAATTTAAAAATCCTTTGTCGGGCGCGTTCAGACCTTATGAGGGACCTTTGAATTTATACGTGAGTTTAGACGCCTTAGTCTTGTGGACCTTGATAAGTGATAAGGAGGAATTATGGTTTCTAGTCCTCTTTTTACTCTCTTTTTCTAATTTTGTCATATCTCTCTATTCTTTTTATAGCTTAAAAATCCTACGTACCGGGCGTTCGGCGCTTCGCGCCTCACAACACTATTGTGGCTATTTTATTTATGGAATTAGGGCAGAAAATCACTTATTTTTAAAGAACTGGGCCATGATTGCAATAACCAGCACACAGATCAGAGTCGTAAGTAGAGAAGTGAGGATACTGAGCGAGGTGGTATTATGCACGTTCGTCAGCCATTGGATAAAGCTTTCCATCGTGTCGAAGACTGTCTGTCTCCATGTGAAGGCAATAGTAAAACCAAGTGTAAACAGGATAAGTGTCCGGATGTCATGCCAGAACTCATGGGCATATCTCGTTTCTCCCGTAAAGAACCTACGTACCTCTCGTATCATAGAAGAATAAAAGAAAAAGAGTATTATAAAGATTTCTGAATATAAACCCAAAAGAGGAGGTCTAATCTGTTAAACAAAAGGATCAAACGTCCTCTTCCGGGGAAAAAGAGGTGCAATTATTATAAGGCTAACTTTTATTTAAATCTTTCGGTTAATACGAACTTCTTTGCACTATCTTGGGAGATAACTATCCTCCAGCTATAGATCCGCCACCAGAAGGGTAGGTATCTGCACCATATCCACATCTCATACAATAATATACATTTCCGATACCTTTTCCTCCCATCCTTACAAGCTCGAAGTGGTCTCCCTGCATGTCCTCATGACTATATTCTTGTATTTTTAGCATTCTTTCACCACAGTGCCTATGAAACCATGATCTTCCAATAATATGCCTAGATGTACTCGGCATCTCTTCACTCAAAAAATTTTCCAGCAGTTGACGCTCTTCAATTACTCTTTCTAAAATAGTGCCCATATCACTCTGCTTACTGGAGGTATTTAAATATTTATATAATCTAGTTAAGCGAACTTCTTTGTATTGTCCAAACCTTTTATCGATGCTTACAACCTTGCGCGGTGGTCGAAAGTATTAAAAACCACTTACTAGTTTAAATTCGATGAAGAATGTCCTTACAGATATAGTTCTCGCAGCCCTTCCAGGCAGCCATCTTTACCTTACTGAACAACATATTAAATTCCTTAGTGAACGAAGAAGTAAAAATAACGTCTCTCGGGCAAAGAAGCGCGAGCTTGAAAGTCTTGACTCTCAGCTATGGTATGGCTCAGCAGCCCAGGATTTCTTTGGAACGGTCTTTACCTATGGTCCTCTTCTCTATGCTTTCAGATATG
This sequence comes from Candidatus Pacearchaeota archaeon, assembly GCA_019659125.1. Lineage (GTDB taxonomy): Archaea > Nanobdellota > Nanobdellia > Pacearchaeales > GW2011-AR1 > JAIFVW01. Next base: position 489,616 of record JAIFVX010000001.1, on the reverse strand, counting down.
GGCGAGAACTTCTCCCTCTTGCTTTAACAATGACTGCAGTAGGTATTACGGCTAGGTATCTCATCCGCCGCGATAGAAAAGACAAGTTTAACCAATATTTAAAGACTATACCTCCAGAAAAAGAGTAAAAATTGGCTAAAAACACTAAAAGTTCAGTTAAGGGTGATTAGACGAACGTTTATTTTGTCAATTTTTAGTAAGATTTTACTCAAAACCAGAATACCTTGATGCTATAAATATCCTATAAGCCTTCGCCCCTGTTGTAGATTGTACGCTTTCAAAAGTAAGGTAGTCGTTGTTGCTGTCATAATATACCTTTTTCCCGACAAGAGAAGGAGTAATCTCCCTGCCTTCTTCTTGAGAAGAGGCAATTCCCGTTTCATATAATAATTGGGCCATCTCATCCAAGCTTTTTACAGCGTCCGATCCACATAAACCTAAAGCTTTTCTTTTGAATCTCTTTGGTCCGTCAAACTTTCTCATAGAAGCTAGCTTTTCTGAGGTGAAATAGCCTTTAGTATCTTCGTTTATTTTAGAGGCTCGTGCAAAAAGTCTTTGTAAATCTTCCATAAAAATATAGTTCCCAATATATATTTAAATCTTATGTCGGGCGCGTTCGGCCTTCGGCCTCACTACTAGTCTGGCTAGTTTTTTAGAATTAAAGCGAACTTTTATGCTTAGCTGAAACTTTTAAGCGTTAAGAAGAAGTTATCGCTATTAATCTGCTGCTTGCTTATATACTCTGGTACGTTCTCCGCGATGATCTTGTACATGGATTTGATCATCATACCTATATTTTCCACCACGCAAATAGGGTGGAGGGACGAGACTGTCAAGTTGACGTAAATCTGTCGGGTCTGCTGGGCCTTCTGCTCTCATAAGGCCTCCGCGAGATCCATCTCCATTTTCTCGATAGATTGCACGAATTTCGTCTTGGTTGTTTGTCATTTGTATACCTCCTTGTGTGTTTTTAGCTATCGAATAGTGCCAGGGTGTTTAACGGATAGTCCTCCTGGTAGACATATTCGAAGAATGTGATGGGGATTATCTTAGCCATGGTGGTTTTTTGCTTGAGATTTGTGCGGCTTATCTCCCGGGCGAAGGAAACATGCTTGCGTTTCCTGTAAATCCCTACCCCTGTATAGACAAGGTCTGCCCCTGATTCAAAAAGCCTGTATTCTTCCTTGGTAAACAGCCGTTTGTCGGCGCTTATGTAGAGTGGTTTCACGGCTTTTTTATCGAGGATAAAGTAGAAATCTACGACTAATGGCACAGGTATTGATACGTCAAGTTTTCTTTGTTTATCCATGGCTGAGATGAAAGGGTTGTTTTCCCTTAGAAGCTGAATAGATTCAGGAATCCTGCAATAAGCAAGTAGATTCCTACGGCAATATTCAAGAATTTAGGCCAGATGAGGATGATAATACCCACAATAATGGCCAGAACTGCTGAGATGGTGACTGAAGTCGTAACAACCATCTCTATATTACAGTCAAACTTGTATATATACTTTTCCCTTTGGGCTGTTTGTGTTGTTTTTATAGGTTTTATTGTTTTTTCCTTGTTTTTACACCCTTAAACAGGTGTTTGAGGCTGTTTAAACAGCTGTTTGTTTTCACTTTTTAGGTGTTTAAGTGTGTTTTTGCTGTTTGTGTTGGTGTTTGCTTTTGTCTTGGGATACTTGGGGGCACTTGCCTTTATAGCCTCTAAAATGGCAATATTTAAATACTACAACTGTTGGTATACTTTAATGTTTGACTGGTTTTTCAAAAAAAGGGACAAGAAATTCGAGCATGAAGTAAAGGAAAGCTTTGCCGGAGTTAAAAAAGATATGGACACTGTTGGAAAGTGGGTCAAACACCTTGATTCTCAAGATAAACAGCTGTTTGACATCGTAAATGAGCTAAAAAAGGATTTGTCGTCGATAAATGATGAGATTTCTGGACTGCGTGAAGCTCTCGAAATGGCAACTCATGTCGAAAAAGACAAACAGCTGTTTAAGAAACTGCCGGTTTTGGGCAAACAAACAGCTGTTTATGATGTTGATAATGGTGTTCAAACAGCTGTTCAAACAGGCAGTTTTTACGAAATTCTAAAAGGATTAAGTGCTAACGAACGACTTGTTTTGTTCACTCTTATGAACAGCGATATGAAGCTTAGTTATGAAGATTTAGCCCTCCTTTTGGGAAAAGAGAGATCTACCATTCGAGGACAGGTAAATGCCATTCGGCAGAAGCGACCAGGGCTGATCGAGGAAATAACAGAGAAAAATGGGAAAAAGAGAGTGTTTGTGGTAGCTGAAGTACGTGAAAAACTGTCAAAATACGCAAAAGTGAGAGTTAAGAAAAAGGGAAAAGTTCGTGTTAATGAGTCAAAATCAGAGAATTACGAGAAAGATGAGGAAAATCATGCTCAATAATGAAAAAGTGAGAGTTAGCAAACTCATTTTTGGTTGAAAAATGATCGAAAAACGATAAAAAGTGAGGGAAAATTGTGTTCAATTTTTCTGAGGAATAGGAAAGAGAGTGAGTGATAACTCTAGCCCGTTTTAGGCAGTTTATGTGTAAAAAGTGAGAGATAAAGTTCGTTTAATATCTTATTTCCCTGTGAGAAAAAGATAGTGGTAACCTGAAGAAAGTTAATCGGTTAGTCGAACAAGTGTTATATTTACAGCTCTCGAAGGGATAAAATAGTCTCAAGTGAGGCTAGGCGCTTGAAATCGGGAAGCAATGAAAGAATGATTTTCTTGTTGTTTTCCTTCGTTTTTGTGATAGGGATACCCTTTTTGATGATCTTCTGGACATAGTCCCGGATCGAGCTTTCTGAAAGACCTAACTTGGCAGCTACCTGTGGATAGTCGACGCTGCCATTCTCCTCTTCAAGCTGGTATATCGTCGAGAAAATAAGCATTTCCTGCTGAGTTAACCTCTTGAATTTTACGCGTAATTCTTTCTTTATAGCGTCGAGGGACTCAAGAACCTGGGAAACCCGTTCTATATGATTGATATTCTGTGTGTTTGTGTCCGCTTTATAAAGGATTTTTGTGTTGGAAGGGATGTGTTGGTCTGTCTGTCTGTCTGTCTGTCTGTCTGTTGGAACCCCCCTATTTCCTGTGGAAGTGCTCATATTTGATGTTTTTACGCCTTCTAGAGGCAGGTTATCTGTTGGGTTCGTGTTAATTGTTGGAGTTATCTGTTGGGTTGTCTGCTTTGTATCCTGGATCTGTTGGTATAAAGTTCGTTTAATGTCTTCCACAGTCTGGGTAAGGATTTCTATTTGAATTCTCAGCTCGTTAATGTCTTCTTTTGCTTTTGTAAAGGCTTCTTTAATGGGATCCATAGATTTCTTTATCGTATGATGATTTAAATATTGTTGTCTTCGAAGGCGTTTATAGATGAAGGTGATGGTTGCTGCCTCTTATACGCCTCAAACGCATCATTTGATAATCTCCAGCGCTGTCGTTGGACGTACTGGGTACCATCTTTGTTCTTAGTTATAGGAATGACAAGGTTCTTCTGCATGAGATCATTGAGGATCTTCTTGGTGAACTCCTCATCCCGAGCTATTTCATCGGCTATCTGGGCTGTGAACTTCATCTCTGGCGTGATGCTAAAGAGGTAATGAAGTATCTGCTCTGAAATCTTATCTTTCTTCTGTTGAGATATCTTAGGCATATAGTAGGGTATAGGTCGTTTTATTTAAAGGTTGATATCGATAGGTTTAAAACATTTGATTTGTGCTCTAGAATGCTTGTTTTAGGTGATTTATGGCTGAGATTAATTTTATAGAACCACATACATCTTCGGAGGTGAAGAACACTCTCCACCCAGTCGTATCTGAATGGTTTTTTGGCAAGTTCAAAGACTTCTCCAAGACACAGCTTTACGGGGTGAAGAATATCTATGATAGGAAAAACATTCTTGTATCGGCTCCGACAGGAGGTACGAAGACGCTGACTGCATTCTTAGGTATCATCAATTACATGGTCGGGCTCGCTCTCAAGAAAGAGTTAGAGGAAAAAATATATGCTGTCTATGTAAGCCCCTTAAAGGCCCTCTCCAATGACATCTATGTCAATCTTATCCAACCATTGGAGGAAATCCAAGAGCTTACAAAGAAAAAAGGAATGGAAATGCAAGATATACGAGTTGGTCTTCGTACTGGAGATACAAGTCCTAAGGACAGAGCTAAAATGCTCCGTAAAACACCACATATTCTTGTCACAACTCCCGAAACACTTGCCATTGTCCTTACGACAGGAAAATTTGTAGAGAAAATGGCTGCATTAGAGTTCATTGTCCTTGATGAAATCCATGCACTGACTAATAAGAGAGGAGTCTACCTTACATTAACCTTGGAAAGATTGTGCGATATAAGCTTAATAGAACCTGTTCGTATCGGCCTTAGCGCTACCATCTCTCCTCTAGAGGAGATTGCACGGTTCCTTGTAGGAAATGGCCGGGATTGCCTGATTGCTGATGTAAAGCTGCTCAAGAAGATTGAAATTAGTCTTGACTTTCCTGGAGAGAGCATTCTTGAGGCAGAAAATGCTGAGAATCAGAGGAAATTGTATAAGCTTTTGGATGACATTGTCCAATCCAATCGGACTACGCTGATTTTTACTAACACACGAGCTGCTACTGAAAGGATTGTTCATCATCTAGATCTATATTTCCCTGGAAAATATGTCGGGCTTATTGGGGCACATCACAGCTCTATGAGTAAGGAAAGAAGATTTGAGATTGAGGATAAGTTACGAAAGGGTGAATTGAAGGTTGTTGTGACCTCTACAAGTCTAGAGCTGGGAATAGACATCGGAAGCGTTGATATTGTTGTCATGATTAGATCTCCCAAAAGCGTTTCCAGGGCATTACAGAGAATTGGAAGAGCAGGGCATAAGCTTCATGATAATCCAAGAGGAAAGTTCTTAGTGATGGATCGAGATGACCTTGTTGAATGCGCGATTTTGATGAAAGAAATGATTGAAAAGAAGATCGATCAGGCAGAGATCCCTAAAAATGCATTAGATGTGCTTGCACAGCAGATATTTGGCATGGCAATCACTAAAATATGGAATGTAGATGATATGCTTAAGACTATCAGGAAGAGTTATTGCTATGAAAAGCTAACTAAAGATGACTTTTACGCAGTCTTAAGCTATCTCGCTGGAGACTACGCCTTAGAACACAGAAATGTCTATGCTAAGATATGGTATGATGAGAAGACGAAACAAGTAGGAAAGCGTGGGAAGATGGCCAGAGTCATCTATATGACAAATGTAGGAACAATCCCAGAAGAAAGCTTCATCTCGGTTGTTGCACAGGATGGAAGTCATAAAGGAGAAACAGTAGGAAAGATCGATGAGAACTTCCTCGAACGTATGAAACGAGGAGATGTGTTTGTACTAGGAGGTCACAAGTATCAGTATCTTTATGCGAAAGGGATGAAAGCATATGTAAAAACACAAGTCAGCCGCAGTCCTACGATTCCCTCATGGTTTAGCGAGATGCTTCCCCTACACTTTGATGTAGGGGTTAGTATTGGAAGATTAAGGAGACTTGTAAAAGAGAGACTAGGGAAGAGAGATGAGGCTCTTGCATTTCTTCAAGAATATTTGTATGTTGGCAAGGATATTGCAGAGGAAATCTATGACTATTTCAAGCAACAGCAGGACTTCTCAGAGTTACCTGATGAAAAGACCCTCTTGATTGAAAAATTCAAGGAAGAAAAGGAGTTTTTAGTGTTCCACAGCATGTATGGGAGGCGAGTAAACGATGCGCTTGCACGGGCCTATGCCTATGCAGCCGCAGAATTACGGTATAGAGATGTAGAGATGGGTATCTCTGACAATGGATTCTTTCTGGCAGGAGAAAAACTTGACGAAAACAAGATCCTTAATGGAGTTAAGTCCGATAAGCTCCGAGATATCCTTAAGCTTGCGATTGAAAAGACTGATATCTTAAAAAGACGATTCAGGCACTGCGCATCTAGAAGCCTTATGATCTTGCGAAACTACAAGGGAAGGGAAAAAAGTGTAGGAAGACAGCAGATGCACTCCATGTTCCTGTTTGCAGCAATTAAAAAAATAAGTGATGACTTTCCTATCCTCCGTGAGGCACGGAGAGAGGTGCTTGAAGATCTGATGGATGTTCAGAATGCTGAAAAAGTATTGCGATGGATCGAGAAAGGGGATGTTAAAATAAAGAAAGTCATCACCCCTATCGTGTCCCCCTTTGGATTAAGTCTTGTTCTTCAGGGAAGGAGCGATCTCATCAAGATGGAAGATAAGGCGAGCTTCCTTAAACGAATGCATGAAATTCACATGAACATCATAAAGGAAAAGAAGAATTAGATTTATCACTAATACTTCGCTCGGAAAAAAAATTCCACCAGTTAACAATTAGAAGTCCTCGGTCTCTTCAACTGATTCATCAACTGATTCAATTGAAGCCGAATCAGGTAGGATATCTTCCTCTTCAGTATCAGCGGTTTCTTCGATTTCAATACGCTTATATTTGTATTTATTCTCTATCATAGTAAAACCCCCTTTCAAAAACAGAACGGCAGACGTAGTATTGTAAATAATACGCGTCAGTTAATAAACTTTTCCCGACGTTTATAAAGAAAAACCGCAAGTTCTATATATATCAAGCAAAGGAAAATAGTATGATACATTATCGAGGGAAATGCCTCTATATCGAGGAGAAAGGAAAGAAAATACTTGCAGTAGGAGATCTCCACCTGGGATATGAAGAGGCACTTAATAAACATGGAGTGTTTGTTTTACGGACACAGTTCAAGGAGATGTTATCAGAGCTTGAAAGGATATTTGAAGGTTTGGGAATGGTAGACAAGGTCGTTCTCTTAGGTGATGTCAAACACGAATTTGGAGCCATCTTGAAGCAGGAAAGAACCGATCTCTTGAAACTGCTCGACTACCTTAAAGAACATGCTCGTGAGGTCATTATTGTCCGAGGGAATCATGATGCGGTTCTAGAGTTCATTGCCCGGGACAGGGGAATAAAAATCTTAGATTTCTATATCTCTGATGGGTATTGCTTTCTTCATGGAGATAAGGATTTTGAAGAAATCCATGACAGAAAAATAACCCACTGGATTGTAGGCCATGTCCACCCAGCCATCACTCTCACTGAGGGTGTGAAAAGCGAGAAGTATAAGTGTTTTCTGGAGGGAGAATATAAGGGAAGAACAGTTATTGTCGTACCGAGTTTCCTTGATATCAATGAAGGGAGCGATCCCCGTGAAGGGACTATCCCTTTAGCATGGGACATATCATTCAGCAGGTTCCGTGTCAAGGTTGTAGGAGAAGATCTTAGCGTTCTAGATTTTGGAAGATTAAAAGATATCTAATCTTCCGGTTTTGGCTGCATGCGTAATTGAGGAAGCCTTATATGAGTAGGGAGATTTAATTCCTCTTCGAGTACTAAGGCCTTTATTGTGCAGCGCTTTAAGACTATATTTGAGAGATTCATCTGCAATGGAGGGGCAACCATCTTTTTCTTCCAGTTTTTCAAGATGTCTTTTGATTGATTCTTATCTAGTGAAAGAACAATGAAGCCTTCCATGAGGATCTCTGCATCTGGCTTGTCTCTAGACTCACCATAGGCAACAGAAAACTTGAATGATACCCGTACTATCTCATTGTCCTTAAGGAGATCCAGCTTGTCCTTTTCTATAGAGGTGAACTCTACATTGATAGTAGGATTAGTTTTCAAAGAGGCTGCACTAAATGAGCCTTCTTTTGTAGCGACAATTTTAGTAAAATTAAATCCTATGATTTGCATAAAGTGGAGTAGAGAGAGCTGTTTTTAAAGGTTTTTATGATATAATACATACATATCCATAATGTTCTGTATGTGTCAGCAAAAACCTAGTTGATAGTTTATGATAAATGATAGAGTGTAGAATGGATTAGAATTGTAACAATTACATCAAGTCTTCTTCAGAGATGACGACAAAATCACCGATAGCGATGATTGTATTGTAAGGAATAAGTGCTTCTTTATTTTGAGACATTTCTAGGTTAAGATTTCGTGTGTATGGCGTTGCATCCTTTAGAACAAGCTGGATGAGTTCTCCTGTTTTTGTCTCGAAGGTAACATCTTTTACAAATCCAAGACGCTTGCCTTCTTTAGTCACTACAAGCTTACTCATTAACTCTTTTAGTGGTCTCTTTTCTAATGCCATAGGCGATTAACAAGGAAGCAGTATATAAATTTTTCCGTGGTATTTTCACCTATATAGCACTACCTATGTCACACACCCTTATTTCCACTGGAGATAGAAAAAGGGTTTAAATAGTCTTCAGAAGGTATTCTTCTTCTATTTTTCTTTTATAAATATTTATATTATATATTATATATATTATAATAGTTATATTATGTTTGTTAGTAAGTTCATGTTAATTCAACATAGAGTATAATTAAGATACTTGTTCCACATGAAATAAGGGTGTGTGAGATGAAGGATAAAAATGATTGTGATTATGTTGTTTTACTCGACGATATTTATATCTCCAGTGGAAATAGAGCTTCAAAGACAGATAAGTTTATAATGTTCTTCATGGTAAGTAGAATATAAAAAAGAGTATGGACCGAATCGATACTATATTTGACTCATTCGTAAGCAACAACTTATTTAGAAATAAGACTGTTCTCCAATCAAATTACACTCCTGAGACCATCCCCCATCGTGAGGAACAGGTACAAGCTGTTGCTTCTATCCTTGCTCCTAGCTTACGTGGAGAGAGAGTAAGCAATCTATTTGTCTACGGCAAGACAGGCACTGGGAAAACACTAAGTGTCCTTCATGTAGGGAACAGAATTCTTGCTAAACTGCGAGAATTAGACAAGGATCACTTAAAGTTTCTATATATTAATTGCAAAATGAAGAAGGTTGCAGATACGGAGTATAGGATCATTGCCGAACTAATCAGTGAACTTGGCGGCAGTGTACCTGCAACAGGGCTTCCCACTGATGCTGTTTACACTAAATTCGTTGATATCATAGATAGTAAGAAACAGATGATCCTCATTGTCCTTGATGAAATCGACCAGGCAGTTAAAAAGATATCAGATAATTTCATTTATACTCTAACGCGGATGAATTCTGAACTACGGAACGCACAGATAAGTATCATAGGCATCAGTAACAGCCTGACATTTATGGATGATTTGGATCCACGAGTAAAAAGTTCTCTTGGTGAGGAGGAACTTGTTTTCTCTCCTTATAATGCTCTCCAACTACAAGATATATTACGTGAGCGATCAGATATGGCATTCAAGGAGGGAGTTGTTCAAGAGGGAGTGATTGCTAAGTGCGCTGCCTATGCTGCACGAGAGCACGGAGATGCACGAAGAGCTCTTGATTTGTTAAGGGTCGCCGGCGAGCTTGCAGAACGAGAACGAAGCAAAAAAATACTTCTTGAGCATATTGATGCAGCAAATCAAAAGATAGAAAAGGACAAGATGCTTGATATTATAGAGAGTGAACCTAAGCAATTCCAGCTTGTCCTTGCCGCGATTATGAAACTTGAGAGGAAAAATGATCCTGAAGGAATATTCACCGGCGATGTCTACAATACGTATCAGGAAATATGTGAAAGCAGTAAGAATGAGGTCTTGACACAACGGAGAGTATCCGACATACTTGCCGAATTTGATATGTTGGGCATTATTAATGCTAGAGTCATCAGTAAAGGCAGGCAGGGAAGAACACGTGAAATAAAGCTCATGCTTGCTCCTGAGATAAAAGAGAAGGCACAAGAAATACTCGACAACTCACTTCAACGATGAATCAAGAACTTCTACAAGTCATTAAAGATAGGGGGCTTCTTCTTGAAAAGGAAATATTCGACTTGGTTAGCAGTATTGATGCAGGTGTCGCCAAAGCCTTCCTTGAGAGCGTCGAAAGACTATCGGGGCAAAAAGTCATCACAAAGTCGGTATTAAGTAAGAATTATGAATATGTACAAAGCTTTGTCAGAGATTTACCTGGAAATGACAAGAATATTCTTGAGAACACCTTTATCAAATTCGGCCTAAGTCTTGAGATACGGAAGGAGAACTCAGTCGTCCCTAAAGCTCCTGAAACTCGCAGCCAAAATTACAGGATATTTTATGCTGACACGAAACCTGACAAGAAAATTGAGGTCGGCGACTTTACAGGGCATTTCAGGTCACGATACCAGCAGCTGCAGAAAATCCTCATGAGAAGGCCTGAATTGACAAATCTTATTTCTATCAATAAAATATCTAGTGAGCGGCAAAGCTTAAGCATCATTGCCATGGTCAGTGAGAAAAGGGTTACAAAGAACAAGAACCTTATCATTGTCTTTGAGGACTTGACAGGAAAAGTAAGCACTTTGGTTAAGGCTGACCGAGCGGATGTATTTGAGAAAGCTGATGAGCTTCAACTTGATGATGTAGTAGGGATAAGAGCTTCAGGGAGCAGGGACATGCTCTTTATCCAAGACATATTTTTTCCTGATGCACTTATTCCAGAGAAGACAAAATTTGATGAGGATATATCGGTTGCCTTCCTATCAGATATTCATTGTGGAAGTGACCGTCATCTGGGAAAAAGTTTCACGCAATTCATTGACTGGGTCGAAAGTGATCATGAGGTTGCGAAAAAGCTAAGGTATATTTTCTTTGTCGGAGACAATGTTGACGGGGTAGGAATTTTTCCAGGGCAGGAATCCGTCCTTAGCTTAAAAAGTATGAAGGAGCAGTATACGTTGCTTGCATCATACCTCTCACGTGTGCCTAAACACATTACCATGTTTATGTGTCCAGGCCAACACGATGCAGCGCGGGTAGCAGAGCCGCAACCACTCATTGATAAACGATATGCGGGCCCCTTATATGCCATTGAAAATCTTGTGCTTGTTACTAATCCTGCACTGATAAAACTTCTTGAGAAAGACAAGGAATTCAAGGTTTTAATGTATCATGGGGCAAGCATCCACACTTTCATCAACGAGATCAAGGAGTTACGTGAGATGAAGGCCCATAGGACTCCTGCAAAGGCAGTAAGGCATATGCTTAAGAGAAGACATCTTGCCCCACCACATTCTTCGGTTGTGTATATCCCTAACATTGAATATGATCCCTTGGTTATTTCCGAAGTTCCCGACGTCTTGTGTACGGGAGAGGTTCATAGGATGGATATAGAGAATTATAATGGGGTGCTTATCATTACCGGAAGCTGTTGGCAATCGCAGACGCCTTTCGAGGAAAAGATAGGAAATATACCTGATCCTTGCAAGGTCGCCGTACTCAACTTGAAATCCAGGGAATTAAAATTGTTAGACTTTGGCATTGAGGAGGAACTTAATCGTGAATATTAAAGACTATTTCCAAAATCTAGAGCAGGAAGTGAAAAAGAGCTATGATGCAGCACGCGAGGCACGAAAGAAGGGATTTGACCCTGTTTCAGACGTTGAGATTCCCGTTGCAACTTCTTTAGCAGAGCGGGTTGTTGGACTTGTCTCAGTTCTTTATCCTCAAGTCATGGATCCTCGACTTGTTGCTAGAATTCTCGAGCTTGAAAAGGAATATGGAAATCTTGATCCTGCAGTCTCGCTAAAAATTGCCGAAGAGGTTGCAAAGGAGACCTTCTGCAAGTTTAAAGATCATCTCGAAGCAGTTGAGGCAGGGATACGGATTGCTATAGGATATTTGACACTAGGGTATGTCTCTTCCCCTATAGAGGGGTTCATACAACTTAAAATTAAGAAAACAGCCGATGGAGGGGATTATCTTGCACCCTACTATTCGGGTCCTATCAGATCTGCAGGAGGAACTGAGGCAGCATTCTCTCTTGTCATTGTCGATTATCTGCGTGAGATGTTTGGATATGCGAAATATGATCCTACTGAAGATGAGATTAAACGAGGAATCCATGAATGTTATGAGTATCACGAGAGAATTACCAACTTGCAGTATCTTCCTTCTGAACAAGAGCTTGATTATTTACTCCGCAATCTTCCTATACAACTCACAGGAGATCCAAGTGAGGAGAGGGAAGTTTACAATTATAAGGATCTTCCAAGAATTGAGACCAACTTCATCAGGAGTGGATTCTGCCTCGTCATTGGAGAGGGTCTTGCGCAAAAAGCGCCTAAGATCCTTAAGCGTATTGTTAAATTAAAAGAACGAGGATTCAAGCTCTCAGGTTGGGATTGGCTTGCTGGATTCACGCAATTACAGAAAAAATTAAAGGAGGGAAAAAAGAGCGGCGACAGTGCGCGAGGAGGAGCCACCTATATGCAAGATCTTGTTGCCGGAAGACCTGTTTTCAGCCATCCTTCAGAGTCAGGAGGCTTTAGGCTCAGATATGGTCGATCTAGGACGACTGGATATTCTACTCTTGCCCTGCATCCTGCAACTATGGCTATCACTGACAATTTCATTGCTGTTGGAACGCAACTTAAAATAGAAAAGCCGACAAAAGGATGTACTATCGCTTCATGTGATAGTATTGACGGTCCTATCGTCCGCCTTAAAGATGGAAGCGTCCAGAGTATAAAAACAATCCAAGAAGCCAAGCAACTCTATCCACAGGTTGATCAAATCATATACTTAGGGGACATATTAGTGCCTTATGGAGATTTTTGTAATAGAAATCATCCCCTTGAGCCTGCAGGGTATGTCGAGCAGTATTGGCTTGAGCATCTTAAAAAAGCAGGAGGGACAAGCGAACTCGTCCCTTCGTTTGAAACGGCTCTAGAACTTTCTAAGCAGTATTCAATTCCTCTTCATCCTCGATACAGTTATTATTGGAGAGAGATTTCAGCAGACCTTTTCCTTTCGTTGATTGATTGGATAGCTCACGGAGAGCTCAAGGAAGGAATCCTCATTCTTCCCTACACAAGATCTGATAGAGAGAGATTTGCACAGGGCAAGAGAGCCTTAGAACTTATTGGCTGCGAGCATAAAGTTTCCATAGAGCATGTTGTTTTTAGTGCTGCACAGAGTCAATCTCTGCTCTTTAATCTTGGAATTTCCCAAGATAATTTTGAACATAGTATTGAAGAGTGCATTGGAAAGATAAAGGGTCGGAGTGAGAATGGGCTAGTCATTATCAACTTATTATCTAGTATCCCTATCAAGGATAAATCTGGCACGTTCATAGGGGGAAGAATGGGAAGACCTGAGAAAGCAAAACTAAGAAAATTGATAGGGAGTCCCCATTGCCTGTTTCCTGTTGGTGAAGAGGGAGGAAGGCTTCGGAGCGTCCAAGCAGCAGTAGATGTTGGAAGCGTCAAGGCTGATTTTCCTCTCTATTCGTGCGAGTCATGCGGAGAGAGCATCTATCCTCGTTGTGAGAAGTGCGGCAAAACGTGTACGAGACTTGTTTATTGCACTGAATGCATGCAGAGTTATGTGGGGAGTTGTCCACACCACCCCCTTGTTCACGAGTATAATGAACGACGCATTGATATTAAACATTATTTTGATGCAGCGAGAAAACTTATCCAGCCTGATGGTAATGGCATCCCGATCATTAAAGGCGTTAGAGGAACAAGCAGCAAGGATCATAGTTGTGAACATCTTGCCAAAGGATTTTTGAGGGCTCAGCATTCTCTTCATGTCAATAAAGATGGCACTATCCGCTATGATATGACTGAGATGCCTCTAACACAGTTCAAGCCTCGCGAGGTCGGAACTCCGCCTCAGAAACTTGTCCAACTTGGATATACTCATGATATTCATGGTGTGCCTCTTACTCACGATGATCAAGTTTTGGAGTTGTTTCCTCATGACATTGTCCTTCCTTCATGCCCTACTACTCCCGATGAACGGGCAGATGATGTGTTCTTAAACGTCGCACGATTCGTTGATGCAGAGCTTGAGAAACTTTATGGATGTCCTTCGTTCTATCATGCTACGTCGCATCAAGATCTCGTAGGGCATCTCTTTGGGTGTATGTCTCCTCATACTTCAGCAACAGTCGTAGGAAGGCTTATAGGGTTCTCCCATGTACAGGCACTCCTTGCTTCTCCTTATATCCATGCAGCCATGAGAAGGGATTGTGATGGTGATGAGGCTGCAGTAATGCTCCTTATGGATTTGCTTTTGAATTTTTCACGAAAATTTCTCCCATCTCATAGAGGAGGGACACAGGATGCACCCCTTGTCTTGAATATGAGGATTAGAGCAAGCGAGGTTGATGATATGATTTTTGATGTTGATGTCTCTTCAAGCATCCCTCTGGCACTCTATGAGGCTGCAGAGCATCATAAGCCTGCAACAGATGTTCGTATGGAGCAAGTCAAGGAGCGCCTGCATACAGAAAAGGAGTTCACTAATCTTTCCTTCAGTTATGATACCTCTGACCTGAACAATGCGCCTCTCTGCTCGAGCTATAAAACATTGCCAACAATGCAGGAGAAGGTACAGCAGATGATGAACCTCTCGGTTAAGTTGAGGCCGGTAAATGTCCGCGATGTGGCGCGTCTTATCATAGAGAGGCACTTCATTCGTGACACGAGAGGTAATCTCAGAAAGTTTTCAATGCAGGTGTTTAGATGTGTTGGATGTAATGACAAGTACCGCAGGCCACCTCTGACGGGGAAATGCACACATTGTGGGGGCAAATTGATCTTCACCATATCTGAAGGAAGTATCTTGAAATACATGCAGCCGGCACTGGATATTGCAAAGAAATACGAGGTAAGCGATTATTTGCTTGAAAGCCTAGAGTTGACTCAGATGTATATTGAAAGCATATTCGGAAGAGAGAAAGAAAAACAAGAAGATCTCAAGAAGTGGTTCTAAAGGTAGAAAATAATTGAGGGAATGAGCAGGCAACCCATGAGGTTTATTCTTCTGGATCCTGAAAGTATTGCATAGAGTCCAAGAGAAGCTCCTGTCGCAAGAACAACGAGACCGAGAACATTTGAAAATATTATATTAACTGTTACAAGCACTCCAAGCGTAGTAATTCCTAGCTTTCGGTAGTTGATCTTGTTCATAATATATGCGAATTTTCTTGACAAGATGAGCCCTAGGATGAATGCACATACAGAGGCACATGCTATCGTAAGAAATATACTCACTAGATGGAATGTAGTGAGCGTGCCTACAAGCTCTTTGACTGCAGCTGCACTTCCTGTCCTTGTTTTTCCAATTGCATAGGCTGTAACAAAGCTGAGAGACATAATCAGAGCGTTCATCAAACCATTGAGGAAAAGAAACCCTCGAATAGAATGTTCCTTTATCTCCGAGCCTATAATTGAAGCATGGCCTGAGCCGATCGCGGGAAGGAATGAACAGAGAGGGCCAACAATTGCCCCCACAAGTGCTGAAAGTGCAAGTTCTTTCTTTTGAATATTTATTTTTTTGAAAGAGGTTACTTCCTGTTTCTTGAGGGATTTTCTCTCATGCACATTTATGATAAGTCCTGATACTCCAAACAATCCGGATAATAAGGGGAGTAATGGCTCCCTGACAGGAAGGTTGAATGCAAAAAATCCAAGAAACCCTGCCAGTATGAATACGACTAGAGCGATGATGATCTCTTTTTCTCTAAGGATAATATATGCTGAAATAAAGATAAGGATAAATGGAATAAATGGCTGGACATGAGTAAAGATATAAGGAACAATTTTTGCAAATGGATATGCAAGAATGATTGAAATTGCGACTCCCATCAGCGCCCCTAGAAGAGCCAGCACAACCGCTTCGCGTCCCTTGCCTTGTTTCAAGAGCTGATGACCTGGAAGAATAGAAAGTGCAGTATCTTCATCGGGGGCGCCAAGAAAGATTGAAGGTATAAAATCTATGAACACATGGGTTATTGACATTGCGACAATGAATATGATGAATGGAAGAGGAGAGTTTGCATGGAAGGAAAGAATAAGTGCCGCAACGAGATTAATATGTATTCCTGGCGCAAGTCCAGTAAATGTACCTGCGATCACTCCAAGGAGAAATGCGAGGATAATTTGTATCAATGGAGGAGTAACTATGAATAGGTTTATAAGTTCTTTCAGATATTACCCTGCATGTGCATAGACAGTGGCTCTAGCCGAGTTCTCTTGGCTTTTTTTATTACGGGCATTATGTTCTTTATAGGATATTTACTTATGGATCTTGCTCTACGAATGCCTGCTAAATACACTATCATCGCCAAGCGCGGTTTATTCATAATCTCCATGGCATTTGTTATCTTCTCAACGTTTTATTATATACTTTCTTCTACAATAGCTTGTCCCCTACCATAGGTTTTTATAGATTATTCCTAAATATAATGGATGGAAAAGAAGATCATTATTGCTCAAAGCGCCATTATTCTTATACTTCTTATTCTTCTCTTCAAAGATTATGGACTGCCTCGGGCAAACGTGGTGCAGTCGAATGTACTCCCAAAGTCTACAACATCAACGCGACTACTCGCTGCAGGAGTATATTCTGGAACATTGGCACCACAAAGCCATCTTATCTTTAATTTCAAGCCTTTGCAGGAACAGATGAAAAAATATCTTGTTGACAGAAATCTAAATGTTTCAGTCTATATACTTAATCAACGAGATGGCTCATCCACTGGTATCAATGAGGAAGCGCCCTTCGAGCCAGCAAGCCTCAATAAGCTACCAATTGCTATCCTTATTTTAAGAAAGATCGAGGAAGGAGGGCTACGATTTGACACAGTATTGCCTATAATGCCTGAAGATAGAGATTCACGATCAGGGACGCTTTACAAAGAGGATGTATCGGAGCTTACTGTCCATGCTCTTCTTGATAGGATGATCACCGAATCAGATAACACTGCCTTTAGGGTATTAAGTAGAGAGGTGACATTGAAAGAACTTGAAGCCCTCTCGACATACCTTGACTTTTATCGCGATGATATAGGATATACTTACGATTCGCTTTCTAACAACACTTATTTTATAAGTCCTGAATCCACGACCCATCTTTTCCTGAGTCTTTATCTCTCAACGATACTACAGCCGCAGGATGATGAGTACTTGCTCTCCTTGCTGACCAATACGACATTTGATATACATGGAGTTGCTCGCCTTCCTAAGGATATTATTATCGCCCATAAGTATGGGTCTTATTTTGTCGATAATAAGAAATACTTCCACAATTGCGGTATCATGTATCTTGCAGAAACACGAATATTTTATTGTATCATGACGCAGAATTTAGACAAGCCTGAAGCAGAACAAACGATTGGTGATCTCGTGCATATGACTTACACCTATGTAGAAGATACACGAGCAGAACTTACTACAAGGAAACTTTAATTTTTAATGTGCATGGCAAGAGCACGAATCCTTTTGACTCCATCATAATCATCGACCTTTCCTTCTACACTCATTGTTTCGTTTATAACAGGAAAGATGTCAGAGGTTATGATTTCAATATTGTTATCTAATACTAGGATATATGAATTTCCGAATTTTCTCTCATGCACTACTTTTCCTTGAGTCGACACTTTCCTATTCTCCATGAGCGTATCAATCTGACTCTTGTTTCTTATTTCATGGAAAGGTGAGAGGACAAAGATCAGCACGAGAATGAGCAGTCCAACCATCGCTACTATAAATGACATTCTTCTCATTCTCGTATCTCTACGTCATCAACAATACCATCACTATCAAGATCTATACCTTCGATGACTCTCGCGAAAGGTACCTGCTTTTTGTCAGTTATCTCCTTGAAATGCTTGGTGAAGGCTAAAATGCATGCGCGCGTGCCTGCGTGCCTTCTTCCTGCAATGAGAAGAATTTTCTTTGTCTTGTCAAAAGGGTTTGCCATCTTAATGATAATACCTGTTTCATCAGTATAATACTCTTTTTTTGTCAGGGTACTTACGATTACCTTTCCTTTAAATTGGAGGGGGAGTTTTTTGTTTATTTTCCTAGCCACATTATTGACTATAGGCCCTCCTAAAATTATCAGGTTGTTTTTTAGGTCCTCGTCATGTATTTCAGTATCAAGACGTACATTTAGTCCCCTTACTCCGTGAAGGAATGTGCCGAGGAAGAGCGCAAGATCAATGCCGTAGTACCCATCACGGGCACGAGCCTTTTCAGGACCATGCGGGTCGGGGCTTCCTACGACGACCAGTGCCTTCAGTTCTCCATTATGAATAAACGGCTCAAGAAACTCACTTTCATTTGAGTATGTAGCTATCTTTTGAGTTGCTTCAAAATCTTTGAATCGAACTGCAAAGCTAGGCTGCGCAAGCTCATAGTATTGTGCGATAGCTCCCTGTCTTGCCTCCGTCTTTAGAGGGCTTATGATTCTTGCCTGCTCGAGCATTCTCATATGATAATAGATTTTTTGCTCATGGACATCAAGTTCTTCGGCAATTCTCTTTGCATAGCTTGGCTTTTCTGCAAGCTTCCTCACTAGTCTCTGTGCGAGCGGAGAGGCGAGAGCCTTGAATGAACTGGGAGGAAGCTCCTTGCATGGAAGGCTAAAGAGTTCATTTTCCTTTTTTTGTACGATGTGCATGGTAAAAAATAATTCTTAGTGGTATTAAAATAACTTTAGTAATACTTATATATAAACTTTTCCTAAAAAATGCAGGTGATGAAAAAAACTATGAGGGACATCATAAAACACGAACTGCTTTTCAAACAGTCAGACTTTTACGTTCCGTTGCTGCCAAAGGAGTATCTACGCAAACTACGAGAATTTGTAAGGAGGAACGCCATTTCTTCTCCCCTCTCAGTGCATGGGGATACGGCTGTGTGCGAGCAATGCCTTAAAGCCTATGCAATCACGCTTAGTAGAGAGATGAGATTGGGGGAGAGGGCCGTTGATTATGTGATTGCCCTCTTTCCAGGAAAAACAGGCCATGACGGGTATTATCTCGACCACGAAGACCTTGTGAAAATCTAGAAACATTTAAATTGTATTTTCAGCTCGCAAGAGTATGAATGTAGAGGAAAAAGTTTCTATTGTAAAGAGCATTGCTGAAGAGATTGTAACTGAAGAAGAGCTAAGGGAGTTGTTCAAATCAAAGAAAAAGATCATTGCCTACGATGGGTTTGAACCTTCGGGAAACATCCATATTGCACAGGGTTTGCTTCGCGCTATTACTGTCAACAAGCTGACCAGCACAGGGATGCATTTCCGATTTTGGGTCGCTGACTGGTTTGCAATGTTAAATAACAAATTAGGCGGAGATCTGGAAAAAATACGAATAGTTGGAGAGTATTTCATAGAAGTTTGGAAGGCAAGTGGCATGAACTTGAAAAATGTCGAGTTCATATGGGCTTCAGACTTAATAATGAAACATCCCGAATATTGGGAGACTGTCCTGAAGCTTTCAACCCATGCCACTATCCAGAGAGTTATGCGGTGCGGACAGATCATGGGGCGGGAAGAAAGCACAAGCAATCCAAGCGCCCAGATATTATATCCTTTGATGCAGGCGGCAGACATCCATCATTTAGAGGCAGACATCGCTCAGCTTGGTATGGATCAGCGGAAAGTAAATATGCTTGCCAGGGATTTATTTCCAAAAATCGGTTTAAAGGCACCTATCGCTGTTCATCACCATATGCTTATGGGCTTGCAATTCAAGGAATCTGAAAAAACTGGTGTTGAGAGAGCCATTGCCCTTAAGATGTCTAAGTCTAATCCAGAGAGTGCCATTTTTATGACTGACAGCGAAGAGGAGATTTTTAAGAAATTCAGAAACGCCTACTGTCCTGAGAAGAGTGATGAAAACAACCCTATTTTAGAATATGCAAAATATATTGTGTTTGAACGGTTTAAATCTATAGTGATCAAGCGCCCAGAGAAATTCGGAGGAGACCTTGAGGTCAAAAGCTATGATAAACTGAGAGATTTGTTTGTTGCAGGAAAGATACATCCGTTAGACTTGAAAAATACCATTGCTTCTCATATTAATCAACTCATTAAGCCTGTGCGAGAGCATTTTGAAAACAATGCTAAGGCCAAGAAAATCTTTGCTGCTGTTAAGAAACTTCAGCATCCTTAAGCTACGTTAAGGGTTCTTCTAGCCATGTGATTCTTATACGCCTCATGACCTACCTTTATGGCTTCCTTGATGGTGCTTGGAAGAGATTCAAGCTGATTGACAGACTCTACAGGCTCCCAACGCCATTCAGTATGCTCGTTGCTTATTCGAGGGCTTTTGCCAGATACATACTTCACGAATTTGCATGCGAAGAATACTCCAGGGATAGTCCTCTGCTCACTCTGGGGTGTGGAAATCTCAAACGTCTTTACGACTGTTATCGGTTCGACAATGATGCCTGCTTCCTCTTTCAATTGACGGACAGCGGCCTCCTCAAAGCTTTCACCTACCTCTACAGAGCCTCCACCACATTCCCATATATTAGGGAACAGTTTTCGTGTAGGAGCTCTCTTAAGAAGGAAGACTTTGTCTTCATGGAAGCATATGCCCTCTACAAGGACTTCAATTTTGTTTATTTTTTCTTCACGCATGGTAAACGACGATAATGAGTAATTAATAAGCCTTTCTATGTGATTCTTTTAGGGTGTCCTAATTAATAAACTTTTCTAGGTGTGGAATTCTACGATGTCTTTATCTTTAAGGACGTGCGAAAGGCCTACTTTTTGATTGGAGAACTTTGAACTTGGTCCCGTCAATCGTGTTTCCTTGATAGTCGCTGAGAAGCCCTTCCTGATGCTTTCAGCAACAGCCTTTACTGTTGAGTGTTCGGGAAGCACTACTGGAACGGGGGAGTGGGGTTTTCCTGGCTCTTTCATATATATCCGCACTATGTTCATAGAGAGGAGTATCTTCTCCTTCAACGGCTCAAGGCCTTGTCCTGTTGTTGAAGATATGAGAAGACCATTGATCTTTTTGCTCTTAAGGGTTGCCTCAATTTTTCTTTGCTGTTCAAGGGTAAGCAGGTCAGCCTTGGTTATTACGATAATTTTCTTTCCTGTAGCTCGCGTCAGAAAGGAATTGCTCTTTTCAATGTCTTCAAGCCTTTCTACGACGGTTATAATAAGGTCAGCAGTATTTATTATTCCTATATCAAAGTATTCAGAGCCTATGCTTGGAAGGTCAACGACCTGCGCCTGCACACCTTGAAAATGAAGAGTTCCGATTTCAGGCTCTTTTGTTGTAAAAGGATAGGGAGAAATGAGGGGCTTTGCATTCGTGAGTTTACTCAGGAGTGATGATTTTCCAGACTTTGTAGGACCTAACAACACAATTTGAAATCCCTCCTTCTTTATTCCCTTTTTTGTCGTCTTTCCGGTCTTTTTGTTCTTTTCTTGCTTCTCTCTGAACTTTTTCAATCGTGTCTTGAGCTCTGAGAGCAGGTTCTCGCTTCCCTTGTGCTTTGGCGCTGCCCGGATCATTTCCTCGAGGCTGGCAATCTTTTCTTCCAAAGTTATTGCTTGAAGATACTTCTTCTCCGCGGCAACATACTCATATCCTGCGTTGATTGGCATCTAACTCTCTATAACAAGATTTATTAATAGTTTTCTTTTTTAGCTTTCATGAAGTTTTCAAGGAAAGTACTTTCTAATGGAATGACAGTTATCATGGAGAAGCGGGAACTCCCCGTGATATCTTTGAGTATTACTAACAAGTTCGGAGCAGCCTATGAGGTCTCAAACATAAAAGGGATTGCCCATTTCATGGAACATTTGGTATTTACCGGCACGCAAACACGGACCCATGAAGATATTTCTCGAGAGATAGAGAAAAAGGGAGGCGTGCTCAACGCATTCACCTCAAACGAGGTGACTTCATTCTGGTTTAAGCTTCCAAGCGAACATCTCTTTGCAGGCCTTGATATTCTCATTGATATGCTTACTAGCCCCTTATTCAATCCTCAAAAGTTCGAAAAGGAAAAGAAAGTAATTCTTGAGGAGATAAAGATGTACCATGATACCCCTCAGCACTATGTATTTGAAAAGATCGAATCAAACCTCTATGATAAGCCCCTAGGGGAAGGAATCATAGGATCTGAGAAGACCATCAAGGCACTCGGAAGAGATTTTGTCGCAGAGTATTTCAAGAAAAACTACTCTGCTGAAAATTATATTGTCACCGCTGTCGGCAACGCAGACTTTGATGCACTGTGCGCATATCTTGAAAAACGCTTTAAGCGAGGAAGTAGAAGCATTGCCTTACAACCGATAAAGACTCGTCATAACGATAGTGTGGAAAAAAGGCCCGGCATCGACCAGGCACATTTCGTGTTTGCCATGCACGCACCATTACCAAGCACTAAGGAACATACTGCTTTGGAAGTGCTCGATGCGTACTTAGCAAATGGAATGTCTTCACGTCTATTTTTGAAGATCCGGGAAGAGAAAGGACTCGCATATGCCGTGAAGAGCTCCATCAATGCCGAAAAGAATTATTCCTATTACAGCATTTATGTCGGGACCACTAAAGATGCAGTGCCCGAGGTTAAGAAGATCATTCTTGAGGAATTTAATAACGTCAAGAATATGACTGCAAAGGACCTTCAGGAAGCCAAGGAACGGCTTCTCGGACTACGAAAGATAACTTCTGAGGAGAGCTCATCCGTGATGAATGAGCTTCTATTCGCAGAACTACGAGGGAATGCAGGGGATTATTACAAGCATGAGGAACAGATACGCAAAGTTACTCTTGCTGATGTCAAGAAGATTGCACAGATTTCTGGACATAGCACTGCCGCAATTATTCCTGACTAGGAAAGACTTATAAATAATGCTCCTATTATTCCCCTATGAAGCTGTCAGTGAACATTGAAAAGAGGTATGCTCTCACCATCATTGGATTATTGATTGTTCTTGCCGGAATATTTACTGTGTATGCCTACAATTCCAATCCTCCTAAGCCGGCCGTGTTCGGCCATTCTGCAGAAGAAGTGCAGGGCACTATTGTCGGTGGAGGCACTGTATTTGGAGATGCATTAGGTGTCGGTGCAGGCACTGCTCTACCTTGTGTTGATTCAACAACTGACGGTCCTCTTAATAAGGCCAGTACCAATGCTCCGAAGTATGTTTGGGGAGAGGCATTCTGCGAGCCTGGAACCAATAACAAACTTCTCAAATGCCGTAACAGCACCAGAACAATTATCGCTGTTTCTGCTGGTTATCTTAATTATCAATCAACACCTAAGACGGCCAGTTTTTATCTTTGCATTAAGAACTAGATGAGAGTTTTCATAGCAATTGACTTTCCTGATGAAATCATAAAAGAAGTTGCTCGGATCCATGAACTGTTGGGCAAGAAGAAATTTGCTGGCAAGCTCACTGAACTTGAGAACCTTCATCTTACCTTAAAATTTTTAGGAGAGATTGATGACGCTACACTTGAGAAGGTAAAGGAAGCCTTAAAGGAAATAAAATTTAAACCTATGGAGTTGAACCTAGGCACTATAGGTATATTTCACCATCATAAGAATCCGAGGATTGTCTGGATAAAAGTGCAGGGCAAGGGATTATATGATTTACAGAAGAAGATTGATGAAAAAATAAAAGGATTATTTCCTGAGGAAGAAAGATTCATGGGACACCTCACTCTGGCGAGAATAAAATATGTTATGGATAAGAAGGGATTCGAAGATTCCGTATCCTCAATCCATGTAAAACCTCTGAGCTTTTCTTGTAATTCATTTAAGCTGATGAGTTCTCATTTAAAGGCACTTGGACCTGTTTATTCCTTACTTCAGGAGTACCATTCTGCAGAAAAATAGATTATGTGTCTTCTTGCCCGTCCATATCATCAAATGAGGCTTCATGTTTGATGAGATATGAGAAGATTTCCTCATTTTTCCCTAGAATCTCCTGGAGATCCTCTTCAGAGGCATTGACAATATTTTTTATGGTCTTGAATTTTGCAAGGAGTTTTTTTGCTGTCTTCGGTCCTATTCTTGGAAACCCTTCCAGGATATATTGAAGCCTTTGCTCTTCAGTCGGTGTAATCTTGGATGCCCTCAATGAGGGATGCTTATTTTCCTTCTTTTTCGCGAGAATGGCAATATATCGAGCAGAATCCTCCTCATCTTGCGTAAAAATTATGGGGACCTGGTATTCCAACGCTACGGAGAGGAGGAAACCTCGCAAGGCATTCTCGTTGATAATCCCTTCATATAAATCCTCGTTACCTATTCCTTCCACAAGCAGCAGTGGCTTGGGATATTGTTTAAGCTCGAGAAGCTGCGCGTTAATGCGCTTGCTGATGATAGAGGATTTCAGATCATTGATGGTCTTTCTTTCAATCGCTATATTCCCAAACAAATAGTCTGCAACGTTAAGCTGCTGGAACCTTACCCCTATCCCTTGAGAGGCAAGGTGGGAGGGAACAAGGGAGTTTTTCTCCCTATGATCCACTAGGATGTTGATTTTTCTTGGTTCCTTTAACCTTTTGTTTGAAAATATGTCAAAGAATGTCATGTGATGATTATGAAAAATGAAGTTAGGTCGTCTTTGCCCTTGACTACCATCAAAATGAATGAGTAGATAGATACCAGAAAACCCATCCCGTTACTAATAAAGAGCCAATTCCAATTATGATATTAAACCATCCTCCAAACTTTTCCTTATTTTTTATTAGAAGATATCCTCCGATAATTAGAGATACTATACCAAGGATTGGGATGAGGGGAAAATAAACTAATGTGTCAAAGAATCTTACTCCTGCTTGGAAAGAAATAGCGCGTGATATTTCCTTAAAGACTCCACCGAGCATAAAAACCAAGATAAGAATTAAATTAATAACTGAAAAGAAATATTTAATAAAATTATTCATAAGCATATAGGGGGAGTATATTAATAAACCTTATGTGAAGTCCTTCAATGTTTTTGGCCTGTTTTTAATTTCCCTTTTTACGAGCTCTATGGTTCGGTACATTTTCTTTTCTCGCGCTGTAGAGGCATTATGATGGAATTCATCCCGGGTATCTTTTGTAATAAGAATAAAGAGCTTTCCTGGCGCTAATCGTGCAGTTCTTCCCGCTCTCTGGATCTTTCGTATGGCTGAAGGGATTGGCTCGTAGAAGACGACTGCATTCACTTCAGGGATGTCAAGTCCTTCTTCACCAATTGATGTTGCAACCACCACATTGATGACTCCCTCCTTGAAATGTTCGATGACTTGCTTCTGCTCCTTCTGTGAGAGACCTACACCATGCTTCTTTGCTTGACCTATAAAAACGGCAGGTCGGATATTGGGAATTTGAGAAAGCCTTTTAACAATTTGAGAGGCAGTTTCCCTAAATTGCGTAAATATCATTATTTTTGCCTTTTGATTTTCCTGTATTTCATTTTCTACCAGAACAGCACACTCTTCGATCTTTGGATGCTCTATTTTCTTTGTCAGTAAGTCGGTTAAGGAAATTAGCGCTGCGTTAAATTCAGGAAGCTTCACTAGATTTTTTACCGCCTTCGTCTTTCCTTCTTCTGCTTGTTTTATCAAGCCTCGAAGATAATCATGCAAACCTGAGAGTGTCTGGGTCTCAAGCAATTCCATTGCATGGGAGATCTTGATTGCCTGTGCAGTCAATCCCATTCCGATCATGGCATTGAAATTGCCAGCCATTCTTTTTGCAAGCGCGTGCTGAAGCTTTAGAAGAGTAATCTTGTTCGCAGGACCAAACAAAAGGCTTCTTGCTTTCAACTGTTCTACTCTAGAATCGAAAATCCTTCTGAGTAAAATGCGGATTTCTATAAATTCTTGGGGAAAGGGGACTTCTATTTTTTTGAACTCTCTTTCTTGCAGATAGTCCTTTACATCCGGAGATTCCCGAGTCCTTACCTCTATATCCTCTATATCAAGATGGGCACATATCTCCTTTACCTTATCAGAATCTGATCCTGGAGAGGCAGTAAGTCCGAGAATCCGTTGATTCTCCGCTTGTCTCTTGTAATAATCAACGACTGCAGTGTAGTCATAGTTCTTTAGACATCGATGAGCCTCATCAATAATAAGCAGGCAGACATCAGTCATGTCATATAAATAATGACGAAGATCATTGGCAATGCATTGAGGGGTAGAAAAGACGATCTCCGCCGTAGAGAATATCTTCTTTCTTTTTTCCGCAGGGACAGAGCCGGTGAACAGCTGGAGATCTGCAAAGAGCTCTGGAAGGTTCTTCGTGAAATAATCGTAATGCTGCTCGACAAGAGGTCTTGTAGGTGCAAGGAACAGGACTTTCTTTCCAGGATGACGTTTTATGCTTTCAGTTGCAAGCATGAGTGCTATCAGTGTTTTTCCCAGCCCTGTGGGTAGGACAACAAGGGTGTTGCGCTCTTTTGCAGTGTTAAAAATTGCCTGTTGGTAATCTCTAGGTATCATCATGATAATTCTACTCCATAAGGGTTTATGTTTCTTATGGAAGAACGAATGCGTAAGTCGTAAAAATAAGGGTTATTACTGCAAGTGCGGTCCATAGCACACGAGAACCGAAGAAGATCTGCGTACCGTCCAATTTTGAAAATGGGATCATATTTGAAAGGGCGTAGAAAACTGCCATTTTTGCAAGCAGCTCGAGATTCGCAGGGACCAGATAGATCACCATGGCAAGCACCAAGACAGCAACAACTCCTGCTGCACCTATTAATCCATTATGCCAATCAGTCATCTCCGTATAACTGTAAGGACCAAAACGCTTAGCAGCCCTTACCTTCAACGCTCGTGCTTCATAAGTAAGAATTCCCATGAATTTTACCGTACCAAGTGAGAAAAGTGTCAAAAATAGGGGTATGATAATTCCTGCAGGCACTTCCCTCTTGAAATGCTGGTGCGCTTTCCACCCATAACGATCCATCATCCATAACCTGTGCTCAACATCTGCATCTAAAATATAGGCCATTATCTTTTTTGCAAGCAGCGCTGTTGCAATGATAATGACTGCGAAGAGAAATAATTGAGGTATAAGTGCAAAATCCCCGCCGATAAGTGCGGAAAAGCTAATGACCAGTGTAAGAATAATGACTGCAGCGATAATGTGCGCAAATTCGGAGTCTCTCATCCCTCTTTTGAAGCTGTTGTTTATATAAACATTATGGCTCTCAGTCTATTATCATTTTCGTATGTATATAATAGAAAAACATAAAGTATAAATAGTGTTCTTTGCAACGTTTATCATGCTTAGAATAAAAAGAGTCAGCGAGGTTATTGGGAAGCACGTCTATACTTCTGAAGGTGACTATTTCGGACAGGTCGAAGAGGTCAATCTGATTGATAACAAGGTAGAAGGATGGAGAATCAAGGTTGGAAGCGGCGCAGTCTCATTGTTTGGAGGAGCACGGGGTGTTATTATCCCTCATCAGTTTGTAAAGGCCATTGGGGACGTTTTTGTTGTTAACAAGGCATCATTACCAATGCGCGAAGAAGGCGCGATGGCTCCCGTTGATGTTTCTGCAACCGCTGACGAGCAATTGTGAGAAGATTTAAATATTCTAGAAACAAACTTGACTGATGGCATTCACGTACGGCGGCGCAACGATTCTTCAGTCGCCCTTGTTCGTTGAACTTGTCTTACCATTTCTACTCATCTTCGCACTTGTGTTTGCCGTTCTTCAGAAGACTAAAATTCTTGGAGACGGCAAGAGACAGCTTGATGCCATTGTGGCACTTGTTATTGGCTTAATATTTGTCTCATTTGCTTGGGCAGTACAACTTACCGTGCAATTAGTTTCGTTCTCAGCAGTTGCCTTAATTGTTGGCCTTGTATTTCTCATGATGTGGGGAATGTTCCATGAGCCTGGAACATTTCAGATTCACAAGAATGTTAAGATGGCGGTAGGAATTTTAGCTCTTATTGCAGTTGTCATTGCAGTTCTTGTCTATAGTGGTGGATGGGAATACATCAAGGGCTTGTTTGAGGGTGAGGATTCGTCAATTGCAACCAATGCCATCATTATCATCATTGTTATTATTGCCGTTGCTGCTGTTGTCGGATTCAGTGGAAAGAGCTCAGGCAGTTCGAGCCATTAACTGCAGCGAAACATATATAAATTAATCTTTGATTAGAGCACCATGGTGCTTATGATTACAATTGGTTCGATTCTTAATCAGTGGCAGACTGCCGGTGTTTTCGATTACATTCTCCCCTTCCTCCTTCTTTTTGCTGTTATCTTTGGAATTCTCTCCACTACTAACATTATAGGCTCGAATAGGGGAGTTCATGGTCTTATCGCAGTTGTTGTTGCACTGATGGCCTTGCAGTTTAATTATTTTGGAGACTTCTTGAAGGAATTATTCCCGAGATTAGGTATAGGTATCGCAGTCCTTCTTACAGTACTCATATTATTTGGCCTCTTCATCCCTGATGAGCAGAGAAAATACTGGTATTGGGGGCTTGCAACGATCGCTGTTATCATCGCCATTGTCGTCATAAACAATTCATTCAGTCACTTTGGTTGGTACACTTCATTTGCATCGGAAGATAGCGTAGCATATATCATAGGAGCAATATTGCTTCTTGGAGTTGTCATTGCTGTCGTGGCTGCGAACTCTAAAGGTGGAACAGGTGGCGCGGCTACGCTCACCCATCACCGTGGTCAATAATGGTAACTCCCGTAGATCTTTCAGGCATTGAAATATTCTTACCCCTTTTAGGATTTCTTTTTGTATTTATTGTCGTCTTCGTCGTATTAAACAAGACGAAAGTCGTTGAAAACAAATTCATTGAACTCCTTACAGCATTTATTCTTGCCACAGTATTCGTCTCGGCAATCGGTCCGAGAACCTATGTATTAAGCATTATCCCTTGGTTTGCCGTTCTTATCGTTAGTTTGTTCTTGATGCTTGCATTAGTGGGGTTTGTTGGCGGAGATTTCACGAAGAACTGGAGCCCTCAGGTTGGAAGAGGATTTGCTATTGCGCTTATTGTCATCTTTATCGTCTCTGGAATCGTTGTATTCTCATCGTATTTCCAAGCATACTTGCCTGGAGGGCCAAGCAGTTTTTCAGGATGGGCATATTCGCCTCGAGTAACCGGAGCATTTCTTTTGCTTGTTGCTGGGGCAATCGTCAGTTGGGTATTAGTGAGAAGTAAGTAATTACTTATGCTTTCCGTGAAGCGATTTGAATGATTTTTGCGTTTCTACCAATTCCTTCTTTATGTCCTCTATATTCGTCGTGTATTCCCCCACTTTCTGAAGGATTGATAATTGTAATCGGTCAATGATCTTCTCTATTCTCTTCAGCCGCTCATCAATGAAATCTATCTTTGACTCGAAGATCATTTTCATGTCTAGTGTTTTCTCAAGCTCCTTCTTTATAGAGAAAAGCCTTTCCGAGACAATCTGCTCAGATATTTCTGAAATGGTGTCGGTACTTACATTGGGCTGATAGGCATAATCATACTGTTGCTGTTGCTGCTGTCCCGGCGTCTCCTGGACATACGTCTGCTGGTATTGCTGTTGCTGCTGATAGGGCTGGCCCACGTATTCTTGCCCGGGCTCGGGAGGGGCAATGTTCATCATGGATGGCTGCATGCCTTCGAAACTTTTCCCTAGACTACTTGCTTCTTGAGGCTGGCCTACTTTTCCAAGAGTCATCGAGGATTCATAGTCATTCTCAGTCACAGCCTTCTTTATCCTTGATTGGGTAAGAGCATCCGTTATCTCAGCTTCTGACACTCCCTGCTCTGCAAGTGAATGGATGATATCTTGCTCTGAGTTGCCTTCTTCCTGCATTCTCCGAATATCCTCTATAACTCCCATTATTTCCTAAACAGATCGAATTGCCTCTGCAATATCATGAGCTCTTCCTTTCGCGCTGTCGATGTCAGCTGTTCAGTAATCCTTTGCAGAAATTCCTTCATCCGGTCATTCTCCTCTTTTAACATAAACGTCATTTTCTTCATCTCCTGCATTTCCTTGAATGTTTTTTCTCGCTCTTCAACGAGCGTCTGCCCTAGAAGAAGTATCCTATCTCTCAGAAGCCTCTGTTTTTCCTCTACATCACGCACTCTTGTTTGCACATCTCCCTGGTACGACTGATATCCCTCTTCCATCGTCTCTGGAGGAGTAAAGGGTTTAAAATTGTATTGCTTTTATTACTTGCAAGCAATACTTATTGCTCTTTTTTTGCTTTCTATTCTCAGAAAGGTATATATATATCAAAACTGACTAAGCGTATGAAAAAGAGCATGGTCATCCTATCTTTTTCAGCACTTCTTGTACTTTCCATCTTTTCTGCTTACGCTTTCTGGCCGTTCACAGGTAATGCTGTCGCCAATTCTGAAAATAATACTAAAATAGTAGAAACTAAGGATTATGTTTGCATCGATCCTGAAGGCAACGCTAAGCTTAAGAGTAAGACTGCCACTGCAAGCACTGTAGAACTTTACAGAAAGTTGCCATTTGGCAATCGGGGTGCTAAGCTTGATTCAAAGACCGACACCTGCAAGGACAGCAAGACCGTTCTTGAGTACAGTTGTGAGAAGAGCAGTGCGAACGTAAACATACGATCAACAGACCGGGCATGCGGTGCTGGAAAGGCATGTGTTGCAGGTGCTTGTGTTGTCGACAGAACAGGAGATTACATTATTAAGCAGGACTTTGGCTCTTTGAAGCTTAAGACAAATAGTGTTTCTAGCCTTATCTCTGAAGATTATAAGAAATTCTTTACTGGATTCAAGAATGGTTCTACTGCTACTTATTCAGATAACGGGAATGCTCTTCAGGTAAAAATGACTGTTGCGAGATATAATTCTGATATTACTTTTGATCAGATGAAGAATGTAATCCTCTCTAAATATCCAAAAAGGGATGGACATGACAGAGGTTATGACATAGAGTTTGTTAATCAAATTACATATATGCCTCCAACAGTCGATCCAAGAGCTGCGATTGTAGTAAGTGAAGTTGAGGATGGTCCTGCAGGAAACAGGAAATTAAGAGCTCTGGCATTCTGGGTAAGCGGACCTAATGCGGTTTTCTTAGATTTGACTATGACTGATGAAGTCGATGATGACGATGCTCTTTTAGCATTGCTTAGGGCGTATGTAACGAGATATCCTTCAACATTCATAATGCCTGAAGGAATACAGGATGATTTCAAGATCCACTGTCAGGTCAAGATTAGAAATTCCTTGGGAATTAGCCTTTATACATCGGATTATGGAGATATTTCTGCTCAGGAATGTGAGCAAAGAGGAGAAAATGAGGTTATGAATGAAAACGTAGTTCGTGATGCTTGCTATAATATTTTCTACAATGAAAATGCCTACTATGACCCTCACGATAAGGACGAGCCTAATCTGCCTCCTACCACGACTGGTGGAAGTTATGTATTTTACTGGGGAGACAAAGTGTTCGAGACTCATTCATTCACCTGCAATATGGATGATTTATGTTCTCAGTCCCAATGTAGTTATTCTAGGTTTAAAAGTGAATGCGTTAATGGAAAGAGAACTGTTACTATAAGCGCAGAAGTTCAGCCTTACTTCTGTTCTAGAGACCAGCAGATTATCAGTCTTTGCAAGGGAGCAAGCTATACTGAGTCTTGCGAGGATCAAACTGCCATTTGCTCGGATAGCGACGGCGGAGTTGACTATTACACTACAGGAATCTTAAGCACAGGAAATGTTATCAGAAAAGACTACTGCTGGAAAGACAGTGATAATCCTCATGATGGGAAGTATACCAATTTCTCACGAGAGTACTCATGTACTGCTCCTAATAAAGACGACCCTAATATTGAGGGAATTGGAGGACCAGACCAGACAGGCTATTATGAAGTCAACGTGAATTGTCCTAATGGATGTCAGAATGGAGCATGCAAACTTGGACCAGGCCAAATATATCTGACTAGTGATGCACCTTCACAGATAACATCTATTGATGGAGTAGAATACACTATTGAGCTTATATCTGCTTCAGATAGTGCCGCTACTATCAGAGTGACAAAGGATGATGGTACTTATGAGACAAAGGAAGTTCTTGAAAACAGCTCAAAGACGATTAATGGGATAATAGTCGCAGTTACAAATGCTGATGAGACTAACTTGAAGCTCGTTGCAATGCTTAAACTCGCAGAATCTGGTTGAGCGAAATCTATATAATCTTGAGCCTTTATGAGAATGGATGATCTTTAAAGAGGGGAGTCCGGTGTACTCGATCGAGGTGGAGCGGAAGCAGGGAGAGGATGTGATGTATGTCAATTATCTTACTGCTCCGTTTGTGCCATCACTTGCCGACAATCCTATGGTAATGGAGAGGACTCTTGATAACTTGGGGGAGAATCCTGAAGTCTCACGAGTTGTGTTTGTGCAGCAGAGAAATTACAATTATTCTTCAGACCAGATCTTACTTTTGTCAGAACTTGCACGCCTTTATAACTATATGACTAAACAGGAGGCAATCCTTTCTCCTGAGAAACTTAGTATTTTTGGAGAGACGTCGCAGGTGTATGAGGACCTCAGTTATTTGCTTTCACTGCTGAAGCAGGACCCTGTCAGATGCTATGTTGAGATGGGAAATAGGATCAAGGGATTGCGAGAGCAACTTGTTTCTGGAAATGCATTGCGAAAGTCTGCGCTTGCCGGCTATATACGGTTTTTGGAAAGATTTCTTGGGATGCTTGAAAGCACAAAATTCATCAAGGCAATTATGAGTGATTTGGGAGAGTATGCTCTGGGAAGCAGGGAGATTTATCAGAAAGTTTTTAGGCCAGACATTCTTCCTAATTTTACCTTTACAAGACTGGTCGCACAGCTTCCTGCAGATGGGGAGCTTATAGATCAATATACTATTGAAGGCAAGCAAGGGGACATTGTAGTCACGATCTTGAAACGGCCGAATGATTCCAAGTATTTTTATCACATCATGCCTCCTGAATATGCTTTG
Organism: Candidatus Pacearchaeota archaeon; assembly: GCA_019659125.1. Taxonomy (GTDB): domain Archaea; phylum Nanobdellota; class Nanobdellia; order Pacearchaeales; family GW2011-AR1; genus JAIFVW01. The sequence goes on along the minus strand of JAIFVX010000001.1, from coordinate 456,818 downwards.
AAGGAAGAGCATCATATTCTCTTGAACCTTGCTCGTAATGTGCTGACGGAGCACAGACCAAAGGCTGAAGAATTTACCGATCCTGAACGGACACGGCAGGTATTCTTCAATGTTGCACGGGATTTATTGGGTGAGTTAGCCCGAAGCAGAGGTATTAGTTTGACATACCGAGAGATCAGCGACCTTTCAGAGATCCTTGTAAGGCATACGATCGGCTTTGGGTTAATAGAAGTATTATTGGCAGATACTCATTTGCAAGATGTTGTCTTGAATGCACCTATCTCACAGAATACGGTGTTTGTCAGGCATGAAAAATATGATGAGTGTATTACGAATATTCTTCCAAGCTTTGAGGATGCGGAATCGTGGGCTGCTAAACTTCGATTGCAATCTGGACGCCCTTTAGATGAGGCAAATCCAGTTTTAGATACGGACTTGGTGTTTGGAGGAGCACGTGCTAGAGTTGCTGCAATAAAGGAACCGTTGTCTCCTTCAGGGCTAGCCTATGCATTTAGAAGACACAGAGACCAGCCATGGACCTTGCCATTATTCATAAAGAACAAGATGATTAACTCATTTAGTGCAGGATTATTAAGCTTCTTAATCGATGGATCACGAACATTGCTCGTTGCGGGAACTCGAAGCGCCGGTAAGACCTCTCTTCTTGGAAGCTTGCTGCTTGAAATCATGCCCAACTGTCGAGTCATTGTAGTTGAGGATACTCTAGAACTTCCCGTTGATTCTTTGCGAGCAATTGGATATGACATTTTAAGGATGAAAGTGCGAAGTGCTCTCGCCAGCGGCACGACTGAAATTGAAGCAAGTGAAGGCATCAGGACAAGCTTGCGATTGGGAGATTCTGCGCTTATTGTTGGAGAGGTAAGAAGCTCTGAGGCAAAAGCATTGTATGAAGCTATGAGAGTAGGAGCGTTGGCAAATGTGGTTGCAGGTACAATCCACGGAGATTCTCCCTATGGAGTCTTTGATAGAGTTGTTAATGATCTTGATGTTCCTCCAACGAGCTTTAAGGCGACTGATATTATTATTGTTGCGAATCCTGTCAAGAGTCCTGATGGATTGCACTCAGTGAAAAGAGTGGTGGGAGTCACTGAAGTAAGAAAGCAATGGAGCAAAGATCCTCTCGATGAAGTAGGATTTGTCGATTTGTTGCGGTATAATGTTGAGAAGGACGAGCTTGAGCCTACACAGGAATTAATGAACGGAGAATCTGAAATCATAAAGAGTATCGCTTCCCGAGTAAAAGGATGGGCTGGTAATTGGGATGCAGTATATGATAATATCCTCTTACGGGGCAGGGTAAAACAGGAAATTGTTGATGCTGCGCAGAGATTGAACAAGCCTCAGATTTTGGAAGCGAAATTTAACGCACTATCAAATGCAGCATTCCATAGAATTAGCGATGAGGCTGTGCAGGCTACCGGGCTTCCTTTAAGCGAACGTGTCTTTCCTGCCTGGAAGAAATGGCTTTACGAAACCGCTATTAATTTCTAGGTTTTTTCATTTTTCCGTACAACCAACCCAAAAAAATTCCTATAAGAAGATAGATTCCAAGTGCAATAATTACAGGCACTATCAAATGGGAAGAGAATTGTCCTGAGCCCAACGACTCGCAGTATGCTTGGCGAATACATTGACCTCCACCAGGACCTGTATAGCATGTAACCCTATTGCATTCGGGATTAAGAAGAATGAATGTCAAAATAAGGGGAAATAGAAGCACAAGAAAACTAATACCTGTAAGAGTAGCACTCCAGGGAGCTCCACGAAAATATAAGAAAATGATAATGATTGAAATGAGTGAAGATATGACTCCTCCTTTAAGCCAATATGGCCAGTCTTTCCATCCCATTGCAATTTTAGTTATTTGATAATTATAAATCTATGTAAGACTGGGAAGGACAATAACTGCAAGGGCTGTTAATGCTAGCGTGGATATGAATGCAGTGATAACATATAACGAGATGCCTGTTTTAAGGTATTGTGCAACTTCATATTTTTCTTTCAAGGTATCTTTTCCTGCATCTACGGTGACGAGAGCAATCGTAAGGATGAATATGATCTCTATCAAATAAATGCCGATGATTGCTTGCAAGAAATAGGGGGGGATCATCTCACTTACATTAAAGAGCTGAACGAGGCTTCCAAGCCCTCCAAGAGTTGCGTCTCCGGCTGGCTGAATGGTTTCTAACTTCTCGAGAATGGTGGTAATCATGACTGAAAGACCGACGACAATACCTGCAAGCAATGGGGCGAGGAAGGTCATGTTTGACTTCATGTCGGAGATAACCTCTGCAAGCAAATCTTTCAGACGCTGATTAATCTTGTTTATGTTCTTTACGTAATCGGAGATTGACATCAGTGAGCGAGCTGCTACTTGCAGACCCTTGTTAACCGATTCTATAAGGATTCGCATTGATGTGGCAATCAGTGCTGAGGGATAGTAGGTTATCGAGCCTCGTTTTTTATCAAAGATTGCCTGCTCAAGTGACATGCCTCCCTGCTGGACATTCTGGCTCGTTATAAGAAAGAAATCGTGCGTGGCCTGGCCTTGGGTTGATTCAGCTACCCGGGAGAATACAATCTCTGCAGGAGTTCCATCTGCAAGCCTGTTACCGAATTGGAACAATGAATTAGTAAATTCTTCCTCAAGAGTTTTTGTTTTCTCCCGAGCTTTCATGAGCTGACGTGTCTTACCCTTATACGATTGAGAAAAGAAGAGCGCCAATGCCAGAGGTATAAAGAAACTTAACATTACTCCAATAGGGCTGAAAGGGCCTACGGTTGTCCCATCCGCAAGTTTTTTGAAATCAAAAAGCTTAATGTCCTGGAAGAATGGAATGCCAAGCTCTCCTAGCGCATAGTCATTTTTTATTCCTAGTGCGGTTGTTACCGAAGATATCTGGAAGAGGAAAGGTGATAATCCGATGATGAGGAATGGAATTGCAACGATCGCCGCTGCGACGAAGGGGGCTTTTGACTTATAGAGATGATAGTCTGGATTCAATTCGAGGATCGATGACTCCCCATACCCTCCAGGTCTCTTAAGAAGCACCTCGGAAACGAGGTAGAAGACAAAGAAGGGGATAATAACGTTAAAGATAATGAAGACATGCTGCCATCTGATAACGCTTCCTAGAAGCGTAGAGGCAAGAGGAAGGAGTGCAAGGCCTAGCGTTGGCAGTATTATCCCAAGCATGTAGACATTCGTTAGGGGACTTCTAATCTCCCGTGAATATTTCAGCATTTTTTCATAGACACCATCGAGGATAATCTGCAGGGATTTTTCAAGGATCTGGACTCTTCGCGCTTCCTGGGGTTCGTATAACGAAGACTCTATGAGATGAAACGCCTCAATAAATTCAGGAGCGTAATCCTGCCAGCTTTCAAGATAGGTATCAATTGATTGCTTGATAGTAAAGAACTTTCCGATCTCAACATCGTAAAATATTTTCTTGAAGTCGAGAGCAAGAGGACCTTCAAGATGCTGGGCTGCGAACTCCACTGCCCGCTCAAGATTGGAGGTGTGCTTCATGTAGACTACCATATAAAGGATTGCAGGAACCATCTCTGCTGACGCTTTCAATCTCCAGGCATTAGCAAGCCTTTGAGGCATACTATAGGTGTAATAAAAAACAAACATACTCGTTATCAGCCCTAGAAATACAAACAATATCTGTATCGAGCCATTAATGAGATATACTGCTACTGCCGTCAACATGGTCGCAAAGAATATGAATAGCATAGACAAAGCAGCAAGCGTTAATGCTTGACTTGCACTTACAGCAACATGTGCTGCGTCAAGCTGCCTCTGCATCTTTATCCTATCCTTTTCAGCGACTCGTAAGCTAATAATTGTGCCCAAGGATCGTGCCCAACGCTCGTACCTTGACAGTTCTGGAATCATGTCTCGCTTGAACTGAAGATAGTCTCCTGATTGAGGCTCCTGAATGATCTGAGATTCGAGTTTTCTGCTATACTTGTCCAGAATTTCCTTTGTCGTCACCATCTTTACTTTCTGAAGGGGATGCAGATTATAAATTGCTCGGTCGGTAGATTTAATAATCCCTATTATTTAAGAGGAGGGCTATGGCAAAGAAAGATATCAAGGCGATAGTAAAGAAAAAAGGCATTGACACGAGGTATATCATTGCAGGGGTTATTATCGTGGTTGTTGCCGTTCTCGTCATTTTTGGATTATCAAGCAACATCTTCAACCTTGGATTTACGGGAGGAAGCTCTGCAACCCCCAGCACCGTACGATACTCTATATCAGATAACACGGTACAATATTATGATGGTAAGACGTGGATGGAACTTTCCATAACTGACAACGCCCCTATACCTCGTGGCGATAAGGAAGTTGTAGGGCAGGAAGTTTTTGATGATTTGTGGAAGTACTACTATACATGGCAGGTGAACCTTTATTCTCCTATCTATCGTGAATTGTATGCCCAGCAAAATATGAGGCGATTGACGTTAAGTTCCGCAACTCCCCCTATAAAGATACAATCATTGAGTAAAGATCCTAATACCGAGCTTAAATTCGGTAGAGGATACATTTCCTTCTCATTGCTTTCGGGAGGGCTTTATCATCTGGCAGCAGATAATACCTTGTATCAGTGGAATTACGCGACATCAAAAGTAGAGCCAGCTACCGCTTCCAATGCAGAGCAGATAAAGGATGTTATTCTACACTGGAGAGATGATGTCTTGAAGATTCCCGTACGAATCAGATACAGAGATGCTGCAGGCACACTGCATGATGACTCTTACTTCTGCGCTTCGAAGGAAGGAAATACCTTGGTTGCAGACCTTTCTAAACCTGTTAGCTCAAGTTACGCCTGCTCAGGATAAATTTAATAATCTAGAATTTCTTCCCCCTATCATGAAACGAGGAGAGGTTGCATGGGACACGCTCATTCCCTGGATGATTGCATTGGTGGCTGCAGTCATCGTATTCTTTGTTTATGCTATATTGGCTGATAAAGGCGGAGGGGCCCTGCAGTATCTCAAGGATCTGTTCAGGTTTGGATCATGAGGAAAAAGGGAGATGTTGCAACGCCAGTTCTTATTTTTGGCATTATTGCATTAGTTGTTTTTGGTATCGCCGCTGCTTCTCTTTTCAAAGTGGGGCTTCCTGACTGGTTCAAGAATCTTCTTCCTGGATTTGACAATAATCAGTCTCCCGTTACGAGCCTCCAGGTAGTTAGGTATCAGATAGACTCTGATAATGTGCAATATTATGATGGATCTCAGTGGCGTGATTTTCGTGAACCTAAGAATTGGCAAGTTGTTGTAGGTGACAAGCAAGTCTACTGGGGCGACGCACACACTGACTTCGTTGAGTATTATTATGGGTGGGAGGGAAGTCCTTTCTATTCTGCTTACAAGGATGTCTATGCCAAGCGAGGCATTAGAAGAACTCTTATCCCATGGCATGAAAGCGTTCCACTTCAAGTAACCTATTTTTATAATGCTTCAGACCCTAATGGAAAAATGGGGATAGCGTATATCTCTTTCATGCAGAAGCTTTCTGACAAAAATACTTTGTTTTACAATTTTGCTTTTGATGGAAAACTTTATGATGGAGATAATGTTAATCATGACGTGTCTTTGGTTACTAATCCTACAGTCATACGACAATATGGAGATCCTGTGGGAAACTGGAGGGATGCGGTGTTTGCGGTTCCTGTTAGAATCTCATATAAGGAGATAAAAGGGAAAGAGATTACTCCTAAGCAGGATTACTTCTGCACTAGAAGAATCGGAAGTGATATTATTGTAGATCTTTCTAAGCCTGTCTCTGCTAGTACGGTGTGCACCTAATGGAAGGGGAAAATGTAGAGTCTGACTTCACCATGAGCACTCTTCTCTGGATTATCTTTGCCCTTCTTGTGTTTGCGGCAGTCTTCTTCCTTATCAAAAAGCTAACGACGTAATTGTTATAAAGAGCTCTTTCGTATGTTCTGCATGAAAAAGAAAGGAGAGGTTTCATCAGGCGTATTGTTCCCTTTACTGTTCGGGATCGCAGGATTCATCATCATTTTAGCCTTTCTTTTCACAAAACTTGATCTTAACACCTATTCTGATGAAGAACTTTGCAAGCTTTCAGTCTTGAGCAGAGCCACTACTCCAGGATCTGCGAGTAGTCTTATTCCTTTGAAATGCACAACAAAAAAAATATGTTTGAGCGATCGGGCTTCTGGAACATGTCCGCAATTTACTGGTGAGAAAGATGTGGCTACCATAGTCCTTGATAAAGATTCTACAAAGGCTGCTGTAACAGTTTCTGAGGTCAGTGCCCAGGCACTCTATGACTGTTGGAGTATGATGGGTGAGGGAAAGCTTGATATTTTTGGAAGTTATGCTACGTCACGGGGCTTTAAGCCTACAGAGCCTGTGTGCGTTATCTGCTCAAGAGTGGCTATCGATAGAAATATGAATCAAGATTTCTTAAAAGCAGTCTCTGATAAAGTGGATATTCAAGGATACCTGGCAAGTCATCAAGTTCCTGGAAAAAGCCAGACCTATATGCAGGCCATTGGCCTTGAGTCCTATCCTCTTGCGTCCAAGGAAAAAGTTGAGAACGCGCTCAACGAGCTTCAGAAGAAAAAACCTAAGGAGATCGGCAATGTCGCAGGAAGCGGAGATGAACTTGCATTAGTTTTTATGCAGATAAAATCGACTTCCATTGGCAGCGCATTGGCGAATGTAGGAACTGATGCAGTGGTTGTTTCAGGGGCAGTCTTCAGCCTACCCTATGTTGGAGCCCCTTTGGCGAAGGCATTGCTTCTCACTCCTGCAGGATTAGTCGTTACCGCTGTTGTCGGAGGAGCCGTAGCTGCAAACTCGGCGTTCAATGCGTACCAGGGGCAGCAGGTTGCCGCAGGGTATTGCGGGAAGGTTGATACGCGCGATAAGGATTCTGGAGAGCAAGGATGTTCTCTCGTTGAAGCATTGCCGTATTCTTTCAAGGACATTAATGGATTATGTGCAGAGATTGAGGGAAGTCCATGAGAAAAGGAATTCTGCCTCAAAACACTCTAGAAGCAATCATCGCTGTCTTGGGAATTGCGCTCATCCTTGGAGCGGTCGGCATGGGAATTTTCCATTTCACTTCCAATCAAGAATCTGAAAGTGCAAAGGCAACCATCAACATCCTTGAAGGAAAAATAAATGCCCTTGAGGCTGGTCAGGAAGCACGATTTAGTATACGAGGTGTGAATGAGTGGTATCTCAAGGGATGGAGTAATCAGGACCCTGCAAAACCTGATGTGTGCTTTCTTAGCAGCTGCCTCTGCATCTGTCCTTCCAACACCAAGGATAGCTGCCAGACAAAAGGATTTTGCAGGAAGTTTGATGTAGCTACCCTTAGTGTAAAAGCCGTTGTGTCTGACGGGATGAGCCCTAAAGGTTTAGATCTTCCTCTTTATCAGGGCGTTGACTATATCCAGTTCCCAAGAAACTTGATAGAACTCAAAATTTCTAAGACGAGCGGAGGAGTTTATATTGGAGTACCTCAATAGACGCGGAAGTATCGGAGAGATATTGCATGACCATATCATTTATTTGATATTAGTGGCGTTGTTTGTCGCAGGCATGAGTGCTTTCCTCTATCTTCAGATGAATGGTGCAGGACTATGGGGAGACTATTATACAAAGCAGATTGCCCTCTTGATTGACCAAGGAAAACCTGGTGATGAGTTTCACCTCGATGTGGGTAAAGCAGTTTCTATTGCTCAGAAAAATGGAGTTTCTGATGTGGTAAATCTGTTTGTGTTTAGCAATGAGAATAATGAGGTGTGTGCAAGGCTTAGTCCCTCTGGAAAAAGTTGCGTTAGTTATTTTAATGATGTCAAGGTCATAGGTGTAAAGACAGAGTTTGGAGTTCCTAATACTGTGCTATCGTTTAGGCTGGAGAAAAATGGATAAAGGGCAGCTTGGGAACCAGTTAAGCATTTTTATTTATTTGTTCCTGTTTGTCCTAATCGGAGGAGGAATTGTCTTTGGGACCTCTTTGTTTCTTGAAGATTCCTCAGATTTTCGATCGAGTGATGCAGTCTCTCTTAATCGAGAGATACAAAATTGCATTCGGGATGTTTCTGAAGCAGATTTCTCAACAAGGTTTTATGATTCATGTACTATAGGCAAGTCTGTTACCGATCGATATAATCTCATTAAGGTATGCGTCAATAGCGTCGATTGCATAAGTGCGGGTAATCCTTTGTTTTCCACTGGTGGAGATTTTCAACTCTGCGGGATTGCAGGTGTAAAATCCAATGGAGATTATCCTTCGTGCGTTACTACTGAAATGAGTGCGAACTCTAAAAGTTACACTATTCTCACTGTAAGCAAACAGCGAGTCAGGAGAGTTTCATGAGAAAGAAAGGACAATTAGGAAAAATCATCACTGCATTGCCAGTCATCATTATTATCGTCATCATCATGGCACTTTTCATTGTTCTTTCAGGATTACTTAAACTCGCTCAAGGACCTGAGGCTCTTGGAGTTCCTTCGGGAGAATCTCAAGGACTTGCTCTTCCTTTGCAGATCATCACCTTTCAAGGCAGGCAAATGACTGTTTTAGAGGGACTTCTTTTGCTCAAGACATTATTTGCTCAGCCCAGTTCGAATAAGCTCGGCTCGTATGAGTCATTTGTCAAATCATTGCAGGAGATGGATAAAGGCTCAGGGATCTCAAGGCAAAGATGCTTATACCTTCATCTAACGTCTCTTGCGCTTAAACTTGATGCAAGCTCTCCAGAATATTCATTGTTTCTTGTAGGAGATGATAAACTTCAAGTTATGTCTATATCTCCTCATATATACATCAATCCCCACACAAAAAATCCAGTGGATGCCGATTTTAAGAAGCGTATAGTTAGTGTCGAAGGAAAACAGGAAACTCTGGAGTATTATTACGATGCATGCACTAAAGCTGGAGTATCCCCATGAACAGGCGAGGAGACGTTCCTATGATTGCCCTTGTAGTTGCTGCCCTTTTCCTTTCAGTTGTTGCATTGCTTATGTTTTCAAGCCAGGGAACTTCCCAACAGCATAAGTTTGTGGAATATACCTCTCTTTTCTCTGAGATTGATTTTAATCGGCAATATGTGATTTCAAGCGCAGACATCATCACACATGAAAGTGCTCTTGCATGTAAGGCATGCAGTCCCGATGCATTCAAGGCAGCGTTTATGAATAGTGCTGCAAGCCACGATACAAGTGTAGGGTTGAAAGGAAATTTCTTCGGTAAGATCAGGACAGGAGATTTTGAAGTTCAACAGACTGCAGCAGGGTATGTACTCGTATTGCATGATTTGTTTATATCTGCTGAATCTGGTACTAATAGTATCATTGAGCATTTTGATTTGACCCTTACTGTTAATAAGGAAACAGGCGCTGTTGTAAAGAAAGTCAGTTCACCAGCACAAGCTGCATAAGATTTATAAACAGCTTCGCTTTCACTAGGGAATGCCAGATAAAAGAGGTCAGGATTTGTCTATTACGACACTTATCCTTATTATACTTGGAATTATCGTCCTAGTCTTTATTGTCCTTGGATTTTCCTTGGGATGGGATTATATCTTCGGTAAGATTGGCCTTGTGCCGGGGCAAAGTTTAGAAACCGTTGCTCAGGGTTGTAATATTGCTATTCAAGGAAAGCTTAACGTTGACTTCTGCCAGTTTAAATCAGCTAAGATTGATGGTCGGAAGGAGTATATAAATTGCCTTGATACACGTCTTACTCCAAGCATCAAAGGCACTCTTCTCAGTTGTCCTTCCACTATCAAATTTGACCAATGCAAGAAGCTTATTGAGAACAAAGAGTATAATGTCTATATTAATAACGATCTTGTTGGCCAGAATACTTCAGTAGCAACTGAGTATTGTAAGAAGTTTAATTCTGGAGTCGGTCTAACCGGCCCTCAGCCATAATCTTATAAGTATTGATTAATTATTTACACTATGGGCTATGGATATAAGCGTTTTTTGATTATTTTTGGAATTATTGTCCTAGTCTTTATTGTCCTTGGGTTTTTCCTACCCAGGCAGAATCTTGAGGCCATCGGTCAAGGATGCAAGCTCAGCAACCAGAAGAATCTTCAGATTGATTTCTGCACCATGCAGAAAGTGAAGATCAATGGAATAACTGAATATGTCAACTGCTTGGATCCACGCTTGACATTCGTTGGCAACTCTTCGATATCATGCGGTACTGGTACGAGCGACTCTGCAGCTATGAAGTGTATGGATCTTGTCTCTGACAAAAACTATGATGGCAAGGCAAAAGTCAATAACTTGCCTGCCAAGATGCCTCCAGGCTATACACCAGAAAGTTACTGTCTTCGCTTGTTTGACTATCCGCTTTCCCCCTAACGCTAGTATTATAAATCTCAATTAATTCTTTATACCATGGATTATGGATTTTCTGAGAAGAGGAAGAGCAAGAATGACAAGCGTGCCAAAGGCAGGTATAACCGTTACAAGAAAGGCGGAAAGAACCGGGCAGCTAACATCCCTTCATCACGATGATCGTTCCTTGATAGCCTGTTCAATCAACTCTACGGTGTAGACAAGCACTAGGGGACCTATGATGAACCCGAAGATTCCGAATATTGCCAGGCCTCCAAATACTCCAACTAACATGATCATAGGATGTATTTTTGACTTTGCTGATAGGATCTGATTCCTAAAGAATGTGTCTATGCCAATACTTACAATAATTCCCGTGATGATGACACCTATCGCTGTGATATATTGGTGAAGGAAGAGATAGACAATTGCTGCAGGGATCCACACCGCGCCCGCTCCAACTCCAGGTATAAAGGCTGAGAAAAATATTAACAATGGAAGCAGCAAGTAGTAGTCTACTCCCACAATGGCAAACCCTATTGCTGAAACGACAAACTCTATGATTGCAACGAGTGTGGTACCATAGACTATCTCATTGGTTGCCTGCGCTATGTCTTTCATCACCTTTTCCTTGTTGTCAACAGGAAGATAGGAGCGAATCTTTTCCGTCAGAGGCTCCCATTCTAGAAGGATGTAATATATACCGAAAAGACAAATGAGAAGGCTGATGAGGAATCCAGGAAGGAATGTTAGGGCTGACTGGACAAAGGAAAGGATTAATGATGTCCCTTTTCCAATTAATGTCGAGAGGTCAACAACTTGTGTGATTGATTTAGGGAGAGTGTTAAAGATCTCAATAAGCGCTGCAGGCCTTACTGACTGATATGTTTGTTGCACAAGGCCGCTTAGGATGAGCGAAACAGGTACGATGAGCAAGAATGTTATTATCGCAACACATATGCCTGCCGCGCCTCTCGGAGACATCTTTTTTTCAAGCCGATTATAGACTGGTTTGACAAGATATGCGAGGATGAATGATGAAATAAGTGCAATGAAGTATGGCTTTATAATAAGATATGAAAGAACAACGAGAATTGCGATAATGATCCAGAAAGTATATTTTCTATCGCCCATAGACTTTATTGCACACGAAGCTTAATAAAGGTTATCGTGTTTTTCATGCAATGTATGAGTATTGCTTCCTCTTTGGTCTTGCATTGCTCTGGATTCTCTGGGCGACCATCCAGGATCTAAGGAGCAGAGAGGTTTCAAACTGGCTTAATTTTTCATTAGTAGCATTTGCCATTGCATATCGGGCGTTCTACTCTATATTTACCAAGGACTTCGGATTCTTTTTATGGGGACTAGCGGGATTCGCGCTATTTTTCGGATTAGCGTATGCATTCTACTATGCACGAGCATTCGCGGGAGGAGACGCGAAACTTTTAATGGGAATCGGGATTGTGCTGCCTTTTGCATCCTTGTTTGATCTATGGTATCTTTCCTTGATTTTCATCTTTCTCCTTTTTTTCCTAGGAGCATTGTATAGTCTTATCTATAGCATTTACATAGTTTGGAATAACCGCAAGAATTTCAAAATGTTCTTGGCGCCGCAGTATGCGCTGCTTGTGTTTGTACTCGGAATTGCGTTGGTTATTAATGGGATCTTGTATGCTCCCTCTTTTTGGTTAAAGGAGACTCTTAGTGTTGCGGGACTGATCCTTTGCATTTCAATGCTCTATCTCTATCTCAAGGCACTTGAAAGATGCATGATCAAGAGGATTTCTCCTGAAAAATTGACCGAAGGAGACTGGTTGCACCAGGATGTGAAAGTTGGTAAGCACGTGATCAAGAAGAGCGTGCATGGGTTGAGCTGGAAGGACATCAGACTGCTGAGAAAATTCAATAAATCCGTGTTGATCAAAGAAGGGATACCCTTTGTGCCTGCATTTTTCTTGGCATTCTTAGTTATGGTATTCTTCTGGGCAACTTCACGATTGGATCTTTCTTTGCTGGCTGCTTTTGTATTTTAATAACCTCTTTTTTCTCTTCAGGCTTCAGTTTTTGAGCGACCTTTCCTAGGTCTGCAGGAGATGATTTCTTTCTTGGAGATGCGAGAGTAACATGTACATTATAGGAAGGAATTATATTAATGATTGATTCGCCAAATTTTGTTTCAGTTACAAGATCAACCGATTTTGGTCTCAAGCGCTCTTCAATCGTACGAGCAACCCTCTTGGCAAGCTCAAACGCCTCTGGGGGTATTTCTTTTGGGGCTGAGGCCGGCTTTTTTGGAATGATAAGTGTATGGGCTTCCGAAACAGGGTTTATTTCCAACACTGCCATCGCATGAGAGTTTTCATCAATAATCGTTGAGGGGACTTCCTTATCGATAATCATCCTAAAGATGGGCTTTTGCTTTCCCTGTTGCTGCTCAAGCATGAGTTCCAGGGTCTCTGGAGCCATATCCTCTATTTTTTGGATGAATTCTCGCTTTTGATCATGAGGGAGGTGCTGCACTTGCTGAAGAAGCTGTGCCTTTAGCTCTTTGACTTGTTGGGGTGTTAACGACATATTATCCGAAGGCTCTTCGGTAGTCTTCGATGGTGACTGAAGAGACATGAGGTATAGTGCCGAGCTTGTTCTCTGCCGTTTCCGTACCTTTTTCTTCAGGAAGATCGAATTTCACCATGACTGCCTTTAAGCCGAAAGCGATAGGCTTCTCTTCAAAAGAAAGGTTTTTCGCGCCTTCCTTCTCTAATAACTGCCGAGCATGTGATTGTATTGCATGCAGGTCTGTACTAGGAGAGTCAGGCATTATTTTTATGATAAGTGTTACGATTGCCATACCAATCGTTAGTTAGAGGGTTTATAAATTTTAAGGAAAGAGAAAAAAGAAAAAAGATATGGAGTTAATTCTTACTTACTCCGTAGTAGACGCCCAAGCAGACAACACCAATTACAAGATGCAATACAGTGATGCTTGTTTGAATGTTCAAGTATTGTAGAAGCAAGTCCTTAGCTACTGGGATGAATCCTAATATTCCTAGAGCAATACCTATCCAACCGATGATTGCGTTGTAGCCCTGTCCTTCTCCCTTTGTACCTGCATATATACCACATAATCCTGCGATAACATGCAGGATGCTTTGATACATATTAACCGTGAAGTATCCTGTTTCACTAACAATACCGTTAGGGAAAAATCCGAGGATACCAACAAGGAGCAATACAATACCTAAAATTAGAGCGAAAGTCTTTTGTACGTTTGCCATATATAACCTCCTTTCACGATGGTAGCTTTTAAAGCAAAAAATAGTATATAAATGTTTATAAAGATGTCAGGAGGTTTTGTACTATCAAAGGGGATCATGGATAACTATATTCAGCTTGTTGAGAGAATCGCTTCTGCAGCACATGTAGAGAAAGATGAGATAGAAAGGAAAGTGGAGGCGAAGCGGGCAAAACTTTCAGGATTAGTGTCAAAGGAAGGGGCAGCGCAGATTGTTGCTGCTGAATTGGGAATTAATTTTGACAAAGAAAGGTTGAAGATTTCAGAGTTAGTGCAAGGAATGAAGCGAGCCAATATTGTCGGCAAGATCATCGAAACATTTCCTATCATCTCATTTAACAAGAATGGAAAGGAAGGAAAGGTTGCACGAGTGACTGTGGCAGATGACAGCTCAAATACTAAGGTCGTATTATGGGATACACATCATATCTCTCTTGTTGAAGGGGGAGAGCTCAAGGAAGGGGATGTCATCGAGGTTTCCAATGCAAGCGTAAGGAATGGGGAATTGCATCTCTCATCATTTTCCGACATCAAGAAAAGCTCAGAGCGTATTGATGCTGTCGTAACGAAGAAGCCTCTTATGATGAAGAAGCTTCAGGATGTCAAACCTGGAGAGAGCTTGAAGACACGAGCATTGATTGTGCAGACTTTTGATCCCCGATATTTCGAAGTATGTCCTCAATGCGGGAAGAAGGTCGCTGAAGATCAGTGCATCAATCATGGAAAAGTAAAACCTCTGCAGAGAGCTTTGTTGAATCTTGTCTTGGATGATGGGACTGAATCTCTTCGAGCAGTCATCTTTGGAGAGCACATCTATAAGCTCGGGCTCACGCAGGAAGAGGTATTTTCTCTTGAGAGGTTTTCCGAGAAGAAGCATTCCCTTTTGGGAGAGGAAAGGTTTTTTGTGGGCAATGTCAGGAACAACGCATTATTCAACACCATGGAATTTAGTGTTGATCATATCGAGGACGTGAATGTCGATCTTCTTATTCACGAGCTTGAAGCCAAGCAGTAGTTAGATTTATTAAGAGTTTTTTGTTCTGTTGGTAATGGGATGGAATAAGTGGCCGTATTGGGTTAGAGGCGGAGTGATATGTTTGTTTTTAGTAGGTATACTCGCACTCATTCTTCTACCATTTCATTATTCGTATGAATTCTTTGGTTCTTATACTGTTTCTTATGATTATTATCAGCCCCCGTTGAGATCTTATTAATGTTAGTGAGTAATGTTCCCGGATTTGATGCACTCTATACATCTCTTAATTGGGGCCACAGAGAAATCACGATGGCAGTTAGAATCCTATCAGGAATATTTTATTTTCTTCTCGGGGCCTTGATCGGCCGGATTTATGGTAAGATGAAGAAAAGAAAAACATAGGTTTATAATTTTCGTTCTTTTCAGGCAAGGATGATTATGAGAACTCACCTTGCATTAGGGATTGCTGCCATGCTGTTTTTCCTGCCACATGCAGAACATATATTTGTATTCATTCCTGTTATCCTTATTGCCACGCTCCTCCCCGATATTGATTCGGGATTCTCCTATATGGGAAAGAAACCCTTATTCAGGCCCATCCAATGGTTCTCTAAGCATAGAGGATTCATCCATAGCTTTACTTTCTGCACGCTCGTTGCAGTTGTACTTTCATTATATTTTCCCATTGCAGCACTGCCTTTCTTTCTTGGTTACTCGTTTCATCTCTTAATTGATAGCTTTACCATTGAAGGCATACAGCCTTTCTGGCCGCTCAAGGGCAAAGTACATGGAGGAATCAAAACTGGGGGAAGAATTGAAGATGGTCTTTTCCTTTTTCTCTGTTTCCTGAGTCTTATTTTCTTTGCCCTTATTTTTATTGCATAACATCCAACACAAACTTTATTAATTCTTTTTCATTGGCATAAGAGTACACACTATTCTAATGTGTATTATTCATTGATAGAATCTTTATAAAGACTTATCAGTTTTATTAACTATGACAAAAGCTGAACAAGAAGAGAAGAAAGAAGCAACACTTACTGATATTCCAGGTATTGGGCCTGGTATTGCTGCAAAGCTTGAGGCTGCAGGGGTCTATGATCTCATGGGACTAGCAGTTATGAGTCCACCATCCTTATCGGAGCTCGCAGGTATAGGAGAAGCTGTTGCCCGAAAGGCAATCCAGGCAGCGCGAGGACTCCTTAACTTAGGGTTCATGGATGGGATGGAGTTTGCCAAGAAGCGCGAGGACGTTGGATATATTTCTACAGGGTCTTCCAATCTAAATAATCTTCTGGGAGGAAAGGGTGTTGAGACTCGGTCTATGACTGAGGCATATGGAGCATTTGGAAGTGGGAAAACGCAGCTTGCATTGACGTTGGCCGTGAATGTACAGCTTCCTAAGGAACAGGGAGGAATCAACGGCAAGGCCGTTTATATTGATACCGAAGGAACCTTTAGGCCGGCACGAATACGGCAGATTGCAGAGGCCATGCGGGCAAGCGCAGATAAGGTGCTCAAGAATATATTAGTGGCTCGTGCATTCAACTCTGATCACCAGATTCTTCTTATCGACAAGATTAACGAGATGATCAAAGATGGAGAACCTATTAAACTTGTTATTATCGATTCGTTGACTGCACATTTCAGGGCTGAGTTTGCGGGAAGAGGCCAATTAGCTGATAGGCAGCAAAAGCTGAACAGATACTTACACAATCTTATACGAATGGCTGAACAGCACAATCTTGCTGTCTATGTGACAAACCAGGTCATGGCTAACCCTGCCATGATGTTTGGAGACCCTACGACGGCTATTGGTGGAAATATTGTAGGGCATGCTTCAACCTATAGGATGTATTTCCGAAGAGGAAAACAGGGAAGCAGGGTAGCAAAGCTTATTGATTCACCTAACTTGCCAGACAATGAGGCTCAGTTCTTCGTGAGTGAAGCCGGTGTCAAAGACGAAGGATAGTTTTTTATATTCCTTTCTTGAAAGTTATATATGATTTTTGTCAATCGATCAGTTGCAGGCATGGCAAGCACTCTCAAAGACCGGTTTGATGCTGCCAAACCTTTCAGGCATGTCGTGATACGAGATCTTCTCAATGAAGATATGGCGCGAAAAGTTTTACAGGCACTAAAATCTGAAAGATTTGAAGAAAAAGAGTCGGATTTGTTTCATCTTCATCAGACTAAGGATTTACAATCAACGCGAAACAAGACCTTGCAGGAACTTCACTCGTTATTTTCTTCCAAAGATTTTCTTGGGCTTATCCAGGAGATTACAGGCATTAAAACAAAAAAGATCGACATGGCAGGAAGCCTGTATAAGGATACTAACTACCTCTTATGCCATGACGATCAGCTTAGTGGGAGGAAGATTGCATACATCTTTTACTTATCTGAGAGTTTTGAGGAAAAAGACGGGGGATGTCTAGTCCTTTTCAACTCAAAGCAGGGAAAGCCAACGACTATCTCACAAAAGCATCTTCCCTTGTGGAATTCATTGATGATATTCGAGGTCTCTGCACGCTCGTATCATGAGGTTGAAGAAAATGTAAGCACGAAAGATAGGTATGCCATTGGAGGATGGTTTCATTGATGATTAATCCTCTTTATACAGATAAGAATATATGCGAACAGATGAAGCAGGCATTCCAAGAGGCTGGGATGATCAAACTTCCTAACTTCCTCATGAAAGAGAGTTATGATTCGCTATCTCGCTTTTTAACCAAGCAGAAAGGAGTAGAACATAAGATTCCCGATAGGTATTCAGTTTATAGATATCCATCCTTAGTTGTTTCAAGCCCTTCCATGAAAAGTATATTCTTCTCTGATGAATTTCGGTCATTTCTTTCGAGCATTCTCGGGAAGAAGGCTAAGAACTTCACTTTACACGTAGGGAGATATGGCCATAAGAACTATACTCTCATCCATGATTCAGAGCTTGCAGGAAAACGAATAGAATTCTTTTATTGCCTTTCCCCTCCTTGGAATCCTGCTTGGGGAGGCAATACAGTCTATGTTGCCAATGAGAACCCTACAGTCTTTACACCAGAAGATAACAGTTTCTGTATTGTTGAGAAAGGAAAGGATATGAATAGATTTCTTCAGTATATCAATCATAAAGCTGGAAAGAATTCATTTATACTCGTTGAAGGATCTTTAAAATAATTACTTTACTTCGTAGCGATTTTTGTCTCGGCCATAATGCTTCTTATCCATCATCTCTTTCCATTTCTCATGGAGGTTTATTTTTGAATTATTTGCTATGCACACAATGGTGAACATTGCATCTACTAACTCTTCTCCTAAGTCTCCTTCAGCTTCATCAGTTCTTTTTTTCTTTTCTCCATATTGATGATTTATTTCCCTGGCAACTTCTCCCACTTCCTCTGTCAGCCTCATGCCTTGTGATAATTGATGCCAATAGGGTCGTGTTTGAGCCCACTCATCCACCTGCCTTTGTATATCCTCTAGAGACATGGTTTTTTAAGGAAAAAGATGATTATAAGGATTGTTGTACTGGAAATATTATGCTTCTAGGTGATGAAGTCATAGATATTAATCTGTCGATGACTCATTGTTCAGAGAATCTAACTCCATATGGTAGTTAAATATCGTTTCAAATAGTGCCATGTCATCACTATCTACATCTCCATCAGAATCCAAGTCTGCTCGTAGGTTGTAGTGTGCATCAATAGAGGTGCTATTGAATGCAGCTCCAAAATCAATGAAGTCTGCAACCGAAACTAACTCATCATTATTAATATCCCCAAGAGTTGTGTTAAGAGGATCGATGCCGTTAAATGCCGCCTTGAACATGATAAAGTCTTTCTTGTCAATAACCTTATCGTTATCTAAGTCTGCGTTGGTATTGAAATCGAGGTCTTGGATTGTTCTTGGATAGATAGTGGCAAAGTCGATAAAGTCAGAAATGCTGACTGCACCATCATTGTTTAAATCTCCAAGTATCCAGGTTGTTGCATCGGCATCATTTGTTGAACCAATATCGGCAGTAATCCTATAGATGTAGTTTGCCTTGGGAGATACATGTGCGTCAATGAATGAGGTGGCATCCGCTTCCATTACTGAAAGTGTTTCAAACTCATCTCCCGCATGCGATTTTCTTTCTACAATAAGAGAGCTTGCAGGATCATGATTTTGCCAAGATAGTATGATGACTCTGCTTCCGTTTGCCTGTGCAGTAAGGTCTGATGGTCCTTGAGGTGGTTGCACATTATTGTTATTCTCTGTGGTTGCTGATCCGCCACCGCCGCCTCCAGAGCTGCCCCCACTTCCACCACTTGTTGTTACAAATGGGGTTTCTGGTGTTTTATTCAATGGAGGTAATAATGAAATATTATTTGTTGCATTTGTCTCATTGAGTGGGATGTTTTGCAACACAGGGGCACCTATTCCAAAGATCGCGTTGGTTGTAACTCTAAATCTATTGCTTGTGCCATAGAGGCCAAAGAAAACTACGATAAGTATGGAGACTGCGACTAATGCTCGTGCAACTGATCGTTTCATACAAATTGCTGTAATATTCCCTTTATAAATCTTGTTCTTTCACGCCCCCACGAGGAATTGAACCTCGCTTCCAACCTCCGCAAGGTTGTGTTCTATCCGATAAACTATGGGGGCTGGAAATGAAAGAAAAAAGGGGTTTTTAGAACTGCTGGTTAGACAAGCTTTATATAGGGTTTATTTTGTGTTCTTATATGGGAACTAGTATGGATGATGTTAATTGCACGAGGCTTGGACGCTACTCTATTGGAGAGCATCGTAGCTGGTGGGGTGGAGGTAATCCTATCGCACAATTTTTCGGTGGAAAGTGCTATTCCTTCCCTCAACGAATAGAATACAAGTTTGGTCAAGAAACAAGGATTCCTGCTACTGCCAGCGAATTACCTTCCAGGATCAATCAATTTTCTGATGATGTGATTGAGATTGTTGATGTAGGCTGCTCGACAGGAGGAGCTACTCTTTCTTTCTACGAGCTTCTTCGCTCATTGCATCCTCAGAGGAAGATTACTATTAGAGGTTTTGATAATGATAAAAGGATGTTGGATGAGGCACTTGAGGGGAAGACTACATATCATAGTTATGGTCTATCTCTTCATCCTAAATCAAACATTGCAATCAACAATCATTTTTATCTTGAGGATTATCAGCCTCAGCGCGAAAAAAGAGCAGGCTTTGTTGATGGATCTGAAGATCTCTATATATTTTCTCTTAAGCCTTCAAGTTTACCTGTGCTACAAAGTATCCTAAATGGTGGAAATGGAGAAAATCTTCCTCTTAAAGATAAACATGCTCATCTCACTATCTGCTCTCATGTTCTCAGGTATATCAATGATCAATCAGCTATATTTCGGGAGCTTGTGCGAATAACCAAGCCTGGAGGATATATTTTCACGGAAGAATATGCCTTCAGAAGGACTGAAAAAGGCGTTGATTATCTTTCTCCCCTTTGGAATGATGCAGCCGTGTCGTTATATGATCCTCACAAAGTTATCCAATATCATAGTTTGGCTGGGGGAGAGATGTATTCAAAAGAATACGCTCCTAGCGATATAATGGATTATCACTTTTAGAGTTACTTATTAAAGCCTTTTCTTGACTGCTTATAGGAAATACCCTTACCCCGTGCATCATTATAGGCCATCCTCGCATAGTTTCCCTGAACAACTACCAATCGTGTCAGTTCAACAAGACTTTGCATACTCGGTTTTTCGTTCAATAGGGCATAGGGGTTCAATCCTTCCTGTCGAGGTATATTCTTAAGATCTCCTCGGGGTTGCTTAGGCCAGGTGGCAAAGAATCTTCTCATTAAATCATAGATCTCAGGCAAATCACTGCCACGGACTAGTGCATCGTATTGGGTGTTGAGAGTTATATGTGCCGATGCAAGTTGCCCTAATTGCCTCTTGAGAAGATCATTTTCTGACGCAAGTCGGCTCTGCCGTGCATGCAGTTGATAATGAGATTGATTGTGATTATGTGTGTGTTTGTTCTTTCTACTCATTCTGTCAGCGAGTCGTGGGCGTTCTTGTATGAATGCACTTCGTTAGGCTTGAACCAAAGGGCAATTTCCCGTTGCGCCGTCTCAGGGGAATCAGATGCATGGGCAAGATTTCTTAATACCCTCTGCTTGTCATTTGCAATAGCGTATGATTCTATCATTGCGAAGTCTCCACGGATCGTGCCTGGGGCGGCCTGCTTTGGCTCCGTGTGCCCTATCATCTTCCTTACAATCTCAACAGCGGCAGGACCTTCAATCACTGCGGCAATAACGGGACCTTCTCTCAGAAATTCCATATTCCATTGTTGGATTAGTCCACCAAATTCCATATGGTCTTTGAACTTGAACGGCTTCCCTTCCTTTTCATGCGTGGATTTTGTCTTTGCAAAGACATTCTTTGCCCATTCTTCATCAAGATGATAATGGCTTTTTGCGAGCTTGTCATCGGCCCAAACCATCTTCAATCCTACGATCTTAAGACCCGTTTCCTCAAAGCGAGAGATTATCCTTCCAATGAGGCCACGCATGACTCCGTCGGGCTTGATAAGAATAAGTGTTTGTTCATTCATGAGGAGAACTAGAAACAATGCGTTTTAAAGATTACTGTTGTCCAGGACGCATAAGAGGCTCCCACAATCCCATGACATTCCCTTCCGTATCTTTGAAGTATGCAGCTATGCCTGCTTCACCGACTTTTTCTGCATCCCTGATAATATGACCCTTTGCTTTCTTTACTCGTTCAATAGCCTCTTTCATATTGTCAACAACAATGGTAATAATGGGGGATTGAATGCAATCTTGACGCTTCAGCATCCCTCCATTAATGAATCCTTTTTCCTGTACCATTCCCTGCTTGTCGGTCGGCCCTGTGTGGAATATCGTGTATCCCATGTTCGGCATGGAATTTGCTTTCCACCCAAATGCTGAAGAATAGAACTTCTGTGCCCTTTGAGGGTCATCTGCAGGGATCTCAAAATGCATTACTTTATCCATACATCTCTAGAGTATATGTATTTATTAATTCTTTGACCGTTATGATATAGTGGATGAGATAGAGCTTGCGAAACAAACTGAGATTTGCAAAAACTGCAAAAACATTGTTATTGGAAAGGGCAATGAGAGGGCTCAGATATTATTTGTCGGAGAGGCTCCTGGAAGGAACGAGGATGAACAGGGTATCCCCTTTGTGGGAGCAGCCGGAAAGAACCTGGATACATTGCTCGCAGAAGTAGGCCTCAGTTTACATGACATTTATATTACTAATATCCTGAAGTGCAGGCCTCCTGAAAATAGAGGCCCAACTCCTGCAGAAATCAAGGCGCATACCCCTTGGCTCAAGAAGCAGATCCGCGAGATGAAGCCGAAGGTTGTCTGTTCCCTTGGAAATTACGCAACGAAGTTCTTTCTTGCAGGAGGCAATGTCGATTCGATGGACGATCAGCAAGGCATTACACAGGTACATGGTAAGGTACGAGTGATTGACTTTGAAGGATTAAAAATCAAACTCATCCCTTTATTTCATCCTGCTGCAATCATCTATAATCGTTCAATCATTCCCGTATGGGAAAAGGATATGGAGATTGTAAAACATGAAATCTCCCAAAAGACGTTGTTCTAATGAAATAGATAATCGATCATACAAAATATTAAAAAAAGAATGAGGTATTCCCTCTCATGCATGTTATAGATTTTACTGGTTTTAATGGCCGAGAAGAGAAGCTACGTACTATTATACGTTATAACATCCCTCAAAGGACTCCCATGCATTATAGGACTAATGATCTTTTGCACACCAACAGAGTGGCTGTTTTAGTTGAAGATATAACTCCTATTTTAACTCAGGAATATGGATTGGAATTTAATGCAGAGAAGGCGTTTACGCTAGCCCACGTCCATGACGATGCCGAAATCATTACAGGAGATGTCCCTCTTTATTATAAGGACCGAATGACCCAACAACAGTTAGACGAGGTTGCACGTAATGAGGAAAATGCTATACATGAACTTTCCGCACTATGGCCCTCAACCATCAATGGCTTTTCTTACACAGGCCTGTTGCAGAACGCTCTCTGTAAAGATGTTTTGGAAGCACACGTTGTTTCGTACTGTGACAAGCTTGACGCCTTATGCGAATGCCTTCATGAAGTGCATGCAGGCAATAAAAGATTCTTAGGTAATTTACGAAGTTATCTAGAAAAACTTAGTAGATTCCCTGAAAAATTTCCTTCCTTAAGAAAAATCGTAGACAGGAGTCATCCTTTCCTGTTGCCACTTGCACCCGCTGATGTTGAAAAGATAGTTGAGAACGGGTGTTTTCATACTGAAGAAAGTGTGAGAAGCCCCACTGGAATTCCACATTACGACCGATGGAGGGAATTAACCATCGAGCATTTTGGCATCAGTCCGCTTGTATGTGTACTTGAGAAATAAGCGTTCATTAAGCCTTAGGAGCATCTCTTAAATTCAGGAACTTATAGTGTGCGTCTTTTGTCTTTTCACCATTCTTTTCTTCTTTTAATGTGTATACTTTCTTGTTATCTTTACTATAATATTTTAGCTTCATTTTTCCTTTAACTCAAAGAAGATTTTCCTTTCCTTTGCGCGTTTCTCCATCTCCTCAA
This sequence comes from Candidatus Pacearchaeota archaeon, assembly GCA_019659125.1. Lineage (GTDB taxonomy): Archaea > Nanobdellota > Nanobdellia > Pacearchaeales > GW2011-AR1 > JAIFVW01. Next base: position 433,524 of record JAIFVX010000001.1, on the reverse strand, counting down.
TAGCGGTATTGATCTTTGTGTTTGCCTCCTTAAAGTCCTTGGCAGTGGTTGTTATCAGAAATTGCGAGGAACCAAGATATTTTATTTCCACTTCAGGCACTGAAAGCGTGTATTGAATGTCGTTGACTCCAGATTCTCCATCAGTCTTTATGGTGATTATTTTTCTTGCTTCTTTCTCCTTCTCCCGTTTCTCAAGCAGTATCTTCGAGAGCTTTTCTGCCTCTTCTTTTTTCATGAATTCAATAAGTATCTTAGGATTTTCTCTTGCTTGGTCGACAAACTCCGCAAGCTCGTATTTCTCTTTTATCTTTTCAATGATTTTTGCAGGCTCTTTCACGACTGGCTTCAGCATTCCTGCAAAGGTCTGCTCTTTCTTGAACTTGTTTATAACTTCCTCTCGTTCTTTTCCAGTTACCCTTCGCAAGCTTAATTCGACTTGATTGGGAGATATCTTAAGGATCTTGCAAACAATCTTTTTATTAGGAGAGACATATTCTCTAAGATTCCTGATCCTTCCTGCAGCAACTTCCGACATCATGAGCATCCCACGACCGCTTCCCTCTATATCTACGAATATCGTTGTACCTTCAATCGCACGCACCGTGCACATTACGACGTCATCTTCTTTCAGGTTCATAGTACCTCCTTAATCTGCGCCCTTATCTTTGTCTTTCCCCCTGTTGGTTGCAGGAGAAGCTTATTACAATTAGTGCATTTAATGCGGCTTGATGATTTTCCGTACACGATCTGTTTCTTTCCACATCGTGGACAGACTATTTTGAGGAATTTTGTTTTTACCATAAAAACCAGTGTTCATAAGGTCTTTTAAACTTTTACCAATTCAATATCGAGGACTTTTCTTAGCTCTTCAATGAATTGCTGCTCCTGCTCTTTTGATATAAGACATCCGGCAGCATTAGGATGACCTCCCACTTCACCTCCGAGAGGAACAACGACCTTGGTAAGAACTTCACGTACATTTCGGCCCTCTTTCCCGGCAAGCCGTGCAGAGACTTTTATCTTATCCTCGTTGTATGCTAGAGCAACAATGATAGTGCCTTGCGTGTAAAGGGGAGAGTGTGAGATGATCGATGCTACGGTTCCTATGATAGTATCTTTTATATTATCCCGAGCATTGATGATCGTGTAGTTCTTCCCTGCAATCTTTTCACTCTCTGAGACATATTTCAATGCAGACACAAGATGCTGTTTGTAGTTAATGTACACTTTTTCAGCATCTTCCCGTGCTTTTTTGTTTCCTAGGCAGAATCCTAGACAGACAGCTGGTGAATCCATCCTGCTACATGCATTAATCAGGGCAGAGAGCTCTCGGGCATCTTCAAGTTTATTAAAAAATTTGACCAGATAGAGATTGCCTATCATGTCAGAAATGTTCTTGCTGTTTGCCCCTCGAAGCATGATTGCAGTCAGCAGGTTGCTCATCTCTTCTTCTGTCAATTCATACAGTGCTTTAAACTTCCCATCTTTCTTTTGAATATTGGCATCTCGCAAAAGTTCCATGACTCCCTTATAAGATCCTGTAACTCCAGGGATGTATGGATTTGATGACCATTCAAGTGCCCTATCGAGAGGTCTTGTTGAAGGGTAGAGAAGAAGACCCTTTTTGACCGTCGTGTCAGCATCTTTGATTATTTCATCATAGGTCTTTCCCAGCTCCTTTTCAAAAGAATCCCCTACCATCCCTATGACTGCAAGTGTTGCAAGATCCTTATTATGCTCTGACAATGTCTTGGCAAACAGATAGCAGATTGCCGCTCCTGAAACCGATTCATGATTTTCAAGTAAAGGATTTACCATAAGGACATTAGCTGGAATTTCCTGCATTATTTCGTGATGGTCAAGGATTATCACATCGGTCTTCTTTTCTTTGAGATAATCAAGACTGCCCGAGGCAAGGTCAAGGAAGATAAGAAGATGGTCTTCAGGAAGTGATTTAATGAAATCCTCTTCAAGGCCCTTTACGATCTGCAGGGAGAATTTCTTATTCCATCGTTGTAATGCCCGGCTGAAGATGGCAGCAGAGGTTATTCCATCCGTATCAAAATGACTGATGACCTTTATAGGTTTCTTTGACACATCAATTTTCTCTATTGCTTTTTTTATTTTTTCAATCATACTCTCTTTTAGGATCTTAAGTTTAAATCTATTTCCTTTCTAATCTGTGGATGGCCCACAATTGCTTTGTAATCGCTCTGCTTGCTGAATGATCGTGTTTGTTCTTTGCAGCATGTGCCTTCATTCGTTCGATAGATGCCAAGATCGTTTCTTTTTCTGATTTCAATGGGATACCATTCTCTTTCATGATGACACTTATTTTCTTGCCCACGAGCTTTGCCCGAGGAATTGCATGCTGATCCCTTAAGGCAAGACCTATCTTCTCAGGAGACATGCCTTTCTTAGCCATGTCAACTACCAGCTTCTCTAGTTCTGCCGGCTTCATCTTGACCCAGTTCGGTTTTTCTTCTGCCATCATTAGTCTCTGCCTTGATGGCTTAAAAAGGTTGCGGTCATCTAAAGGTTTAAAAAGCGTTAGTTCTCTTAGAGTTTACGTGATTTTCACGAGGCATACCCTCCTATTCACTGGTCGACGGGAGGCTAGCATGATGACCTGGAATAAATGAAGATACCCAAACAGACACACCGATACTGTCCATACTGTAAGAAACATACTTTACAAACAGTTGGAACTCAGAAACAGAGATCTCGATCCGCTACTCATCCTTTATCCCGAGGCTCTGATTTTAGAATCATGTCTCGAGGATTTAAAGTAGGATATGGAAACCAGGGACGATATTCGAGAAAAGCTCCTAAGAACTGGAAGAGAAAGACCAAAGTAACGAAGAGAATAGCTCTCGTCTATACATGTAAGGTATGTGGCAAGATGAAAGGGATTAAAAAGGCAATCAGATCATCACGAATTGAAATAGGAGATAAGATTTCAAAGTAACATGGCAAAACTAAAGAAAGGCGGAAAGAAATCATTCTACGAGGTCAAGGCTCCTTTGACATCAGCAAAGATAATGCTCTATGGCTCAGAGCCGGCTGAATTAAATGGAAAGACCGTGAAATTGGATTTGACACGAAGCTTGCGAGGAAAGAGTATTGAGATGAAATTCAAGATCAAGGCTGAAGGTGAGACATTGAGTGCAGAGCCGGTAAGCTTGGAATTAATGGGATCATACATACGAAGAATGATGCGGCGGGGAACTGACTATGTTGAGGACTCATTTCCCGTATCATGCAGGGACGGCAATGCTGTTGTCAAGCCATTCATGCTCACGCGAAACAAGGTCTCACGGGCTGTAAGGAATTCCTTAAGGGTCGCTACCAAACAGCATCTTGAGGGATACTTCAAGACGAGAACAATCCAGGAATTATTCACCGAGATCATGACCAACAAGATCCAGAAGGAACTTTCCTTGAAGCTGAAGAAGATCTATCCTCTTGCTCTTTGTGAAATCAGGATCTTTGCTCTTGTTCCTGAAGTCAAGAAGATTGAGTCTTAACACATACAATTATATATTTCCCATTCATTCTATCGCTATGAGAAGCAGATATTTCTTACTCCTAACGGCTGCGACATTGTTGCTCTTGGCTCTCTCTGTTGTCCATGCAGATGAATATGATTATGCACGAGCGCTCATCCAAAGTAAGATTTCGTGCAGTCAGCTTAACGAAAGCCAATTAGAGGAGATTGGCGATTACTTTATGGAACAAATGCACCCCGGCGAGCTTCATGTGATCATGGAGGAAAGGCTTGGGGGAGAAGGCTCGGAGAGTCTACGGCAGGCACATATCAACATGGGGAAAGTATTCTATTGCGGTGAACGGGGAAGCATGTATTCTGGGATGATGAATGTCATGATGGGAAGAAGCTATGGGATTGGAGGAGGAATGATGTATGGAAGTCAAGATTATCTACCTTATTCTTATAATCCATGGAGCGTTACTTCAATTCTTATAAACATCTTTTTAGTTTTACTTATTATAGGAGTCATCATCTGGATCGTACGGCTCTCTGTTAAGCATAGGCGATAACTAGAACGTTATACCATAGCCCCTCCCGGATTCGAACCGGGGTTTACGGCGCCAAAGGCCATCGTCCTTGACCACTAGACTAAGGGGCTTCATGAATAGGGGAAAAAGATCGTTTATAAGGTTTGTCAATATGACTGCTTGTATCTTCCTCTTTGCTCTACTTTTTCCAATCGCTTGAGAGTTTCCTTTGCATACTTTGATTTCTTATAACCTTTGACAACTCCCTGAAACAATTGTTCTGCGTACTTGAAATGCTTTGCTTCCAGTGCTTCTTTCAGTACATGCAGATCAACGGCTTTGTCCTCAATTTTGTCTGATTCAAAGCCAAGACCGAAGTCAATGAAGTAGACTTTACTGTCTTGTGCAATCATGTTGCTTGTCGTCAGGTCTCCATGGATTATTCCAGCATCATGGATCCTTGCTACATTTTTCCCTATCTCTTTCGCGATCGTTATTTTATTTTTTAATCCATCAAGATGCTCAGCAAGTTTCTTTCCTTTGATGAACTCAATTTCTAATTCCTTATTTGCTTCATCCATTTTTATGAGCTTTGGCACAGGAATTAATTGTTTTGCTTTCTCAAGAAGCTTTGCCTCTTTTCGTGTTCGTTGTTTTCGTAGCTTTTCATCCAGCTCTGAAATCCTATATCCTTTCCTTATCCGCTGCTTAAGTATTGTTGATGATATCTGAATTATTTTTGCCTCAGCTCCTTGCGCGATTAGTTTTCTCATTAGAACCGCATTTTCCTGCCGAATTTCTTGGCAAGTTTCATCATAGTCTTTTGATCTAATGCACCGCCTTCGGCAATCTTTGACTGGGATTTAATCATTTCCTTCAACATCTTGTACTGCTTTATCAATGCGCGGATATCCGAGGTTGAAGTTCCAGATCCTTTTGCAATCCTTTGTATCCTTGATGTCTGCTTCTCAAGAACTTCAGGGTTCTCTACTTCTTCCTGAGTCATCGATGAGATTGCATGCTTCCAATGTTTCATCTTTTCCTGTTGCGTGTTCATTGCTTCATCCGGGATCTTTGTTTTTCCTAGTCCAGGTATCAGCCCTATGATCTTATCCATTGAACCGAGTGATTCCATTGATTCGAGCTGTGCCTGTAAGTCTTTGAGAGTGAATTTACCCTCTTGCAATTGTTTCTGAGTCTTTTCTATCTGGCTCTTGTCAACGACTGAATGTATCTTATCCATCAGTGTTTGTAGGTCACCCATTCCTAGCAATCTAGAGAGGAATGACTCTGGATTGAACACTTCCAAATCTGCAGGCTTTTCTCCCGTCCCTATAAATACAACAGGCGCTTTCACCTCAGCACATGCAGTCAGTGCTCCACCCGCCTTTGCAGTCGAGTCCATCCTCGTTATGATAACTCCTGTAATGTTCAATGCTGACTTGAACGCCTCTGCCTGCTTCTTTGCAGTCTGCCCTATATCTGCTGGCATGACAAGGAATGTTTCAGTTGGCTGCGCCAACTTTGCTATATCCTTGACTTCCTTGATCAAATCTTCACTGAGCGAGTCCCTTCCTGCAGTATCAACGAGGACAATGGTGTAGTCTTTCAACTCTCTCTCATATTTCTTCCATATCTTTTTAGGGTCTTTTTCCTCAGGGGATATAAAGACAGGGACATTCACTTTTGCACACGCTTGCTTCAACTGCTCTGATGCTGCAGGTCTATGCACGTCCAGTCCTATGGCACATACCTTGTTACCTCGTTTTGCATAGTATGAGGCCAGTTTTGAGATAGTCGTTGTTTTACCTGCCCCATATAACCCTGCAAGGAGAAATGTATTATGTTTCTCAAGCTTGATCTCTCGTTTTTCTCCAAGCAATGCGACCAATTCATCATGCAATAATTTGATAATATGCTCTTTTTTCTCAAGGCCCTTTATCCGCTCATCCAGTGCCGCTTTCTTTATTTTCTGAGTAATCTGGAGGACTAGGGGAACGTTGACATCCGCTTCAATCAAGGCCCTTTGCAGGTCTTTCACAATGGAATCTACCAGTCCTTTGTCAAGGAAGATGGCATTTGCTATCTTGTCAGTTGTCTTTTTCAGTGCATTTGACAATTTCTCTAACATGGAAAAACAAGTTTGCAGAAGGTATTAAAGGTTATGGGTATAAGAATGTTTAAATACTCTTTAAAGGTCTAAGGATATGAAAAAGGGGCTTAGCGATGTTATTACCGCTGTTCTTGTCATTATTATTGCTATTGCCGCTATCCTTCTTGTCTGGACATTCGTAAAGCCAGTCATCAAACAATCTGGTGAGAGAATTGAGACTGCCCAAGCAGCGCAGAATGCTCTTGCGATACAACGACAATCAGTGACCATCGGTGATGATACCTATCCATTGATGACCCTTATTGTCCAGAGGAATGCTGGTCAGGGTAATATCACTGGCTTCAGCATTGTCCTTGAGGATGCTGCTGGCATGAGTGCCACATTTAATTATCCTAATATCACACTACGTGAGTACGAAACTGTTAGAATTCCTGTCTATTATGGAAACACCAGTTTGCATAACATTACACGAGTTTCGGTTATTCCTTTAGTGCAAACGCGAAGCGGTTCACAAGTAAGTGCTTCGACGGCTTCAGATACTTATAGCGTCAGTGGTTCCGAACCGACTACTATTGCCTTTGCCGCTGCTTCTACAAACAACAGCAATTCTACCAATAGCACTAGTCACACTATCTGCAGCAACAGCCAATGCATTAGCGTGTCCGGATTGGGCGCTAATCAATGTATGACGAATATTGATTGCTCTCAGACATCGCATGCCGAATGTCTTCAAAACCAATGTGTGAGTGTTCAAGGTGCCGGAGCTAACTTCTGTACTCTTGGTTCTGCGTGTACTACAAACACTACTATTCCTTCTCCAGACAACAACTGGTGTGGAAATACAGACATCAATCATGATGGAAGCGTAACTATCAGTGACTTCATTGATGTCAGCGCCCACTTCAACGAGGTTAACTGCACAAGCCCTACCTGGTGCGCTAACACTGATATCAACAGAGATGGTACAACTTCTATTAGTGATTTCATTGATGTTTCTGCTAACTTTAATAGGATTGACTGCACAGGTATTATTGATTGTACTGATACTGATCGAGGACGAAATTACACAACAAGAGGAGATACCACTTTTCTAGGACAGGTGGCAACCGATTTTTGTTATAATTATGATGGACCTAATGTAGGAGAATGTAGTGGAAATTCCACTGGTTGTGTGCTTGTAGAACATTCGTGCAAGGCAACATGGGATGAAACGTATGGACATGGATTCAAGGAAAAATACACCTGTGCAAATGGATGCAGCAATGGTGCTTGTATCATTACTGGCGGAAGTCCTCTATGTTTTGATCCTGATCGAGGCCTTAATTATATCGACGCATCTATCATTGTTTCTCAATTGGGGAACCAGTGGGCAGATCAGTGCAGTATTCAAAATGCATCAGGAACCACTAGCGTCCAGGCATGTTCGGGAAGCAATTGTTATTTGAGCGAGTTCTTGTGTTCGTCTAATTACGCTGATCCTTCAATACAGCAGATAAAGTCGACATTTGATGGTCTTTTCTATGCAATCACACAATGTCCAAATGGATGCAGCAATGGTGCTTGTGGAATCTCTAACAACTCCTTTCAATTAATGAACTTCGGTTCTGCAGGTGAGAGAGAAAGCTCTAGCAGAGATATTAATCAAAGTTATGGGTTTTCACAGTTTGGGTATCCCCAGTCTCGGATGTTACTAGGACCTATAGGGCCTCTTAAGTATGATGGTGCGAATAAGCCCTATTATGAATTTCTTCGGAATGCTTCACTTGATCCAGTGCAGGTTAGTGTTGGAGGTCCAACCAACCAGAGTGTATTAGTACGGCTTGTACGAGATTATCATGGAGAGATACTTAATTTCCAGTTCGCCATTCGCAAGAGTGATCTTAACATGAGTCTAGAAAGCGATCTCGATGGGCATGCTATTATCATCAAAGAAGGCGAAAAAATTCATAAAAATGATCTTGTTATGATACCCGATTATCCTTATGTTGTCAAGGTCACTACGATAAGGAATCAAACTACCGGATATAGCAGTGACGGAGTTTCATTTGCCGACATAGGAACTGGCACTACTACCTATGACACGACGCTTATTGCTGAGGGAAAGGGAGTTGTTATGTTTGGAAGTAGACCATATAACGTTACTTACAACGGAACGCCATCCGATGACTCGAATTTTATCACTTTGGATTATCCACAGACATCAGGATCTGATAAAATGCTTTCTCCACGAATAAAGCTATCAGACGGAGGATCGGTAGCCATAGGGACGCTTAGTTCTCTTGGAGCCGCCTATAACCTTAGCCTTGCAGGCAGTAACCCTGCTCTCCTTTACTTCGAGAAAAATGATAAAAATATTATCCTGGTTCAGATAAGAGCTGGAGATCCTATTCCCATTTTCGTAGGATACTCTAAAGTGCCAACTATTACTTTCTTCGGACATATCTATTAAGTGTGAGAAACCTTTATATTAGATCTTGAATTTTTAAGTGTTCATGAAACGGATTAGTGCAGGATTGTTGATGTACCGAAAAAGAAAAGAACTTGAAGTATTTCTTGTGCATCCTGGAGGGCCGTTCTTCAAGGGAAAAGATGATGGATTTTGGGGGATTCCTAAGGGGGAAGTAAATGAAGGAGAGGAATTGTTCGCTGCTGCACAACGGGAGTTTAAAGAGGAGACAGGCATTGACCCTTCAGGGAATTACATTTCTTTAGGTGAAATAAAGATGAAGGGAGGAAAGATTGTGCATGCGTGGGCGTTCGAGGGAGAGTGGAACGGTCTTCTCGTCACTAATTATTTTTCCATGAGGTTAAAGTCAGGAGAATGGAAGAAATTCCCTGAAGTCGACAGGGCTGGGTTCTTTTCACTTTCCCAGGCAAAGACAAAGATGAATGCTGCACAATTTGAATTTATAGAACGATTATTGAAATTGATTACTTCTTAGAAGAGAAGTTTGCTATAATTCCCATAACTACCCACAACATAAGGATTGAAAAGAGGACATGTAGTGTGGGATGCATAGTAACTCTTGAAATGAAGAAATAATGGATAACGAGGGTTATTAGTACGGCTAATGAAAATGTGGCTACATAATTTGGTTCCTTTTTCGCCATGGTAGTATCTTGATTTTTAGATTTATAAATCTATTCAAGTCCTAGATGATTAAGGACTTCCTTCTTGGTGAAAGGCTTAAGGTCTTCATAATTCTGGCCAGTTCCGAGAAAATAAATGGGTTTTTGTGTTACTTGTGAGACTGAGAGGATTGTCCCAGCTTTCTCATCAACATCTGCCTTGCTTAGAATAATACCATCAATTCCTATTGATTCATTGAATGTCTTTGCCTGGTCAACAGCGTCATTGCCGGTAATTGACTCTCCTACAAATATCTTAAGATCGGGCTGAGAGATCTTAATTATCTTCTCCATTTCCTTTAGGAGATTGGCTTTGGTGTACATTCTTCCTGCAGTGTCTATCAATACTGCCTTGATTCCGTTCTTTTCCGCATATTTCTTGGCATCGAAGGCAACTGCAGCGGGATCCGAGCCATAGGTATGTGCAATGACTGGAATTCCGAGCCTCTGTCCATGTGTTTGCAACTGCTCTATAGATGCAGCCCTAAAGGTGTCGCCTGCAACAAGAACACTCGCTATTCCTTTTTGTTTCAGTAGGTATGCCAGCTTGGCAATACTCGTCGTTTTTCCAGAGCCATTAATGCCGAAGAAGATGATCGTATAAATCCCTGACTTCTCATTGATTTTCTTCACTATATCTGGCGCTTCTATAAGCGTCGAGAGTATGGAATCTTTAAGGGAATTCAAAACTTTCTTCTCGGCCTCAGATTTTTTCATCTTTTGATTCACAAGGCTTTTTTGAAGTGATTCTTTGATTTTATCTACGACTTCGAGGGCGACATTGTTCTCAAGCAAGGTCATCTCCAATTCCATGAAGAATTCATCAAACTGAGGCTGTGTAAGTGCAGATGTCGAAATCCGGCTTATCAGCCTTGAGAAGAAACCAGGTTTCTCTTCCTGTTCTTCCTTATCTTCCGTTATCTCTTCCTTAATTTTCTCTTCATCAGGCTCGTATTTTAATTTTCCAGAGTCAAATGCTACTGGAACCTCTTTTTCAATCTTTGCTGCTTGCTGCTTCAGCTTTTTATCGGAAGGTATTTTTTCTTTCTTCTCTTTTTTCTTCTTACTTTCCTTTTTCTTCCTTCCTTTCTTTCCAGGTTTCTTGCCGAGCCATGAGGAAAACTTTTTTCGTAGTGCATCGAACATATCTTTTTCAGCTTGAGAAGCTTTATAAATTATTAGGCCCTTCTTGTGCGATGAAAGGGGTGTTTGTCATTCTCGATGGTATTGCCGACGAGCCATGCACGGCATTGCATGGGAAAACACCGTTAGAAGCTGCCAAGACACCGAACCTCGATGCTCTTGCCAGAAAGAGTAGTATAGGATATTGTTATCCCATCAAGGAAGGAGTTGCCCCTGAATCATCTTCAGCAGTGGTTTCGTTGTTGGGATATGATCCGCAGCTTGCTGCTCGGGGAACTCTCGAGGCGCAAGGGGCAGGTTTTAAGCTACGGGCAGGAGACCTCGCATTGCGATGTAACTTTGCTACTATCCAAGATTTGGATAGTGGAACCATCCTGGATAGAAGAGCTGGAAGGACCCTCACGACCGATGAAGCTCGCTTGCTCGCCCATGCCATCAACACGCAGGTTAAACTGCCGTTTCCCTTTGAATTCAAGGCCACGATGCAGCATCGAGGAATCCTAGTCATTCGAGGAGGTTTTTCTGATAACATTACGAACGCAGATCCCTACTACATCAATGGGATGGTGAATCAGCATGCTACTGATACTATGGTCTATTCGAAATCATTGGATGACGAGGACGATTCAAAGCTTTCTTCGGAACTGATCAACAGCTTTGTACGCCAGAGTTTTGAGGTATTGGACAAGCATCCTGTGAACATGGCCCGAGCTAAAAAAGGACTATTTGTCGCTAACATTCTCTTTTGCCGGGATGCGGGTAACAATCCGCTGAAGTTCAAGAAACTAAGAGGGAAGTGGATGGCCCTTTCCTACATGCCTCTTGAAGTAGGCATTGCTCGTGCTGCAGGCATGGAGATATTCCATTTTTCCTATCCTCCCATGAAGCATATGGATGTTTATGCGAATCTTCATGAAGGCCTAAAGAAGGCAACCCAGAATGCTGTCGATATGCTTAAAAAGTATAGTGGAAAATATGACTATTTCTATGTCCATTTCAAAGAAACTGACATTCCAGGCCATGACAACAAGCCTCATGAAAAAGTGCACATGATTGAACTTATTGACCAGTATTTCTTTTCATTCCTACAGAAGTTTATAGGCACTCATAAACTGGTTATCACAGGCGATCATACGACTGCGTGTGCCAGGAAAGCACATACAGCCGATCCTGTTCCTGTGCTCGTTTACCCTTCTGAAAAAGAAGGGAGCCATCGCCTCACTGAGCAAGCAGGAAAACAGGGAAGACGGATGAGTGCTTCGAAACTACTCGAGAATACTCTCTTTTCTACCCAGTAGTATACGTATTTTTATAAACTCAAGCGGAATAGGATTTATATGCTGACCTATACGGATATGTATGAATTATTACGAAAAGAGAAGTATAGCGAGACATTACAAGTCTTGCCAAAGGCGTTTGTCAGTGATTTTTCAGAATATTTGGTTACCATACGTGAGGAATCCTCGCATGAGGATACATTATTTCTCGATAATATCGCGAAGTCAAAGAAACAGCTTGAGAACTGCGTAGCTATGTTCAGGGAGCTTATACGGCTGAGAAAGAAAAAGATCCTTACCTTGGTGTTTGTGGCAACCGAGACAGGGATGATGAAGAGAGATTATGAAAATATGCTTGATTTTGAGAAAAGTACCTTTGATAAACTTGTAAAGGCCTATGAGGAAGGGGATAAGGAGCTGACACGGGTATTGAACGGCAGGCAGCAGGACCATGAGGAGAAACATAAGGTTATCCTGTTCAAAGAGGACACCGAAAATTTTGTAGACATGACAGGGAATGTAGTGGGCCCTTTCAAGGCGGGAGAGCTGGCAAACCTTGAATCCGATGTCTCCCAGATCCTTGTTTCCTCAGGAAAAGCAAGCTTCGTTGATGAGTAGATTATTCTCTTTTCTTTAGACTTATCCTAGTTCCACCAATACCGCTTCTTTGGAGTTCTGCTACATCGTTATACCAGAGTCGTTCTTCAGTGTATTCTTGATTGAATTCAGTAGGTAGTTGAAAGTAATAGCATTCTTTATCTTCATTGTCAACTCTAATTCTCCCCATTTGGAGCAAGCTATGGGAGTGTCCATCTCTAACTAGAACCGTTTCGTTACTACGAGCATGTATCATCTTTCTTTTTCCTTCATCATCTTCAGGCACATTTACCGCATGAAAAAATGTAGGGATGTGGTAACTTATTGTCTCCGCTGCTTTTTCCAGCCGGCTGATAGAATTTGACGTTTCAGTCATGTCTACCATATAGGGTTTTTACTTATAAACATTCTTGCATTCCAGTGATAGATAGATTTATAAGTCTCCAAGGATGCCTTTTTCTACGTAGAACACACGTTCTACACCAACAACCAGGAGGATATAATATAATGGGAAGATTTGACGGCGGAAACGGCGGACGAGGATTCGGTGGCGGTGGTGGCAACCGAGGAGGCGGATTTCGATTCAACATGGGCCCGAGGGAAATGCATAAAGCAGTTTGCTCGGATTGCAAGAAAGAATGCGAAGTTCCATTCAAGCCAACCGAAGGAAAGCCAGTTTACTGCAAAGAGTGTTATCCAAAGCACAAGAAGTTCTAATTTTTAATTAGACTTCAATCAATTTTTATTTTTTTATTTCAACTTTTATTCTATGAAAGCATGCATTGCATGCCAATTAATCTTATATAGTGCCAGCTTGTTGGATTTATATGTCAGTATTAGGTAAGAAGCGAGAGGCTAATCACTGTGTTAATACGGAGGATCACGAGGATTGGGTTAGATATAGGGTTATAGCTATGGTTCTTTCGCCCTTTAACCCCGGAACTACCTTTAGTTTTGGAAGCGATAACCTTGATCGTAAACTAGAGTCTGTTCTTAGAAACGAGGAGAAACCTATCATTAAGGATCATTTTCATTTCCATCACAATTATGGATACTCTGAGGACTTGTCTCGTCTTTTGTCATGTCATATGGGCTATGGCTCAGTCATAGGTCTTGAGAATCTAGGTCCAGATTTTCGCTACAGAATAACTGAAAGAACTCGCCGGGTTGCTGAAGAGTCTGAAAAGCTCAAGCTTTTTGAGAAGGATGATATTGAATATTTGAAATCCTTGGGTGAGAAAGTCCGACTTGCGAGACCAGGCACCTATTAGTTTTTAAGCCTCTAGAGGGAATTGAACCCTCAACCTATAGTTTACAAAACTATCGCTCTACCATTGAGCTATAGAGGCAATATTAGTATGGATTTTTAATGCTATATAAAGTTTTTGAATCTTTTTCTTATGCCTCTCTAACAGAGTGACATAACATTTAAATGAATTGAATAATTTATTCTGGAGTGAGAATTATCTTTAAATCTAAATCTATTCGTGATGTTTTCTTTAAACAAGTTCTTGCCTCTTATAATTATGAGTTTTGGAGCGATTTGTATAGAAAATTGAGAATACGTCGTTCTCTGTTTGAGAAATATAGATCAGGTAAATTAACGATTTCTTCCGATTTTTACAGTATCTTATCTCGCAATTTTGATCATAAACTTACGGTTTATTTTTCTAAAAAAATTAAACTCATTGATTCAAATTGGGGAAACATACTCGGCGGATCTATCACTTACAAAAAGTATCCTCGGTTTTTCAAAGAAGGAAGAAAGAAAGGGCTTTCGAAAATACTAAAGAAATATCCTATATTTGACATTAATATTCCTCTAGACTCTAATCTTTCATATTTTCTCGGACTATTTATTGGTGATGGATTTTCTAATAAATATGGTAGGTATTATTTAACACAATTTGTAGGTCATGCAAGTGAGTATGATTATTATAATCGTATAATCTGTCCCTATATGAGCCATACCTTTAATGCAGAGCCTACTATCATAAAGTCGAAAGAAGGCAATTTTATCAGAGTTAATACTTATTCGAAAGATTTATTTTTGATGCTAACTAAGAGATTTAAGATTTCTCCCGGAAGAAAGAGTCGTAATGTGTTAATTCCTTCCTTAATAGAAAGTTCTCAGTCTGATGTTCTTTTATCTTGTATCGCCGGGATTTATGACGCTGAGTGTTGTGTTTTTTGGGATAAACGAAAGAACTATTCAGAACCCTATCCAAGAATAGACCTTCATATGAATAATCCTAATCTTCTTAGACAAATTAACCTTATTCTTAAAGAACATAGTATTAATAGCACTTTAAGTAAAAATATCGATAGAATTCTTATTTATGGCAAAAATAATATTGGTGATTTTTTAAGTAAGATCCAACTTCGTAATCCTAAGCATCTTTTAAAGTTAGAATCTATACATCGAAAAACCTTATAAAGTGGTCATTCCAGCTTTGTTTAGGACCTCATAGGCTAGTGGCAGACCATATCCTTGACGTGGATGAGGCCCCAGTTCGATTCTGGGTGGGGTCATTTAATAAGATTTAAATATCTACTCTAACATATATATTGCAGTATTATGGTTGCCAAACATTCCCTTTTGGTGGTTGGTGGGTTACTTGTTTCTATGTCCTTGGCTCTTGCACTGTCGGATACGACGACGTTTGAAGCAAATATACTTGCTTCCTCGGCTGTTCCAGACATCATCCGAGTTGAGGTTCCCGATCATATCTTTCTTGGAAACGTAAGTAAAGGCGAGGAATCTCAGGAAGTCCGTGTTTTTGTTAACAATACAGGAAATGTAGCTATCGTTGTCCAGCCAACGTTAGTTGATTCAAACAATGAGTTTTTCAGATATCTTTACTTTAGAGGCCAGAAGACAAAGACGGTGGATGGTGTCATCCAAGATGTAAGATATGATCGGATTGGAGAGTTCAAGTTCAATATCAGCAAGCCTGCTTCAAAGACCTTTGAAGATGAGGACTTCTATGTCATCCTTAATTTAACTGATTATACGGGAGCAGTTCCCCAAAACATTTTGGGATACAAATCTGATGTCAAATTCCTTGCTGTCAAACAGTAGAGTGTTTTTGCTTATTGTCCTGCTTCCCCTCTCATCTGGCCTTGAGTTTGGTGTTTCTCCCCCCGTTATACACTTTGAGGGAACAGCCGGAGAGCTTCTCTGTACGAATGTGAGCGTTTCTGCCGATGCTTATCCCTTGAATCTTGCTTTAAGCGACCGGTGGGGTACTATCGTGGGAGAGAGAAGCATTTCCAGATATAGCCATGCGAGCGGGGAAAAAGGCCTCGATGTCTTTTATCCTCTATCCATGACTCTTATCGGACCCGATTCTTTTCCCGTATGTCTCCGTTCATCTCAGGCTGGAACCTATGCAGGGCTCTTAATTATTGATGTTGTTGACAGCAAGGTTATGGTTGGGAGTTGGATTGAGGCTTCGGTTTCTCCCGAGAAAACGCGCTCTTTTCTCACAGGATTCGGCGTGGAAGATTCAGGAGGACAGAGGTTTTTATATTGGGAGCTGGGAATATTAGTCATCCTTGCGTGCCTTTTTGCTATCCTCATTGTAGCGACTAGGAAAAGAATTTCAAAAAAGGTTTATATATTATGTTTTGTTGTCTAGCGAATGCAGATAGTCGGAGATAAAAGAGGGCAATTAGCGATTATTATCATCATCGCGCTGGTGATTGTTGCGGGAGTCATTGTGTATTTTGTTGTTCGTGGTACTACGAGTATTTCAAGCGTTTCACCTGAATTGAAGCCCGTATATGATGCCTATGAGGCATGCATCAGAAGTGATGCAGAAGCGGCTATTTCCCTGGCAGGTAGTCAGGGAGGGAGAATCAATGTAGGTCCTTTCATCCCTGGAAGCGACTACGCCCCTTCCTCATCACATCTTAATTTTCTCGGGTTTCCTGTCCCCTATTGGTATTATGTTTCAGGCAATGGGGTAATCAAGGAAAGTATCCCTACAAAGGCAAGCATGCAGAATGAAATTGCTGACTCTATTGAAAGATCATTAGATGATTGTAATTTTGAACAGTATTATTCTCAGGGATATTCGATTGGGCGAGGAAGTACACAGGCAAAGGTGACAGTTGATGATATAGATGTTGTCGTGACTGTAGATTCTCCTTTAGAAGTTTCCAAAGGGGATAAAAGCGCGAGAGTAACTTCTCATCAGGTTGTCATATCAAGCAAACTGGGAAAGTTCTATAAGATGGCGCGTGAAATCTACCAGAAAGAGAAGCAGGAATCTTTCCTTGAGAATTATTCGGCTGACGTATTGCGATTATATGCTCCTGTTGATGGTGTTGAAATAAGTTGCTCAGGAAAAGTATGGAAGACACCAGAGGTTGTTTCAGGCTTGAAAGAGGGGTTAGCAAACAATGTCAACTCCTTGCGATTAAAGGGGAACTACTACTCGCTTTCCGATAAAAAGAGGGAATATTTTGTAGTTGACAAGAGCGTCGACGAAGCTGTGAGTTTCATGTACAA
This sequence comes from Candidatus Pacearchaeota archaeon, assembly GCA_019659125.1. Taxonomy (GTDB): domain Archaea; phylum Nanobdellota; class Nanobdellia; order Pacearchaeales; family GW2011-AR1; genus JAIFVW01. The sequence continues at coordinate 416,732 of JAIFVX010000001.1, read as the reverse complement.
TCCCTCATGGCCAAGCAAAGTTGAGATCACTGGAAATGGTGTTGGAGATTCATTAATGATTGCAGATCCTGTAGGAAATGAGCAAGGACTAGGAGTGATGGGATTCTGTTATTCTCCGTATCATTTTGTCTATGATGTTTCCTTTCCGGTCATGGTACAGATCTATAACAATGAAGAGGTCTTCCAATTCCCTGTTGCTGTGGTGCTCGACAAGAACCTTCCTCGTCGGGGAGCATTCTCCGAGATTAGCGAGAGTCCTGATGTAGATGTATGTCAGTATTCCACACAGCCTTTGAAGGTAAGTGTCTATGACTCCCAGCTTGCTCCGATCAATGCAAACATAAGCTATCGATGCTTTGACCAGCGATGCAATCTTGGTTCAACAAGCAATGGAGTGTTCCAGGGAAACGCACCCGCATGTGTTAATGGATATTTGGACGTCTCTTCTTCAGGATATGCATCTCACGCACAATTGCTTTCAACTAATGAGGAAAGCTCTGCAGATGTTATTCTTGACAGAGAGTATGATGTTAGCGTTAGTCTGCAGGTTGATGGAAAGCCTCTTGATGGAAGCGCTATTGTCTCATTCATCGGGCCAAGCAATGCAAGCAGTGCACTTCCTGGCTCAGATACCTTGAAACTCTCTGAAGGAACGTATGAAGTGAGGGCATATGTCTATGGAAATTCAAGTATTACTATTCCCTCAAGTACAAAGAGTGAATGCACGGATGTTCCTCAAACAGGTATTTCAGGATTCTTTGGGGGGACAAAAGAGCAATGCTATACCATCACCCTTCCTGAAACAAAGATTGATTACGCACTCGTAGGTGGGGGCGTACAGTCTTCATACATCTTAGGGAGCGATTTGAGTAAGGGTAACATAGTCCTTAATGTTCATGCATTGCCTAGGCCAAACTCTCTTGAACAATTACAATACAATTATGAATCATTTGAATCATCAGGGATTGATATAAGCTATGAACACTAGATTATTACTGATTGCAGTAGCAGTGATTATTACAGCAGGAGCTTTTGCAAGTGCAGCAACATTTTCATCCTCAAATCCTTCGACCTTTGCACCAGACTTTCAAACATATTATTCTGGTGATAGATTGCAGACCTATTGGCCAATCTTGGGAGATAGAGATACGTGTGAGGCTCGGCAGGACATTCTTTTGCAAATTGCTCCTGGAGGATGCCAGCCTGCAGTCGTTCGAAGCGACTTGCTTGCTGAGCAGAATGTTCCCGTGTTCTGCCAGATTGATGCATTACAAGTCAATCCTCTGCTCGATATAAAATCCATTAATAATATTCGCTTCAGTGGAAATTACCCTCCTGAGATTGCCGGCAGCGGGTTCCATCCCGCTCAAGCTGCATTGACAACTCGTGATAGGCTCTTAGGAAGCCCTTTAATCAACAATATAGGATATGCTGTTATTGTCCTTAAGAAAAATCCTCAGGAAAAGACTCTTCCTGATTTTGTGAATGTCACACTTACGGGAAGAATTGAGTATGATGCCGGTAATGCTTTAGGAATTGGAAGGAGTGAATTCTTATTGAAGCCAACAACTGATGAAGAATGGAAAACTGAAAGATTGAAACAAAGTTTTTGGCAAGGAAGGTACTTCGTCCGGTTGGAGAGAGTTGACGAGAATTTTGCCACCATTTCTCTTTATAACGGGGATAGACGAATTACTACGACACGAGTTGCCCTTGGCAAAGCATCCTCGAATGTTTATCTTCCCGGATTCTATTGTCAGGCCGGATTAACGATAGAATATGGGGCTTATGAAGCAGCACAGGATAGCGCGAGAATAGAGATTACGGATGATCGGGGAACTGAGAAGATTGATGTTTATGAAGGAAGCAGATTCTTAGATGATAAATGTTCGGTCATAAAGCTGAATGCAACGAACTCTGAAGCGGGGAATGTCACCATTAGTTGCGGCAGCGATAGATTTGTCCTAAGCAGAGGATTGAGGAATCCTGAGAATGCCGCTCTCACTCTGGTTGACAAAACATGGGGAGCTCAGATAGATCAGAATTTCACCGAAACCATTGAAGCTCTCAAGAAAGTTGCACGAGATTATCCTGCTGAACAGAATAAGAATGGAAATGGATTAAGTTATGGAGAACAAGCTCTTGCGCAGGCTGTTGATTTGGCAGAACAATTTGGTAAGCAGAAAACTGAAGTCTCATTGATAGAGCTCTTGATTGGCAGCTATCCTGCATCTGCAAGCTCAAGCATCTATACCGGCAGATTAAGTGATTTGTATAAGATTGATTCCTCATTATCAGGATATTCATTGAATGTTGATAACAGATATAGAAGTATTCGAGTGGTCGGATTTTCCATCCCGACAACAAAGCCTGCAGCATACTTCACGCTCGGAGCACGAGCTTTAACCTTGCATAAGGGAGAGCAGACGCAAATGGGTTCGACACAGACTCAGAAGTCATTCATACGACTTGACAGCCTCGAGGTTGGAAAAGCACGAGTCACCATCTCGTGCGACGGTAAATCACGATCTGAAACTATCAAACAGGGCGAGAGCGTAAATGATGCGTGTGGAAGTGTGCTGAGGTTCACTAATGCAGACCTTGATGCTGTTGCCCGCATCCGGCTCATTCCTCGAGCAGGAGATTTAGGGACAGAAACTAACCTGACCGTTAAAATAGGAATTGAGAAAAGGGCAATCCAGCTTTCTCCTAACAAGACGCAGGAACTCATCAGCAGGCTTAATGATAGCATTCAGAAATGGGACAGCATTTCCGGAAATCTTGGAAAGGTAGTCTCAGGATTAAAGGGAGCATGCTTTGCTACTGCTGGAGTCTTGACATTCAAGAACTTTATTACTGGATTAAGCGGTGAGGCAGTAGCGCGACAAGAAGTCATGCGAGGCGATAACGGATGGACTGTAAAGTGCAAAGAATTAGTGGCTGCTCATACATATGAAACACTTGATCAGTGTTTCAATACCAAAGCAGATGATATTGAGAAAGATGTTTCTGCAACAGCAAGCTCCATGGAGCGAGTTAATGCTCGTATAAAAGATATTGAGGCTAACAGCAAGAGCTCTCAAGCAACGTTTGGAGATTCGATTGACACCGATCTTGCCAAGCAAAAATTAGCCAGAGAAATACGAGATAAATATCCTGATGAGCAGATTGCAATGCCTAAGGGAAGTCAGTGGGTAACTACCCCTGGAAGCGCAGGAACTTCAAGCACAGTGGCTGTCAAGGATGTTCTTTCAGACCAAAATCTTAATTCCATGAGCTATCAGGAAGTACGAAATATCTATATGAATATAGAACGGGAAAAAGCTGGAGGCCTTTCAGCAGGAGGCCTTGCAAATGCTCAAAGTGCTTTAGGAGAAAGTGCTGCACGTATTAATTCAAACAGAGCAAGTGACTACATGGCTCAACAGGCAAAAAGTGTTAAAGCGCTCGGATATGCCTCCCCATTCTATGTTGCAGGTACAGGGCAGACCGATAGACTTACTGAAGTTACCCCCCTTGCTTCTCTTAACTCTCAGGAAAAATCTAAACTTGGATTCACTACCAGCACGCATACTGCAACGGTGAATGTGCTTCCAGGTTCCTCAAGCAGCATACCTACAGGCACTTACATCCTTGGACTTACGGAAGTCTCTCCTGGAATCTATGAGGTTGCAGAGGTCAGAAATAAAGCAACCTATGAACAGAAAGATCCTGTCGAATTCAATAGAAACCTTAAGATCGGGGCAATAAAGGCAGTTAACACAGCGACCTATAACAACAAATACCAGAACGCTGAAGTTCGATATTATGAAGTCGAGCCCTACAAGGGAATGCCTGCTGTCGTACCTTTTGATACGGTGAATGGATGGTATGCCGGGACAAAGCAGACGCTTCCTGCTCTCGGAGGGATCGGCGCATTTGATGCAAATGGAAGAGTCTCAAGCTTCTGGCTCTGCAATGTCGGAAATAATGGAAGAGAACAATTTGAGGAGACTGGATATGGTGATGATATCTGTCAACTTATCAATGTCAATACTGGACAGCCTCTAGGTGTGTTCCCAGGCTTAAGCGATCAGGAAGCAAAGTCCTTGGTTGAGAGGGCAATACGGGCATTGACGGATGCATCTCAGCAATCTAAGAATCCTAATGTACGGATTGGAAGCGAGACGTACAAAGTAGGGAAACCAGCTGTTGGAGTTCCGACAACTCAATGCCAGGATTTCATGAGTCCTAAAGATTGCCAGTTATTGTTCAATGTATGTGATCCTGTCATTTGTCCTGCATCACGATGTAACTTAGGGGGAGCTTATCAGGTAACCGATGTTATCCAGACAGGAATTGTAGGGAGCGCCCTGTTGTGCTTGCCAAACGCTCGAGAGGGTATTGCCATTCCTGTATGTCTTTCAGGTATTCATGCAGGTATTGAAAGCTATGTTTCAATATTGAAGAGTCATAGAGATTGCTTACAGGAAAATTTGAACTCTGGAAAACTTGTTGGTATTTGTGACCAGATTCATTCGATCTATTTATGTGAATTTTTCTGGAGGCAGATTGCACCTGTTGCAAATGTTATCCTTCCTAAGATTGTTGAGCTTGCATACGGCCAGGGCACTCGTGGTGGAGGAGAGTATTTGACTGTTATGGGTGCATGGCAGAATACTCAGAACTCAATCAATTACTTTACACAGACGTATGCAGTCAACTCCATCAAGGCGTTCCAGATTAGATCCATTGAAGAAGCAGGGACTCCTTTCTGTAAGGCATTCGTCTCTATGAAAGCTCCTTCATCATTCAAGAACTTAGTTGAACCTGACAGCCCTCCCCAATTCAACGCATACTTTGATGCCATTCCTTTCAGCTCTGTAACAGTCCCTGCAACGTCGCAGTACAGCGTGTTCTATCACATCTTTGCAGGCAATGATGCTGGCATCTATTATAGTGTTTACTTAAAGGACCCTCCAGAATCATCATTCTATATCTCAACGCCTACGATTCAGATAGTTTCAGGATTTGTCGCTAAGGGAGCCTACGCCAGCGAGAAGAGGGACTTCACCGCTCCTGAGGGTTACAAGAATCTTTGTGTACGAATCAACAATGAGGAGCGATGTGGGTTCAAGCAGGTCTCGACTGACTTTGCAGTCAATTATCTTAGAGACCAATATGTTGCAGGTGCAATCACTGACAAGGACATTACGACACAGAATGGATGCGTCAGCGGGACCGGAAGAGCCAATCTTGGAGCATTAGCTGCAAATACAAACCCTGGAGCCGCAGTGTCAGAGGCAACTCTTCCTCAAGATTACCAGAGGGGAATCATACGTATCTGCGCAAGCAACAATCCTGGAAGCTCAACGGATCCGTTGCGATTCGTTTCGGTAGGTTATTGTGATACGCCTAAAGTAACGTGCTGGCTTGACACAAAGAGTGTTAACAATGCCCTCACGGATAGCAATATTGACTTGAAGAACAAGACCTTGTCAGAACTTGGAACACAAACGAAGGCATATTTGGAAGGCCAGGGAGAGGTCTTTACAGATTCCCAATCCCTTGTTGAGTTGCAGTCTTTGGAAACTGCGAAAGAAAACCTCGATATCAAGAATCCTCAGGCGATAAAGGCATTATTTGACAGGATGGACTTTGCTATGAGCAAGCTCTACTTGAATAATGATAAAGCCAAACTCTTGTTCTTGCGGGCACAGGTATATGTCAGGATTCTTGGGCAGCCGTTATTTGTTTCAACTATTAATTCAGGAAAAAAGACTACAACATCTACCGTTAGTTCGACTCAGGGTTACATTGCTCAGCACGGTAAAACTCCTGTGCTTGATGGAGAAGGCCGATGGAAAGTTGATTTTGGAGGGAGTGTGGGAAGTTATGGATTAAGTCCAGATAATAAGCTCCAATTTTTCTCTCAAGGAAAATGGAGTGATGTCGATCAGGGAATGGATGCTTTCAAGCAAGGATTAAAGAATGAATTGATTGCATGGAAAGAGGCTCATGGTGTGTCGGGAGAGAATAGAGCTGCTGTCACACTTTCGAGTGCCTACGATGTCAACAAGAAGATTTATCTCAATGATGAGGGCCAGCAGACAAAAGTCTATGTGCAATCAGGAAGGGTGTATATAGACCCTGCTGATAACATCGGCGTATTTGATGGTACTACGATGAGATTGTTTAATGATGCTGAAGCGAAGATTCCAGCCCTCTTCAGCAGGTTGAATGGGGCTCATCTTGAAGGGAATACATTTGCAGGCAGTAGCGCCAGTTGATCATTCCACTATCGGATTATTAGGGAAGATAAATTCAGCCTTGTCGGAGGTAAATCGAAGGCGAGATCCAGACTTAATGTATCCTAGTAATTTCCCTTGCCGAGAATAGACTGCAAGCTTTCGTTCATTAGGATCATATCCAATAAGCCCTTCCAGTACATTTCCTTCAATATTCACTGAGACGTGCTCGCCTAGTCTTTGATCGACATACCATTTCGTTAACTCGGGTAGTTCAGCCATGTATCTAGTAAGAAGAGAGGTTTATATTGATTATGGTGCGGGGACTAGGATTCGAACCTAGGTAGGCACTAAGCACACTTGGTCCTAAGCCAAGCCCGTTTGACCGCTCCGGCATCCCCGCTTAAAGTTAAGCGGGTGAGATGTGTTTTAAATCTTTGTAGAATCCTTTTTTATTAGTTTTCCTGTAATATGATATTCATTCCAGTCGATGTGCCGTGCCGCTTCTTTATAGTCAGAGTCATCCCAAGTACACTTATCTTTATCTCCTCTTTCGTTGTTGTAATTTCCAATACGCTGATTTTGTTTTTTCTCTCTTGCAAGGTATTCTATTGTTATCGACATTGCCGTAGCGCCTATTACACTTAAAAAAAATCCTACTGCAACGTTTCGTAAAAACTCTAAGTCTTCTTCTTTTCGTTTCGTATCTCTCTTATCTTTATAATAATCATAGTGCTCATATTTTTGATTAGGGTATTGTGAAATTTTGCAGTCTTGAGGCGATGCACTTCCTAGTGATGGTAATACTAGTAATGATAGAGCTACAGTCTTTGCAGTTTTATTCACTATTTTCGTTAGAGACATAAAAATTACCCCCTATGGGGATATAAAAACCTTTCTAGAGTCATACTATTTAGCGATAGGTGCCTTTTCGACAGCATTGACCTTGGCCTTGAGTTTGTCTTCCAAACCAAGCCTATCAATCAGCTCTTTGTACCTGTTTCTGATGGTGACTTCCGTGATTCCTGCAACGTCGGCTACCTCTCTCTGTGTTTTCTTCTCATCATTCATAAGGGCCGCTACATATAATGCGGCTGCTGCAATTCCTGCAGGCCCTCGTCCCGATGTAAGTTCAGATATATCTGCTTTCTTAAGGATCTTGAGAGCTTCATTCTGTGTCTTTGGTGATAGGTGCAGAATTGAAGAGAACCGTGAGATGTAGTCTTTAGGAGAACTTGGAGTTACTTTGATCTTTAGTTTCCTGACAATGAATCGATAGGTTCTTCCAATTTCCTTTCTCTCTACGTCTGAAGCTCCTGCAATCTCATCAAGTGTTCTTGGAATATTGTAGGAACGGCATGCAGCATAAATACAGGCGGCAATAACAGACTCCATAGATCGTCCTCTGACTAATCCTCTTTGAAGTACATAGTTGTAGACTCGAGATGCCTCATCTCTGACTACTGATGGAAGATTAAGGAAGCTGGCGACCCTTCGCAACTCCGCCATCGCTAAACGAAGATTTCTTTCAATAGATGTCGAGACTCTCTCCTGCCACTTTTTAAGACGTAAGAATTTTCGCGTCTGACCAGCTTCAAGCCTGTAAATATCCGATATTTCTCCTACGTTGGTTGTAAGACCTTTATCGAATTTCTGCATAGAAATAGGAGCTCCTCCCCTTCCTTTCTTCTCAGCCTTGTCAAACTGGCCTCCGGCATCCTGCCCGGTGTCGACCATTTTTTCCTCTACGATCAATCCACACTCGTTACAGATTATTTCGCCCTTCTGGTCATCATAGGTAAGGTCTACACTTCCACACTCAGGGCATCTTTTTACATAACTCATAGAATTTTGGTGAAAAGGTTTATAAGACTTACTGTCAAACTTGTATATAAACCTTTCGTTTTTAGCGCTTTTTGTCGTCGAGAAGATGTTTTTATTCCTTTATAAGGACAGCATTCACATGGCCTTCTTGGCTTGGCCTATTGGTGATTTTTGCTTTTCCAGCGCTTGTTAATATTATTGCACCTTTCATCAAGCGGTTTTGACGGGCCAAGAACTTGTTCTGAGGAGTCTCTTCAACATTCGTGATCTCAGCCTTCCTTATCTTTCCATTGACACTTACATTCGCCGTGTTTGTTCTTAATAGAATATGCTTTATTTGGCCACCCTGAGTGCGCAATTCCTTTCTCTTCTCCTCTCCGAGTATGACTGGACGCTCTTGACCCTTCTTCTCATGGAGCCTGCTCTTTCTTCGTGCGTGATATTTTCCACCAGTTACTTTTCTTCCTAAATCCATATATGCATCTCAAAAAGATGGTTTATATAGTTTTTCTTTAGGCTTTTTTATGCGGAATGTGGACATCCATTTTATATGCTGTATTTGTGAGCATCAGCACAAGACCGCCAATACCCACTATAGACCCAGCAACTACTGCTATGGCTTTTGCATAATCATTAATCTGTTCATAAGGAATGGCGACGACACCACCAATTATGAGGGAAGCACCTCCGACAATAAGTCCGAGTCCCAGCTTTTTCTCCAGTGACTCCACGCGTGCATCATGTGAGCTAAGTTTATAAAAATGATTGGTAAAATTTTATTTCTCTCGAGTGCTACTTATTGTACGATAGATTTATATACCGCCGCAAATCAGGGAAGATATGGTGAATGGAATTGAGAGACCACTTGATCTTTTGAATCAATCAAAGGGCAAAGAAGTGCTTGTACAACTGAAGGGAGAAAAACAATTTGTTGGAACTCTGATGGCATTTGATATGCACATCAACACAGTCCTTGACAATGCGAAGGAAATGCACGATGGCGAGGTCAAGAAGAATATTGGATTGACATTCTTACGAGGGGACACAATAATTTTCATCTCCCCTGCTTCTACATCTTCGCATAAGAAGTAATTATATCTCTACAGAATCGAAATCTTTTGCAATAAAAGTGTTCTTGAAGATCCTTTTTGCATCCTTTTCTATAACTTTAGGTATATGCTCATAGCGCTGAGAGATATGGGTCAGGATTAGTTTTTTTGCCTTTGCTTTCTTCGCGATGGTTGCTGCATCTGCTGCGGTAAGATGCTTGTATTCCTTTGCTTGCTCTGCTTCCTGTGAAGAGAAGGTCGATTCCGAGATAAGGATATCGGCACCGTTGGCGATTAACAATGCACGGTTGTTCATGCCCGTATCAAGAATGAATGCAACCTTTCTTCCTTTTTCGATATGTGATATTGAATTCGCCTTAATCTTCTTTCCTTTCCAGACAATGTCCTTTCCCCGTTGCAAATCTCCAATCAAGGGGCTGTTAGGGAGCTTTAATTTCTTCATCTTTTTCTTGTCGAGACGCCTTTTGTCTTTTATGACAAAGGCATAAGCATTCGCGGGAGTCCCATGATCCATTGATTGCGTCTCAATCATGAATTCCTTCTCTTGAATAAGTGTGTTGGAGACTTCATGAACTTCAAGATTTATAGCAATATTCACTAGCTCACGAAGGGCAAGCATATGACGTTTTGTCCCTGGAGGCCCATAGATCTTAAGAGTCCTCTTGTACTCAGTCATTGCAAGAGTTTGTAAAAGACCTGGAAGGCCAAGAAAATGATCGCCGTGCCAATGGGTGATAAGGATTCTCGTCAGCTTTGCAGGGCTCAATTTCGCTATCTTGAATTGCCTTTGGGTGCCCTCACCACAGTCAATAAGGATATTCTCATCCTTATAGGTAAGAAGCATGGAAGTATGGTTCCTTTTCTCGGTAGGCACCGCATTTCCCGTGCCAAGAAATATCACCTTTATCTTTTCCATTCCCTTAAAGCTTTTTTGTATTTAAATAGGTTATTGAGGATAGATTTATAAAAATGATTCGGCAAATAGAAAGATGATGAAAAGAGAGGCTTTTGTAGTCGTAATCATGCTTGTTTTGCTCATGCCCTTAAGCAGTGCAGCCTCAGTGTTCTTTGATGGTTTTGAATCGGGAAGCTTAGGTGGATGGACGCTTACCACCAATAATGATCTGGCTGAGAACTGGACCATAAAACAGAACGCAACAGAATCGTTTCAGGGAAACTGGTATATTCAGTCGCGGCCAAGCGACACACTGCCTGAACCTGCAAGTAGCATCGAAAGAACGATAAGTACTGCAGGTTATCAGAACATTACGGTCAGCTACCAAAGAAGGCTGTTGAATACGGATCTCGGCGATACGTTCCAGGTCGAATGGTATGACGGCAATGTATGGACTATCTTAGAAACTGTGCATGGCTCTGATCTCAGCTACATATTCAGAACTTTTAATCTCACCTCTCTTGCAACCAATAACGCCAATTTTAAGATAAAATTTGAGTGCACTGCTGGAGGAGTTAACGAAATGTGCAGGGTAGACAGTGTCACCATCAATGGGACTGTCATTGACGCTACTCCCCCTTCAATCACTATCATTTCTCCTCAAAACAACCAGGCCTTTAAAACAAGTTCCATCCTTTTCAACGTGACCTTGAATGAGAATGGAAGTGTTAAGTATACATTGAATAATGGAACTACTAACAGAACCATGTCAAGCGTCAACAATCTTTCCTTTAATGCCACGAACGCAAGCATCGCCGACGGGAATTATACGGCTCTCTTTTATGCCAATGACACCAATGGCAATATGAACTCAACAAGTGTTTCTTTCAGGGTCGACAGCACACCTCCCGCATTTTCAGGAGTGCAGACAAATGTCCCATCGGCATATTCCTCCAACCTTTCCTTCTTCACCATAAACTGGACTGATGCATCCAGCCTGCAGGCGGTGCTGTTCGAGGCTAATTTCAGCGGCATGACCTTCAATCGCACCATGTACCGCATTTCAGGGAACCAGTATGGCTTCAACATGACACTTCCTGCGGGAATTCTTTATTGGAGATCGTATGCTAATGATTCGCTAGGGAACATGAATTCAACGCAGATCAATACATTTTTCATTCCCAAGGCGGAGCCCATCCTGAATATTGTTTTGAACGGATCTGCAAGCAACGCCTCATTTCCCTATGGTACAGCAACGAACGTAAGCGTTTTCGAAAACAACAGTGGTGACAGCGATGTGTCCTATTCGTTTTACAGGGACGGCCTTCTTTTGTCTGGACCTGACATAGCTTCGTTCGGAGCAGGAAATTATAGCTATCTCTTTAATGCCAGTGGAGGAGAAAATTATACGTCGGGCTCCCTTACAGGAAATCTTACCATCATCCAAATACTGCCTTCCATCTCTTTGCTTATCAATGGTGCTGATTCAGACAGCTCGGTTGCTTTGTTCAGCATTGTAAACATCAGTACTTCATTGGTGTCTCCAGGCGGTGCTATAAGCCTCTACGAAGATGGTGGACTCAGAGGGCAAGGAAGTTCTTTTACAGTTACTACTAATTATTCCAGCACTGGTGATAGGATATGGAATGCCACATTTGCTGGAAACCAGAATTATAGTGTGTTCTCAAAACTCCACAGCGTGTCGGTCATTGATGCAAACTCGCCTCAGTATTCAAACATTAAAAATTCACCAAGCAATCCTGCCTCATATTCTTCTTCACTCTATGAGTTCAATATAACGTGGGTGGATGATGTTGCCATTTCTGACGTGATATTCGAGTTCTCCGGAAAGAATTATAGCTACAATGCCGGTCAGATAAACAGGACAGGCACTGAGTATCATCTTATATTTCCTTCCCTTGCGGCGGGAAGTTACACCTACAAATGGCATGCTAATGACACTGCAAACAATAAAGTGGCAACGTTTTCTCAGACCTATGTTATTGATAGAGCCATTGCTGCTTTGTTCCTTGTCATGAGCCCCGGACCCAGCGTCTCCTATGGCATCAACTCAAGCATTAGTTGTTTGGCCAATAATCTCCAGTCAGCCATCGTTTTGACGAGAGATGCAGTGTGGTTCATGAGCCCCCATAGCGGGATTTTTGGAGCTGGAAGCTATAATTATGCATGCACAACCGCAACGTCGCAAAACTATACCAGCGCTAGCGTTACAGGGACGTTCAGTGTCAGCAAGGCTACGGCTCCTTTGGTCTTGACATTAAATGGAGCAAGCTCTTCATTGACCCTTGCCCCTAATTCTTTGGTGAATATCAGCGCCTCACTTGTCAATCTTAACGGAAGCATAAGCCTTATAGAGAATGAGGCAATTATCAATGCAGGAGTATCTCAGTTATCAAATATCACCCTCTACTCGTCTGCTGGGACATTTGTTATTAACGTTAGTTACGACGGCAGTGAGAACTACAGCGCGAGCAGCCTTTCACGTTCAATTACCATAAACTCTCCTTCAAGCGGTGGAGGAAGTGGGGGAGGTAGTAGTGGTGGAGGTGGAGGAGGGGGTAGCGGAGGAAGTGCGGGAAGTGTCGCCGTTAGCACTATCAGACAGCTTTCATTAGGTATCGAAGAAGGGTATGTTCAGCCAGGAACAAGTAAGAGCATCTTATTGCATGCAGTCAATACTGGAACACGATTCCTGAATCGTTGCACTCCCTCCGTCAGCGGTGAGTTGAACTCTTCGATTACTAGTGGTCAGCAAAAGGGTCTTACTACGGGCGAGAAGTTTGACTTTGTACTTTCTCTTCAGCCTTCGGAGACGGCGCAACCTGGCGACTATACTATGCAGGTAAGCATTACCTGTGATGAATTTGTGCAAACGATTCCATGGACCCTTCATGTTTTTAGGAACAGCTTTGAAGCTTCAGATATTGCCTATGAGAGACAGGGCACAGCGTTATCTCTTAATTATCTTTTGAATGAATTTAGTCATAGAAACCACGCTGTTACCGCTAATTACACAGTCCTTGATAGTGATGGTCTTGTTGTTGTAAATGCACAGGAAGATATATCTCTTTCTTCAGGACAGTCAGATAATAGGAATTTCCTTCTTGAACTTCCTAAGGAAGTGTTTGGTGAATTTACCCTCGTCATTTCTTTAAGCGATGGAGAGAGTGGAAGCACCATCCGCCAGCCTATATTCCTTCCTTCGGCAAGGATTACCGGATTTGCACTGTCTGAAGGCAATCGAAAAACATTAGGGATTGTCGGAGTTACCCTTATCTCTTTGTTATTTGCACTTATTGTCGCACGATTCATCTATTCGCATCACAAGAGGATACAGCATACTCATCCGACACGGGGATACATAAAGATCCAGGTCAAATGAGAGCATTTAAATAATATCTTTTTGATTTTTTGGTATGCTCCCGTAGCTCAGCCTGGATAGAGCATCGGACTTCTAATCCGAGGGTCGCACGTTCAAATCGTGTCGGGAGCGTTCAGTATAGAAATGATAACCATGGATTTGTCATTGATGAATTAAAGGATAGAGAAGGTAATTTATATTAAATAAAAAGATCATACTCTAATTCTATTTTTTAAAATCCCTTTTCCCCACACATATATTTTTATATCAGATGGCATTATTAGTTAGAATGTTTTCTTCAGTGTTAAAATCAGGCAAGGAGGCTAAAGCTAAAAATCATATTTAACTACCTTTAAAAACTCCCTTTTTCTGACAGACATATGCGCGGGTGGCACAGTGGTTACTGCGGTCGGTTGCAGCCCGACTTTTCCCCGGTTCGAATCCGGGCCCGCGCTTCATACTAATATTTAAAAGGAGTACATTTCTCCTTGGGGAACATAAGGAGGTAGCATGGGAATACAAGGATACTGCGTCAAGTGCAAATGCATGAGAGACATCAAGAATGCCAAGGAATCTTTAACGTCCAAAGGGACAAAGATTGCCAAAGGAACGTGCCCTCAGTGCAGTACAACAGTCTGCAGAATGGGCGGACTTAAATAACATTTTTTATTTTTTATCTTCTCTGTTTTCTGTGTTTTTTCCTTTGATGATGTCTTATATGATGCACAGGAACTAGGTTGCTGATGCTCATCTCGATCTTTCTCATAAGATAGAGTGCAATCAGAAGAAGAATAGCAATAAGAAGATCCCCCCATGCATTGACCGTTAATGTAATTGCGTCTGAAGAAATGTAGATGATGGCGATTTTCTTCGCTACGAGAGCGATAACTGTTAGAATCAGTGCTATGAGAAGTCCCTTCATTTTTCCCTTATATCTCCCAAAGACTAAAAAACCGTAAACAAGCGCGATAAGTCCGATAATATAGGTTAGAATTCGAAGAGGTGTATTTACGTCTATTGTTATTTCCATCTTTTATTTTCTACGGATTTCGTGTTTTTAAATCTTATTTAATGATCTCTAACCATTCCTGCTTGTACTAATTCAATTTCTCCGAACTTTTTGGTTTTATTTGTTCGGTTTCTACGATCGTATATGATAATGATCGTACCCAGTAGTAAAAGTAGGAGGATTGCATACAGTAGCGTATCTTGCAGAGTCCAAGGCTTTATTCCCACAAAGAACCACGCACTTGAGCTTGCAGTCTCTCCTGAGTAGGTTGCCTTCACATTGAGGATATACGTGCCTTTAGATATTCCTGCAGGAAGCGTAAATTTCTTAACGAAGCTTGTTTGGGTTTGTACTGCAAGTGTCTCATGATCGACCAAGATCTCATTCCCGTTGTTATCGAGGATAGTATAATCAACAAGCACGTCTACAGTACCCTGGCTTCCTAGACTGTAGAGCGTAATCTGTCCGACAACATCATCTCCGGGCTGCACATAGAGCGAACTCTTGAGGATTTCAGTCTTAATATCAAAGAGGGGGTTCTTTGACTGTACGTCGATAATGATAAGTACTTCGTGGTCGGCAGCCCCATCAAATACAACTATCTTTCCTAGATAGGGGCCTGGAAGCTGATCTTCCTTTGCTATAAAGTCTATTGAAACTGTACGCGCCTGCCCCGGCTGAAGATCAAGGCTTTCTTCGTCAATCCTGACAAGATTTCCAAGCTTTTGCGCCTTTACAATGATATGGGATGGAGTGTTTCCCGTGTTGGTGATCTTCATACTCCGGGTTTTTATTTCGCCTTGCTTCAAGGAAATACTAAGCTGTTCTGGATCTATCTCAAGGTTTTTAGTGATTCCTCCCGTAGTCGAACTTGACCCTCCGCTCGTTGAGCTCCCCGTGTTCGGCGTTGATCCCTGCTGAGCAGGCGTCTCTTCCGCTGAATAAAGTGCTGCTTCTGTCACGTTAAATACAAACGTCCCCGATGCATAACCTTGCTGGATACATACCGATGATGAGCACACGTCGCCATTTTTCAGGATTCTTGGAGTGGTGAAGGAGATGTTATAGAGAGAAAGTGTCATCGAGGTGTTAAAATTAGGAAGAGCGGTGCCATTTATCTCTATCCTATTTGTAGATATATTTGTGTTGGTATCCAAGTCTGTCGTCAAGGATGCAGGATTCTGGCTATTGGTCACGTTAATATTCTGGAAGAATGATATCCTTCCATACCGTGTCTCTTCAAGGACGATGTTGGTCAGGTTTTGCAGCTGCTCATAGGTCGAAAGATTAAAGTTAGTCGAGTTCCCCTTAAATGATCCTCTATACTCCTCATAAATCACGCGGAATCTCGTTATATTTACGGAGAAGGTGATATTTTTCCTCGTTAAGCCTTCTGAGTTGTTGGCGAATAGATAAAGGATATGCGAGCCTTGAGACGTATTGAAATACAAAGGCTGGGTTATAGTTATGTTATTACCATTGTCAAGATTGTACCAGAGCAATAGCTGGCCGCTGACCGAGAAGTTGAGAAGGATAGATGTATTGGTAAGATAAGTCTCATTTCTAGGGCTTATGATTGTCAGCGAAGGCACGGTCGCAATCACCAGTATTGAGATTCCTGTCTGTTGGCTTGTTGCATCTCCCGTGATTGGAGCATCAGAGAACGCTGCAGGAATACATAGGATCAGTGCAAAAAATCCTGCAAGAATATATGTCCCCTTCATTTTTCAATGCAGTGGTTGAAACTATTTAAACTTTGTTTGCCCTTTTTCTCGCTATTATTGCTATCACAACCACTGCAAGAACAAGAGCTCCTATAACGAAGTAGAGTGTATTGCTTGACAGACCCTGTTGTGTAGTTTGTGATGTGTTTGCTGGAAGCTGCTTTTTCTCGACTGTAACGAGATTAAAGTGCTCTTCAAAGGCGCTTCCTAGCTTGAACCCACTTTGCTGTGGAGTAATCGTGGTGAATGCGGCACCTATATCATGAGTCTCTCCCAAGGTGGCATTGGCGGGAAGGCTGATCCGGACATGCACCTCCTTATCTTTTGTTCCAATCGGAACTGCATAGATAAGATCTTTGTCAGTTATTTGTGCAAATGAGTTTCCAGCAATGATTGCTGCCTGGAAGGAGACATCGTCAGCCCCCACCATATTTTGAAGTGTAAATACAATATCTTTTGTCTCGCCTGCAGAAAGTTCAAGAGGATGCTCTTGGGGCCCGTTCCAATATTCTGTTGACACCCCTGCTGCTGAAGCTATTGCTAGAGTCAGTGCTATGCCCATCGTTACTTGGAATGCTATTTTTATACGATTCGTGTTGTCCATGTTCCCTCATTTGCGGTTGAATATGCTTGTGATGAAATCTCAGTTCCTACATAACCGAGACAGAGATATAATTGCTCTTGCCCGGTTGAACCATCAGCAAGCGAGTGATTACCGTTTGTCAGAGAAGAGTTCGTGACATTGATGAACGCCCAGTGGCTCATCGCAACGCTCTGATTGCCGCTGATGCCGCACTCCAAACTTGATCCGGTAACAATTGAGACAGTAAAGTTACCTGAATATAGTGCCTTGGTATTATCAGTCTCTCCCTTTAGATCGGTGGCGTTAACATGGATATTACCAAGCGTAACGTTCTTGTTTCCCGTATTGTTCAATATGAGAGGGTCATTGTTTGATGTCTTATTTACGTCACCTGGAGATAGTGAGGCAAACGTTAAGTTAGAAGGTCCTGCGATAAATGCAGACAATTGATTAAATGTAAAGAATGTGGATTGATTTATTCCCATGGCATCACTTGTGTCATTGATTGCGACTGAAATATTGTATACTCCGCTATTATCGAAATATTGCATCTGCACACTACAGGTATAGTTAGCATTCGTGAGGGCAAAAGTATTCAATTTTGTACATGAGAAATTGCTCCGCACCGTTGGCACTCCAGTCAACGAAATATTAACTCGTGCGCTGGTATCTTTAAGGTTTCCGAATCCATCCGTATCATTTGCTGTGAAGTTGAATAGGACAAATGCAACAGAGTCTTCTACAGGGGTAAGTGAGGCAACAGCGCTTACAAAAGTAACTCTAGGGGCAGTGTTTCCTACCGTGATATTAACAGCCACTCCTTGAGATGTCGCCCTGCCTGTTATAGAGGTATACCAATCTGAAAACTTTGCTGAACTGGGCGAAATAAGGGAAACAAGAAACAATATTCCTATTGGCAATAGCCACAGCAGCACCCTCTTTTTATGTATCATTATGTTTCGTATACTTACTTTCTTTTCTTTTTAAACGTTTCTTTTTATTTTCCTTACTGCCCTCGAATGAATTGTCCAGACATTTCTTTGGTCTCTTTGCAACAGCTGGGCAATCTCGCTGAAGGTAAGCTCCTGCTTCTTAAGGTAGATGATAATCGATTCAAATACCGTAAGCTCTTTGTTCTTAAATACTGACAGTGGGATCTGCAGTGCTTCCTTATCTTCCCTTATCGATTCAGTATACTTGCTTGATGCTTTCTTATAGGAGGTCCATATAGTCCTATCGTTTCTTTCAAGCTGCATGGCGATCTCATGATAGCTCATATTTCTGTTTTCCTTCAAGTACTTGCAGAGCGATTCAAGGCCTCCAAGCTCAGTTATGAAGAGAGTTACCGGCACTTTATCTGACGATCTGTTCTCAAGTATCTCTCGGAGGTCTTCGTCAGTCAAGGAATACTTCCTCTTCAACTCTTCAATGGCTTCTATTTCCTTCTTCCTTCTTCTTATGCCCAATGCCACAATTAGGATCTTGAGTGTCCATGCCCCTTCACCTGCAGTCGAGTAGGCCTGACCAGAAAGCTCATTTCCTACCACTGTAAGACACATGTAGATCTGCTCTTGTCCGGTTGAACCATCAGCAAGCGAGTGATTACCGTTTGTCAGAGAAGAGTTCGTGACATTGATGAACGCCCAGTGGCTCATCGCAACGCTCTGATTGCCGCTGATGCCGCACTCAAAGGATGAGCCTGTGACTATTGAAAGTGTGAAGTTGTTTGCATACAAAGCCTTCGTATTATCAGTCTCTCCCTTTAAGTTTGTTGCATTTACCTGAATATTACCAAGCGTAACGTTCTTGTTTCCCGTATTGTTCAATACTAGAGGATCATTGTTTGATGTCTGATTGGTTGATCCAGGAGTTAGAGATGCGAACGTTAAGTTAGAAGGTCCTACTGTAAATGCAGACAATTGATTATAGGTGAAATACGTTGACTCATTGATAGCAACTGCGTCAGCAGTATCGTTGATGGAAACCGAAAGATTCCATGAGCCGCTTGAATCAAAATATTGCATCTGCACACTACAGGTGTAATTTGCATAATTCGTTGCGAAATTATTCAATTCAGCACATGAAAGGTTTTGCCTTAGGTTTGACTGGCCTATTATTGTGACATTGACACGAGCGCTGGCGTCTTTAAGATCTCCAAATCCATCGGGATCATAGGCTGTGAAGTTAAAGATTACATTTGTTATGGAATCTTCCGTAGGGTCTTGTGCTGCTAGGGCTTGGACAGAGGTGATCGAAGGGGCAGTATTTGTCGGATTTGTAATCGTTACAGTCGTTTGTTCTGTCTGATTCTTATTCCCCAGCATGTCGACAGCATATGCTGTAAATGTATGGTCGCCTGCCGATAGTGATGTGAAGTTATTAGTATATTGAGTAGCCGTTGCATCGTATAATGCTCCAATTTCTGTATTGTTCAAGCTTCTATTGAAGACAATAACTTCATCAAGGGATCCGTTCCATGCGTTGCCCGCAGAACAAAAGGAAAGAGACCTGCAGCCAATGCCCATGCCATCGCTTGGAGGGCCGTTGAACTGGTCAAAGGCGGCAATAGGTAGTGTAGTATTTACTACTCCATTTACATATAGTCTTAGCACGTTATCATTCCTACTATATGAACAGATAACGTTATACCATGTGCTGACTGCAGGAGTAAAGGCTGCATTCGTTTGATAAACATTTCCCGTACTATTACGTAGATTACATACGATGCTGCTTCCTTCATAGGTCATTGCAAACGCCAATGCTCCCATTTCATAGACATACACCGTTCCAGAGGCAGAAGGCTGCCTGTTCAGCCACAAGGATGCAGTAAAGCCTTCGCCCTCATTACGAAGCAAGGGATAGGAAGGAAGGGAAATGATGCTGCTATTGCCGTCAAAGGTGAAGGATGCGTTGAACTTTCCTGATGCATTCTGGAATGCCCTGCTCGAATTGCTTGCGTTGGTGCTGTAGCTTGATGAGTCAATAACTCCATTCGTGCTGTTGATGTCGTCCATCCTGAGCCAGAGCTTCAAGGAATGATCAAAGTCCAGCAAGGTGTAATGGAGAGTTGAGTCGCTTGAGGAAACATTCACAAATATGGAATTACCTGATTGAGAACTTGCATTGTTTGGTGTTGGGTTAGTGAAATTAACATCAGGTTTCTTTGCATCAACCTGGAACGTCACGCTAACCGTGTAGTTATTATTACCAGCCGTGTCGTTTGCATATGCACTAAATGTGTAGATGCCGTCGGCTATACTTGCGTTCGTTGCATTAAATCCTGTATTTGAATTATTGCCTGTCATGGAATAGTTTTTAGCTCCTCCATCGAGGCTATAGAGAACAGTACCTGGCTCGGTCAGCGAGACATTGAACTGCAGGGAGTTACTACCATATATTTTACTCGTCGGTTCGATAATGGTGACTTGTGGGGCGGTCGTATCGAGAGTTGCTAGATTAAAGATGTATCGTGCAGAGGCGTTTTTATTGGTTGCACTGTCTGAAGTATTTACTGCCCAGTATTTCAATCCATTTGAGAGATTATAGAGATTTGCGATATCAATTCCCTGCAATGATTTGTTGAAAATAACTAGCTCATCAATCGTCCCGTTGAAGGCGCCAACGACTGCTCCCGATGTATTATATGCCTGACCAATCCCTATCTTTGCTGTGTTTCTTGTCCCGTTTGGCGTCAGGCCTAGAATGCTTGTGTTTGCCTCAAGAATTCCATTTATATACAGGGATTCATATTTCTTTTCTTCAACCACGAGCGCAACCTGATACCAGGTATATGTTTCCAATACGGTTACACCAACGATAGGAGAGTTTTGGCCTCCCCCAGCTCCCGCATTTGTGTGGTTTTCGAATCCGCCTTGAAGCGTCCCCGAAGAGGAATTTATTCCTAGATAGAATTGGATATCAGTCGTCGTGCTCTCTGAACTTTCATTAATTCCCTTTGAAATGATAGGATATATCGTGGCTCCTCCACCTCCCGTGCTTGCGTTGGTTCCGTTGCCTATTATGTAAATCCAAGCCATGATTGTATAGGAGGGCATGATGAAGTCAACGGAGTTGTTGACGCTCACATTGACTGCTGAAGCGACCCCATTGAATGTCAGCGCTCCTGCAATCCTTCCCGTTTCATTGAAAAGCATATTCTGCACTGTCGCATTGTTTTGTATCGGTGAGAAGTCATTTACTACCGAAGCGTTCTCTCCCTGCTCTGAAAGGTTATCAAAATGCAATAGAAGAACAGTCGTGTTATCTGTTGCTCGTATTGCAGGGGCACTCCAGTTGAACATGATGCTTCCATTCCCATTATTTTTTGTATGGTAGATAAGATAGTCATAGATATATGATGCGTTTGAGTCATTTGTACCATAGACCCAGACTTCAGTGCTGTTGCTCTTGTCCTGCACCGACCAGTTCAAGATTGCCCAGTATGACGTTGTGAGATTGCTATTGTTGGCGGGGGAATTAATCACAAGACCAGGATTTACGGTATCGACACCAAATCCTCTTGAGGCCGTGCCATTAAAGTTATTGAAAATGTCCCAGCAATAGTAGGTGACTATATAGTTACCATCCGCCATGCTTGCGTTTGTCGCATTGAATGCTCTTTGTGTCTGGTTGAACAATGTCTTGTTGTTCGCCCCATTATCGAGCGTGTAGTTGCACGTTGCATTCTCATCTGTAGTAATATTGAAAAGGATTGGGAATGAATTGAACGTTATGTTTGCAGGCTTGTCCATGGTGACAATAGGCGGGAAATTATCATACGTAAGCGTGAAGTTTGTCCTGTTAAAGCTTGAGTTGCCTACCGTGTCATTTACCTGATAGTTCCAGAAGTAGGTTCCTCCTCGAGGAAGTGTGACTGAAATGTTAGTGTTATTGGTAGTTCCTCTAAGGACCCTCATTGTCGTGTTGACCAATGAAGTGGTATTCCAAATCCACAACGTCGCATTGTTAACACCAGTGTCATCAGTGAATGTTGCATTGAATCCCATGTCTGCTACTCCTGTTGTGGTGCCGTTTGCGGGAGTGTATAGGTTGGCAACGGGAAATGCCTCATAGGTGACATTGGCACTGATAAAATCTACACAAACACTATCAGCTGATCCTCCATTGCCCTTTACCATGACTCGCACCATGCCTGTTGAAGAGACGAAGTTCAATGCCAATGTTTTCGTGATGTTGAAGGTAGTGACATTCTCTATGTTGGCTGCTCCCTTGGATGAGTTAACTACCACCCATGCCGACGATGTCCAGTTGAACAGGCCAAGATCCTTGACGTCGTTTGCTGCTGATGTGTTACTTTCCGTTGTGATAAAGACCTGACCTACAGAAGCCATGTTAGAGGGGAGGGTAAAGTTTACTAAGACGAAAGAGTCAAGAGTCGCGGTTCCTACTCCACCAAGCAGACAGTAGTTATCCGACCTATTAAGTTTTGTTGTAGAATTATCCGTTGTTAGTGATTGCTGCGAGATTGTGAATGTTGTTTCTGACAGGGTCCCGTTGGTTCCAGGCGCCGTTCCTGTATTGGGGACCAGGAAGGTTGTTGAAGGGTCAGTGATATGGTCGAATTGGACCGTTCCATTGATGATCTTGAGGTCAAAAGTATCTTGAGTCCCAGGCAATGATGATAAGATAAACTTATTGTAGGTGTTTTCATCAAGCGTCGTGAATTCTCCCAGCACTTGCGTGCTATTGAATTCATACACTTCAATTCGAGGGGTCCCTGAAATGACTCTGGGATAGATGCTGATATCATTCCTGCTACTTAGATTTCTTTCAAAGGTGATTCTGACATAATGAGTGTCTTGGATGTCTTCGCTCCAGACATCATCGAGATCTTTCACTTCGGTGTAGATGTCTGAGATAAAGTCTCTGCTCGCGTTCAGGTGCTGGGCATTAATGATGTTGATGACTCCGTAACCAGGGTCTCCAGGTGTCAGCGTGAAGTTATATAATTCTCCTGGCACAAGATCAGAAAGGAACAGATCCCAGGCCCCCAGACATGTCCTGTTCTCATAGTCCCAGTCGACGCACTTGTAAATAGTGTTTGCCGTAGCATTGATAGTAACTGTGGCCTCGGTGAAGTTCTCTATTTGAGGATCAAGGGCGAAGATGGAATCGAAACCTGCAGTTTCACTGCTGTCGTTGCTTTCATCAATAGAGATGACATTCACCTGTGTTCCGGCATAGTCTGACAAATTGAGATCTGCGAACACTACTTGCTCAATCGCATCGATGCCATGAGGCTGTATGATGATGTCATAGGTATCATTCACAGGAATGATATCATCATGCGTAATGTTGGTTTGGTTGTAAATGGTAGTTCCATCGCTTTTGATGATTTGCACCGTCGTATTGATAAGTTCTCCATCAGCGTCAGTAACAGTGCTATTCAAAAGTATATTCACATCGGCACGACTGAAAAAGACTTGTGTCGTGTGATTCTGGTTTCCAGCCGTATCATTTGCATAGACTGTGAATATATAAGTACCTTCTGCAAGCGATTCATTGGTGTCGTTGAATGTTGTCCCAAATATTCCTTCATTACCAAGCATTGAGACATTATGGATTCCTCCATCAAGGCTGTAGGAGACCGAACCGTTTTCATTAAGAGAGACGTTATAGTCAAATGGGATGCCTTGCAGTCTAATGTATGTCCTGTTATCTGGAGAGCCTATGGTCACTAAAGGAGGAGTCGTATCTCCGGCAGCTTGATACACCAGTGTGAAGTTGCTTGCAAATGCGGAGTTGCTTTCATTGTCGCTTGCAAGGTAGTTCCAGAAATAGGTATCGACTCGAGGAAGCGTAACTGAGATATTCGTATTGTTTGTGGTTCCTGCTAGCGAACGCGTTGTTTGGTTAACCAGGGAGGTTGAGTTCCAGATAAATAAGGTTACATTTGCAAGCCTTGAATTATCAGTGAATGTGGCGTTAAACCCGACGGTTGCAGCATCCACTGTTGCAGCATCCGCTGGTGTCTGAAGGGTTACTATGGGAGCGGTAGCTTCATAGATTCGAGGGGTCTTTACGAAGGTGTTTGCGATGTTATATCGTAATCCGATAGTTCTGTCAGTGGTACTTGTTGCATCTCCAAACCCTAGCTCGATATAGAGCCATTGACCTTCATGGAATGTATAGCTTTGATTTGAAGTTACATTAAAAGTAATGTTTGTATAGATTTGATTTAATGCAGGATGGTTTATTCTTGGGCCCTCATTGGGAGCCCATCCATTCTGTCCGCCTGAGCATGTTCCTCCTGTGCAGTTGGTGGCAAGCAAGTCTCGGACAACATGGAATGCATTGCTGGTGACATTGACGATACTGATTCGCACAAAGATTCTCTCACCTGCGGCGATTGCAGCAGCTTGTCCTCCCATCAGTGAAACATTGAACTGGAAGCCACCTTGAGAAATTTGATAGCCTGTAAGATTATCATCCCACAACCATCCAGGGCCAACGCTGTAATTCAACCTGCTTGAAAGGCTTGCATTATTTACTGCGTTGGTGGAAGTTGTATTTCCTATCGTTCCTATAATTGGGAACCATTGACCTATACCAGAAGCATCGACCGGAACTTGGTTGGCATCGAACTCTCCAGGCCAGCTTATGTTGACTGCATTGGGAGACCCTGTTCCCAGTTTCTTGGCTCGCGCAGGAAAGGAACCCGAGGTCATTGTATTGTTAAAGAAGAGAGTTACAATTCCTGTAGGTGGATCGATAATATGGTCGAATTGGACCGTTCCATTTATGATCTTGAGGTCAAAAGTATCTTGAGTCCCTTGCAGGGTTTCCAGAAGAACCTTGTTATAGGTATTGTTCTGAATGTTTGCGAATGTAGCAATGACTGTATTTTCGTCCCGTTCACTGACTTCAATGATTGGATCTCCCGAGACAATCCGTGGATAGATGCTGATATCGTTTGTAGCATCGAGGCTCCTGGCAAAGGTTATTCGTACATACTCTTCATTCCCTATAGGATCACTCCATATTCCATCGGCTGCCTTTATCTGATCGTATATGTCTGAGATGAATTTTCTGTTTTTGTCAAGGTGCACTGCATGCGTGACTATAATGATATCAAATATTTGCGTGCTCAAGTGGGGAACTGTCCATTGGATGGTGTCAAACAAGGAGTCATTGTTTGTATCAAGGGCCGTGAATGGATGAGCTTGCTGAACATCATTAACATTCCAGAGAAGTTGTATTGAGCTTGCATCTACTGTTTCCTCAATCTTTGCTGAAGCAGTTACATCTTTGTAATGGACTGAGTCAGGACCTTGAATCGTGATTCGCTTATGGGTTGATGACATGGATTCTTCTGTCAGTGTAGGGGCAGGAGTGTCGTAACTTATCTCATAGTCTTCTTCTCCACAAGCTATATCTTTGCTTTCTTCGCTTTCACTCTCCTCGCATATAATATCTTGATTATTCTTGCTTACTTTAATGTTTCTTGCTTCTTTTGGAAGTGTAACGTTCTTCTTTCCGTGAACATCCTTAGTCCATGTGACTGGCTTTCCAACCTCTGCAGGGCCTTGGGTGAATTCATCAAAAGATGCGTTTTCCCCCGTCTTTACTTTTGGGGAAATAAGCGTATAAGAAATAGAGTCTAGCGTTAGCACGGCACCTTCAAGCTCGATTTTAAGATTATAGGTGTTGTCGGTCAAGTTTTCATCCTTGAGGTTGCAGGTCTCTTGGCATTCGTTTGTAAAAGTGTATGAGAATTCATCCGTTACATTCTCATCATGTGTTGTAGTGGTTTCATTGACCGAGACGTTTTCAGCCGTTTCGTTCAGTGATTCCTCAGTTTGGTTTCCCTCGAGGGGAGGCTCTTCGTTCAAAGGGGTGGTTTGTTGAGGAGCCTCCGCCTCGTTTGGAATATCTTCAGGAGATTCAATAGCTGAGCCTGTAATGAGTGATCTTTTTTTCTCTGAGGCGTAAACAAGCTTGTCATTGAGATAGATTTTTACTGTGCCCTCTCCCTTGACCGATCCTGAAATCCTTAATGAACTCAGAGTTCCCTGATGCTCTGGATGCCAGAAATAAGTTGTTGAAGAAGAGAGTGATTGGTTGATGATATCGATATAGGCAGACTCCTCATTCACGGCGAATCCTGTCAGAGTAGGCCCATGAAAAGCATAGAAAAATGTTACGGCCATAATGAATCCTAGCAGCGTGAACGCAATGATCTTATTCCTTCTGCTTACATCACGCGCTTTTGCTATCGTTTCATGGCAGTCATGAATGGCAGTGTCATAGTAATGAATCCATTCAGCACATGTTTTCCCTTCATGTCTTTCGCTGGTTTTCTGATCGTACTCAGCCCTTGAAATTTCACGATTGAGATATTGCTGTGTTAGTGTTTGAAGAATTCCAACGAATTTTTTTCGTTGGTGCTGAAGAATTTTTATACGTTCCTCACACTCATGTATCCTACTATTCCCTATGCCACCCCTTTTCATTCCCGTATAGGTGGAAAATGCATCTTATAAACCTTATTATGTATGTATCATCTTACTTATTATGTATGTTTTTTTAGATAAATTATTACTTATTATGTATGTACATTAATACTTACTATGTATGTATAAAGGGACCAGAGATAAAAAACGTGTTTAAGTGTTAGAATAATCGAAATTTCTTACTTGAAATTTTACTTAAGCTTTTGAGCTTCGTCCTTAGAAACAACTCGCCAGCATTCATGAGATCCTGCTGGAGATTTAGTGACTGCGAAGAATCGGCCTTTCTTTTCTACGATTCTGTACGTGTTTGTCTCGAACTTCTTTTTTGTCTTGACATCGTAGAAGCTGATTTTTGGCTTTTCCATTTTGATACAGCTATACAGCCGGTAGCCTATATAAATGTTTTCTTTGATTCTTATCATAACAATCTTTTTATAGTGTATGAAGTGCGTAATAAAATGAATGATAAAAAACCTATACCTGTGAAGGTTTCTCTATCTCTTTATTCTAATATCAAACATGTTTTAGAAAACCCTAAAACTCTTGAGGAAAGACAAGATGCTATCTTAAAATATGCAGGAAGTATGGTAACGCTTCACGATGCGCACTCTCAATTTAAAGTCGGTGTCGTCGATATTTTGGATGCTGGCTCAAAGAATGCAGATCATCAGTATGTTCTTTATACTCTGGCAGGCAGCAGAGCTGAACCATGCTATCCTTATTACAAGGATCTTACAATGCTCGCCACATGGACTCCTAGCTCTCCTGGTGAAAAGGCACAACCGATTGAAGTTCTGTTTGAAGAGTGTCCTGGATTCGTCGTACGATCTAGAAGACATCCATAAATGTTCTGCAGAACTGCTGTTTTGATATTTTGAGAGAGTGCTCTCCCGTCTTGGTGATCGTATAATTGATTGTCTTTCCGTCTTTCTTCTCTTGTATAAATCCCATTTCTTTTAGACTTTTTAATGCAGGGTAAATAGTGCCCGGACTAGGCCTTTCACCTTTTCTCTTCTCAAGCTCGTCGGCAATCTCCTGTCCGTGCATTGGTTTTTTCGAGACGAGGAAAAGAATAAGAAAGGAAAGCATTCCTCGCATATCGCAACAGTTTCTTTTCATCAACATATTGGGTGACCGATATATTTAAATATAACTGCTTATTAAATATCGTATGTCCGATACAAACATGAAAGGAGGTAATGCCCATGAATTGCTATTCAATGCAGTGCTCAGGAGTACGACAGTTTCTTACCAAGGATGAGAAACTTGAAATGTTGAGGGAGTACAAGGAAGCTCTTGACAACGAGACTAAAGGAGTCAGCGAGAGAATCAAGGAACTCGAAAACGAGGATTAAAAACTCCATCTTTTTTTCTTTTTTCATTAACATTTAAATATAGGATTTCTGATGTAGATGCATGAGCGAGAAACTGACGATTGATGAACTTGCTGCATTCTGCAAACGTAAAGGATTTGTGTATCCCTCAGGAGAGATCTATGGAAGCCTTGCAGGATTTTGGGACTTTGGACCTCTCGGCGCTGAAATGAAGAACAACATCAAGAAAGCTTGGTGGAAATTCCATGTCCATCAGCGCGAGGATATGGTGGGTATTGATGGTGCCATCATTACTAATCCCAAAGTGTGGGAAGCTTCAGGGCATGTTGCTAATTTTGTTGATATTGCCGTTGTGTGCAAGAAATGTAAGCATAAGATGAAGATTGACAAGCATGAACTTGGGAAAGCACGATGCGAGAAATGTGGGGGAGAACTTGAAAGCAGGGGAGAATTCAATCCGATGTTCACAACGAATGTAGGGCCTATTCAAGATGATGCGGTAAAAGCTTATCTTCGACCTGAAACAGCACAACTTATCTTTACCAATTTTAAGGCTGTCCAGGAAGTCTCACGGTTGAAACTACCTTTTGGAATAGCCCAGATGGGAAAGGCATTTCGAAATGAGATATCTCCTCGTGAATTTATCTTTCGATGCAGAGAGTTTGAACAGATGGAGATTGAGTATTTCATCAAAAAAGGAATGAAATGTCCCTATATCGATGAACTTGGAGACAACACTATCTCTGTCTTCAGCGAGGAAATGCAAAAGACTGGAAAGAAACCAAAAGAAATGAAAATTAAAGATGCCTTGAAACAAGGAATCATCAAGACTGACTGGCATGCTTATTGGTTAGCCTTAGAATTAAGCTGGTTTGTACTTCTTGGAGCACGACCTGAGAAATTCAGAGCGCGGCAACATTCCAAAGAAGAGAAAAGCCATTATGCATCCGATACATGGGATTTGGAATATGAGTTTCCAATGGGATGGAGGGAACTACAAGGGTTCGCTGACCGAGGCGATTTCGACCTGAAACAGCATGAAACTCATTCCAAGAAAAGCATGGAAATTAATGATCTTGAAGTAGGAAAAGTTTTACCGCATGTGGTATGTGAGCCTTCTCTTGGAGTTGAACGGGCATTTCTTGTTTTTATGTTTGAAGCATACGAATATGATAAAAAGAGGGAGAATGTTGTTCTCCATCTAAGTCCGAGAATCGCTCCTTACAAGGCAGGTGTGTTCCCTCTCATTTCCAAGGGAGCCGTGCTGGAAATGTCTCGTGAAGTGTATAGGGATTTGCTTGATTCTTTTCCTGTTCTGTTCGACAAGTCGGGAAGCATTGGAAGACGATATGCTCGCAATGATGAAATGGGAACTCCTTATTGCATCACTATTGATGAGGAGAGCTTGAAAGATAAAAGCGTCACGATTCGTGAAAGGGATACTACCAAGCAGATCAGAGTCAAAGCAACTACCGTCAAAGAAATCCTAAGAAAACTTATTCGTGACGAGCTTGAGTTTGAGGAAGCAGGAAAACCTGTATGAATAAAGGGACAGTGATCCTTGTAGTACTCATTGTTCTTGCAGTGGCTTTTGGTGAATATTTTAGACCTCGTCAAATGATTACTCACCTTACTATCGAGGAAGATGGTATATCCATGGGCAGTCCCACGATGTCCGGGCCCTTCGTCGGATTATTTGAGGCAACAACAACAGCGCTGGATGGAAGTGGATGCACTTCATCGTTTTCCGTGAAAATCGCTGGAGATACACTGTCTGTATCTGATAGAGTGTATACTTGTAATGGAAAAACCGAGACGTTGACTGATGATGCCTTGACACTTGATAGCGAGGGAGTATTGTGGAGAAATGGAGAAGAGGTTGGACACCTTAACTCGGAGGAACTTTTCATCTCCTATAGGGATACGAGCACCGGTGCTTACTGCTCTAAAAGTTTCAAGCTTGTGCAGTTCCCTTCCAAGGAGAACTTGCTTGACTATGATACATGTAAAGGCAGATACTCAGGTAGTGCTCACAGAGCATGATTTAAATAGTCAATCGTTTTTATGAAGATATGATGATGTTACGAGACTTGTGGGCGCTGCCTTTTCTTGCAGGGCTTGGCATTATAGCATTCCTTATATGGGCCCTCATTATTGTATTTTGGATATGGATGATTGTAGACTGTGCCCAGAGGCGATTCAGAAACACTCCTGAGAAAATTATATGGCTTATTGTAATCGTCCTCGGATGGTGGGTTGGCTCACTTGTTTATTTCCTTGTCATTAGGATGTATAATCCTCACGGACTTGCTGAAGCACCAGCAGAGACTCTAAGACAACGAAGACGATAATTCTTTCTTGAATAGATTTATAAAAGTGCCTTTGTCATTTCTTGCAGGGCCCATGTTCTAACGGCATGATGCATCCATGGCATGGATGAAGTCCGAGTTCAATTCTCGGTGGGTCCATTCTAAACATTTATAAGTCGTATTGTTAATAATATAATATGGGAAGAAAGCTGGAGAACTGGGCTTTAATATTGAGCATTGTTAGTTTTCTTTTATATATCTTAATTCCACTATATAAGTTATTATTTGCATCTACAAACTTTGAGTGGATTTTTTATTTTGCTCTTATAGTTTCTCTTGTTGCATTTGTACTTAGTATAAGCGCTCTTGTTATAGGATCAGATAAAAAGTGGAAGCCAATTATTTCACTCATTATCTGTGTGCTTGCTATAGCTTTCATACTCATTAAAACTCTACGCTTTTTCCCATAGCTTATATTGTTGGGCTAGAAACTCTTTTAAAGCAGCATTCCTTTCTTTTTGTATGACGAAGACGATAGGCATCGTAGCGATAAAAGGAGGGGTGGGGAAGACGACGATTTCCTCTTCACTTGCTTCTGATCTAGTGAACCATTATGGTAAGAAAGTTCTTTTGGTAGATGCAAATTATTCTGCTCCTAACGTAGGATTGCATATGGATATTGTTACTCCCGTGAAAACTATTCACGATGTCCTCTCGGGGAAGGCACGGCTTCTCAGCGCTATACACACTCGATATGGCGTAGATGTTGTACCTGGAAGCTATTTGTTTTCCAAGAGCATACAGCCTTTGAAATTAAAAGATAGGATCGATTCTATCAAGAAAAACTATGACTTTATCGTCATTGATTCATCCCCTGCATTGAACGATGAGACACTGTCCGCTATGCTCGCATCAGATCATCTCTTTGTTGTCACCACTCCTGATTACCCTACTCTTAGTTGCTCGCTTCGGGCTGCAAGGCTCGCTTCCCAACGAGGAAAGTCAATTGACGGCATCATCATCAATAAAATTAGAAATCCTGACTATGAAATCACGATCAACGAAATTGAAGACGTCTTGGAACTTCCTGTTGTCGCACGGATTCCCGATGATCCATCAGTATTGAAAGCGTTGTTCATGAGAATGCCTGCCTCGATCTATAATAAAAAATCTACTTTTGGAAAGGAGATAAACAAGTTAAGCGCAGCTCTTACAAATAGTGAAGAGCCGAGATCATGGTGGAGACAGCTATTTTCTGGTATGAATCGAGAGGAAGTCAACAGACAAGTGTTGAAGCAAGGCTTTTATAGAAGCGTGTTTTCTTCCTAGGATGAAGGACTGCATATTCTGCACTATTGCCCAGAGAAAGATCAAGGCCGAGTTCGTGAACGAAAGCAATCAATTCATTGCCATCCGTGACGCACACCCGAAAGCTGAAGGACATACACTCATTATCCCTAAAAAACATTTTGTAACTCTGCTTGACATGCCTCACAAGCTTGGAGAGGAGCTTTTATCGTTTACTAAAGAAGTTGTTTCATCTCTTTTGGATGCAAAACTCGGCGATGGCTTTAATATTATCATGAACAATCTTGAGCCTGCAGGACAGGTTGTTAAGCATGCTCATATTCATGTCATCCCTAGAAAAGAGGGTGATGGTTTGAAGATGATTAGCTAGATGTAGGATGTTAATGTATGGATAGAGGTTTTTTCATGGACTTTGTTCATGAGCAGATAATCGCTCGGGATGATACTCTTCTTATCCTTGATGTCAATGAATTCGAGAGGGGAAAGTGCCTTTGCAGATATAAGGATAAGCAGGAATGAATGCATTATCTTTCCATTTTTCATTACATGCTCAAGGGAAACTGAAAGTATTTCCTGCGGAATGATGTTAGTATTATGCTTTGTTTTCATGATTCTCTTTGCAGCTTCTTCGATTGATTCCCCAAGGACAAGTCTTCCCCCAGGAAGACTGAAGAGACCAAGGAAAGGCCTCTTTTTCCTCTTGTAAAGAAAGACCTTGTTATCCTTCTTGATATGAAGTAAAACAACTGGAATGACTGGCTTCTTTTCAGAGATGTAAGGAATGAGCTGCTCGGCAGGCTCTGCAAGCATATAGTTATCATCTTTCTTATCAAGAACCCCTTGTTTTACAAGATGCTTAAGGTGGTATGCAATCTTATTCGAACGACTATTGAGAGCCTTCCCAAGCTGATTGAATTTCAACGTTTCATGACGTGTAAAAAGCTCAAGTATTTTGTCCTTCATAGTCAATTTTTTTGAGCAATAGTTTAAATATAAATATTAGTGTTGAAGAACATGGATGTTGCTAAGGCACATTACATTGTAGTTACAGGCATTTTAGTTCATGAGGGGAAATATCTTATCGTGAAGCGAGCCCCTTGGGAAAAGGCATTTCCAGGAAAATGGACTGTGCCTGGAGGCAAGCTTGAAACGAAAGATTACTCTTCATTACCTAAAGATACATCAGATCATTGGTATAATGTTCTTGAAAAGGTCCTCCATAGAGAGGTGAAGGAGGAAGTTGGTATCTCTATTGACAAGATAGGATATGTTTGCAGCATGGTATACATACGGCCTGATGGACTTCCTTGCTTGATTGTTAGCCTGTATGCCTATCCTCTTTCTACCCATGTAACTTTGTGCAAGGATCTTACCGAATATAAATGGGTTACTCTTGAGGAAGCAAAGAACTATGATTTTATGGAGGGAATGTATGATGAACTCGTCATGCTAGACACTTTTTTGAAAACTGGGCAGCACATGGTGTGGCGAAATCGCTAATTACCATCTTTGCAATACACGAAGAACAGTGACAATGCCCAGCATCACGAGACCGAAGGTGAGAGATGCCTTTCCAAAGGCGGTCGCAATCAATTTTTCAGAGCCAAGAATAATCAGCAGGGCAAGGCTGATATCAAGTCCTGCAAGAATAAACTGCACTGCAGAATACCTCTTTTCCATTTTTCCTTTTTATTGAGGATTGTTAATAAATGTATGGATAGGGGTTTTTGTGTTGACCTTCTGAAGGGATAGCTTACCTATAAATACAATTTTTACTCATATTATTTATGAAGATAAATTCATTATCCAAATCAGAAAGAAAAGCTCTCCTTTTTGGCATACTTCTAGGTGACGGCTGTTTGTCTCATTATTTTTCTAAAGAAGGAAAGGAATATCATGCAATCGTTGTAACAGGAAGTTATTATGATGACAAACCTTTCTATGAAGAAATTCTTATTCCTCTTATTTATTTTTTAAGCGGTAAATCTGTAAAAATTAAGGAGAGAAAAGATAGAGGGTCTCTTGAAGTCTTTCTCTATCATAAACCTTTATTTGATGAATTTGCGTCTTTAGGATTTACAGTCGGTAAGAAGCAAGATATAATCATTCCTTTAATTTTCAAAGAAAATCTTTTACGGTTCGTTATTGCAGGTCTTTTTGCTACTGATGGAAGTTTAACCATTGTTAATAATAACGGTACCTTTTATCCTCGCCTTTTTTTCACTGCCTCGCTTCCTTCTGCTTTGAGCAATATTTCTTCATATCTTAATAGCCAAGGCGTCAAAAGTTCTTTTTATATGGCAAAACGTATTAAGGAACATCCTCTTGCTTTTCAGAGGAAAAAGCAGCAATATGTTATTAGTTCGAATGGAAAGTTAAATCTTGCTTTATTCTCCACTATTATTGGATTTGCTAACCCAAAACACCAAATGCGTTTTGATAGATTTCAAAAAGGATGGCTTAGACGAGAATCGAACTCGCGACCTCCGCCTTATGAGAGCGGCGCTACTACCACTGAGCTACTAAGCCAAAGCTAGGAATTTTGCATGGTTTTTAAGGCTGTTGTTTTAACAATCTTTATAATCTTTGATTTCTTTTATGAATCATGGCTGAAGACATTCTTACAACACTTATTAGCGATGTCGGTCGGGTGGGATTGTGGCTGCAGGCGCTGGGGATCGCCATTGTCGCTGCATTCATATTTGATGTCATTGCGTTCTTTTATAACCGAAAAAGGATGCAAGAGGTCTATAGAATTAAGGAAGACATGAAGAGGATTGAATCAAAGATTGATAAAATTATGAAGAAAGTGTAGACTCAATGACTTTCTTAGGTTTTGGGACTTTTGTCTTTGCTCTCATTAATCGGGAAATATATCCTGCTACTTTGTTCTGAATAGGCTTGCTAGGCATAGTGTTTCTCAACAGTTTCTTGTTATGGTTGAACTCAGTGTTGAATGTGTGCTCACCTTGCAAGAGCTGCCTTGCTGCTTTCTTTACCATCAGTAGTTTTATTCTTCCCATACTTTCATTCCAGTTTGGAGGTTATTTAAAGCTTAGCCTTCTCGAACTTAATAAGATTTCTCCAGGTCTTTGCGTGCTCAAGGGCTTTCTTGTCGATTTCACCTGGGGCGAGGATAAGGGCAGGCATCTTCTCTCCATGGGCTTTTTGATATGCCAGAGTCAAATCAGTCTCGTTAAGCTTTTTCTTGTCCTTGGCGGTAAGAAAGTATTCCTGCTTTCCGAAGATGGTGTCCGTCCTGACTTTCGCCATGAACTCTTTTTTCTTCTCAAGAACAATCTCGAGAATCTCAATTTCTTTTGAAGAGAGATATCCTTTCACTTTTTCAGGGAATTCAAATTCCTCTTTCTTTTTCTTTGCTATTTTCCTTGGTGTTTCTTCCTTCTTTATCTCCTTTTCTCCTACCTCTTGTTTTATCTCTTCCTTTTCCTGTTTTAGTGGTTGTTCTGGCACTAATGTAGGGGGAGTCATTTGAGGAACCTGAGGTTGAAGAAGTCGCGGGATGTCTGCATCAGGCACAAGATGATATTTCCAAAAGAGCTTAAGCTCGCTGTTAGACTTGACTTTCAAGGGAATTGCAAAGTCTTTTAGCGCTCGTAGGGCAACTCGGATGACTGGAGTCTGCCGGTCGTCTTCGAGCAGCTTATTTCTTTTAAGAAGCTGGAAGGCTTCTTTCTCTTTTTGATTGAGATGCTCAATAAAGTTCTCTAATTGCTCTTCCTGCCCTGGAAGGATATAGAGGGGTGAACTGCCTACCTTCATTTCACTTATCCTTATTTTTCCTTCCGAATAGAGCTCCGAAAGGAACGCAGAAACAAAAAGGGGACTCATATTTACCCCTCTAGACAGGTGTGTGGGAAGGCTTGGCCCTTTAAGATGAATCATGGATAGGATCTTCTCTTTTATTTGTGAGGCATTTTCCTGCATTCCCATGAACAGAGTATGGATGTTATAAACCTTATTATGATTGACGATAAACTTATATATTTTACCTGCTTTTTGATTTCATGGATAGAAAGGTTTCTCTGGTTATTTTAGTGCTGGTACTGGTTGCGGCCATCACCCTTGTTTTCGTCTTTAAAGGAATTGGAAAGGAGCAACCAGGGGATACTTCTAAGCACTATTGCTCTCTTGAGAGCAGAGAAAATGATTTTTGCACCC
This sequence comes from Candidatus Pacearchaeota archaeon, assembly GCA_019659125.1. Taxonomy (GTDB): domain Archaea; phylum Nanobdellota; class Nanobdellia; order Pacearchaeales; family GW2011-AR1; genus JAIFVW01. Next base: position 381,412 of record JAIFVX010000001.1, on the reverse strand, counting down.
AGGATTATGCTCCCGTGTGTGGGTGGTATGACCCCCAGCAGATTCAGTGTATCAAATATCCCTGTGCTCAAACCTTTAGCAACCAATGCTTTTCATGCCTCGATACTCGAGTAGCCTATTGGACCCAAGGAGAATGTCCTGCTTAAGGCTTTGTCCAGGAGACCTCATAGTATGAGACATCTCCCTCTTCATCCACAATAGCTAGAAGAAGATTCTTCCTGGTTGAATGAGCAATCCTATTCTTGGCGGCGAACTCGCCCCATGAGAGAGAATCATGCTCCCTGACTGCATAGAGTATCCATTTTGCATGATCTTCAGATGGTTTTATCCCCCGATCATAGACACGAAAATCTGCCCCGAACTTAAGGGCTGATTTCACTATGTATCCTTTCTTTCTCAGATCTGAGAATGAGGCAAGCTTTGTTTCTATCCTCTTATCGTGTTTTTTGGCTTTTTTCATTAATGTATGAGAATCAACCTCTTTGGTGTTTGCAATGACCTTCATCTTCTTTTCTGCAACAAGGAAAAGCGCTTCCGCTAATGAGTACTCTATTTTTCCATCTTTCTTCTCTCCAAACCGTGATTTTTCATAGAGCGAGAATGCTTCTGACGATGGAGAGCTTATTTTTTCTCCCGAAAAATGTGCTGTAATCATGGGTTTTAGAGGTGAAGGGTCTTTTTAAGACTTATCGCAATATTTTTATAATCGCTCTTACCTCTATCCTTATGAAAAAAGGGTATGATGGAGCTGCAGCAATCATATTTCCTCATGAGCATTCTTCTTCTCTTTCTAACCATGCATGCACACGAGTTTTTGATTCTACGCATATATGTCTCGGAAATGGGCGTGAAAGCTTTACCTATAACCCTGAAACAAATCTTGTGACTGGTTCTACGACCAGTGCAGGCTCTATTTTTTCTTCATGCATCGTCGTTGGCAAGCCCCGATTTGACGAAGTCGCTGGACGAATGGACATCTGTTATAGGGCTCTTGGCGGCTGGCAGTAACAAGGTTAATAAACTCTCTTTTTTAGTCTCATTTATGGAAGAAGAATATGGTGATTTTGAGGAAGTTGTCGAGGGAGAGCAGCAGCCAGCGCAGGAAGGAGAGGCGCCTATCCGAATACGAAAGCCACGCGATGGAGAAATTTTAGGAGTGATCGTGCAAAGGCTTGGAGGAAACCGCATGGAAGTACGTTGTGTTGATGGCAAAGTCAGGAATTGCAGGGTGCCTGGAAGATTCAAGAGAAGCATGTGGTTAAGACCCAAGGATGTTGTCCTTGTCAAATCATGGACGTATGATGATTCAAAAGCAGATGTTGTTTTCCACTATAATCCGGGAGCAGCGCATCAGCTTAGGAAAAGAGGGTTGCTTGACTCTCTCAAGGATGAATTTTAACATAACGTTTTTAAACTCTTCTTTACTTTCCCACCCATGGGTGATAATCCTGGCTTTCTTAGCACATACCTGCCTGGCGTCGATGAATTGTTAGGCGATGGTATTCCTCTAGGCAGTTCCGTGCTTATTGAGGGAGGTCCGGGAAGCGGGAAGACTATTTTCTGCATCAGTCTTGCCAAGACTTTATGTGAGCGCGGTAAGAAAGTATTGTACATGAGCTTTGAGGAACCTGAAGTGCGACTGAGAAGCCACTTCAGAAGTTTTGGAGCGCGGATTGAAGAGTATGAGAGAAACGGTTTATTTTATGTCAAGCGATTCAATGCTCTTGACATTGCCCGAAGCGTCGAGGCATTGCTTTCAGAGGCTAAGAGAGAATTGTTGGTTGATGTCCAGCCCGTTCTTATCCCACCAGACTTTGATCCTGAAATCGTACTAATCGATTCTTTGTCGAGCATCTCATCTGCATTTTCTGGAGAGGAGAGCAGGTTCAGGGTGTATATGGAGCAGCTGTTTAGGTATTTGGAAAGTCACAAAATGACTTCATTCCTGATCAGAGAGGTTGCCAACCCAACGCATGTTGGAAATATGTTTGTTGAACCTGGAGAGGCCGTCTCATTCTTGTCGGATGGGATTATTGTTCTGTACAATGTCTTCTTCCAGGATAACCCTCGAAAAAGGGCAATTGAAGTGCTTAAAATGAGGGGCTCTCAGATAGATCGAAAGATTGTCGAGTGCGAAATTAGAAAAGGTATAGGAATTGTCGCATATCCTAACAAGATACTCAAAGGTCCATATACTCTTACATAGTCGTCGTCTCTACAACAAGTTTTATAAAGAATTTTTGCATATCCCCAACGAGGAGTAATGAGAAAGAGGTTGACTTTTTTGCTAGCTGTGATTATGCTAGTTTTTGCTATTTTTCTTTTTCCTTATGTGATGAGCCTTATAACTTCATTTATCATTACAACTACAACTCTCCAGGCAAACGATTCACTTCCAACGAATGTTTCAAACATATCAAATAATCAATTCATTAGTATCTCCACATCTCCTCCCTATGACTCTCTTCAAGCATATTGGAGTTTTGATGCTGAAACTACAAATGCAAGTGCGTTTGACTTTTCTCTCAACTCGTACAACCTCACGTATCAGGCAAATGCAACGCTAAACAAGACAACTTGTTTTATTGCACAATGCTTAGGCAATAACGGATTTGGAATTCCACTTAGCGCTATAAACGCTTCCAACCTTAATATTACCAGTGCCTTGACTATCTCTTTATGGGTATATGCAAACTCGACCGGACAGAACGGAGGGTTTATTGATCGAGCGACCAGCGGTAGCACAAATATTCAATATAGTTTGTTTTATGAAGGTTCGAGTCTTTTTTTCAGACTCATCAATAAAAGTAACTCTATATCGAATGTGATCGTCTCTCAGCCAAGCGCAGGGATATGGCATCATATCGTCGCCACGTATAATGGAACAAGCAACAGAACAATTTATGTAGACAATGTCGTGCAGGCTCCCTTAGGGGGGTCTGCTGCCGATGGAACTGTTGTCGATTCTTTGAGCGGTCAGGGAGACAGAATCATTCTTGGCAGCCTTTCAGGGGCATATCCTTTTTCTGGCATGATTGATGAAGTCATGATTTTCAATACGTCGTTGACTGCAGCACAGGTACAAGATATCTTCAATAATCAGTCGGTGAGATTCAAGAGTAGAGGAATCATAGATTTTAAAGCTCAGAATCTTATTGCTTCAAATTCAAATTTATTGATAACCAAGCAGATGGACAAAGTAAATGTTACTCTCAGCCCTTTTGTGCGGAGTTTCGGGACAAACATAAGTGTGCAGCTTGGATATTGGAACCAGACACTTGGATATAATGATACGGGGATGGATGGACTTGTCGCTTATTATCATTTAGATCAAAACGGCAGTGATTTTTCCGGCAACGGTAATCATGGTTTGTTAACTAGCTCAGTGTATGTGGACTTTACGAACAACAGTTATTACGGCGGAGGTATTGCATCCATAGGGCTTGTCACTTCAGGAGCTACTTTCAATGTCGTTAATTTTTCATCCAATCCTTCTAATTATACCTGGGCCTTCTGGATACGCCACTCAAGCGCTAGTGTTCATGGCGTTCTGATGGCTGGAGGATGGCCTGGTTTGGTACAGCCGGCCCATGGAAAGGGATACTCTATAACCATTGGCCAAACTGGAAATGCAGACAAAAAGCTACATTTTACCACACATAGAGGAGATAGTTTCAACAGCACAGCAATTCTTAATGACGACCAGTGGTACCATGTTGTTGTTACTTATCTCAACGAGAGCACTCCTAGGCTTCTTATGTATATCAATGGGGTGCTTGATTCCACACAGAACACTAATAGGATTGAGTATAATTCATCCTATAATATTCAATATGTAGCGAATGCCGTTGATACCTCGACCGGCAACGTTACCGTTTCACTAACGGGAGATATGGATGAGCTCATGATTTTCAATCGAAGTCTGAATACAAGTGAAATAAAAGACCTTTACATCAAGGGAAGGTCAAACTGGACGTATGTAGAACAGAATTTTTCCAACATAACCGGAAATGATAGCTATTCATCAGCCATTTTTGGAATACCGTTAGCAACGACGAACATCCGTGCATCGTTAGGCCTTAGTCCTGGTGCTGGCTTTTACACCCCCATTCTCAGGAATGCAATTTTAAATATGAATATTTCTAATAATGATAGTATCTCTCCTTATTCTATTATCCTTAATGCTCCCGGTGATGGGGAGAATCTCAGTTATACAAATGTCACCTTCAACTTTACGGTTCTTGACAATTATGATTTAGGAATCAATTGCACATTGATTGTCAACTCGACGACACGTGCTGTTAATCTTACTGTGAGAAACAACACCTTTACAAACCTGAATGTAAGCACTGTGTTGCGAAATGCCACGTATCAATGGAATATTACGTGTACCGACAGCAACGGGAACAGGAATGTTTCTGTGACGAGGAGGGTCACGCTTGATAATGGGCTTCCTAACTCATCCTTGCTTTCTCCTACTAATAACAGCTATGTCGCGAATCTAACGATTAACTTCACGGCCAACCTAACTGATAACCTTGCAGGACTGAAAAATGCGACATTGTATTTGTTCAATTCGAGCAATTCTTTAATCAACCAGACTGATATATTTTTCACCTCGGGAGGGGTTCTCCAACAAGTGGTAGGAGTCGTGGTGACAGTTGTTGAGGGTGTCTATAAATGGTTCTATAGGATTGTTGATTGGTCGGGGAATCCATTCTCTACCAGAAATAATACTGTAACTGTTGATGTTACAGTACCTCTTATTTCATATGGTACTGGAGTGGAAAATAATGGTGAGAACGTTAGCCATGCCTGGATTTATGTAAATCTTTCCCTGACAGAATCAAATATTGCAAATATCACTTTTACATTGTCTAATGCAACTGAGGTTGTGAATATGTCAAATTATACTGTTTCTACTCTTGAGATTAACTTGACGGGACTTCCCGAGGCCTTGTACACATATAATGTCACGATTATAGACAAAGCAGGAAATTACAATGCAACGCCTACACGAACTTTATACATTGATCTCACTCCTCCTGCAGTCAGCGGCATTGTCTATTATCCCAATTCGACGAATGATGTTGACCCTGGCGAAAACATTACTTTTAATGCAACTATCACTGACAATAGGGTGTCGGTTAGTGCAGTCATACTTCAAATTCATAATGGAACTGGATGGCTCAATAGAAGTATGAGTGTTTATTCAGGAAGTCTTTATCAGGGAAATGTAACTCTCATTCCCGAGGCCGCGAATTATACATTCAATCTATTGGCAAATGACAGCCTGGGAAATACGAATGTGACTAGCAACTTCACGTTTGCTTCTGAATGGGATTGCACGTGGAACGCTACACCTTCTGATCTTGGGCCTTCAGTCGGATGGTCGCAAAACAAATTGATTGGAATGATTGATATTAACAATACGGGAGATGCAGCATACAGTAACAATAACTGCACCTTGGATTTTAGGTTGACCTATGACTTGACTGAAGGAAGGATTTATTTTGATCAGGAATCATTCAGACCTTCAAACACTAAAACAATTACTGCCCGAACCAACAAGACTATTCTTGTGAATGCGAGCTTTGTTAACGAGGTTCGTCAAGAGGCAGTAGTCGTTAACATTACTGAACTAGGCGGAAGATCTACCACTTCACAAAAAAATGTGACGGCGACGGTTGTAAGTAACCAGAATTCTCCTTATCTCTTCCAAGCAATCACGAGCTCTCCTACGGTAGTCTATCTTACCCCTAGCAATTTCAGTCTCGTTGGTTATGTGAGAAATTTAATGGGTGCAGCACTGCCCAATGCTAGTCTTACAGCCGTTAATGTAAGCTTTAACTGGAGTCTTCCGAGCGGTCTCACGAATATCTCAGGAATTCTTCAGCTTAATTTCACTAATCTTAGTGATAATCTTCCCCGAACGAATCAGATCAATGTTTCACTCTCAAACCTTGCATCGTTCACCCCCGGAATCAAGACAGTTACACTGTATGCCTATGGCTACAATGGCTCAGGAAATTCTATTCAATCCGCCTCGGGCAGCAGCCTTTTAAGTGAGACGGCAAGCATCAACTTCTTGTGCTATAATATTTCTGATGGGATTCTTGTCAGTGATTGTGGGAGCCTTGATGGAGACTTTGTAGCTCCATCAACAACCATTACCGTGACAGGAGGAAGTAACGGAGGCGGCGGAGGTGGAGGCGGCGGAGCTGCAGCAGTCATCAAGTCGGAGGCAACATTCGAGCTTGTTCGTGGCCGTGACCAATCATTCTCCTTTGAAGTGAAGAATAAATATAGTCAGCCTTTTGAGCATGTAAGAATCTCAGTCACAGGTCTTAATTCTAAATATGTTGAGTTAATTCCTGCAGAAATCCAACGAATAGCACCCTTTAGCAGCACTAACATTACTGTAAAGATTTCGGCTCCAGCATACTTTTCCCAAGGCGAACATATACTCTTCTTTGCTATTACGGGAGATATTATCTCAAATGCCTCAACAATCTCTATCACTGAACAGAGAGTTATAACACTTAAGGTTCTTGAAGTCAGCACGGGAGATGCCGATAAGCTTGTATCAAATATGCAATCTTACATTTCCCTTATGAATAGCTCTCATATGAATGTCCAGCATGTTTCTTCCCTGCTGCACCAGGCAGAGTCATTACGTCGAGACTTTAAGTTCGTGGAGCTAAGAAAGATATACGATGATGTAAAGAAATTATATGATGATGCCCTTGAATCTCAGGCAACCATCGCTCAATTAAAAGAGGGTGTTGCACAGGCAGAGCATGAAGGACTTGGAGTTCTTGAAACTAAGAAGGTACTCTATCTTGCTGAGGTCGCATTCGGCCGAGGAGATTACACATTGGCACTTGAAAGGATCAACGAAGCAAAACTTACATATGCACTTGAAGTGAAAGGTGAATTTAATCTTATTTTTACAGTAAAAAATCATCCCTTCAGAACTGTTGGAGTTCTCTTGAGTGTAGCACTTCTTTCTCTCGGCTCAACTATTTTAATCCGTTTGCGATTGTACAAGAGGAAGCTTATTGTTCTTGAGGAAGAGGAAAAGCTTCTAATAGGGCTCATGAAAGTCGTACAGCGAGAGTGCTTTGAAAGAAAGACCATGTCTATGGAAGAATATGACGAAGCAATGCGTCAATATGAACTAAAACTTGGAGAAGTCATCGAAGAGAAGATACGAGTTGAGACTCAGATTGCTAGCATTATGAAGATACGAGGCAAGAGAAGGGCTTTAAGTGAGGAAAGACGAAGGTTAGTTGAGCTTATCAAAAAGACACAAGACGATTATCTTAACCAAGGAAAATTCGAGACACGAATTTATGAGAACATGTTGAAGACATATGCAACAAGGCTTACTGAAGTTGAGGAGCAACTTGTTTTCTTGGATGCTTCTGATGCATTGAAGAGCCAAGGGTTTGGAAAGGCCTTCGGGAGAAAGTCATGAAATTTATAGTCTTCTCTTTAGTTGCTCTCGTGGTTCTTTTATCTCTGGCATCTGCCGAAACCAATGCGACAATTGAGGAAAAGGCAACCGAGTGCCTTCACGGGTCGGAACAGGTTTTATTATTTATGACAGATGCTGGGCTGCCCACACAACGAACCAATGATTTGTTTCGAGATGCGCAAAGTGCGTATGCTGTACAGGCAGCTCTTAAGCAAGGCAATAAGAGCGCTGATTTTTCTGGGGTTCTGCCTTACTGCAATGATATAGATTCCATTTATCGGACTGCCATAGATGCCAAAGATCAAGTAACAGCTTTAAAGAAGTTTTACCAGGAATCAGTCACACCGGATATAAATGCTACCTCGGCTGACATCATCATACGAGAAATTGATGATGAAATGAGAAGCGAGCGATATGAAAAAGTTCAGCCTTTAGTTGACAGTGCATACGAAGAGATTATACGCCTTCAGGCCTCACATACTACTCTGAATGTATTTTATCAATCCACTAGTAGGGGCATCAAGAGCCTTGTGTTAAGACACTGGAAAGGGATTTCATCTTTTTGTGCAGTTATTATCTTTTCCTTTATCATTTATAGGGTGAAAATTCTTAAGTTTCTTATCATGAGGAAGCTACGCAGGCTTGAATTAAGGAAAAAGATATTAAAGGACCTTATCATAGCAACACAAAAAGAGTATTTCACTTATGGAAGGATCTCAGAGGCTATCTATCACATACGAACCAACAAGTTTGCGGAACTCATGAGAGATATTGAGCGACAGGTTCCTCTACTTTATGAGGATATTGCAAAGCTTGAACGAGGAATAACATGGAAACAACAATAAAGGATAAAAAGGGAAGATTTCTTTCTATGGATCTTATCGATAGACTTATTCGGGTGGAACAGAAAGTTGCTGCCACCTTCCACACGTATCTTACTTACAGAGATACTGAGTATTTCAAAAGCCTCACGCTCCAGGAAAAAAAGGAATTTGAAAGCTATTTGAAGACTAAGAAAAAAAAGACCTTCCTTTTTCCTATAGGGATGGTTTTTGCCTTGTTCTTGCTTTCGCTGTTCAATCTTACGTTTACAGGAAAGGCGGTTGCGCCTCTCAACACGTCTCCTTTTTCAGCTTCGATGGTGAGCATTGGAATCGCTTTCATCACAGTCGTAGTGATTGTCGCGATATATCATAGGCGTTGGAGGAATAAGAGGCTTGAGCACCATACTAAGATTATTGAAACAGTACTTCAGAGACCGAAGCATTCCTTATAGTCAAGCAGACTTGAATATTTCAAAAGCAACGTTGTCTTTCCCACTGTAAATAAGGTAGACATCTCCCCTTTGTTTTGAGCTTCCTTGATAAGATCGCACATATTTGATTCCGTAAACCTGCTGGCATACGCTGTGGCAATGAGGACCTCTATATCAGCCTCAGCACCATTCTCATCAACATTCCCCCGCTCCAGCCTAAATGAGTTGTCAATCTTGCGACAGTCGTTATAATAATGGTAGAACTGGACACGTATGTTGCCGTTGGCGGGGATTTTCTCAAGCAGCGGCTGCTTTAACATCATCTGTCTTACTCTCTTAAAGTCTGGAGGTGAGAAAGGATCACCAGTGAAGTCACATACTTTCGCAGGAGCAGAAACTCCTGTGCCTTGCGGATGAATGTCCCTTTCTTTAAGGTAGAATTGATATGAAAAGAAGGCTGCAGCTGCAATGACTAGGCCTAGAGCGATTAGAATTATTATGATATCTCTTTTTTTCATAGGCTTTCTTGGAATGATAAGTATAAAAGTGTTTATAAAGTATATTTTTCTCTTATAGATATGAAGAAGCGCGTGCTCTATGGACTTATCATTGGTGTTGTAGTTATTGTTTGTATCGTGTATGCGGTATCTCGGAAGGGTGGTTCGAGCAGCAATATTGGAACAGGCTCTGAACCTAAGTGTGGGACTGTCAACATTTCCTTTGGAAGCGAGCTCATTACCGACAAGGGGAAATCAAAGAGCATCATTTGCCTCTCCAATTCTGTAAAAGACTGTACCGTCTCTCGTTCAACAATTATAGGCAATAAGAGCACAGAGACGCTTGAGGGAATATTTTCAGTCGCGGACTCTGGAGCAAAATGCAGGCTGACCTATGAGCTGAGCGATGGTGATATAGCCTGTGATTACACCAAGGCACAATTGAAAGCAGCGTATGATGCAACTGCCCAGAAGATCGGGGCGCAGAATGCAACGTATGTCTATGGATTGAGTATTGCTATCGGCATGAGTCTTCAAGTGAGGATTGCCCAGTTTGCTCAGGCATTCCAACAGCAGGAAGCACCAGCTATGCAATCCCTCAATATGACTTTCACCAATCCTGCAACGGGAAAGACCGAACAGATTCCTTGCACCTTTACCAAGAAATAAAGGAAAACCTTTAAATTAGCGTTTTTGCTCTGCGTTACATGAGTGACATTGACTTTTCTAAGATTGAGAAGAAGTGGCAGAAGGCTTGGCATGATAAGAAGGTTTTCGAGGTCAAAGAAGATAAGAAGAAGCCTAAGCAGTATGTTCTAGAGATGTTTCCATACCCCTCCGGAAGTGGACTCCATATGGGACATGCCCATAATTATAATATCGGCGATATTTATGCGAGATTCAAGAGGATGCAGGGGTTCAATGTCATTCATCCTATGGGGTTTGATTCTTTTGGATTACCTGCAGAGAATGCGGCAATCAAGGCAAAGTCGCATCCTAAGAAGTTTACCGAAGAGGCAATTGCAAACTTCATAGAGCAAATGAAAGAGCTTGGATTAAGCTATGATTGGAGTAGAAAAGTTGAAACCCATAAGCCTGATTACTATCGGTGGGATCAGTGGGTGTTCCTTAAGATGTATGAGAAAGGATTGGTTTACAGGAAGAAATCACCGGTGAATTGGTGTCCTGAGTGCAATACAGTTCTTGCGAATGAGCAAGTCATAAGCGGAAAATGCTGGAGACATGAGGATACCAGCGTTGAAATCAAGCATCTTGAACAGTGGTTCTTAAAGATTACAGATTATGCTGATGAGCTTTATGAGGACCTGAATAAGCTTGATGACTGGCCTGAACTGATAAAGAGGTTACAAAGGAATTGGATTGGCAAGAGCGAAGGGGCTGAGATCGACTTTATTATAAACAAGGAGAAATGGAAGGTATTCACCACACGGCCCGATACCCTATTTGGAGTTACTTTCTTAGTTATATCTGCACAGCATCCTCGATTAATGGAGCTTGTGGATTCTAAGCAGAAAGTTAAAGTCCAGGAATTTGTGAAAAAACTTCATTCAGTCAAGGAAGAGGATCTTGATAGAATGGAGAAAGAGGGAGTTTTCACAGGAAATTATGCACAGCATCCGTTAACTGGAGAGAAGATACCTCTCTATGCTGGAAATTTTGTGCTTGCTGATTACGGAAGCGGGATGGTCATGGGAGTTCCAGCCCATGATGAACGTGACTATGCCTTTGCAAAGAAGTACCAGATTTCTATTACCTCTGTTGTGAAACCTGAAAATAATGAGAAAATTAATGCGCCCTATACGGGGCCAGGAGTGCTGATACATTCCGAGGGATTCGATGGGCTACAAACAGCAGAAGCGAAAGAGCATATCATTAAGGCTCTTGAGATCAAAAAATTGGGAAGAAAAGTGATCAATTTCAGATTGAGAGATTGGCTTATCTCTCGGCAAAGATTTTGGGGAACTCCGATTCCCATTATCTATTGCGAGAAGTGTGGAGCGGTTCCTGTGCCTGAAAAGGATCTTCCGGTAATACTTCCTGATAAGATTCAGTTCAGCGGGGTAAGCAATCCATTACTTACTTACAAACCATTTCTTGAGACGACATGTCCTCGATGCAAGGGAAAAGCACGAAGAGAGACGGATACCATGGATACGTTTGTCAATTCTTCATGGTATTTTCTTAGATATTGTGATCCCCATAATGAAAAGAAGATATTTGATAAGGACAAGGCAGCCTATTGGTGCCCTATTGATATGTATGTTGGAGGAAAAGAACATGCATGTCTCCACTTAATCTATTTCAGGTTTTACACTAAGTTCTTCAGGGATCTTGGGCTTATTACGTTTGGGGAGCCTGCAAAACGGTTGTTCAATCAAGGATTCTTGCTTGGACCTGATGGCGAACGGATGAGTAAATCGCGGGGAAATGTAGTACTTCCTGAAGTCATTTCAAAAAAATATGGGATAGATGTCGCTCGACTCTTCTTAGTTTCAATAGCATCTCCTGACAAAGACATATTATGGAGTGATGAAGGGATTGACGGAAGCTTTAGGTTCTTGAAACGGGTGTTCACGTATGCTTCCACTCTCAAGGAAGGAAAGTCAAGCAAAAAGATTGAAAGCAAGCTTCACACTACTATAAAAAAGGTAACTGATGAAATTGAAAGTTTTAGGTATAATCTTGCCGTAATAAGATTACGGTCACTTTTCGAGAGTTTTGAGCATGAATCCATTGCAAAAAGCGATTTTAATGCGTTTATCAGGATCTTATCACCATTTATTCCACATCTCTCCGAGGAGCTTTGGCAGATGAGCGGGAATAAAGGATTCGCTTCACTTTCTGCATGGCCTGCAGTAGATGAAAAAAAGATCGATGAAAAATTTGAACAGGCCGAGAAGGCTGTAGAAAAGACTATTTCCGACATTCTTAACATCCTTAGGATTGTCGACGAGAAAAAAGGAAAGTCAAACAAAATCTATGTCTATGTTATGCCGTTTGAGCTTGAAAACTATAATGCTGAGGAGCTTTCTAAAAGGGTTGGAAAGCCCGTTATGGTGTTTTCGGTCAGTGACAAAAAGAAGCACGATCCAGAAGGCAAGTCGAGTAAGGCAAAGCCTGGAAAACCAGGCATCTATGTCGATTAATTTTTTGAATGAATAAGAAAAATCCCTTCATTTGTCTCTTTCAAGTTGTTCCGGGCTGAAAAATGCTCTTTGTCATTGCGTAGTTGTTTCGTATAAAAGCTTGATTATAAACAGATATATATTTCTTCTAGCGATATGAGTATTTAAATGAAATATCCTTTTATTCGGCATGAAACAGAGTGAATGCGTCATTCCAGAACACTGCATCGGATGCGGGAGCGTATTTGATGTGTGGTCATATCACCTTAATAGGGCAGAAAAAATTCCAAGCTTTAAGGAATTTCTCTGCGGAGAGTGTCAGCAGCATGTTTCTTTGGTTAATGATGTTCTTGAGTTTGATGATGAACAGGAATATGAATTAGTTGAGGATTTTATCGGAGGTGATGATGCATCACTGTCTCCTGGCTGATAAATGCCAGGATTGCGGAGCGATTTTTGATTTAATTTATGATATGGACTGCATTTTTTCTGAAAACGGAGAGCAGTTCTTTGCGTTATGCTGGGTGTGTCGATGAACATCATCATCACGGTGACAACGGGGAAGGGAGGTGACTCGAGGGAAGAAGAGGTGCAGCAGACCCTCGAGACTATTTTTATCATTGCACGATATTTTGAGGATACCCTTCAGATGAAGCCTGTTGAGGGGAAAGGCCATGAAGATGGAAGCACTCTAACTCTTGCACCATACTAATCTTTATTAATACGGTTTTTTCCTGAATTAGATGAACAGCGTTATTGCCGAGTTTATCCTGGCAATTGTCCAGGGCATTGCTGAGTGGTTTCCTATCTCAAGCAAGGGGCATTTGGTACTTGTTTCTTATCTTCTTGACTATCCCAACACGCTCCAGTTTGATGTTGCCCTTCATTTTGGAACTCTGATGGCAGTGTTCGTCTATTTCGGAAAGGACATTGTAGACATCATTGAGGATATCTTGAAGGGAAAGTGGAAAAGCAGCAAGGCAAGAATGGGATTTCTTCTTATTGTCGCAACCATTCCCGCAGCCGTTGTAGGATATATCTTCAGGCATTTTGTGGAATCCATCATCAATAATCTTGCTATTGCAGCCATGGGGTTTGCTATTACAGCTCTCGTGCTTTTCATTGCAAGTCTTGATTTTAAGAGCACGAAACAGACTGGATTTAAGCAAGCTTTCTTGATAGGATGTTCACAAACACTGGCGCTGCTTCCAGGCATCTCAAGGAGTGGGACGACTATTGCTTCAGGGTTGTTGCTCGGATTGGATGAGAAGCAGGCCGTTAGGTTCTCCTTTCTTATGGCGATCCCCATCATTTTTGGAGCAGGCATTCTAGAGATTGGCAATAATACGTTGCCGCCCCATCTTTTGTGGGCAACACTTGTCTCTTTTATAGTAGGCCTTGCAACAATACATATCTTGCTCAAAATAGTCGGCAGTTCAAGGAAGAACTTGCGATGGTTCGGACTTTATGCATTATTAGTGGCTCTTGCGCTCGGGCTTTGCATCATAACTGGCATAGCAGGGTAAAACGCCAGGTTCGTGCACAGAAAGGGTGGAAAATGGGCGATGTATGTGGTGGAGTATAGATAAGGGGAACGAGAATGTCACAAAAACTAATTGAAAACGGAGATTATGAGGATATGATTAAAGCATCCCAAAGAATTGCTAATTGGAATCAATATCCTTATATAATTATAAATGCTACAACCGGCATGAGATTAAGAGAACTTCAGTACATTGTACATGTAAAAAACTTGAAAGAAGTCTTGACTCGAGGGATATATTCTCATAATGAAGTTGAAAGATTGAAATTAAAGCCAGAAATGATTTCAAATCCAGACGTAATGGAATTAAGGAGGCAAAAAAAGGTCGAAGGAGAAAAGACTCTTTGGGATTATGCAAATCTATACTTTAAAGCTAGAAATCCAATGTTATGGAATATAATCACCAATTATGGTGTAGAAAATGTAGTGGTGTTGGGTTTAAAGCCTAATGTAACTGGTTTACCTGGAGTTAAAATAACTAATGGAAATGCAGCAAGTTTCAGTACGGATATTTTCCCCAAATCTCAGCTGAAAGAAGTTTTAGAATCTATAAAAGAAGAGATAGACTCTGATTGGTGGACAGCTGTCGGTGATTCTAAGAGAAAAATAATGGCTGAAACCTTAGTCCCTCAGAAAATTCCTCCAGAATACATTACCTCTATTTATGTAGCAAATGACAAAGTGAAAAAGAAAGTAGAGTCGCTTTTAGGGGATGAAGTAAACAAAGAGAGTATCATTAAAGAGCCTAGTTTGTTTTTCCAAGGAGAAATTAAGAATATTATTGGAAACATTTCAATCATTGAAGGAGATATGTTCTTTTCTAAAATGCAAACTCTGACTATTAGTGTAAATACGGTGGGAATAATGGGTAAAGGGCTTGCTTCTAGAGCAAAATATCAGTTTCCAGATGTATTTGTATACTATCAAGACATATGTAAAAGAGGAGAGCTTAAGATGGGGGTTCCAGTACTATACAAAAGAGAATCATCGATAAATGATATCTTAAGTGTCGATTATATCGATAATAAAGAGCCAACATGGTTTTTGCTTTTTCCTACAAAAAATCATTGGAGATTTGATTCTGATCCTGTGGGAATTGAAAAAGGTTTGCTATGGTTTAAAGATAATTATGAGTCACTAGGAATTAAGTCTATAGCTCTTCCTGCATTAGGTTGCGGTTTAGGTAATTTATCATGGGCTCAAATAGGTCCTATGATGGTTAAACATCTAAAAGGATTAAAAATACCTGTTCAGATATACTTACCAACTGAAAAAGATATTCCTACTGAACAGATTAGCACACAATTTTTACTGAAACAATAATCTTTACTCTTTAAGTTCTAGTTCTAAAACTGTTTTTTCAGGATTGACAAGACTATAACCAATTCGGTTTTTCATTTTACTCTTCAGCAACTACAGGAGTTGCTACTATGGATCCTTCCGTCACGGCTCCCATCTCCTTTAGTTTTCGGTAGATAGTTAGTAAGTCATCTTTAGTCATCTCTTTTGATTTGCTGCTTATCCCTCCTGAAGAAGAGATTGTGAGGTCAATGATTTCCTTTCCAAGCTCATATTCTAGGTTGTAACTGGTGGCTTTTTCCTTGTTATGCTGGTTGTCTTTGCTAATTTCCGCTCCGAACAACGCTTTTTTCTTGCATTTGCCAACTCCATCTTCCCATATTCCCCAGATGTTATTGACTTCTTGGCAGTCGTCGAGCTTTGATAAATCAATTTTGATAGATTCGAGTGTGGCAATGCCTGATTTTCTCAGTCTCTTCTGTAGGCTTGTAGCAACTTGGTTTTTAGTAAATATGTATGCTTCTTGATCTTTGAGATTCAGAGCAGTTACGAAGTCGAATATCTCTTGATACCCTCCAGGGATTTCCCTTGAGACCTTCTTTACATTTGATGCTTCAGTGGAGTTATCTTCTAAATCTCCCCAAAATACTCTGACAGGACGTTTTATAGTTTCTGAGTGGTGCTTTACCTTAAAAGAAACTACATCTTTTGTATCTTCAATTTTAGTAAGGGTAGACTTTGGGCTACCTATCTCATCATAGTAGCCGGTATCTCCCCACGTCTGTTGCTGAGGTATTGTGATTGTTCTACTCGTTACCTTTCCCTTATCAAATGACTTGATCTTGAATACATTCAAAGATACGCCCATTCCTATACCAATAGGGCATATATTAAAAGATATGTATTTTAGAACATACCCGTAAATGAGTCTAGAACATAGTTCAAGGAATTCTCTTCACCATTGATAGAGAGGTTGTTCATCTTTAGGTTAATGACTGAGTTAAATTGTGAGTCATTAAATTTGATGTCATAATCAGTGAGCTTCAAATTCCTAGGAGTTCTTATATTGACGTATGTCCATTTGAAAGGCATGAATATTTTTAGAGAGGCTTCTGTAGAATGGAGTCCTGTATCTTTCTTAAGCTTGTTCACCATTCCTAAAAATGTGCTTGCTTTAGACTTTAAGTCTCTAATTCCTGCCTCTACTTTTGTTGTTGAAATATATATCTCCTTATTTTGAAGATAGTTAAGCGTGGTCAGGTAAGTGTCGGTTTGCAACTCTAATTTCGTAGCGTTATTTTTCTTTTGTGGAGCAGAACCAAACCTTCGTCGTGCCTCCTCAATTAGTTTCGTTTTTATCTTTTCGAATTCATTGGTTTTACTCAAACTAAGCCCAATCTCAAATCCTGCATTCTTATTCAGCACCCAATACCATGCTTTTTTGATCTTCCCAATTATACCGAACTTATATTCGATGATAGCTGATAATATTGGAGGAACAGTCCATTGTCCAACTTCTAACCATATCTCAGTACTCATTTTTTCTTAACTCCTCGCACTCTTGGCGTTTTCCAATAGGGGGATTTACATGAAGGGCAAATCTCTGGTGGTTCGTTAAAATCTCTGGGAACCCATTTATGTTCACAACGATAACAACGGTTTCCTATGATCCACGCTTTTTCACCAAACCCCTCTTTTTTCACAGGGCTATTATTCTGACCCATTCTTATTAAAGATTTCCATACTATTTAAATATATATCTAGTATTATATATAATTAAAGGATATGTTTAAAGATAGTATATCGATTAGGTATATCATTTCACAATAATACTTAAATACTATTGTATACCTATTTGGTATATAATGGATGATCAGACAAATATCAATCAATTTGCTAGCGAGTTCACCTGGGCAAAATATAATCGTGCCAAGTGTAGCGAGAAACGTATGTTCTATGTGCTGTTAGATGAGCTGTGCTCTCTTATCAAGCCTCAGCCCCACATAACTGGACGTCCGCCTATTCCATTGAAGGATTTGCTGTTCTGTGCCTGTTTGAAGGTCTATTCTAACTTCTCTGCCCGTAAGATCAGCTCTGACATGAAACATGCACAGGAAGCAGGCTACATTCAGAAGGTTCCGCATTTCAATTCACTCCTTGTGTTCATGAATGACCACGTGGTAGAACAGTTGCTCAAGAAGTTCATTACCATCTCAGCTATGCCTCTCAAGGAGCTAGAAACAGACTTCGCTGTTGATAGTAGTGGTTTTGGTTGTTATCAGTATGAACGCTGGATGAAGATACGATTCGGTCAGCATGAGAATCCTGAGAAGCTCTGGAGGAACTATGTTAAGGCTCATGTCTCTATCGGTACAAAGACGAACGTCATTACATCTGTTGAAGTAACTGAAGGCTTTTCAGGTGACTCTCCTGAATTCCCTAGACTTGTCCAACAGACCGTAGCTAACTTTAATGTTAAACGCTATTCGGCAGATAAGGCATATCTCAGTACAAAGAACTTGCAGATTGCTCAAGCCTTGGATTTTCTACCGTTCATTCCCTTTAAGATCAATTCAGCACATAGCAATAAGAATGCTCCTCTCTGGAATCACATGTATAAGTACTTCAATGAGAATCGGGCAGAGTTCGATAGGTTCTACCATAGGAGAAGCAATGTGGAAAGCACCTTTGCGATGATTAAGACACGTCTTGGTGAGTTCTTGCGTTGCAGAAACATTCAAGGACAGAAGAATGAGGTTCTTTTGAAGTGCCTCGTGCATAATATCTGTTGTCTGGTTCAGGAAATCTTCGAATCAGGCATTAAAATTGATTTTGATTTTTGTGACAAAAATTACGTTGCACATAAAGAGAACTAGTTTTTGTGCAAGGCCTTGCGCTCGGGTTCTATCTAGTGGTAACACATCTTTAAAAGGAGCGTTTAACTTTTTTGTCTATGGGCGATGGTTATGAGGTCATTGAGTTTGAAGGAAGAGGTATTGAACGGATAGCATCTCTTATCCAAACCTATAATGGGCGTCGTGTACGAGTCACTTCTGATAAAGGTGTCGTTGAAGGTATCCTTTCTTCCAAACATACTGATCATTACATAGTGCATCAAGATGATGGACAAAACGTTCGCTTTTCCAATTATACCGAAAAGATTGAAAGGTACATGCGACCTGAGAAAAAACTTCTTGAAGATCTTTCGGGATCATCGCCTGAACCGGAATCAGAAGTCTCTCCTATTATGAGAATGGTTGGCTAACCGACAGTAGCTTTTATTCTTCGAATCCCAGCAGCCACTGATTCTTCCTTGATGATCTTGAAATGCTTGAGCTCTCGTGTGTTTGAGACATGTGGACCTGTGCAGATTTCCTTGCTTGCCCAGTTCTTATCACCAATCGTATAGATCGAGACTAATTCAGGATATTTTGCACCGAACTCTGCCTGTGCTCCTGATTTTAAAGCATCTTGAAGAGGAATTTCCTCCCTATATATGGGAAGTGCTTCCTGGATTCTTTTATTGACCCAGTCTTCTACTTTCTTTATCTCCTCTTCAGTCAGTTTCCTAGGGAAATTAAAGTCAAAACGAAGTCTTTCTGGAGTTATATTCGAGCCTTTCTGATGGATATTCTTATCAAGCACTTTCCGCAAAGCTTCATTAAGAAGATGCGTCGCGGTATGTAATTTTTTCGTAGCTTCAGAATTATCTGCAAGTCCGGACTTGAAGACCCCTGCTGACGTCTCCCGGCTTAAATCTTGGTGTTTCTTGAATTCCTCATTGTATTCCTCAAGATCAATTTTTATTTCCTTTTCGTCAGCTAATTCTTGTGTCATCTCAATAGGGAATCCAAAGCTCTGGAACAGAAGGAAAGCCTCTTTTCCCGTAATAATCTTGTCCTTTGCAAGCTCATTGAACTTTTTAAGACCTTTTTCAAGGGTTTCTTTGAATTTATTTTCTTCCTCATCCAATTGTTCGCTGATAAAGGAATGATTTCTATGCAGTTCCTGATAGTCTGGATAGATAGGAAGAATTGATTTTGCAACGATACTTGTAAAATTGTTTCCTATTCCTAATATTCTTCCATACCTAATCGCTCGCCGTATTAATCTTCGTAAGACATATCCTTGACCAACATTTGATGGCTTTATTCCCCGCTGATCTCCCAGAATGAACGTTGCAGCTCTCACATGGTCTGCGATGATTCGCATAGCTTTTTCGTTGCCTTCATATTTATTTTTTGAGATTTTCTCTATTTCTTTGATGACTGGAGAAAAGATGGATGTTTGATAGTTATCTTCAAGCCCATTGAGGACTGCTAGAGTCCTTTCAACACCCATGCCTGTATCTACATTCTGCTGTTTGAGAGGAATGTACTTTTCCTCCCTCGTCTTTTCATACTGCATGAGGACGTCATTCCATATCTCTACCCAATTGTCGTCGTCAGGATCAAACTTCTTAGGGGCCTTCTTACTATTGGGCGACCAGTAAAACATTTCAGTATCTGGACCACACGGACCAGTCTCTCCTGCAGGTCCCCACCAGTTATTTTTCTTAGGAAGATAGGCAATGCGAGATTCTGGAATCCCTAATCTCTTCCAGGTCTGTGCTGAATCTTGATCTTTTGGAGCATCTTTATCTCCTGCGAAAACGCTCACAGCCAGTCGATCTAAGGGAAGCTTCAATGTTTTTGTAAGGAATTCAAAGCTATACTCTATAGCTTCTTTCTTGAAGTAGTCTCCAAGACTCCAGTTGCCAAGCATCTCGAAGAAGGTGTGATGAACGGGATCTCCCACTTCCTCTATATCCTGAGTCCTTATGCATTTTTGCACGTCAACTAATCGTTTGCCAAGAGAATGCTTCTGCCCAAGGAGGAAAGGAACAAGAGGATGCATGCCTGCTGTCGTGAAGAGGACTGTGGGGTCATGCTCAGGTATCAATGAAGAGGATGGAATCTCCTTATGCCCTTTCGATTTGAAGAAGTCGATATATGCCCGTATGAGATCCTGCCGTTTCTCGAATTTCATATAGACAAAGGAGGAAAGCGCTATTTAAAATTAATCATCCCTGAAGGTAGGTGAGCTTTTTCTTGATTGCGTTCAATTCCTCTTCGATGGTGATGACTTCCTTGTCTTGCATCATATCATATCGAATAGCAGGCTTATGAGTAATGAAGTTTCCTTTGGGAAGCATCTTCTCAAGTATCTCAAGGGAGTTCAATGCATCCAGGACTGTTTTCTTCAATTCTATCTTGAGGAGATTTTCTTCCTTTCTCAGCTTCTCATAACCTCTCATTCGCTTTACAGAATTAAGAAGACTCAGCTGTGAATGAAGAAGGTGCTTCTGACCATATAACTTCTCAGCAACGGTAATGCGGACATATTCAGAACTCATTCTAACTTCTCAAAGATATTTTGATTGACATCCTGGACTCTCGACTTTATCCCCAATAGCTCCTTTTCCCAGCCAGCCAATTCCTGCTCCTCTCTCATCTTTATTTCCCTTATTTTCTTAAGAAGATCGTCGATGGCCTTAAGCTTTTCTTTTGTGTCTTCTAAAGATCTTCTTGCAGAATGGAATTTCTCGATTTTAATGAACACATCCTGGTTTCTTTGCGTAGGCTTTTGGAATGTTGGAAGCGGTTCTGGTTCCTCCATCTGCTCTTCTCTCTCTTCCCTTTCTTCCCTCGCTTCTTGCTTAGGCTCGAACGTTGATGGAGGGTTTGCACTCCATTCTTCCATCTCTACCGTCTTGAACTGTCGTTGATCAGATGAATCTTCCTCAGCCTCGGCATCAACAGCGTCTTTTATTGCAGCCTGGGAGAACCCTTGGCGCATCGGAGAATCTGGAAATGATGGAAGGTTATGCTTCTCTACAGGCTCGTCATCCTCGCTAGGAATAGGACGGATCTCAACTCCCGACTGCTGCATAATCTTTAACGGGGGAAGATCAGGCAAACTCTTTCTTTCATCCTTTTTATCCCAAAACATATAAGTCAGTTTTGAATTTTGTTTATATAGATTTATATTAATTATACAATGGTAACAAAATGCTCGAAATCTTTTTAATGCCACTTCTTTAAGAGAGTGTATGCAAATTGATCTTCTCAAGGATATTGTCGCGTCTGTAGCGGGAAAGAATGCCGTGGGTATCGTAGACCTTCTCCATGGCAAGAAAAACGTAAATGAGTTTCTCATTGCGAAGAAACTTAATCTTACTATTAATCAGACGAGAAATATCCTCTATAAATTGTCTGATGAAGGACTGGTCAGTTTCATCAGGAAGAAGGATAGCAAGAAGGGAGGATGGTATACGTATTTCTGGACACTCAATTCTGGAAAAAGCCTCTTGAAATTTAGAGAGAAGCTGCTCAAGAATATAGAGGATCTGAAGACCCAAGCATCAACGAGAAAAACCAAGCAGTTCTTTTACTGTCCCAACTGCACTATTGAGTACACAGAGGAGAATGCGCTTCTTCATGACTATACTTGTCCTGAATGTGGTGAGATCTTACAGGTGAAGGAGAGCACGGCAGAAATCAGTGGTATCGAAAAAGAAGTCACACGACTGGAAAGCATCCTTGCAAACATTAATGAAGAGATAGGCACTATTAATAAGAAGGAAGATCAGGCCCGAGGAAGGAGATTTAAGGCCGAAGCCAAGAAGAAGGAGCAGGAAAGGCTTGCACGAAAGAAGGAAAGGGCACGGCTGAAGAAAAAAGAAGAGAATACCAATAAGAAAGCTAAGAAGCCTACCAAGAAAAAGAAAAGTTCTTAATGATACAGAGAAGTCCAGTTTTAAGGCGGAGAAGTTTATGGGAGAGATTATCATTTCTCTCAACTGTAGGATGGCTTATCATTATCACCGTTATCCTCTCGATGGTGGAGCTCACTCTTTTGGCCTTCTCATGCAGCCCAGATGCTACGACCTGCTGGGTTCTTGACTATTTTGCGTTGAAGCCAAGCAGTATCCTTGCTGGAAAGTATTTGTGGACATTGGTGCTCCATATATTCGCCCATGGAAATTTCGTGCACCTTTTCATCAATATGTTCGTCTTATTTTCATTAGGAGGGTTATGTGAAAGGATTATTGGCCGAAGAAGGTTCTTGTGGTTCTATATCATTTCAGGTATCTTTGCTGGATTGCTTTCAGTTTTTCTTTCAGGCCTTTATGGGAATGGTGCATGGGGGATGCGACTCTTTGGGACTCCCGATACCTACATGCTTGGAGCTTCAGGGGCTATCTTCGCGATAGCGGGATTGTTTGTCATGCTCCTTCCTCGGTTGAGATTTTCAATCATCTTCCTCCCTTTCTTTTCATTGCCTGCATACATTATGGTTCCTCTCGTCTTAGTGCTCACGTGGATTGCAACAATCGCATCCAACCTTCCTATAGGAAATGCTGCCCATCTCGGAGGATTCCTAGCAGGTATTGTGTATGGACTCTATTTAAAGACTAAATATAAGAAGAAGGTTAAACTGCTCCAGCAGATGTTCCGATGAAACTTAAATTACGACCACAATGGAATGAGGCTATGAGATATTTGAAAGAAAGCAGCCCTTACCTTATCACTACTGTCGTGCTTTTTGCTTTCAGCGTATCTATTGGATTCTTATATCCCGATCTTTTTTCTGAAAGAATTAATGAGATGATTAGGGATTTGGTCCTTCGCACAGAGAATCTTAAGGGCCTGGAACTTATTTTTTACATCCTTCAGAATAATGCTCTGACTGCATTCATGGGATTGATTTTTGGAATAGGTTTGGGAATATTCTCCATCATGAGCACCATGGTAAATGGAGTAGTCATAGGTTATGTCATGGGGAAAGTATATGAAATTGCAGGGCCTAGTCAATTCTGGAGGCTTTTGCCTCACGGTATATTCGAGCTACCTGCTATTTTTATTTCTCTTGCCCTTGGATTGAAGTTAGGAATGTTTGTGTTCGCTAAGCACAAAGGGAAAGAGCTAAAGAGAAGATTCTACGAGTCTATGAATGTATTCCTTGTTGTAGTTCTGCCTCTGCTGATTATAGCTGCAATTATTGAAGGTACTTTGATCACTCTTTTTTAGTCTTATGCTTTAATCTTAGGTGGGATGGATATTTATATATCGGGCGAATCATTTTTCCACTTTCGTAGAGTCCCGATATCACATTTGCAGTTATGGCTGAAACCATTACCCATGGTATGGCTTTTTCAACATAGGAGTTTAAAAATTTATGATAGGAGTTTGCTAGCATTATTCCCCCATATATCCCAGCATTAGCAAAAGTACCAATAATAACTCCCATAGCTAAATCTTCTCTATTACATCCTTTTTCTGCCATTACCTTTGGAATATAATTCAGTTTTGGTATGAACTTTAGGATTTTATAGGCCATGGAGCCAATCTTAGTAATTATTTCGAGTTTGCTTTGCTCTGGCTCTTGCTGCTTTTCCGGTCGATACATAAGTCCTTCTTCTTCGAGGCTCATATAAAATCACTCTAGAAAGTGTATTTAAGCTTATTGGACTGGATAGGTTTTAAAAGTCTTAAGGCTAGAAATGGACATGGAGATAAGTAAGGAAAGTGCTGAGGAACTTGATGATGCTCTTGAAGCAGAGAGCACTCGGAAAGTTGAGGCTGCATTGTTCATAGCTGGTAAATTCCTTAGCTTACAGGAACTTATAACATTGACTGATGTAAATCCAATCCTATTAAAAAAAATTCTTGAGGATTTGAAGGATGATTACAAAGATTCTGGGATTGAGATTGTTCAGAAAAATAATCTCTGGAAAATGGATGTCGCACAGGATTATGTCGGAATTGTCAGCAAACTCGCTACAGGAAGCTCTGAATTCAGCAAGGCTGAGCAGGAGACCCTGGCAATTATTGCTTATAAGCAGCCTATGAAGCAGTCAGTACTTGTCAAGATACGAGGAAACAAGGCCTATGATCATATCAAGAGGTTTGTAGACATGGGATTGATAACTAAAAAGCGGATTGGGCATACTGCCGAACTCAACTTATCTGAAAGCTTCTACGATTACTTTCATCTGAACAGGGGAGACAGCATCGAGGGAATTGAGGAGCGTGGGTGATGAATTTCATAGACTTTGCCTTTTTCTTCTATACGTTTGTCGGCTTGTATATGATCAGCCTCTTCATTTTCATCTATCTTTCTGTTGGCAAAGCTGTCTTCTCATACCCGAAGGGAAAGCCGGAGCCGGTAAGTATTATCGTGCCATGCTACAATGAAGGAGCGCATATTGGGGCAACCATTGAATCTTTGCTCAGGCTTGACTATCCCAAGCATATGATTGAGATCATTGTCGTTGATGACAAATCAAAGGACAACTCTGCTGATGTTGTGCGAGAGTATGTAAAGAAATACCCTAACGTGAAACTTATCGTCAACCAAAAAAATTCAGGGGGAGCTGCCGAGCCTACAAACATAGGAATCAAGGCGGCACAGCATGCATATATTGCAGTCACTGATGCGGACTCTACTCCAGACTCCGATGCTTTGATAAAAATGATTGGTTTCCTGCAGCAAGATGCAAGCGTCGGGGCAGTCACCTGCTCGGTACTTGCTAAAAATCCTCACACCTTTATCCAAAAACTCCAGGCAATAGAATATGCTGTCATTGCATTCAATAGGAAACTGCTTGACGCTGTTGACTCTGTCTATGTAACTCCCGGGCCGTTTGCACTCTATAGGAAGTCTGCACTCGTTGAAGTGGGGCTGTTTGACACAAAGAACATGACGCAGGATATAGAGATCGTCTGGAGACTGCTTTCACATGGATATAAGGCACGGATGTGCCTCGCCGCACGAGTCTATTCTGAAACTCCCCGGAAATTTACAGCATGGTTCAAGCAAAGAATCCGTTGGAATATCGGAGGGACGCAGACATTGATACGCTACAAGAACATGATGTTCAGAAAAGGAATGCTTGGATTGTTCGTTATCCCTTTCTTCAGCTTTTCACTCTTCCTGGGAGTGATGGGGATCGCTATTTTCACCTATTTATGGTCGCGGAGGTTTATTGTCTCATACCTTTCAACCAAGTATTCGTTGTATGCGAGCACGGCAGTCGTCCGCATGAGTGATTTAAGCTTTGCTCCATCCATCTTGAATTTCTTCGGTGCACTCTTATTCTTGCTTGGCATATGGCTGACGTTCTTCTCGCTAATAAGCATGCAACAGACTAAGCTGCGCCATGCGAATGTTTTTAATGTCCTCTTCTATCTTATATTCTATCTGACGATTCAGCCATTTATCATGATTACAGCATTATACAAGCTCGCCTGGGGAAGATACTCATGGTAAGATTTAGTAGCAAACATGCATTCTGGCAGGCCCTTGTCTTTACGCTCATTGTCTTTGGCCTTGGAATAGTGCTTGGTTATTTCCTGGAGAGTTCGAGGGCGGACAATGTGCAGATGAATCTTCTTCATTCAGAGGTTGACTTGCTTGATGAGCAGCTCAGAAGCATCGCCCGACAGGATTTTAACGTTTCATGCGCTGTCTCGGTTCATGCCACATTCCAATTTGCCGACAGGGTTTACGGAGAGGCAGCACAATTGGAGGAATATGACACTGCCAGTAAATTTAGCGATGTGCTCTATCTGATCCACAAGCGGTATGATCTTCTGAGGATGATGCTGTGGACAGAAAGCGTTGAGTTGAAGAAACAGTGCCCTCAGTTCCATACAGTCGTGTATATGTATGCGTACAAGACCAATGATCTAAACGTCAAGGCAGAGCAAATGAGCCTCTCCCATGTGCTTCAGGACCTCAAGCAGCAACACCCCGATGTCCTTCTCATACCCATTGCAGGAGATCTTCAGCTGAATTCTGTAGACTTGGTCTTACAATCGTACACTATCCATGAACTTCCGGTCATAATCATTGATGAAAAGCAGGTGGTTTCGCAGATCAGCTCGTCTAGCGAGCTTGAAAAGTATTTAACTCCACTACCATAAACAATAAAAAGCTTCATTCTATAGTATTTTTATGATAGATTTCCATCCGGGAGAAAAAGTTGTCGATGCTATAGAAGAGGGGAAAATTGTGAGTGTGCCTGAAGCCTACGCGAGACGCGAAGGGCTGATGATCTTACGAAAGCCAAAGCTAGGATATACTGCGCAGGACCTCGCTGACCGAGCCCGACAGCGTCCCCTAGAGAACAAGGAGGTAAAATTTGGCATTGACAATTTCCGAAAGCCTCTTGGCTGGACCAAGAACCAGGTTGTTGGGGAACTGGTTGATAATTTTCACTGGCAGGTTGTTTCCGCACGAAAGCAGAGGAACATGACTCGAAAGCAGCTTGCAGATGCACTCCATGAACATGAGAACTCCATCAAGATGGTTGAGAATGGTCTTATCCCTTCTAACGATTTTATCCTTGTCAACAAGATCCAGGATTACTTCAAGATCAATTTGAGGAAAGACGGCAGAAACTTTACGCAATCTCCGCGAAGCCTTGTCAAGCAGGAAGAAAAGATTGAGGCCGTTGTTGAACCTAAGGAATCCGAGGAGCTTCCTGGTGGAGATATCCAACTCCTTGATTAGTTAGATTTATAAATGCCTTTTAATAACCCTTTTTATGAATATTGATGTAGTTAAATCTGAGAAAAATGAGCTTGAAGTCAAGCTATCCAATCTTACTCTAGCTGAGGTTTTACGTGTTTATCTAAATCAGCAAGGTATTGAGTTTGCTGCATGGAGACGAGAGCACCCTACCAAGCCAGTCATTTTACGAGTTGAAAGCTCTCAGGGCACTGTCAAAAAGGCAGTCAGTGATGCTATTGGTGCACTCCAGAAGGATTTGGCCAAAGTCTCAGCTGCCTTGAAGAAGTAATTTCTTTATAAATCGACACCTTTATTAACCAGTTTTTACTTTCACCTGGAATGGAGGTGTATGATGTGTAAATGTATTATTTGTGAGGCTGTAATTGGCGCAATCATCTTGATAGCTCTTATAACGCAGGGAATGCCATGGTCTGGCTCTCAATGGGTTATTGCTATTGCATCAGTTATTCTTATCCTTCACTCATTCATGTGGAAGAACTGCATATGCGGTCACTGCTGGGGCATGGGTATGAAAGAGAATATGGATATGAAGATGCCTGCTCCTGCTCGAAAGAGGAGATAAGAACTCCAATTTTTTATTTTTTCCTATAATCTTATATAGGTTTCTGTATTTATTCTTCCATGGCGAAGATATCCGCTGGAAGCTATGATCTTAACAAGTGGCTCTTTGGAGGTTATGAAGAGGAAGTTGTTACCGTGATTTATGGGGGGTCTGGAACAGGGAAAACCACCTTCTGTCTCCTCGCTGCGGTGTCGCAGGCAAAGAAAGGCAACAAGGTCATTTATATTGATACTGAAGGAGGATTCAGTGTTGAGCGAGTTAAACAGCTGGCCCCTGAGAACTCTTCCGAGGTGTTAAAAAATATACTTCTTCTGAAACCAACAAACTTCCAGGAACAGAAGAAAGCGTTTGAGACATTGTTGGAACATGTAAAAGATGAAACAAGTCTCATTATTGTGGATGGGATGACTATCCTCTATAGGCTGGATTTTGCAGCGGCACGAGAAAAGGATGTTGAGGAGATCCAGAAGATCAATGCCGAGCTTGTAAGACAGATAAGGACCTTGGCCGAGATTGCGAGAAAGAGAAGCATCCCAGTTATCATTACTAGCCAGGTTTATCGATGGGATGACATGGATAAAATTGTTGGTGGAGACATCTTACGTTACTGGGGTAAGGCTTTAATTGAATTGGTGAATGACAAGGGCAAGAGGACTGCACATCTTCGCAAGCACCGGAGCTTGCCTGAAAAGGAATTCCAGTTTCAGATCGTGAACGAGGGTGTAAAGAAGCGCGGCTGGATTTAACATCACCTATATATTTATAAAGAGATTATTTTTATTGAAAAAATATGGAATCTAAGCAAGAAGGAATATTTGACGTCAACAGGAGAAATAATGGTCAAGGCATATATATTACTGAGCGGGTTGCTGAAGGGACTGTAAAGAGTATCGAAGAAGCTACGCTACATTCACAGGGAAAATCTTATAATATTGTGGGTGCGTATCTAGAATTAGAAACTTCTCGTGGAACTGATAAAGTTGAATTTCCTCGTAGCTTAGCTCTATCTGATAGACGAGAGATTCTTAATCAAACTGTTAAGTACTCTTTTAGTACATCGCACATGCCCGGAGAGTTCAATTCTAAAGATTATACCCTTGAGATTCTAAGTGGTCGCTTTAAGGGCGACGTGTTGAAAGCGATTTAAGGTATTCAGCATTAACGGGGTAAAAGTCTCCGCCTTCCTCTGTGAATAGGTCTCCCATGCTTAATTGATTGTCTATTTTACTCATCAGATAGGCACGAGTTGTTAATGCTTTAACGGGCTCGTCGATGTAAAATACATCTTTATAATCAACCTTTCTCAATGAATGGGGAAGGTCTTTTTCGTAGAAGTCAACATTTCCATAATCGCTCATCTCTCCTTGCTCTGGAAGGTATTGCACAGCCTCTTTTACAAGCGTGTCAAGATCAATTCGAGTAATTCTTTGGATTCTTCGTATGGTATTAGAAGGTATTTTTTTAGCCATAGAAAAATCATTTTTTAACTCTATTTATATTTATGTGTGTTTAACAAGAATTAAATATGTTGTTTTCTGTTAGAGAGCATGTTGTATGCGGAATTTGTTGATATTTACGAGGCTTTATCTAAGACCTCTAAGAGGTTAGAAAAAGAGAAGATCCTGGCGAATTTTTTACGCAAATTAAAGGATAAAGATGATCCACAATGGATTTATCTCCTGCAAGGGAGAGTAGTACCTGAGTACGATTCCAGGGAATTTGGAATTTCACGACAGCTAGCAATGAAGGCAATCCATGCAGGCCTCGGTGTCTCTGAATCTGAGATTCATAAGCAGTTCAATAAGATAGGCGATATTGGGGAGATTGCGGAGATGTTCGTCTCCAAGAAGAAGCAGTCCTCATTATTTTCCTCCAAGCTTCAGGTTTCTAAAGTCTTCGATAATTTATCTAAGCTTATGACTATTGAAGGAAAAGGAACGGTTGAAAGGAAGCTGGCGTATGTTTCCGAGCTTCTTGGACAAGCATCTGGATTGGAAGCAAAGTACATTGTTAGGACACTATTGAGTGATTTGAGAGTAGGTGTGGCTGAAGGAATTTTGAGGGATTCCTTGGCTGAGGCATTCTTCCCTCAAGAGAAGAAAGAGATGGCGGATATCATTGAGGCAGTGTACGATCTAGTCAATGATTTGGCAATCTTGTTCGAGGCGGCTTCTAAAGGAAAAAAAGCATTGGAGAAAGTTGAGATTGTTCCAGGAAGGCCAGTCAAGGTTATGCTTCCCGTTAAAGTAAATGCTATAGGGGAGGCCTTTGAGATATGTGGAAAGCCTGCCGCACTTGAGCATAAGTATGATGGCTTTCGGATGATGATAAATAAGAATGGAAAGGAGATAAGTCTTTTTACACGTAAACTGGAGAATGTCACCAAGCAATTTCCCGATGCAGTCAAGGCAGTCCAGTCGCACGTGAAAGGCGAGAGCTTTATTCTCGATTGCGAGGCAGTTGGTTATGATGCGGTGACGAAAAAATACAAGCCCTTCGAGGCAATAAGCCAGAGAATCAAGAGAAAATATGACATTGATGCACTTATCAAGAAGCTGCCGGTGGAATTGAATATATTTGATGTTCTTTATTACAATGGGAAGAGCCTGATCGATATGCATTTTATAGAGAGAAGAAAATTACTTGAGAAAATCATTTCTCATGAAAAATTAGTGATACGACCTTCATTCCAGATTATCACGGATAGCGAGGCGAAAGCGAAGGAATTCTATGAGCATGCGCTGGAGATTGGGGAAGAAGGCATCATGGTGAAAAAACTTGACGCTCCCTATAGACAAGGGAGAAGAGTCGGCTATATTGTCAAGCTCAAGCCATTAGTTGCTGATCTTGATCTCGTTATTGTGGGGGCTGAATATGGCTCTGGAAAGCGAGGTGGATGGCTGACAAGCTATATCGTTGCATGCAGGAAGAATGGTGAGTTTGTCGAGGTGGGAAAGGTGTCTTCTGGATTGAAAGAGAAAGAAGAGGAAGGAACAAGCTATGATGCGATGACAAAACTCTTGAAACCATTGATTACTGAGACAAAAGGAAATTATGTCAAGGTCTCTCCCAAGATTGTTGTTTCCGTGACGTATCAGAATATCCAGAGGAGTCCGAGTTATAGTTCGGGATATGCAATGAGATTCCCTCGTATTAGCCACTATCGGCCAGATAGGAAACCACATGACATTGCTACTATTCATGATATAGAGAAAGAATCACGAAGTGGTAGACTCTAATGCAACGGAAATATTTTGCCCTAGGTTTTTTCTTAGTTTCCTTCCTTATCATTATACTGCTGGCATTTAGCTATCAGTGGGTGGCGCAGCACTCTTCTGGCAATAACATTCTAACGCTTATTTGGGCATCACTCATATTCTTATTCATCATCATGGGGGTGATCGCTATCTCGGTATTTTACTCCCACGTCAGAGATAAAAAGCGGTAAGAAATGCTTGGGGAAAGCTTTATAAATGAAATCGCCTTTATAAATAGATAAAGTTGTTTTATAGCCTCAATGACCGATTCCAAATCTAACCTGAAGGTGCAAAATATCGTTGCTACCACTTCCCTGGGCAAGCCGATTTCTTTGACCAAGCTTGCACGAACGCAGAGCAATACAGAGTATAATCCTGAGCAATTTCCCGGCCTGGTATTGCGAATCAAGAAGCCTAAATCTGCAGTGCTCGTATTTTCTTCTGGAAACCTTGTCTGCACTGGGACAAAAAGTGTCGCTCAGGTCAAGGAAGTGATTGATGCGGTGATAAAACAGATTGCCAAGATTGGCGTCAAGATAACTGATAAGCCAAAGATAACCGTCCAGAACATTGTGGCATCAGGAAGTATTGATTATAATCTTAACCTTAATATGCTTGCCCTTCAGCTTGAAAATACTGAATATGAACCTGAGCAATTTCCAGGTTTAGTCTACAAGCTAGTGGAACCTACTGCAACATTTCTTCTTTTCTCTAATGGAAAGCTTGTCTGTACGGGCACTAAGAACAAGCAGCAGCTCGAGGATGCTATGGTGCAGTTAAACAGGAACATTAAGGAAGCTACAAAGAAAGACGGTTAATATTCTTCGATATAAATTAATTATGATGGATGCACTAAAAATAGTTGGAATGTATCTGTGTCCCCATAGCTTGCCAGGTATTTCTTTCATTCACCCAGCGCACGGACCTAATACGTATGGAAATGTCATGACTTCCATTAGCAAAGCAGGTCTTATGCAGCCAACATTTGCACAGAAAATGCATCTCGTTTATGCAGCACAGCAAAATCCTGAAGAAAAATATCCTGCAGATTTTCTTGATCTTACGAAAAATACTATTTACTGGGCTTCAAATGGATTGCTCTATGTTCCTAAGGTGGGAGTTTATATTCAAGATAGACCATCTATAGAAAAGAATAGGGTATCTATGAACAAAAATGATTTAGTAAAGAAACTAGAATCAAAAGACTCAGGTATTAGATTTGTTCCTTTTGGATTTAAAACTGGTGAACTGTTTCCTTCAGATTTAGCAAAACATCCCCTTGTTCTAGCATTAGCAAATGGAGAAGAGAATGCAGAAATTGTTGCGAGGGTGGCTGAAAAATTCATTATTAAGAGAGGACATACTCCACGACTCTATTCTTTAGAGTCCGTCGATGAACCCACACTTCGCGTCGCATCTCTTGGGTGGGACTTTGGAGGCACTTCATTCTTGCTTGGTGGACTTGGCGATATCAGCCCCTATGGTCGTGCTTTTGGAGTTCAGGAGATCAAAGGCTCTGCACAAAAATCCTAAAGAAACTGCGTTATCTTCTTCTGCTTGCCATAATTCTTTAGCAATATTGACTTTTCCTTGAAATAGTTTATGGGAATCCTCAATCTCGATTGGATGACTTTGAACGCTTCTTCCTGTGTTGTAAATGTTTCTGGTTTCTTTGTGAATGCCTCTCGCGATACCTGTCGTAAGATTCCTACTCCCAGCGGAGCATAATACTCCGGACGTATTTCCCTGAACACAATGCATGTACACTGTCTCTTAATTTTTTCTAGGTGTTCTGCGAGAGCAAGCCTGTTTGCATAATATGCGCCAACAACTTCTTCTGCATACTGTTTTCTGGGAAAGAAAGTCTCATAATCATGCCATACCTGGAAGTTATTCATCGATATCTCAATAACCTCAAATGAGAATTTCTCTGGGAGGAGAAGGAATTCGTAATGGTTACCAATGTATTCTGCATGGAATAGTTGTATTTCAGATAACTCTTGGAATGTTCTTATTCTCTTTAGTTTTTCTTTTCCCAACGTATCATCAACAGCCGTAATAGACCATCGTGTGGGAACTAGTTTCCTATTTTTCTTTAGACCCAGCAGTCCAGCTGAAAGTAGTTTCATCATCGTGGTTGAAGAAATGTTTGATTTTTCTAGCTCGATAAGTGCCTGCTTTGATTTAACATCAACATCGTTTACCAAATAATCAACTTTAGGCTTTACTTCGGGATTCTCTTGAAGCCGTACTTTCTCTACGTGGGCTGCATGTGAGATAAGGGGGACTTTCCGATCATTTTCATCGTGTTTTGTTATAGGCTTCTTGAGTTTGAATTCAGTCGAGATTGACTTATGAGTCATGGCGACCTCTTGCATGACAGGCGTTAGTTTCCCGAGTGCTTTAATGTTAGTTTGAGATCTTCCATAAATAAGTTGATTTCTTAATGCAAGGATATCTGGGATAGGAAGTTTTTTTTCATGCCATTCTTCTACGGATGACATGATCTGTGTGTTGCCATGCTCTTGCGGGCTGAGAATTCCCGCATACACATTAGGATAGTTCCATCTCCCAACAAAGATTTCAGGTGGTGAAGATCCTGAGAACTCCTTTATTTTAACGGTCTTTCCAATAAGAAAGCCATGCCTCTTGCAGTCTTCCTCTCCACAGACTTTACAGTATGCCATAGAAATGAAGATATGATGTGGTATATTAGCTTTTGTGGTTTTCGGTAACTATTTAAGCCGGCTGATGATCTATACGTATGGGTTTAGAGGATGTGAATGCAATAAAGGAAATAAAAGCTATTCTTAATGAGAATCGCTCAGGTTTCTATAATGAGCAAGCAGGCGATATTGCTCAGTCTAACGAGCATGTTGTACAGTACGATGAGCCTGTTGATATCGAAGGCCTTACTGCACTCGGGAGAAAGATTCTTGACGAACATGGTCCTGCACTGAGGTTACAAATTTTTGCTGATCATCATCGCAGAATCACAGGACAGAGTTCTTATTATCCTTGAGTGAGTTCTTGCCAGTTTTCTTTATAATTCTTGAAATGGACATCAAATTGCTCTTTAGGTGTTAAGGGAATATTCAGAGAGGCAAGCTTTTCTTTCAGGAGCTTCAGATTTTTCTCTTTGTTTTCCTCATCTGAGAGGATTTCAAGCTCTATGATGTGGCCGTATCCTTTTGTATGGTCTAAAGCAACTACAATTCCATTCCAATCGAACGAATGGCGATTCCTGAACCATTTTATCGACACCTTGTATCCGAGTGCATGATACAGGGATTCTAATTTCTCAAAATCTTCTTTTTTGCATTTTATCTCTATCTCTTCTCGATGGTCATCGTGAATTTTTCCTTTCTTGAGCCAGACTTTGGAGAATGTATTGTTTTTCTGTATGCGTAGATCTTGATCGGAATCGAAATAATGTGTTTCCTGGTAATCTTCTCCTAAGAATTCTGAGTTTTGTTTAAAGAAGCTTATTAATTCGTCGTATTTGTCTTGAGAAATGAGACTTCGTATCTCAACCTCTATGTTTTTATTCATTTTTCAGTAATTTCTTCAATAATGACATTTCCCTTTCTCTATTTAGATCTGAATCAGATCGATGCACGATATTTCTTAGCTTTCTTTCGTTTGAGTCAATAATGTACTGGTGAGGGATAAGGTGTTTAGCAACCCATCTTATTTCGTTGATATCACATTCCATAGGATCGGTTTTCGTACCAGCCAGCTTGAATGTATCGCTAAATACATTTTGCCCCTCCAGCCATAGTACTGCCGAAGACTGATCGCTCCAGTAATTAATTACTTTTGGAAAATGAGGGGCATCCCTATGGGGTGAATAAAATTCTTCCATAAATTGTCGAGGAATGCTTTCTACGTGCTCAACATTTTTAATAATGAGGTCAAGTTTTTGGTCTCGTATAAGGTCACTTGCTAAACTTCGCAGATATGTTGTATGTTGAACATAATCTGGTTTTATCAGGATAAATCCTTCCATGGCTTAACCTTTAAGGTCTGAGATTCCAAGGAGGATGAAGAGGACACCAATCATGACAACAAGCCAGAAGAGGCCTCCCTTGAAGAATGTTCCTGCAGCGCTCCAGAAGTTCCATGCGCCCCAGTTCTGAGAATAGAATGCAATGACCACTGCAACGATGACCAGAATCAAACCAACAATCAATTCAGTCCACTTGTTCATGATTGATGTATCATATTTCTCTATTTAAATATTTCTCCCGATTTTTTTACTACTTTATTTCTGGATGATTTTACTAGTTGCCTTAGTTTTACTTCACCCAAGGGAGCATCGTTCTTTCCTATCTTGAAGCTCTCCTTTAGCTCTTTTCCAAATTCAGGATTGTACTTCCAGTTGATAATGAGGATGATAGTCATGGCAATGAATGCTCCAACGCCTGCGGAGAGCATATCTTTTTGCGCATCCCAAATATCTCCCTGCGATCCCAGAAAGGCAATGCCTGCGGTAGGATCAACAATCGTTGCAACAAACCATTCTATCATTTCATAGATAGCTGAGAATGAGAGTGTCAGATCAACAGGAAGATAGTA
Organism: Candidatus Pacearchaeota archaeon; assembly: GCA_019659125.1. GTDB lineage: Archaea > Nanobdellota > Nanobdellia > Pacearchaeales > GW2011-AR1 > JAIFVW01. The sequence goes on along the minus strand of JAIFVX010000001.1, from coordinate 346,215 downwards.
TCCCCATATCCCCTTTACTTTTGCAACTCTAAGAAATAATTCCCTGATAGGATATGCAAGGAGAAATCCAAAGGAGAAATGAACAAGACGATCATACATGTTCCTGCTTGCTCCAAACCATGCTTGAAGTGTATATCCGAATGGAACGAGCTCATAAGTATAATGAGAACCAATAACATGAAGGCTCATAAAAATAGTGATGAGCGTGTAGGAAACGTTTGACAGCCTCATATATCTGTAGGAAAGAAGAATAAGAGGAACTGCAATGAACACAAGGTAGTTTTCAAGAAGCCAGTCAGAATGGAGGAGAGGGTTGATTGCAGCCCATATCCAGATAATAATAAAAATCGCAAGGAGAGACAAGAGGTACTTGTGCTTCATGAGTTCTTGAGGGATAAGGCTCATTTAAAGGTTGTGTTCAATGAAGTTTGAAGTGTTCGATTTGTTTATATATGTGCTTTTTGTTAGTTGGATATGAGTGACAAATATATCATGGTAGACATGGATGACCCTCGAGCTGCGACTATCGCCGATGTCATCTCAAACAAGACATCCAAGAAGATTCTCTTGCTACTGGCTGAAAAAGAAATGAGTGAAAGCGAGATCGCAGACGCCTTGAAGCTGCCTATGAACACGATAGGATATAATATAAAAAAACTCGTTGAGTCTGGCCTTATTGAGAGAGTGTCCGGATTCTTATGGAGCACCAAGGGAAAGAGGATCCATAAGTATACATTATCTGAAAAGAAGATCCTTATTTCCCCTAGAAAGATGATGAAAGGAATCCTTCCTGCTCTCTTCGTTACAGCCGCCATTGCTTTGGGCATTAAGTTGTATCAAGGGCAACAAGTCGTTTTGGAAAGGACGAATGCATACGCTGCTCCGACAATTAATGCTGCCTCTGAGTCTTTGAAAACAGGCGCTGCACAACAGGCATATGATGTTGTCGCACACGCCTCTAACGCATGGGCTTGGTTCTTTGTGGGAGCTTTGGCAGCACTTAGTATTTATTTGCTCTGGAATTATGTGAGGGAACGATGAAATACAAAACACATCTCGGATTATTGCTTGCAGTCTGTGTTGCATTACTGATTGTCGTACTTGGCTTCATGAGTTTGAAGCCTACTCCTGTCTCTGAAAGCAGCAGTATTAAGCATTTTAATTCTTATGATGAGATAGAGAGTTTCCTTAAAGCAGGACAATCCGTGCCTTCCTCAAATTATTATAATGATGGAAGGGGAACCCTTGAAGCTGTGGCTCCTGCTGCCAGTTCAGACAAGGCTGGATCTACATCAGCAGGATCAACTACTCATAGCTCTACGAATGTGCAGGTAGAGGGTGTTGATGAAGCAGACATCGTGAAGAATGACGGGAATTATATCTATACGGTAACTGGAAATAACATTATCATCGTGGATGCCAAACCTGCAGAGAACATGCATATTGTAAACAACTTATCTTTTAGCCATACTATTAGAAATATACTCGTTAATGGAAACAAGTTGATAGTGTTTGGCGATAGTTATGGATATATTTCATATCCTGAGCCTATGCCTGTTGAAGGAGATGGAGGTATAGGATCATCAAAGGCGCTTATCCGTCCGTGTGGTTATGGTGGGTGTGGAGGATATTCCTCTCAAAGCGTAGTGTATGTCTATGATATATCTGATAAGAGCAACCCTGAATTGGATCTGAACATGTCTTCTGAGGGAAGTTATGTCGAGTCTAGGATGATTGGAAACTATGTTTACCTAATAAATTCTCAATATGCAAATATAAACAATCCTCAGCCTCCTATTTATACTATGAACGGAATGGAGGAGAAGATTGCTGCATCCGATGTTTATTACTTCGACTATTCCGACAGTAGTTATGTCTTCACTTCCCTCTATGCTATCAATGTTAATACTGATGATGTCGCGAGTAAAGTCTATCTGACTGGCTCAACAGGGACAGTCTTTGTATCTGAAAATAATATCTATCTGACTGCTATGAAGGCTATAAGCACCAAGGATTATTATAATAAACTTGTTAATGAGGTTTACATTCCCTTGTTGCCGAATGAAGAGAAGGCCAAGGTCAAAGACTTGCTTGCCTCAAGTGATATGGCTTACCAGAAGTTCAATACTATAAATGGCATTGTGCAGGATTACTCCCTTTCATTGCGAGGATCTGAGAAGGAAGAATTTGACAGAAAGCTTTTTGATGCACAGCAGAATTTTGCCGATGATATACAGAAGGAAACGGAAAAGACTGTGATCCATAAGATTCATGTGGATGGAAATCACATTGAATATACTGAGCAGGGAGAGGTTCCAGGACATGTACTAAATCAGTTCTCGCTTGATGAGTATAAAGGTAATCTGAGAATTGCAACCACGAGTGGAAACACCTGGGAAGGCAAGAGTAGCAATAATTTCTACATTCTTGATGGAAAACTTACTATGATTGGAAAAGTTGAAAATCTTGCCAAAGGAGAGAGCATTTATTCCGCACGATTTTTGGGTGACCGAGCATATTTAGTCACATTCAAGAGCGTTGATCCGTTATTTGTCATTGATGCACATGATCCACGAAATCCAAAAGTCCTAGGATACTTGAAGATTCCAGGCTATTCGAACTACTTGCATCCCTATGATGAAAATCATGTCATAGGTATAGGAAAAGAGGTCAATGAAAGTATTGATGCGGATAAGGTTCACAGTCCCGGAGCCGTCTATTACACGGCAATAGGAGGAGTTAAAGTTTCTCTGTTTGATGTCTCTGATGTTGAACATCCAAAAGAGCAGGCAAAGATTGTACTTGGAGAGCGAGGAAGCGAAAGCATTGCCTTGCAGGATCATAAAGCAGTACTCTTTGATAAGCAAAAGGGTATTCTTGTGCTTCCCGTGCTTCTTGCTGAGCTGAATACAACTGCAGGATATGATTACTCGCAGCCTGTCTGGCAAGGGGCTATTGTTCTTAATGTTGACACGAACGATATCAGTGAGAGAGGAAGAATCACCCATTTCAGGGATGTAAACAATACATGGGATTGGTATAATGACCAATATTCCATCAAACGATCTCTGTACATTGGCGACACTCTTTACACCCTTTCTTCAGGAGAGATTAAGGCTAATACCTTAGATGACTTACGTGAGATAAGCTCGGTAAAACTTCCCTATGATCAACAAATTTACTATGGTTATGGTGGTGGCATTGCAGGGGTTGCGACTACAGGACCTAAGCAGGTTGAGGGATAGATAGTAGCTACAGATCGACATAAGATTTATATAATAGATTTCTATCAAGGAATATGAAAAGAGCAGGTGTTGTTGCATTGTTTGTTGTCTGCTCATTGCTTGCTGTTTCTTGCGTAAGTGCATTCTGGCCCCTTGATAAACTCACAGGATTATCAATATTTTCTCACAAGGCAGGGCCTATTGAGCAACAGCTTGATGATATTGGAGTAACTCCTGAGCAGCTTAAGAGCATTATCGGAGATGGTCCGGAAAGCAATAGCGGCGGCTTCGATGTTTGGGATCCTACTGATTTACCTGTGTGGAGCTCAGCGAAGACTGCTAAGCATTATTTAAGTGAATGTACTGGAAAAAAGGAAACTCTAAAACTTCCTAAAGGTTCGATTGATGTTTATGACTCAATTGAGACTCCCGGGCAGGAATTTGATGATAATATTTTCTATAAAACTTTCTCTTCTAAGCAATTAGGTTCAGGGTTCTGCATAAAGCAAAAAATAACTATTTGGGATCCTAAGAAAACAGTCACAAGCGCACGATGGGTATCACTCGATGGGTATCCTCAGGTGGATATAAGGTATCCGTTTGTTGATTATATCCAATCTTATACTGAAACGACTGAGTGCAATGATAATGATCAAGGAATTAACTTTCATAAGGCTGGCGTCGTAAAGTGGGCTAAGACTGGCGAATCCTACAAGTATTATGGGGATTCATGCGATGGAGATACGATTGTAGAGGCTGTATGTCAGCGCCAAACCACCCAACATGGAGATGGTTCGGTTGCATACATTACCTCGATCACCGGGAAAACAGTAGGTCCTGGGCGCTGTGTTCCTGCCACGGTCAAGATCGATGGAAAAACCGTAAAGAGCGCACGATGGGTGGACAATCGTGCTGTTTCGTCAGATGTTACAGCATGTGATGACACTGATGGTGGAAAAGATTATGACAATAAGGGAGTTACCTTCGGGATACAAAACTATCACCCTGAAGTAATGGAAGATGTCTGTACGACTGCTACTAAGTTAAAAGAATATTCTTGCCTTAATGAATCTGCTTCGGGAAGCAATATTGTTGAGACAGTTCACACGTGTCAGAATGGATGCAATAATGGAGCTTGTGTTGTTGGTTCTGGAAGTATCAATGGAACAACCACTGCTCCCCCAACGAATACTCCTCCGACAAACACTTCTTCTGCTGATGCTAGATCAGGCGGTGTTGCAGCAAAATGCACTAGCTTCCGAACAAAGTCTAGTTGCAACGGAGCAAGTGTTGATTCTGCAAAATTAGAAAAACAATGGAACGACTTTTCATGCGGTAAGACTGTGCTCGGCAAATCAATTCAGTGTGGATGCTACTGGGAGGAGTCTAGCGATTTGGATTCAAGTGCGCATTGTACAATAGGCCCTGCAACCAATGCAGCGAACTTAAAGGGATGGTTCAAAGTTGACAGTAATGGTGTATGTATTGAGAAGGCTGGAAGTGTCAACGTAAGAACAGAGGCTCTAACTGCTCGCGCATTTGTGGGAGTGAATAAGTGCACTTGCACAAGTGACCTTCAACAAACATTAGCTCCTGGGAAGAATGGACAGTATTTGTGCCTAAAGAAATAAGCAGGTTTAAATAGGGTCGTCAAGATTTTCTTGCATGTTAACGAAAGCACAGCTATCAGAGATACGTGAGCATTTATCAAAGGCACAAAATCCCTTGTTCTTCTTTGACAATGACGCTGACGGCCTCTGCAGTTATCTCTTATTACGACGATATCTCGGAAGGGGAAAAGGAGTGGCCATTAGAAGCTATCCTGAATTAAATGCGATGTATGCAAAAAAGGCTCAGGAGTTAAAAGCAGATTATGTTTTCATTTTAGACAAACCCGTTCTATCAAAGGAATTTGTTGAAGAGATAGAAGCAATGCATCTCCCTTTAGTATGGATAGATCATCATAACGTATCTTCAGGTAATATCAATGAGAAATTTCCGAACGTTAATATTTACAATCCTGCAATCTTGAAGGGGAAAAATAAGAGCCAAGAGCCTGTAACTTATCTTAGTCATATGATCACTCAGAGAAAAGAGGATTTGTGGATAGCTATCATGGGATGCGTTGCAGACCATTATCTTCCTTCATTCTCTAAAGAGTTTGGTAAGTTATATCCAGAATTTTGGGCTAAGAACATCAAGGAGCCTTTTGATGTGTACTACAAAACTGAGATTGGACGCATAGCACAATCCTTGAACTTTGGATTAAAGAACTCTACCAGTCATACTGTCGAATTGCAGAATTTTCTTATACAATGTAAGGGCCCTGATGAAGTCATTTCTGAATCTGCTCCGGTTTCGTTCAGGGAAAACTATAGTGCCTTACGAAAGAGATATGATTCTTTAATTACTCGGGCCGAAGAAAATATTACTGAAAACCTTATCTTTTTTGAATATGGTGGGGAGACAAGCATGAGCGCGGAATTGTCAAATGAACTTTCTTACAAACATCCTTCTAAATACATTGTAGTTGCTTATAGCGATGGCTCTCTTACGAAGATTTCTTTACGCGGAAAGAACGTAAAGAGCATTATTGAAAAGATTATCGTGCATTTTGAAGGAGGGACTGGAGGAGGCCATCCTGATGCAGTCGGAGCAAAGATAAAGAGTTCCGATATAGGAAAATTCAAAGAATTGCTCGAGAAGGAGATCCATGGACGCTAGTATTCATGTTTTTGGAAGGGTGCAAGGTGTTACTTTTAGAAAACAAGTAAAGAATTTTGCTCTTGCCGAAAATATACATGGCTATGTCGAGAATCGCCATGATGGAAGCGTATTTATCATCGCACAGGGTGAGAAGAAAAGTCTTTTCAAGCTCATTCGCTGGGTCAAGTCAAGCCCAGGTATATCGGAAGTAACAAAGGTTACTACCTCATTCACCTCATTATCCCATAACTATCTTTCATTCAGTATTCGAAAGCATATGTCATTCTTTTCCGATCAAATGAGTAGCATCTCTCATCTTGTGAAGCGTATTGTTGGAGGAAACGATGAATAGCCCTATTCATGTTGCAATCATCCCTGATGGAAATCGAAGGTGGGCCCAGCAGAGAGGACTTGGCGCACTTATAGGGCATTCTAACGGGGCAAAGACTGAACATTTACGTTCTCTTCTTGATGAAGCAAAAGTTTTAGGAGTGAAGTATATGACCTTATGGGGATTCTCAACTGAAAACTGGAAACGTGATCGGAAGGAGATTGATAAAATATTCCAGCTTATAGCGGAAGTTATTGATTCACTTATGACTGAAGCGCACGCACAAGGTATATGTTGCAAGCATATTGGAAGAAAAGATAGAATTCCTGAATTTTTATTAAAGAAGCTTGAGATATTGGAGGAAGAGACCAGTTCTTACGATGGTTTTCATGTCCTCGTCGCTGTAGATTATGGAGGAAAAGATGAGATTGTGCGCGCAAGTGCTAAAATTGCTGCCAAGCATCCTCCTACCTTGAACGAAGAGACCTTTTCTTCCTATCTTGACACTGCAGGCATTCCTGATCCTGATCTTATCATTAGAACTGGTGGAGACAGACGAATGTCTGGATTCATGTCATATCAGTCTGCTTACGCAGAGTGGTATTTCACCGAGACATTTTTCCCCGATTTTGGCCCTCAGCAACTGCGAGAGGCCATTGAGGAATTCAATCATCGGCAGAGACGATTTGGAGGTACGAGGTAAATCTACAGTGCTTGAACTAATGCCTTAATAATGATAAATCCGATTATTGCTATAGTTGCTGCTTTTACTATATCAATCATAATGTCTGTTGCTGTTCTAGAACTCATTTTCTTAAACCTCTTTTTAACATTTGGATATCGGCCTTAATGTCTATAAGTTGTTCATGTATTTTAAGTCTTTCTTTTATCTTTTCAAACTCCGATTCCTGTTGTTGTAATCGTTGATTATATCCCGAAAGCGTTAATGCTATAAAGAACAATATGAGTGCTGCAATCACAACAAGCCTATATTCTTGGGCTATTGGAACGGGTACAAACAATGCAATAAAAATAGTTATTATGGTTATTGTATATGTTAGAAAACTATTTTCAGCCATTCATTTTTTTCTCTTTTTGCTCTTAATAAACATTTATATACTGACCTGGCGCATTTTTTGCATGGATGCTGAAAAAACTGCTAAGAAGAACCTCCTTCGTCCAGGATCAGAAGTATCTGGAACTGCTATCAAGGGATATGATTTCAATCAAGGAGTAGACTTTGCAAAGATCGTGAAAAGCTTTTCTTCTACAGGATACCAAGCATCAAACTTTTCTCAGGCTATTAATATTGTCAATGAAATGATCGGGGAAAGGTCCACTATCTTTTTAGGATACACCTCGAACATGGTAAGTTCGGGATTACGAGATATTTTCAGGTATTTAGTAGAGCACAAGAAGGTTGACATTGTTGTAACGACTGCTGGAGGCATAGAGGAGGATATCATGAAGTGTTTAGGTGATTTCATTCTGGGCGACTTTAAGGCTTCAGGGAAGGAATTACGTAGCAAGGGCATTAATCGTATTGGAAACATATTTGTTAGCAACTCTCTCTATGTTAAGTTTGAAGCGTTTGTCCAACCTATCTTAGAGGAACTTTATCGCGAAAAGAAGATCATTACTCCTTCAGATATAGTCTGGAAGCTTGGAGAGAAAATCAATAATCCTAGCAGCATATGCTACTGGGCGTGGAAGAATAAAATCAGAATTTTTTGTCCCGCATTAACCGATGGAGCATTAGGAGACAACATCTATTTTTTCAAGTTCAAACGAAATGATTTTGTCATCGACATTGCTGAGGACACAAAACGATTGAATGATACTACTATTGGGCTGAAAAAGTCTGGGCTTGTTATTCTTGGATCTGGAGTTGTAAAGCACTCCATCCTTAATGCAAACATGTTGAGGAACGGGGCTGACTATGCAGTCTATATCAACACAGCACAGGAATTTGATGGAAGTGATGCAGGCGCATCTCCTGATGAGGCCGTCTCATGGGGGAAGCTTCTGCCTACTGCACAATCGGTAAAAGTACATGGAGATGCCACCATTCTTTTTCCAGTGCTTGTTGCCGAGACGTTTGCCGCAAAATAGCCTTTTCACTATAATCGTTTATTTAAACAACTTCATTTCATTATAGGTATGAATGAACTAGCACTTGACACTGCTATCTTGGGTCCTTCATGGGGTAAAGCACTCTCCCTTGCTCGTAGCTTTGCTATCGGGAAGATGTGGCTTATAGGGGGTTCTGTTTATCGAACTCTTGCGCACCAGCTTTATAATTCTCCAGCCCCCCAATGTGATTTTGATTTTATTGTGGAGCATGCCTCTAAAAATCTCGGTAAGCGCTCCGTCCCACCTGGGTGGATAGTAGAAAAAAATAGACATGGCAATCCGAAGTTCCTCCAAGGAGACATTTCAGTCGATATCATCCCTCTAGGGCACGTGGGAATGATTTCATCCCGTAATCTTAGCCCCACGATTGATAATCATTTAGCTATTGCTCCTTTAACTATACAATCCATAGCATATAATATTGAAACGCACAATCTTATGGGATCTATAGGTATTAACGCCCTTCGCAAAAAGGAAGTTGGCATCCACGACCATTATCATGCTATTTATTACAGTTATAAGAAAGGGAAACCTCTCTATGATCTCATTAAGGAAACTGCGGAAAGTTTGCACTTCAAGCCCATCTACATCAATGAAGATTAGGAATGTTTTTATAGAATGATTCTTGGAAGGATGTATGAAGCAGGGAATGATAGGGCTTGAGATTCATACGTATCTTATAACGCGTGAGAAGTTATTTTGTTCATGTATTGCTTCTCGAAAGAAAGGCTTGAAACCTAATACAAATATATGCCCTATCTGCACAGGACAGCCAGGTGCTAAGCCCATGCTTCCTAACAAAAGTGCAGTAGAAAAGGCTGTTCAGATTGGATTAATGCTTGGATGCACTATCAATGATAGCATGACCTGGCAAAGAAAACATTATGACTGGCCTGATCTGCCCAAAGGTTATCAGGGTACACTATCAGGTGAGGGGACATCCCCCGTAGGGAGTAACGGAACATTTTATGGAATTAAGATTTCAAGTATGCATCTCGAGGAAGATCCAGCTTCCTGGAATCCTGATACGGGAGAGATTGATTATAACAGGTCGGGTTTGCCTTTGGTTGAAATTGTAACTGCTCCTGACTTTTCTCAGGCTGAAGAGGTTGTTGATTGGCTGAAGAAGCTTTTACACTCCTTGTCATACTTAAAGGCTGCAGACTCTGATGCTGGAATAAAGGTTGATGTCAATGTCAGCATTCCTGGAAAAACCAAGAGAGTTGAGGTAAAGAATATTAATTCCTTGGAGTCTGTATATGAGGCTATTGAATATGAACTGGAGCGCCAGGTAAAAGAAGGGAGTGTTCGAGAGACACGAAGATTTGATGAAAAGAGAGGAAAGACGATGAGTATGCGTGAGAAAGAGAGCCAGGATGACTATCGTTTCATTAGCGATCCTGATTTGCAGCCCTTAGTGCTTGACACTAAGTTCGTGAATGCTCTTAAGAATAATCTTCCTGAATCCCCTCAACAGAAACTTGAGAAGATTATCAAGAAATATTCCATTGATGAGAAGAATGCGGCGATTTTGACCAAGCATAGGGATATCGCCGAGTTTTTTGAAGGTGTTTCCGAAAAGATTGATCCTCAATTCGCGTTGCCGTGGGTCACTATAGAATTGCTGAGGGTTTTAAACTATCATTCAAAAAATCTTGATGAAGTTTCCATCACTATTGAGCATTTTGTTGCACTTCTTAAGCTTGTTAAAGATGGTAAAATCACTCCTCTAAAAGCTAAGGAGATGCTCAATCAATTCTATCCTAGAAGCTTTATGCCTAATAATGTTGAAGGAAAGATAACTGATATAAAGGAATTAGAAAAGATTGCCAAAGAGGTAGTGTCTCATAATGCAAAGGCAGTGAGCGATTATAGGGCTGGGGATAGCAATGCACTCAACTTTCTCATGGGTCAGGTCATGAAGCTTACGCAAAAAAGGGCTGATTTTGCTCTCACGAGAAAAATCCTCGTAAAGATCCTTTCTTAAGTGCATTTCCTATGATAACTAGCATTGTAAGCAGACTTAACACTATTGCTATCTTTTCATACCACATATATTCATAGTGCAGTGTAATATTTCCTTCTCCCATGACAAACATGAGGCTTGGAGTCACTTCATAGACTGGGATCCTCGCTCCTGAAGCATTATATGCCTTCCAGTTTGGAAAATGGCTTATTTTTATAAGCACAGGTGAGAATCTGTCTACTGAAAAAGATATTTTTTTTGGTTCTATATTTACGTTCGTGATTGTGCCTTTTTCAAATGGTGCTTGTGGGATTGTCCCAAGAGACATGTATTCAAGCTTTTCATCATAGAACCAGGCATCAAGTGTCGTATCCAATGGAAGAGGGATATAATCGAGAGACTCAATAATTGTATTATTTCCTGAATCCCGAAGAATAAATGAGTAATTTTCAAAAAGGGGAGCCTCACCCCTATAATAGTTTACTTTTGAAACATTTGCTCGGATTGAGCGTTGTGATATCTCATACGTCTTTGAAACTCCGAAAATATTATATGATTTTTGTATAATCGAATAGATTCGAGGCGTCTTGATCTCTTCAGGAAGGGTATATCCCCAGACAAGATTAAATGGATCATTGAGGTAATCAAATGCAAGGATGTAGTGCGAGTTTTTGCTTCCTTCGACAAACAATCCCTTTAGAGATTTAATGTCGTTCCTTTGGGGAGCAAGCGTTTGAATATAGTGCGGACTGGTCTCGGCATAGGGAGGTATATCTAGATAATATCGTGCATTAGGCATATCTGGCAAGGAAGGAATTTCCTGATCATGAATCCCTTGGGCATGGTAGTTTCCTATGTCAAAAATAAGATACATCATAAGGAAAAGCATGAGCCCTGATAGGATGTAGCTGGAGGTTTTTCCTGGAAGCTTTGACAACATGAGAATGAAGCATGCAATAACCAGTATATTGAGAATCACATTCAGCCTGTAGATATGGATGGGGATGGGGATATATGCGTCCACCACAATTGAAACAATGACAATCACAAGAAGGAAGAGTGGGATGAAAACCTTGTCTTTGCAGTAATTCATGAAAAATGAAAGTGAAAACAGCCCTATCATAAACAAGAAGAGAGGGTTGATGAGGTAGATTCCTGAAAGCTTTACACTTGCAGAATATTCCATCTTGGCCAGAAAGGGTATTACCCAGAATGCTGTCAACCCAAACACACCCAGGATATGAAGAAATGATTTTTTTATTAATTTCTTTCTATGCATCTTCTTTATGGGGCTCTGCATGAAAAGCGCGCAGAATGCGAGGACTGCAGCAATAGCTATCATAATATGTGTAAGGATGATGCACGCAAACAAGAGAGTTGGAATGAACATTGACCTCTTATCTTCCATATACTCTTGTACACTACCTAGGTAAAAGAATAGAAGAGGCATAGCAAAGAAATGTGTGTAGAGCCCAACATCAAGAATGCTTTTTATATTGCCCCCATCGTATCCTTGTGAGATGAAGTATACTACAACCGCTGAGATGGTGATAAGCAGCGAGCGGTCTTCATCTACATGAGATTTTCTAAAGAAGTAGTATACCGCGAGTGGAAATGCAAGCATGGCAAGAGCAAGAAGAAGTTTTATGCTGAGGGTGAGAGAAACCCCTAGTCTATGAACAAGCGAAACGATCCAGTAAAATCCTTGAGGATAGAACTGCCCTTGAGGATAACCTAGAAAATAATGCTGGTTCCAACATACAAATTTCGGGAAGCACTGCTGGTCAAAGTATTCCATGGCAGCCACTTGGCCAGAGCCATCCCACGAATAGAGGTTATTGTATTGAATAAATGGGATAATGATAACTACAATTATGAAGAGCATAATGATCCCTAGAAGGAGAGGAGTTCTTTTTTTGACTATAGTGTCTATATTCATACTATCTTGATTATTTCAGCGATGCCTGCAAACGCAAAAAGCACGATAAGTATCCAGGTCACAAGATCTGAATAGGGTATAGAATATTCTGGCTTTCTATTGCCTTCTTTTTTTGCATTTTTTACCATGAGAATAATAAGGATAGCTCCAATCGATCCGGAAAGAACTCCGCCTAGTCCTATTATATCAACAAAGCTTGCTGCATGAATCATTTCAAGTACACTAAGCGCAATGATAGGTATGATGATTGAATAAATCCAGGAGGCTGTCTTTTTCTTCTTCAAGTCAAGATGGAATGTCTGTGTTAGTGCAATGGAAAGTGCAAGATACGAATTGAACATGGTTATGACACCAAGAAGTATGAACGGCTTCCCGAGTGCCAGGGTTGCAAGTTGCGGAGTATTCTGCCCTTTAAATCCTATAACTAGAAATGCAAATATAATATACATGACCAGGGAGAGTATGTAAGCGAGTATGATTATTCTTTTCAACAATCTTTTGTCATTTCCTATAATCTCCTCCACAGAGGCAAGAGATGAAAATCCTAAAAATGAGAAGACTATGACTCCGAATGGTGCAAGGAAATTATGTGTATTGAGATAGGTTATGTTGTCTATATTGATCTTATTTGAGAAGAATACTGAAAGAGATATGATGAGGACGAACATGAGTATAAGTCCTATCGCTTCGCCTTTTTTCAGCGCCTTCATACCTTCATAGGTTAACAATGATAAGAATGCCCAAAATACTACGCTGCTTGCAAATGAATAGCTTGAAGTATTGAACAGCAATTGGCTCAATGACTGGCCTTCAGCTACAAGATATGCAAGAAGCGCTGAGTAAAGCCCAAAAAGCAGAGAAACAAGCATGAGCATTTTTCCTTTCTTCCCTAGATATCTTTCTGCATATCCGACAAGATGATGTTTCTCTTTTGTCCTTAGCATGACCTCTCCCATATAGAGCGTTGTCAGCCCAATAATACATGCTATCAAGACAAGGTGTGCAACTCCTATGAGGAATCCTGACTGCATCACTACATAGGGAATGCCAAGAAACCCCGCTCCGACAATTGTGCCGAGGAGTGCAGCCAAGCCGATAAACGTTTTCCCCATAGTCTTTCAATAGAATTAAAAACCTTCCTATTTAATAGTTTTGTAGGGCCCATAGTTTAGTGGATAGAATAGCGGACTTCGGATCCGTTGACGGGGGTTCGATTCCTCCTGGGCCCAGTAGGAAGATTTTAAATATTGCTGATTCTTAAAAACGCAATGATTGCAGAGGCTGGAACGCTGGCAGGTATAGGAGAGATTTCTGACTTACAGAAAGCAATTGATTCTGCTCAAGCCGATACACACCCCATAATTCATGGGCTATTGAAACGTGTTGCATACCTTCTTTATGCAACCAGGGAAGAGGGAGAAAGTTATACTGCTACTAATGATTGGAACTTGGCAAAAGCCAAACTGTTTAAATTTGCTTCTCGTAATGGAAGAACAGAGATTAATGACCAAACATTAGAGAACGGTCTAAGGGGAGATATGACGATTTTCGCTTATCAACAATCCCTGTATGATCGCAATGCGGATGCTTTTAGTAATTGGATGGTAGCTGAACGGTTTCTTGCAGAGATGATTTATTACACGTATCCTTTTCGTACTAGAATTGTAGATCCTGGACATATAGTAGTTCGTTAGCAAGTTTTTTATAGCGTTTTCCTCTGGAGTTGTATGGCAGAATTGAACTTTAATCCTGGAGATATAGTTGTATTGCATTTGGCGAAAGACGAGATTGAAGGGACAATCTTAGAGAACAATGACAGTTCTTTTGTTCTTTTAAAACTCAAGTCAGGGTATAACATAGGAATTCCTAAGGAAAACATCCTTGCAAGCACCCTGGTCAAGAAATTCAAGGAAGAAAAAGGAAATGAGCATGTTCCTATTAAGTCTGGAGCAAAATCCATCGGATTGATTATTACGGGAGGAACGATTGCAAGCAAGCTTGATTCTAGGACCGGAGGAGTGCATCCTTTAGTGAATCCTGCAGAACTTGCACGATTCTATCCTGAATTATTCTCTAAAGTCAATGTGAAGAAAGTTGAAGTGCCCTTCAAGGTCTTTTCCGAAGCTATGAGTTCTGAGCATTGGATTGCACTCGCACAGAAAACAAAGGCAATGCTTGATGATCCTGAAATCCAGGGAGTGATTATTACTCACGGTACAGATACACTTCATTATACTGCTGCAGCTCTTTCATTTTTCTTAAAGGAATTGACAAAGCCTGTCGTGTTGACGTATAGCCAGAGAAGCGTTGATAGGGCAAGCAGTGATGCCCATTTGAACTTGCAGTGTGCAGCCCAAATGGCGCTTTCTGATGCGGCTGAAGTTATGCTTGTTGGACATGCATCAGTCAATGATGACTTTTGCTATGCATTGCGGGGAACTAAGGTGAGAAAGCTGCATTCATCACGAAGAGATGCATTCAAGCCCGTGAATGCCGAGCCGCTTGCTAGAGTTTTTCCTGATAAAGTTGAGTTTTTATCTTCTTACAACAAAAGACACTCGGGGAAAACTGAATTGGATATATCTTTTAGTGATAAAGTTGCACTTGTCAAATTTTATCCTGGCCAAGATGCAAGCATCCTTGATTTTTATGCTCTGAAATATAAAGGAATTATCATTGAGGCTGCTGGTCTCGGGCATTTGCCTCCTTCCGATGCGCCTCATTCGTGGCTGCCTTCTCTTAAGAAGCACATTAGGAATGGCTTTGTTGTAGGTATTGCAGCGCAAACAGTGTTTGGAAGAGTTGATCCGTATGTTTATTCAACAGGCAGGGAACTGCTTGATGCAGGAGTTATTTTCCTTGAAGACATGCTTGCAGAAACAGCTCTCATAAAATTAGGATGGGTTCTTGGGCACTACGGGTGGAAGAAAAACGTTAAAGAAAAGATGCTGGAGAATGTTGCAGGTGAATTGAACGATAGAATTGTTTTGTAGGTAACTTTTTAAAGTTCTTTTGCTCATTTTTGGGATGGCTGAAGAGGTGAATCTGAGCAGTGGTCCAAGACGTTACTTATTGATCTTTGTCATCATCTTTGTCATCATCGTTCTCGGGGCCATCCTTGGATTTTTAATTCTTAAAAACTCTTCTCAGAAGCAGCAACATCTCATTTACACATCTGCTAACTCTACATCTGATTATTCGTCGTATGTTGAAATGGTCTCGAAATCACAAAAGGAAGCAGCGGTTGTCCGATGTAACAATCTTACTGATTCCCAAGAGATTGTTAGGTGTAAAATACAAACTGGATTTTCATTGAGTGATTCTTCAACGTGCTTATCAGATTTTGATCAAAGTGTGAGATTCCCTTACTATTCTCAATTTAATCCCTCTCAATCGCCTCTTTCTTTGACCTCAAAGGACTATTGCTGGATGTACTTTACAACTCACAGTACTATAGACTATTGTAGCAATATTGTCGCCAGTGATGCTCGCATTACGTGTTCTCATGAAAGGGGAGCGAAATAATGAAATATTTCAATTTTATTCTTATTGTATGTTCTCTATTCATACTTTTATTGCTTGTTAATTTTTCTTCATCCTATCCTGTGCCAATGCCTGATGTTTTGAGTGCTTCTTCCGATATTGACAACAGCGGCGCATGCGGTCCATTCACCACTGATCCCGACACGTATATTCGTGGAGGATTCAGCAGCCGACATGTTGATTGGACTCCTGATCCAACTCCTAACAATTTCCATTATAGCTCCATGATTGGACAGGATGTAGGTCTATGCAAGGCCCTTTTCTGTGATGCAGATATATCGGAACAAACCCCTGAGGCACTCGAGACCTGTTTCCAGCGGGGATGCGACATATGTCCTCGCGGAACGATATGTGACAACGTTCATCTTACCTTATCTATTAACTCCGGATATCTCTTCATTAGAGGGTATCAGGGTATAGTCGGTCAATATACGCGAGAGGGTGATCCTCCAGCCTGTACAATAGGTGCCCCTCCTGACCAAAATCCTCAATGTCTTGCTTATCGTACATGGGAATGCATAGAATACGGCGAACAAACTGTGTGCGGATATTTTGGATCTCCTACTTCTGAAAGTGTGTGTCCTGACGGCCGCTGCGCTTACTATTATGGAACTCGTACTTCATCTAACTTTTGGTCAGAGGCTAATTTAGCTACTTGGGATTATAATCCCCCTATTGGGGATGACGGGGTACTCGCTCATTATATAGATAGAAATACAATAACAGTAACTGCAACAAGCGAGGCATGCCCTGGAGCGTATGGAGGTCCGGGTGTAGGTCGGACGGGAACTACCACCACTACTCTTGTCTTTGACACTGATGATTTAGATAGAGATCATGACCAAATCGCCGATTTCTATGACTGGTGTCCTGATATCCCTAATCACGACACTAATCCTAAATATCAGCCGTACGGTGAAGCGACGTGTAACGACGGAGTTGATAATGATTGTAATGGACTTACCGACTGCGCTGACCCCCGATGTGCAGTTAATCCTGATAATCCTAGCACTTCTATTTGTAAGTCCTGTACGACTGTAGCTGATTGCGATGCTCCAAGCTCCAGTTGCAAGCTTGTGCGATGCAGTGTTGATACTGGTAAATGTGAATATCAACAGATAGCTGGGGAATATTCAAATGGGTTGGGAGATCATCAATGTAACGTGCATACGGAGTGCATGGGCAGCGCATGCGTGATGGTATTGGGACCTGGGCAAAATGAATGCAATGAGTTAGGTGCCTCATGTCAACCTAAGCATGCTGTGTGTGATAATGGTCAATGTATCGTGCAAGATGGAGAGGGTGTCAATGCATGTATTGATGATGTTGATTGCGGAGTGAAACATAGCGAATGCCAGATCCAGTTTGGACATCTTTATCAATGCGTGCAAGTTAACGGTCCTGGTCCTAATCAGTGTAGCGGACCTGCTTTTTCTTCATGCGATCCGTTTCATACCGAATGCAATCCATCAGGTGCTTGCGTCTCCGTTTTAGGACCAGGAGAGAACCGTTGTAATTATAATCAGCAATGTAATGCGCAACATGCAGACTGCGTAAATAGTCAATGCCAACTCGTCAATGGTCCAGGGCTTGATACATGTTCCCTGGAAACATCGTGCATTAGTACGTATGCTCAATGCAATGAAAATGGGCAATGTGTGGTAGCACAGGGAACTCAGAGCGATGAATGCTCTAGCACCGCTGATTGTGACAGCTCACACACAGAGTGTTATAATAATGCCTGTCGAGCTGTTGATGGGCCAGGATATGATGAATGCACTATAATTGGGACTTCATGTCAACCTAAGCATGCAGAATGTAGGAATGATGCATGCACGTTAGTTGATGGAGTTGGACCTAATAGATGTGTAAGTACTAAAGACTGCATAAAATCATATGGTGCGTGTGAAAATAATCAATGTATTTCCAAGAAAGGAATAGGGGTGAGCGAATGCATTATGGATACTCAATGTGTTGGCGAGAAGCACACAGTATGTAATAACAATGATCAGTGTATTGCCGTTAATGGAGCTGGAGAAGACATGTGTTCAAGCGCAAACGATTGTAAAAATAGCCATACTGATTGTGAAAATGAGCAATGCGCGGTTGTTCCTGGAGAAGGTATTGACACATGCACACTTGGAGCTTCCTGTTCCCCCATGTATGCGAAGTGTGTCAGCAATGCGTGCGTTGCTGTAGCTGGAACGAATGCTGATGAATGTACTCGGGATAGTGATTGTGGAGTCAATGGAGGATATCAGGTAACTGCTGCCTATTGGACTGATTTTCAGGGAAACATTCTTACTCCTGCTGATCGACGAAGTTCTCTCGGGGATGTACTCCATCTTATTGCCGAGACACGAGGAGTGCCTGAAGGCACACAGATAGAGTTTGATATACGAGAGCAGGATCAGGGATTGAATCCTGATGATCAACTTGATCTTGGCCTTACCGCTCCAACAAATGCTTCTGGTGTGGCTCAACTTCAGTGGATTCCTACTCTTGATAATTATAATGCTGCCGATGACTCTCCATTTTTCAGCGAATATTCAGACAATCAGATAGAATTCTTTTTTAGAGCCTCTGCAGTTGGCTCTGGGTTTAGCAGCAGTGGAGATAATGTAAGTGATATACGAAACGTTACTAATACGGGAGGCAATACTGCTCCCTTCGCGCATATTGAAGCGCCCATTCATAGACAGGTTTATTTTGTGAACACGCAACTGGACTTTAAGGTCATGGGTTCTGATGCTCAAGGTCCTATCGAAGGCATTGAATGGACTATTGAGGAAGAGCCTGGGTTTAGCAGTTCTTCTGCCACGTTTACTCATACATTTAGCTCGCCTGGACAGAAAACTGTTCTTGTACGGATTAAAGATAGTGATGGAGTGTGGGGAGAGGATCAGATTGCTATTCTCGTCATTGCAAGTCCTGGTATGCTGACGTATATTAATAAGCCAAACCATCATGAGATTGTTGTTAATGAATCATTTAAGATAGACTACAGCGCCAATGATAGTTATGTGTTGGACGCAGGAAGTCAATCTTGTCCAACTGTAACGTGTCTTGCAGGTAACTGTCCTCAACAGACTCAGAATGTTCCAACATCATGCAGTGGTAGTACACAATTGAGTGTTACCAATGGTCCTAAGGGTTTCAACAGCTTGAATTTTTCATGGAATTTTGACGACGGTCACGAGAACGTAGGTGATGGAGTTGTTGAAGGCACGCAAACATATGGTGCTCCTTCGAGAACGTTTAATGACAAGAAAGCTGATCTTGGATTGAACTACAATAACGGAGCACTTCAAAGCTCAGCCTCTCGGGTATTCACGCTTTTGGGCAAGAGCCAATGTATGGGCGGACAATTTGTAGTATTGACAAATGATGAAGGGTTTTTGCTTGAGAAGAAATCTACTGCCGATATTGGGGTGTGCAAGGGCCTTGACGGGCTTACGGGCACTCAGGATGATTGCTGTCCTGGAGGGCAAATATGTAGTGATGTATCAGAGGGATCACGATGTATCTTGAGCGATTATGCCCAGTGCTCTGATTATGCTGATGCAGGCACCTGTACTCTTGATCCTGCAGGCGTTGGTGATCCTGAGCGAGCCGGAAGCGATGGGAGACTTAAAGATCCTTCTGGAAACGATTGTGGGACTACAAAATCAGACGGTACGATTGTACAATGCAATGGATGCAAATGGAAGGACACCATCGAAGCTGATGACGCCGTGCAGACTCATTGCTATCTCGAGAAGCATTACGAAACCTCTACCAAGTGTGCTTACAACTGCGCCACGCAGGCTGCAGAATCTGAATGTGTCAACGGCCTTCAATCGGTAAGTGTTACTGGCGATGTTAGTGAACTGTCCGAGCTCTGTGCACAACAAGGAATTACCCCTAGCTGCACTTCCTCATCTGACAGCGTTCCTTGTGGTCAGGCCATTGCACTGCCATTCTTCAGCGCTCGCAACACGATTGCAACTATCATCATCATCGTTGCCATTTATGTGTTCTATTTGATTCTACGAAAGAAGCCTTCTCATGCACGAAGAAAGAAATAATGTAGCAACTACTAAGGAGTTACATTTAAAAAGGGTTGAATTATGTCTTTTACAATGAAAAGACAGATATATGACCTTACAGATGAACCTTTCGCTGTGTTCGTAAACAGAGTCGGAACTGTCCTTCAAGGAGAGAAGATTCCTTTCTATATTGGAGGTGGAGTTGCTGTGCAATCATATGTCCTTGATATGCTTTCTCAAAAATATTCTCACGATATTCTCGGTCTTGTCCATGATCCACTTTTAAGGATACAGGATTATATCAGAAGTACAGATGATGTTGATGTTGCTCTTCAGTTGCCTGACACCGGTGAGTCTGAAAGAATCATGAAAGTTACTTCAATTGTTCCTAAATTTGCTTTCGAGGAAATTCCTCCAAGTTCAGACTATGTTCTTGAAGTTAGAAGTGCACGAACAGGAGCTTCTCGCCCTACTTATCGATTGTATAAAGATGGAAAAGGGAGTGAAGAAGAAGTAATTGCAATGAATATCTTTAGGAGTCAGGTTGAAGGTTTAAGAGGTCTAGACGAAAAATGGTATTCTCATTTTATTGACCAGTCACGTAATCTTAAAGTGCCATATAGTAGCAAATACGAATTATCTATAAGAGTACCTAAGCTTGAACACTTGCTTGCCATGAAGATATCTAACTCTCGTGCTAAGGATCTCATGGATAATAAGAACTTGACTGATTTGCTTAAAAACCAACTTAAATCTCTAGATTTTGAAGAGATGGAAAGGATTCTTTTACCCCAGCATCAGAATAACTATAATCACTTTCTTAACTTGCACTACCCCCATTTACTATAGATCAACACCAATCTTTAATAATCTTAATTATCTTCTGATTTCATGCAAAATTACAAGGAACTAGGCTTAAAAGCAGGGCTTGAGGTACACCAGCAGCTTGACACAGGAAAGCTGTTCTGTGCGTGTCCTGGTTATCTTCGTAACGAAGAGCCCCATTTTTCTATTACTCGAAGATTGCATAGTGTTGCGGGCGAGACAGGGGAAGTGGACGCTGCAGTTGCCTACGAAGCATCTTTAGGGAAAGAATTTGTGTATCAAGGATATCGAGATAGCACATGCTTAGTTGAATTAGATGAAGAACCACCACATCAGATTAACCCGCACGCTTTAGAAGAGGCCTTGAAGATTGCATTGCTCTTGAATTGTGATATATATCCCATCTCGCAGATCATGCGGAAGACAGTGATTGATGGTTCCAATACTTCCGGATTCCAGAGGACAGTATTGATCGCCCATTCAGGGTTTGTTGAGACAAGTTTTGGGAATGTACCTATTGAAACTATTGCACTTGAGGAAGATTCTGCTAGAATCGTTGAAAAGCATGATAAGAACTCAGTCTATAGGCTTGATAGACTAGGAATTCCTTTAGTTGAAATTACTACCGTGCCTGCCATGAATGACCCGAATCAAATCAAGGAGGCTGCATTAAAGATCGGAGAAATTTTAAGAGCATGTAAGGTTAAGCGAGGAATTGGTACTATACGACAGGATATTAATGTCAGCATCAAAGGACATGATAAGGTGGAAATTAAGGGATTCCAGGATCCAAGCATGATGGTAAAGACCGTTGAAATTGAAGTTGAACGTCAGAAAAAGGATAAGAAGAAGGAAGGGGAAGTAAGGAATGCGTTAGAAGATGGAATTAGTGAATTCTTGAGGCCCCTTCCGGGGCGGGCAAGGATGTATCCTGAGACAGATCTTCCTCTCTTAAGAATTTCCAGAGACATGATCAATGATTTAAAGAAGGATTTGCCAAAACTTAAACATGATATTCGTGATGAGCTTAAGAAGAAAGGATTGAGCGATGAATTGATAGGACTTGTTATTGAAGGGGATCTCGATGAGTTCGAGGTACTTTTGAAAGTCTACTCTAAGGATGCAAATCTTGTTGGAAAGATGGTTAGTCTTTGGAGGGCAGAGTTTGCAAGCAAAACAAAAAAGAGTGTTGAAGAAATTAAAGGTATATTGAATGAATCGGTGCTTGAGAAAGTGTTAGAGAACGTTGCTTCGGGAAAAATTCATGAAGGGGATGTCAAACGGGTGCTTCTCAAAATCGTTGAGGGAACCCCTGTGCACGAAGCATTGAAGGTGGAAAAGGTTGATGAGGACGCCTTGGAAGAGGAGATCAGAAAGATTGTGGCCGAGAAACCTGGATTAAGGGCAAACGCATACATGGGAATGGTCATACAGAAGCTTAAGGGAAAAGTTGATGCCCGGAAAGCCATGGAAATTTTGAACAAAATTGTTGATAATAAAAAGGGTTAAAAACACGGTTTTTCTTGAGAAGACATGAAGAAAGCCAAATCCGATGACAGTATTTCTTTACTGCAATTAACAAAGGAAAGAATTCCTATTAAAAGTATTTCTGAAGGCAATGTAACTATCGCTGGCTGGCTCTACGATTCCCGAGATCTGGGAAAAGTACGATTTGGTATTATTCGTGACGCTTCGGGAGAGATACAGGTGACTGCCCATAAAGATACGGCTAGTAAGGAAATCTTTGAAGCCCTGGCGAAAACACCTCGAGAAAGCGTTGTTGTCGTTCAAGGACTCGTGAAGAAAAGTGAAAAAGCTCCTGGAGGAAGAGAGATCGTTCCTGAGAGGTTTTCCATTCTTGCGGAGGCTGCACAGCCACTTCCCATTGACGTTTCCGACTTCTCGAAGACAGAACTACCAAAGAGACTTGATTATCGATTTTTAGACTTGCATAGAAGAAGAATACAGTCCATCTTTAAGATACAAAGCACTCTCATGCAATCCTATAGGGACTATATGGTCCGCATTGGAGGAACTGAGGCGAATTTTCCATCCATCATCGGGAGCAGCAGCGAAGGCGGAACAGAATTGTTCAAGGCAAAATATTTCGACAAGGAAGTTTACTTAAGTCAGAGTTGCCAACTCTACAAGCAGATGCTTGCATGCTCGATAGAAAAAGTGTTTACTATATTTACTGTCTGGAGAGCTGAGAAGCACAACACAGTACGGCATTTGAATGAATCGCGCCAATTTGACTTTGAAATGGCATTCGCAGATGAGTTTGTCGTCATGGATCATCTAGCGAAGGCTGTTCAGCACATGGTACACACGGTGTTAGAGAAAAATTCAGGGGATTTGAAGTTGTTGGGAATCAATCTCAAAGTGCCTTCTGTGAAATACATGTCTTTCAGCGAGACAAATGAGTTGCTTAAGAAACATAAGATCGAAACGTCATCAACTGATTTAACAGGTGAAGGGGAAAAGAAGCTTGGAGAATTATTTCCAGACACTATTGTATTTGTTCATGACTGGCCTCTTGAAGGCAAGCCATTTTATATCATGCCGAAAGGGAAGGGATTAAGCGGTGGTTTTGACGCCATCTACAAGGGAATGGAGATTTCTTCCGGTGGGCAGAGAGTACATATTCCAGATTTACTGATCGAACGATTAAAAGCTAAGAAGCTGAATCCTAAAGACTTTACAAGTTATATTGACTCTTTCCGATATGGGGCCCCACCTCATGCAGGGTTTGGGATGGGTGTTGAACGACTGACTATGGTATTGCTAGATCTTCCTAACATCCGTGAAGCTGTGCTATTCCCACGAGACAGGGACCGATTAACACCATAAGAAGTACCTTGTCCCAATTAAGTTTATTAACCATCATTTAATGCTTTCTTTATGAGAATTGCTGCCATCGGGGACCCTCATGGTTCTCTTGATAAAATTAGGAAAATTCCTCTGAAAAATATTGATCTTATTCTTCTTACTGGCGATCTTGGAAGAGCTAACTTAATGAGAAAGATGGCTTTTGAAAATGTAGAAAGAAAAAAGCAAGGTCTCCCAGAGAAAGAGTTTCCTCCAAAGGAAAGGAAAAAAGCATTTATGGAAGCGTATACTTCTTCTGTTAGGGTAGTAAAGTATCTATCTCATTTTGCTCCTGTTTATACTATCTATGGTAATGTAGAGCCCAGCAATGCCGAGACACGCAAATCTTCTAAGGAAATCAAGATGCCCTTACCTTTTCTTACGGATACACTCAATAGTATAGGAAATGTAAGAGTTATTAATAATAGGTTGGTTCGTGTAAGTGATGTTCGAATTGGAGGACTTGAATATTTTGTTGATACCAATTGGGTGAAAGACTTCAAGCCATCTGATTATAAAAAGAGGTTGAAAAAGGCCAAACGAGAGACAGACAAAGCCCGAAGGGTTCTTGATAGATTTGGTACTGTAAATGTCCTTGTCTGTCACCAACCTCCCTATGGAAGTTTAGACAAAGTAACAGCTCCGTTTGCTCCTCAACATTGGAAAGGAAAGCATGCTGGAAGCAAATCTATTCTTGCTTATATCGAGAAATATCACCCTTCTTATGTTTTCTGTGGACATATCCATGAAGGAGAAGGAATGAAACGCATAGGAAAGACAGAAGTTTACAATCTTGGTGTTGGCGGATATAAAATTATTGAGTTATGATTAACTTTATTAATCTTATTTCTATCTCCTTTTATGGATGAAAAGAAGCGCGAAGAAATCAAGAAAGAAGCACAAAAGATCCTTGAAAGATTCAGTAGATCTTTAGAGAATGTCAAATTCAAAGAGAAAACATTAAAAAGGCCTGCTGGAGGATATAGGGAAGAAGGAAAAGGTATGGAATGCGATCCAGATTTCAGGAAAAAAATGTTTGAAAATGCAGAAAATAAGAATGACGACTTTATTATTGCGGAGAAGAAATCATGGTAGGTGAAGAGCAATCTTTCACCATAAAGGCTTCAAAGCCTCTGGCAAAAGTTAAGAAAGGAGACCATATAAAAGTTGATGGAAAACCTTTGGAAGTCGATGCCCACTATGTACTCATCGACCATGGAGCAACAAAGGAAATGACTATAGAATTGTTCGATCCAAAGACCGATAAAGATTATCAATTACGTTATTTCTCCGACCAGATAGATACGAGCCTTGAATTCTATGAATTGGCTGAAATTATCTATAATAAGAAGCCCTTTCAAAAGATTGAATGGTGATGCATGAATGCTGAAACAAAAGTTAAAAAATATTTAGATGCAATAAGGAAAGGAAATAAGAAGCTCAACATATTTCTTCATGTCAATGACAAAGCGCTGGAGGAGGCGAAGGCTGTTGACAAAAAGTCGAAGAAGGGCAGGCTCCATGGATATGTCTTTGGTATAAAAAGTAACATTAATGTCAAGGGAATGATCTGCAACTGCGGTTCTAAGGTATTGGAAGATTATCGCGCCCCCTATGATGCTACAGTCATAGAAAAGATACGCAAGGAAGACGGAATCATTATTGGTATGCTTAACATGGATGAATTTGCTTGTGGAAGCTCTGGAGAGAGTAGTGCCTATGGTGCTACACAGAATCCTCGAGTCCCTGGAAAAATTCCTGGAGGAAGCAGCTCAGGAAGTGCGGCTGCAGTCGCCGCCGGTCTTTGTGATGTTGCATTGGGAAGCGATACGGGTGGGAGCATTAGAAATCCTGCAAGTTACTGCGGAGTTGTTGGAGTCAAGCCAAGCTATGGACTTGTTTCCCGATATGGTTTAACTGATTTATCCATGAGTCTAGATCAGATAGGGACTTTAGCAAACACTGTTGACGAGGCAATGCTTGTTCTTGATGTCATCCGGGGCAAGGACGAGCGAGATCCTAAAAGTGTTGATTCTTCGGCTCTCAAGATTGGAAAGACAGAAGCTATGCGTATAGGGGTTGTACGTGTTTCAGGAGTCGATAAGGATATTCAAAAGCTAGTGGATACAAGAGTGGATAATCTAAAAAAACAGGGATTTAAAGTCAAGGAAGTTGAAATCAAACATATCGATCTCGCCGTACAGACATATTATCCTCTTGTCTATGCAGAGTTCTTTTCTGGAACCCGAAGATTTGATGGAAGAAGATATGGCAAGAAAATAGATGATGCATGTGGAGAGGAAGTGTTACGAAGAATTCTTGGTGGAAGTGAGATCACTCGGGCGGAGTTTACTGGAAAATACTACAAAAGGGCATTGGAAGTAAAAGAACTCATTACAGAGGAATTTAAGGAAGTATTGAAAGACGTTGATTGCCTGATCATGCCCACATGTCCTGGATTTCCGTGGAAACTAGGAGCAGCCATGAAGGTTGAGGAAGTCTATGCTTCTGATGCATTGACAATTCCCGCTAACCTCGCAGGGATTTGTGCCGTATCTATTCCTGCTGGAACTATCCGAGAGATGCCTATCGGTATGCAAGTCATGGCTGGAAAGGGTGATGAAGGAAAAATGTTCGCCGTTGCTAAGGAATTATCAAGGATAGGTTTATAATTCGTTTAGGAGTAATACATAGATGGAAATCAAGGAAACGGGCATTGATTTTCTTGGGCATTCTGGGTTTGTAATTCGGCACGAGGGTAAGAGAGTTGCTATCGATCCGTATAATATTTCAGACCATGTCGCGAAGGTAGATGTCATTTTAATTACACACAGTCATTATGATCATTGTAGCATCAAGGATATAGCAAAGCTTGCCCGTGAAGGAACTATCATTGCAATGACGGCAGACGCTCAAAGCAAGATCACCAAGATTGAGGGAGTAGAGATGCATATTGTTGAGCCCGGTGATGAGTTTTCATTTGGCAAGGCTAAGATAGAGGCAGTGCCTGCTTATAATGTGGGAAAAGAATTCCATCCCAAAAAGGAAGGGTGGGTGGGGTATGTTGTTAAACTTCCTGGAGTCATTGTCTATCACACTGGAGACAGTGATCAAATTCCCGAAATGAAAAAATTAACTGGATATGGCAAGCATGGGAATGAGTTCATTGCATTGCTCCCTGTTTCAGGCCACTATGTGATGAGTGCTGAACAGGCTGCGGCAGTTGCATCCTTTTTGAAACCCGATCTTGCGATTCCTATGCACTATGGTGCTGGTGTTGCAGGAACTGCTGAAGATGCAGAAAGGTTCAAGAGCCTTTGTGAAAAAGAGGGCGTTAAGGCTGAAATTCTCCATAAAATTTAATCATATAAATCTATAAAAAGCTCGTAAAAATTGCTTTTTGATGTTTGGATATGATCAACCTCGACCTACACGAAATTCATATGATCTCTTTATGAGTGATTTGGAATCAGGTTTACAATCTCTTGGTTTTGAGGGATTGAGCTTTATGATCTATGGGTCATACGCACGAGGAGATCACCGTCCAGGAATCAGCGATATCGATGGATTCTTTGTCTTTCCTGATGATGTTACTATTCATAAGCCTTCATTGAAGTGTGTTGGCGAAGTCGTTGCGAATGCACTTGGTAACCATGCTATTCCTTTACAGCTCGGTGTTACTGATATTACGACGATGAGGGATGGGAGATTCAACTCGTATTCTCCTAATTTTGGGCCTTATTTTGATCGTGAAGGGAAAGTTATTGTTGGTCCAGACTATAGGGATCAATTTAGGTACGAGCTTCCCGAATTCTCTGACCAGGAGGCCATGAAGCACAATTTGCGAAAGACGCGGGAATGCTTGCTTCTATCCAGCTATTATTCGCACCATAATCAGAAAGCACTTGCTGAGGGATTTGATAAAGGTATTAAAGCCATAAGCAGAAGCTCTAAACAAATTCTTGCCATCATGGATGGAGAGGTACGGTCTGAGCGGTTTTCGGGCTTGAACGATCTACATCGCATATTTCCCCATATTGACATTTCTTCTGTAGAGAGGATAAAATATTTGTTTAATCACTTGCCGGAACTTGACAAAATGTACAAAAACCCTGGGGAGATGATACAGCTTCTTACGTCTGGCGTCGATTTCTTTGAAAACGTCGTCAAAAGTTATATAGAATTAGTTCCACATCTCTAGATTGTTTAACATTATAGAGTAACAGCAGACTTTTTTAGAGAATTTAAGTATATCTTGGGGCACAGTCAAGTATTTAAAGATAATTTTTCTTGAATCTGCATTATTAATGAAAGGAGGTATATACAAAAAAGTACATGGTGCTAGATTTTGCAAAAGAGGCGCTACAGAATGCTTCTACTCACAGCATTAATTTTGATGAACTTCGTGCTGGAAAGGCGAATATCAAAGTTTTTGGAGTTGGTGGAGCTGGATGTAACGCAATAACGTGGCTATTCAACAAAGGCATCAACGGAGCAACCATCTATGGTTGTAACACAGACGCACTTCACCTGAGCATCACAAAGGCAGATGAGAAAGTTTTGATTGGAAAGGAACTTACTCGGGGACTTGGTTGTGGCGGATATCCTACAAAAGGACGAGAGGCTGCAAAAGAGTCGCTTTCTGAATTGAAGAAAGCTGCAAGCGGTGCTGACATGGTTTTTGTCCTAGCAGGAATGGGCGGAGGAACTGGAACTGGAGCTGTACCGGTTGTCGCACAACTGGCTAAGGAATCAGGAGCAGTTGTCATCGGTGTTGTTACCATGCCTTTCGAGTGCGAGAAAGCTCGACACGACAAGGCAGAGTTTGGTTTGCAGGAGTTGACCGAAGTTGCTGATACGGTTATCATTATTGATAACAACAGACTAGTTGATATTGCCGGTAACTTACCTATGGAGCAGGCTTTCGCAGTAGCAAACGAGCTAGTCAGTACAATGATCAAAGGCATAGTGGAAACTATTACCTTGCCATCATTGATTAACCTTGACTATGCAGACGTTTCAGCTATTATGAAGAACGGCGAAGTAGCAGTTATTGGAGTCGGAGAGTCTGACACAACTGCGCGAGTTGAAGAGGCTGTTAAACAGGCACTAACGCATCCGCTACTCGATGTCGATTATCGAGGAGCAACAGGAGCGCTCATCCACATTACATGCGGAGGAGACTTCAAGCTTGAGGAATTCTCAGGTGTTGGAGAATTAGTGACTGAAAACATCAGCCCTGATGCGCAGGTTATCATTGGAGCACGTATCAATAAGGAGTTTAACAACAAGGTTCGAGTTATTACCATCATGACTGGTGTTAAGTCACCATATGTCATGGGTAGGAAAGCGTTCCAAGAGTCAAACCATCCTAAGTCGCAAATGTCTGACTTGGGCATTGAAGTGTTTGGTTAAACAGTAATTTATTTTTCTTTTTTCTTTCTATTTTATTTTCATAATTTTTATATAGATTATTTCTATGTTGTTTGATGGATCCGTTAGAGAAAATGTTCGGTAGAAACGCTGTAGAAATTGAGCGACTTCCACCTCCACCAAATACTCCAAATTCAAATACATCCCTTTACTCTCCTGTTGGGGCTACATCAACAAGATTCTTCGGTCCATTTTATATTATACACGGAAATACTGGACTTAATGGTGGAAGAAACTACACGGAAATAGGAATTGATTTTGGAGCAGGACGTACATTTAGTATTAGATATGAAAAGTCCAGGTCTGTTTGGGATGAAGATTGGCCCTATGGATGATTATGTAAGGGAGGGTCGGGGAAGAGCTCAGGTCTTCTCTTCATATTCCATTTTTCCCACAAGAGCGCTGATTCAAGAGAACGCTTAGGTGTCTTTGGATTCCTTCCCTTTTCATATCCTACGGGAAGAATAGCCTCTATTTGTATATGGGCTGGAATTTCAAGAAGCTGCTTTATGAGCTCATCAGAATATGCGCCAACCCAGCAGGATGCAAGACCCATGTCAGTTATTTTAAGAAGGAAGTGTTCAATCGCAGCCCCTGCCTGCTGTCGTGAATAGACTCTACCTCTATGCCCATACAGATGCTCTAGATGGGTGTCATCTGACAGTGCAAGGACAAGGATTCCCGCTTCATTGATCCACAACTGATGCGCGAATTCACCTATCTTTTCAATCGTTTCTTTATTTTCTACAATGAGGAATTTAAGATGGTTTAAATTCCCTGCAAACGGCGATTGCAATGCGGCATCGATGGCTTCAAGCACATCTTTCCAGCTTGCAGGTGTTGACTTAAATGACCGTACGGATTTTCTTTTTTCAATGACCTCGTCAAACTTCATACTTAATATATGAAATGGATGTATAAAAAGATTCTGTTTACCATAATTATTTAAGTACTCTTTTTAGTATTAGATAATGAAAAAGGGGCTTAGCGATGTTATAACTGCTGTCTTAATGATTTTGCTTGCCCTTGTTGCCGTTGTTCTCATATGGATTTTCATCAACCCTGCCTTGCGTTCTTCATTGATTCCCGTATCAAACCAGCCAGCATTAATTTCCGAGCAGTTTGAGGTGGTTGATGCCACCGTCAACGAGACATATAGAAATTTGAGTCTGGTGCTCAAAAAGAAACCTACTCAGGGCGAAGTTACAGGAATTAACGTAATTATAGAAGATGTTTCTGGTAATTCCCAGTCATATAAACAAGCTCTTTCCTTAAAAGATTTTGAGACACAGAGCGTTCGAGTTGATTATTCTGCAAGTTCTTTAGGAAAAGTCACTCGGATTTCTATTCTTCCTGTGTTGAACGTCAATAATAAAGAGGTTACTGGTAATATCCCAGTCATATTAAAAAGGATAGAGAACAGCAATAAGTTTCAATCAAGTGGTAGCGGAAGTTCAGGAGGAAGTAGTGGAGGTTCAAGTGGTGGAACCACCGGAGGAAACAATAACTCTAATCAGTGCAGTGTCGGTTGTCAGGCGCAGGCATGCAAGACTTCTGCCTGCAATAATGGTTGTGTCTATAGCAACAAGATTGATGGAAGCAGTGATTCATTGTGTGCTGCTAATCAAGTTTGCCAATCAGGAGCTTGTGTGACCCTGGTTGTGCCTCAGATGAGTGAGTGTACTAATGGCGTTGATGATGATGCTGATGGAGTGATTGACTTTGGTGACTTCGGATGCTTGGGGCCGAATGGACAGGAGACGAATACAAATTATGGATGGACGTTATTTACGCCTAGTGCAGATACACAAATCATTTACGTTTCAAGTTCAATGGGGAACGATAATAATGATGGATTGACTTCGGCTAGTGCGGTGAAAACCATCGCCAAAGGGACATTATTGCTTCGTAATGGATATCCTGACTGGCTACTTTTGAAACGGGGAGACACATGGCATGAAAGCATGGGTGTGTGGACGAAATCGGGGCGCTCGCATTCTGCTCCTATGCTCGTATCCTCGTATGGCACGAGTAGTGTTCGACCTTTACTCATAACGGGCACAGAATATGCAGCACTTGATACTTCAGGTTATGGCAACTCTGTCGCCTTTGTTGGCCTTGCATTCTATGCAAATGTCATGGATCCAGACTCTCCTGATTTCATACCGGGCAGCGGTTTGAACATTGCAGGATTTCGATGGCTAGCCCCTACAGACAGCCTTCTTATCGAGGACTGCTCATTCAACTACTATACCAATAATATGATCATCCAGGAATATGGAGGACCAATCTGGAATGTAACTGTTAGAAGAAATATCGTGTCAAATGCGTATGGTACAAATAATATTCACTCTCAAGGAATTTACGCATATCATATCCAAGGGCTTCTTATTGAAGAAAATATATTCGATCATAATGGTTGGAATTCTCGCGTTGCTGGAGCCGAAGCAACTATTTTCAATCACGATCTTTATTTGAATTCTGGAAGTAGCAAAACCATCGTGCGAGGTAATATTATTACTGATGCATCGGCCACCGGAGTGAAAGCGGGATCGGGGGGCGATATACAGAACAATCTCTTCATTCGTGATCCTATCGGGGTTTCCTATGGCACCGCCACTGAAATAGAACCCTATGGAACCTGGGGAGATATAAGTAACAACGTGTTTATCGATGGTGGAAACATTGACGTGGCACCAAGGACCTATGCCATTGCGATAGGAAATATTATGCCTGGAAAAAATACCCGGATCCATGATAATATCATGATGCAGGACAGCAAGCGCTCGAATCCCGCAATCATTATTTCGCCAGAAACTAATATAAGTCGAGGAGTTGGAGTGAATGATTTAACGGTCGATCATAATATTATCTATAAGTGGCTCCAGGCATTTAGAATTACAGAAGGTTTTAACACAACAGGCACGAAAGGAGATACCTTGAAAAACCTTACCATTCGTGACAATGACTTCCAGCAGACACTATTGACGACTGCAGGAAGCATAGGCGATCATGCGGCCAATTTCAGTGCTGCCCAGGAACACTGGAATAATAACCAATACTATAGCTCTAGTTCTCAGTCTCTTTGGTTTAGGATGAATGACTCATATATGCCCACCTCCTGGACAACTTGGCATTCTATGGTTGACACCACGGGCTCTATCATTCAGGTCAGTTACCCTGATCCAGAACGAAGTGTTGGTAGTTACCACGCTTCATTAGGAAAAACAGCAAGTACTGAAGCATTTTTGACTGAAGCGAAAAAGCAATCGAAATTTACCTGGAATGAGAACTATACTGCGGCACGAGTGAATTCTTACATTAGAGCGGGATTTGGTAAATAGTCCTAATGAAGTCTGATCTGTCCGCCGCCAATGATAGCATTTTTATGATATATCACTAATGACTGCCCTTCTGCAAGTGCCTCGACTGGTTTTTTGAAGATGAATGTATTCCCTTTCAGTTTTCCCGTATGGAGTGATCCTAGGTGGCGGATTCGGGCTTTAAGATTTCCTTTAGGGATGATTGCATGATTGAAGTTTTTAAGATAGACTTTATTTTTCTTTAATAAATCATTTCCTTCAGGAGCTGCGATGATGGTATTTCCGTGCTTTTCTGCCACGTACCACTTTTTACCTTGGCTCTTCCAGGAGTCATTAAACTGCGCTCCAATACTGGGGCCTAGTCGCTGACCGATAGTATAGTAGCTCGTTCCTTGATGAGTTCCAATTATCTGTTTGTGTGGAGAGAGTATTTTTCCTTTGTTTTGTTTTATTTTCTTTTTAAGAAAATGCTGCATATCCACCTTTCCCACGAAACAGATTCCTCGTGTTCCTGGCTTGTCTGCATTGGGGAATTTGTTTTTTTTCGCTATTTCTCTCACTTGTTCTTTTGTGTAGTTTCCCAAAGGAAATAGAGTATGGGAGAGGTCATCTTGGGACAACTCATATAAGAAATATGATTGATCTTTGTTCTTGTCTTTTCCTGTAAGCAGCTGGAACCCGCGTTTTGTCTTCTTGATTCGTGCGTAGTGCCCCATCGCGACATAATCTGCTCCGTGTTTTTTCGCTTCTTTCCAGAACAAAGGAAATTTTATAATTGTGTTGCATAAAATATCCGGATTAGGGGTTAATCCCTTTGCATAATCTTGGTACATAGGCTCTATAACCTGCTTCTTGTACTCTTTTTCAAAGTCAAAGGTTATAAGAGGGATTTTTAGGAGAAGTGAGACTTTCTGCGCCATTCGTTGCTCATCCCTCCACGCGCACTCTCCCGTCATCTTATTCTTCGTGTCTGAAAAGTTCTTCATGAAGGCGCCAATGACCTTGTATCCTTGCTTCTTCAGGAGAAGCGCCGCTACACTTGAATCAACCCCTCCAGACATTCCAACAACGACAGTTTTCATAAATTTAAAAGAAAAAGAGGCTATAAAAATTAGACGTTTGCAAGATGTTCTTCTATGTATATGATAGCTTCTTCGGGTGTCGGCACTACCTGGTAGATCGGAGAGCCATTTGCACGTACCAATCCTTGCTCATACATTCTGTCTAGATGCCTCAGAAAGTGCTCATAAAAATTGTCCGTATTTACGATCACAAATGGTTTTTTGTGAGTGTCTATACATTTTGATACGAGGACATCGGCAATCTCGTCAAGTGTTCCCAGCCCTCCAGCGAGAGCGATAAACGCATTCGATCGCTCTTCCATAAATGCTTTTCTGTCTCTTAGATCTTTTGTCATAAGAAGCTCGCTTTCTATACCGGTAAGGTGTTGCCAAAACTCAGGTATTATTCCTTTAGCTTTTCCACCGTATTTTTTAGTTGCTTGTGCGACTTTTCCCATGCATCCAAGATCAGACCCTCCATAGATAAGCGTATGTCCTCTTTCTCCAATGAGTCTTCCGGCTTCCTCCGCTGTTTTTTCGTACAATGGGTTGATATTGTCCATCGAGGAACAGAATACGCATATCTTTGCCATGAATTGCAGATAAGATTGCAGTTTTTAAATGTTGAGAAAACGTCCTCAGGAGGACTCGAACCTCCGACCCCATGATTAACAGTCATGTGCTCTACCGGCTGAGCTATGAGGACATGGGAATGAGAAAAATAGATGTTATTTAAACGTTTGGAATCGATTTAAATTATCTTTCTAAATTTCCTCAAATTTTCTTCCCGACGATAAAATTTTTCAGTAAGTTTTATTTTCTGAAAAAATGGAATTTTTGGTATACATTTATAAAGAAAATATGCGTAGATAAATTATAAGAGGTGTACACACTAATGCCAAAAAGAAAAGCAGCCAAAAAGAAAAGCTCTCGAAAGACAACTAAGAAGAGAAAAAGATAACTCTCTTAGCCGTTTTCATTTCTTTTTTTCTCTTTTAACCCCAATCCTTCTTCATGGGTTTTTCTTGACTGGTTCATCCTCTCGAGATATTGGTATGCATTCGCCTGTTTTGATCCTTTAATGATATTGACGATCGCCGTTTCGGCAGCATCAACTGCTTCTGAAGAGCCTATGACACCCACACTATTCTGTTGAATGACTAGCTGACATCCTGCTATTGTTTCGACCGTCTTCTTCGTCTTACCTTCTGATCCTATAATTCGTGACTTTACCTCCCGCAGGTCTTTTCTCCGCGTAAAATTCCTAATAGGTATTTTTCTAAATATCATGTCTTCTTCTTTGAGTGCAAGCGCCTTTTTGGCTGAGAATCCGAAACTGATGGCATCAAGGATGATAGATGCTTCATATTCCTCGAGAGCATCTCCTTCTATGGTTACCTTTCTTCCCACTACAGTAATCTTTACACCTAGCTTCTGCTCCAGCTCGTCCTTAGTCCTTCGTATTTCTCCCGTTCTTTCAAAAAGCAGCGTTTCCATATGGATATTAGGAAGAGATTGTTTTTTAAACTGTCGCTTTAGAGGAGAACAAGTGTGAATGGTATGCCTTTAATGGTAGCAACCCCTTCCCTGGCGATTATTCCCGCCTTTATGGCTGCTTCAATGGACTTCTTACCCACTATATTGAATGTCGCATCCTCCTGCGCCTGTAGTTGCAACATCTTTACTGCTTCAGCCTCAGTTACTTCCTTATCCTTGTAAAAGTTCTCTCTGACATCCAGCTGGCGTTTTCCTTCTTCAAATTTCTTCCCCACAAGCTCTTTGTCTGCAAGTGCGACAACATTTCTATAAGATCGGTGAATTTTGATATACATAGAGTTAAATCTTGCTCTTGATAGGAGATTTCGCTCCACATGCAAGACAGTGTTTGAATTTAATGCCTTTTTCAGCGACAATCTCAGTGTCAGGTTTTCCACACACATTACAGATGACAAACTCTTTTGCATATGATTGTAACTTTTCATTGACCTTCTGAGAGTTTAGCTTTGTGTTTAATATAAGACGGTCATTATCTATTTTTCCTGAAGCGGCAAGCTCTTTCTGAAGGAATTTTGCCAGATGTTCTATGGGCCTTCTCAAATATCCTGCAATCTCGCTAATGTTGCTTATAATGGTGTTTTTCCCCGCTACTGAACCTATGACTTTTGGTATTTCAAAACGCTCAGAGCTCTGCTCCACTACCTTCACGTTCTTATATGCCTTCTCCAAAAGATGCTCATAACTGTCCATAGTCTTCAAGATAAACTAACCTTTATAAAGATGTTTGTATTTGGAGAAGCATGAACGTGAAAAATATCGTGTTAGGTATAGGTATTTTTATTGTCTATATGCTGATGTTGGGATATGGTATTGAGGCATTCTATCCTTCCCCTAAATATGATTCATATTGTACGGGAAGCGAGTTTACCTCTCCCAAATATCCTTATGCCGTTATCCCTACCAACTGTAGTTATTCGCCAGAGCTTCAGCAGCAAGAACAGGCATGTTATGCATCTCAAGGAATGCCCGTCTATCAGTATAATAATCAGGGATGCACTATAAGCGCTACCTGTAACTATTGTAACAAGCAATTCAATGATGCACAGAAAGAATATTCGAAAGGTGTTTTCATTGTCGCCTTAATTGCAGGCATCATCACTTTAATTATAGGTTACACTATACTCTCAGTCGAGCCAGTTGGTAGTGCTTTAATGGCTTCAGGCATTGGAGCTATCTTTTATGGATCTGTACGAAATTGGAGTAATCTTAGTGATATCTGGAGATTCTTGCTCTTGCTTGTTGCACTTGTTGTGCTTATCTGGATTGCTTTGCGCATCAATAGAAACCTACATCATAAGCGACGATAATTAGAACGGGACTTCTGCAGTGCATATTGTTTCAAACAGCTCTTCGTTGACACCGTGGGTGAGATAGACTTTTCCCTTATCCACTTCTATTTCTTTAATGGTTACCGGAAGATGTTTTGATGAGGGATATCGCAGCATGTTGTTCCAGACTGTTTTATCCGTGCTTCCTCGCGAAGGGCTTGAAGGAAACTGATTCATCCAGTCCCATCTGACAATATACAAATCTCTGCTTACAACAAGTTCTTCCAGTTTTTCTGGATCAGTTGTCCTAATGTTCCGTATAGGGCATTCTAGTTCATACATACCAAGTCCCCAATAACATGGGGTTTTTCCATTGTATGCAAGTTGGTGATCAGACACTGTCCAGGAATAAATATGGCTTGGGTTTTCTTCCTTGAGAGAAAATTTAATTTCTACCTTCTTACACGTGTCAATAATGTCTGGCCCTTTTCCACGATTCGGCTCCATATTAAGGACTCGAGCTGCCCATGCATGATTAGGAGTACACATATAGGAGTTGAATCTTCTAGGTTTCATGGGGATTTAGGTGTGCTTCGAAGACAGGGTAGAGGTTTTCTATGACGTTGTGATGCTGGTAGTCCTTTGGTTCTATCCATTTGTAAGCATCGTGATCTTCGCTCAGAGTTACTTCGCTTGAATCTGTTTGGCAGTTAAAAAATATCCGGATTATCTGCCATTGCTCTCCCTTTACTAGTGGTCGTACTTCGTTGATGAAGAACGGTTTTCCTATTTTTACGTCCAGCCCTGTTTCTTCTTTTATCTCCCTTAAAAGACTCTCATCAAATGCATGGCCTGGCTCAATTCTTCCACCTACAACATCGAACTTTCCTAGTTGGGTGCCTTCCTTATATTTTTGTGACTCTCGTATAAGAAGAATTTTTCCTTGATGAGTTATAAGAGCCTTTACCGCAACAAAAAGCTTTGGAGGATTCATCCGAGGTATCTGAGCTTTCCTGGGCGGGGCTCATAGGCTATTCCGTCCTCAAGCAGTTTTTTGATCTCGTTGTTGATGACTTCAGGAGATTCCTTTAAGTCCATAATAATTTTGTCTATCTGGACTCCCCCATCCTTTTCGGCTTCCTTTACCATATGGATGATCTTATCCTTGACTGCAAGAAGTGTTGACTTATCAAGGGCCTTGGGCCTATCGGCTTCGATTTCTAGTTTTCTCACGAGAAGATAAGAAGGCTCTTTTTTCTTGATAATTTCGGGCGTGATGTACACCTCATTGTTCCAGCCTCTCAGAAGTCCAACGATAAGCAAGGTATCTCCTTGATTGAGGTCCTTGAATTTTTCTATTTCTTCGCCAAAGACCTTTACTTTGATCTGCCCTGAGGCATCATCAAGAGTTATAGAGCCAAACTTTTTTTCACCATCTTGGATATACTTGTCAGTGATGTTTGCAATAATATTGACACGGACAATCTGTTTTTCCCCCAACTCAACGAATTTCAAACGCTCTCCCTCCATAATGGGCTTGCCCTCTGCAATAGTTCCCACTCGTAGCTTGTATGCTACATTCCTCTTATAATTTTGTTCTACCATTTTTAGGCATGTGGATAATCCCTTATAAGCTTTTATACTCTCTGGATGAATCCTTTTCGTGGTTTGAATACATCACCTGACTTGGAAAGATACATAATCGCCTCTTCAAGTTCTATTGATGAGATTTTGTTTTCCAGAGCCTTGATAAGCTCTTCTTCAGGTATCAGCTTACCAAGCCGCGATTCAAGCTGCGAGATCATCTCTCTTACTAGGAGTATTTTCCCCCTTTTTGACGAGGTTATTCCTGTCGTCATCTTGTCAATGTCATAGGTTTTTGTCTCTTCATCATATCCAACCTGCATCAATGATATTCTCAATAGCTCAATTGCCTTTTTTGCATCCTCTCTCTTCACTTCTTTACTTAACCGTATCTTTGCGTGAGCTTCTGAAAGTCGTATGATCCCTTCTAGTTGTCGGGCTGTTATCGGTATTGGCTTTATGGCCGAATCTGAATTTACTGATTGATTCCTTAGACGTACATAGAATTCCTTTATTTCCTCTACTGCTTCATCACTTAGTCGTGGCTTGATGGTCTGTTTTGCGTATGCGATATACTTCCGCAAGAGCTTTGGATCAACAAGAGCCTCTTGCTCTCCTGGCTGCTGGTGCTCTTGAAGGACGTGAGAAGCGATTGCCTCATCCTGTGCTTTATTCGGTAAATCTCTAATGACAAAGATAACATCAAACCTACTCAACAATGCGGGGGAGATGTCAATTTGTTGGGGAATAGGGGTATAAGGATCAAATCTTCCTAACTTAGGGTTTCCTGCTGCAAGCACCGTCGTTTCTGCTCGTAACGTTGCATGGATGTTTGCCTTCGAGATGCTGACCGTTTGTTGCTCTAAGGCTTCATGCATGGCGCTTCTATCCTGTTCAGTCATCTTCTCTATTTCATCAATGCAGACCATTCCCTTATTTGCTAGGACCATGGCACCTGCCTCAAGCGACCATCCTCGTAAAAATTCGTCCTTGACAACTGCGGCTGTCAATCCGGCAGACGTTGCTGCTTTTCCTGAAACATACCTTCCCTTGGGAGCAATCGTGGAAGTAAATTTCAACATGACTGATTTTGCTACTCCAGGATCCCCTACAAGGAGAATATGAATATCTCCTCGCGTACTTCCACCATCAGATTTAGTTTTCCTTACGCCTCCCAGAAGCTCGAGAAGGATTGCTTCCTTAATATTGTCAAATCCGTAGACAGTCGGAGCAATGCTTTGGGCAAGACGTTTGTATACATTCGGGTCTGCTGCAAGCTCAAGAATATCCTTTATCTCATCATCTGATATATTAAGGTTTTCAAATGACTCTTCCATAGGTATTATGTTATTAGCTTCTACTGCAATGTCAAACCGTGTTGAGATAGAACCTGTTTGCAGAGGGACAGGAACTTCCTTTAGGACTCCATGGACTTTGATTTTGCTTCCAGGGGTGGTTCTTTCCTCCATTTTTGGCTCTACAAGGTCTTCTTTGAGAAATACAGAAATTCTCCGTGGCTGCTCTCCTCCTTCAAGTGAATCGGGAGATTCTTCAATCATCAGTCTTTGAACGTCTACCATCTCCTTTGAGAGCAATTTGAAAGCACCTTTCCATTGACATGAACATCTTGATGGTTCCCTGAATTTCTTGTCTATCTGTAACACTGAAAGGATTGCACCGCAATTCGGGCATTCAAATCGAGCATTTATTACTTGAGGGCGTACATCAGAAGCCTGTCTGACAATTCCTTCTATCGTTAAGAATCTATCAAGATGTTTTGCTCTTATTTCCCTGATTCTGACTGCTGAGGT
Organism: Candidatus Pacearchaeota archaeon; assembly: GCA_019659125.1. Lineage (GTDB taxonomy): Archaea > Nanobdellota > Nanobdellia > Pacearchaeales > GW2011-AR1 > JAIFVW01. The sequence goes on along the minus strand of JAIFVX010000001.1, from coordinate 306,615 downwards.
CTTAGGAAGCTCATGGAATCTAATTCTCGGGCTTTTCCCTAGATTCGATTCTTCAAGCGCTGTTTCTAAGATAGCTGTGGTGTCTTCAGGGAATTGAAGGACTGCTTCAGCCAAATCTGGAGAAAATTCAAGAAGATGGGGGAACATAAGTTTGACTACTCTTTCCCCTGACCTCAAGGACTCTCCTATTTCATTCTTGTAGGAATTAAAGAATTTCTTAGACTCCAAAAGCAGCTCTTCCTGTTTTTTCTTGTTTTCAGGCATACTGATTGAAGCGAGGAAGTCTTTATATGGTTTATTGTGGTTAGAAGAAATTCTTACTCAACTATCTTTATAGGGGTGTTTTTTGGAGGGTTGCCATAGACTTTTCGTCCTTTTTGTCCCCGTTCAATATAGACTGCAGGCTCGCTTTCTCGAACTGGTCTTTTACGGAAGTATGGGATATCTGTATTGTGGATGGAAAGAGGGTCTCCGGCTAGTATATATGCCCTTATTTCATCGCCTGGCTTGAGGGTGGTGACCTTTCCTTGGAGCTTTAGCTCCTTCACTCCTCGTGTTGGACTATTATCACGGGAATAAGATGGATCGAATAGGGAAAAATGAATGATTGTTTCTTCTTCTTGAGCATCTATTGCCCGTATTTTTCCCATGATTATCTCTACAAGGTCTTTTAGCATCCCGTCTCGAGGCTTTTTGCTGGAAGAGTGAATAGAGTCGTCCATAGAGGTATTAGGGAGAAGAACTATTAGAATCCTTTGATTTTGGTTTGTTACTGGAGGGCAAACCGAAGGATAGCTCCTGCTCCCTTGGTAAGATTGAGGAATTGCTCTCCATCTTGGTTTTCCACTGAAATAATGATGACTTTTGCCCCTATGTTTTCTGCTGCTTGCTCCAGCTCTTCCATTTCCTTCTTAGGAAGCTTCTTTGAGAGTAATAATGTATCGACAGCGCCTCTCTGTAAACCAAGCCTGACCTGTTCTAATCCATAGGCTGCTTTCTCCCTATGCTTTCCTAGCGTCTCGAAGAATTTGGTAAGAATATTTTTCTCCTTTATCAGTTCCTGCTGCATGATATCCTCTTCAGAGGCTTCAACGAGCAATTCCAGACCATGTTCATCGACATACCCTATATCCTTGACCGCAATAACTTTTTCTTTCAGTTTTGTCACAAGGTTGCCTTCATCAAGGAAATCCTCTTTTGTTGGTATGGGCCCTCCTACAAGGAACCCTTTCAGCTTTGGCATGTCAAAGAATATCTCTTTCATAGCTTCTGCAACCCTTCTGAAGAACTCCACAGCCAGACCTTCAGTGATTCTTGCGAATCTCTGCGCTGATTGCCCTCCTGCCCGTATTTTTCCAGGAATCCCTGACGTTAATGTCCTGATGACCTTAATTTGCTTTCCCTCCAACACACCGATTGTTGCTTGCTGCCTGTCAATCACCAGGAGACCATAGACTTCATCCACGTCAAGCATTTCCTGTAATGGATCTATAACAAACTCCTTATCGCATCGATAGAGACGAATACCTAACGGTTTTGGAGGCTCAAAGGCCCATATCTTGACATCCTGACCGCCTTCTCTTTCGGATACATTTCCAGAAAAAAGTGCGAGACCATTAGGGGGAGTTTGACGATACTCTTTCAGTTTCCTTACAATGGTTTCCAAGGCAGTAACTACTGCTGTCCGTGTCTGCTTTGACTTTATGTTTTCTGCAGTAGATCTTTCCGCTGAAATCTGATTGGATACCTGATGAATATTTGTTCCTGCAGGGATATAGACAGTGACTAGTTCTGTATGAGTTCCCTTTATACCTCTCAGTAAAGCTACCAGTTCTTCCAGTTCTTGCCTTTTCTTGTCATCGATTTCCATATGCAAAGAATCACGAGAGGGTTAATAAAGCTTAGGATAATAATCTTTATTAAGCATGTTTCTCTAGAGGTGAATGAGAGAAGAGATGCAGGAGGCATTGGACTCTGCTGATGACATGCATCGCAGGATCTATTCTGAGACTTCGCTTCCTCGCGACTTCCATGAGGCTAAAGAAATCTCTCCCGGAGTTGTCGTTTCTATTTTCCATCTTGAGAGATTGCCGTATGATCATATTATGAGTAAACCATTATCTCCAAGTCTTTTGTATTACTTCACAAGTCTCAGGAATTGGCGACAATAATTATTTTCTCAGGAATAATCCAACAATCCAACCAACAGCCGTCCCTATACTAACATAGATTGCAAGCACTAATGTTCCTGCTATCACTTGACCGCACTTTTCTATTAAGGGCGTGATTTTTCCATATACTTCTGGCAGAGTCCATCCACTCAATATATTGTAATGGCCTCCCAGAAGCTTTGCAACAGCAGATGCGGTAAACCAATAAGGAACAACAATCCCTCCAACAAAAGGCCATTTGATGTTCATATTGATTGTTAAGACAAGAACTAATGCTACTAACGCTCCACCTATTCCCCCGATAATCCACGGTTGGCTTATCCACATGTTTTTTTGTATGCTTTTCACTATTTATACCTTCAGATTATGACAGGCGATGAGATCTTTTTCGAATAATCTAAACTTGTTGTCTATTTTCCAGCCTTTTAGAGAATCTCTTAACCCTAAGCCTTCATCTTTTTTAGCTTTCCAAACTTCTCTATTGAAATCCATAATTGCGTTGACTTGGGCTAGAGAATCTATTTCATTTACACGCTTTTTTATTTCTTCCTCAATCACTATGGGGAATTCATCTAATGAAATCTTTAGTTTATCTGCTATAATGGACGTTACTTGAGGGATAATAGGATATAAAACCATTGTTAATTTTTCCAGCAGAGCATATAATGTATACTTCGCAGAATCCGACGCTTCTTTTTTGAATTTTCCTTCTTCATTGTATACTCGTGGCTTGATTAACTCAATGTAGTGGGACGCAAATACCTCCCATAAGAAATTTCTGAATGTTAACATTGGTTTCCAGAAACTATATCTGTCAAAGTGCCACTGAGCTTGATTAATTTCATAATCTAAGAAGTCGATAAATACTTTGTCGGTTTTTTCTATAGTTTTTGGTTTTTTGGGCTTTTTGAATTGCGTGACAAATCGAGTCATATTCAGGAGCTTGTTTATCGTCTTACATTCCCCTCTTATTTTCTCTTTAGAACAGCTCAAGTCTTGCTTGGCGAGATCTCCTTCCGTTGCAGCCCATAATCTAAATGCTTCTGCCCCATATTCCTTTAATATTTCTTGAGGATCGATGACATTTCCAAGGGATTTTGACATTTTTCTTCCTTTTTCATCAGTTATATGCTGGTGTATCCAGACATCTTCAAAGCATTTCTTTTCTGTCGCTAAGTATCCTCTAAGAATGGTGTAATAGAGCCATGTTCTTACAATCTCCTTTCCTTGCGGTCGCAGAGAGGCAGGGAATGCTTTTTTGAAGAATGAGCCATCTTCTTTATACTTAAGCATGAAAAGCTCAGATATGGAAGAGTCAAACCATGTGTCGAAAACCCGTTCTTCGCCTTTCCATTTTTTACCTTTAAAATCTTTAATCTTTCCAATGTACTTACCATTCTCAAACACTTCTGCATCCTTTGGAACATCTTCTTTCCAAGGTTGATGGTATTTTCCAGGAGCTGGAAGGGCAACAAGATTATCAGAATGCCATAGAGGGATGGGCGTTGCGTAATATCTTCTTCTTGATATTGGCCAGTCTATGGAAACAGAGTCAACCCATGAATCAAGAATCTTCTTTGACTCTTGCGGATAGAAATTAATTTTATTTATTGTTGATCTTAGATCGTCTTTAAACTCAATCTGTTTAAGATAGAACTCAGGCATTTCTATAAACTCTATTTCCGCGCCGGATCTTTCAGAGACGGGAGTACTATGAGTGATTTTTTGTTGTTTGACAAGGAGCTTTTCTTTCTTCAGTTCTTCTATGACTTTTTCTCTAGCTTCTCTTACTTTCAATCCTTTTAGGAAACCAGCATATTCATTCATGGTACCATCTTTTTCTATTGCGATTCGTGGCTTGAGATTCATTTCCCTGAAGAATTGTATGTCTGAGATATCTCCTGCTGAACACATCATCACTAATCCTGTTCCTTTGTCCATCTTTGCAAGTGGATGCTCCTGAATAGGGACTTCCTCTCCAAAGAGAGGGGTGATTGCAGTCTTTCCTTCAAGTTTTTGATAACGCTTGTCTTCCGGATTGTATATGATCATGCCGCAGGTACATATCAGTTCAGGCCTTGTTGTTCCAATAACAATCTCTTCCCCTGTTTCCTTAACCTTGAATTTAATGTCATTAAAGGTTGAAGGCAGGTCTTTGTATTCTATCTCAGAATCTGCAATGGTTGTCCTTAGTTTAGGATCCCAATTGTTAATTCTCGCATCTTCATAGATCAATTCTTTCTTGTAGAGGTCGATGAATGTTGCCTGTGTCAATGCCCTATACTCTGGTGCGTCTGTATGGTAGATCGATCCTATTTTATCACTTTTCTTGTAGGAGCTGAATGAGATCCCCAGCTTGGCAAAACTATCTATGGATTCTGCAGACGTTTCTTGCAGGAGTTTTTCACAATACTCTATGAACTTTTCCCTGCCAACTTTCCAGGGAGTGATATCAAATTTCTTCTCTGCCGCCATCTCGATAGGCAGGCCGTTCCTGTCTAACCCTAACGGGAAAAGAACTTCATATCCTTTCATCCTTCTATAGCGAGCAAAGAAGTCCATATAGGAATACGTTGCTGCATGGCCGATATGGATGGGAGAGTTGATGTAAGGGGGCGGTGTGTCAATGGAATAGATCTTCTTCTTCGTCTTAGGATTAAAATTAAATTTCTCTTCCTTTTTCCATTGTTCGGTAATCTTTGATTCTATTTCAGGAGACCAGTTCTTGATGTCAGCAAGCTTCATTGTTTCTCAAGGATGAGGGGGATTAAAAAGCTTAGGGTATTAGGCAGCTTTGTGTCTCTTTTTCTCTTCTACCATGGAATGCAAGTCATTTTTCTCATGTATAGATCGCATATATTCCCGATGCTCTTGGGGAGTTGGATTTCTTCCATAGGTTTCTACAAATTCTTTTCGGGTATGGTAATGTGCTTGATTATTATGGGTACGTAAGCTGTTACGTGAGCGGAACGCATAGGGTTCTCCTAACGAAAGAAGTAGTATCCCTACAAAAACTGCTACCAGGCCAAGGACTTCACGAGATTGTGCATCGGCTGCCCCGATGACTGCGCCAGTGAGAGAATATGAGCTTATAAGAAGTATGACTCCCACAATAACAAGGATGAGTCCTAGTCGCTCTATTGGCCTTTTCACCTCTCCTTATCTCGTTGTGTCTTTTTAACTCTTTTGAAAAGATATAAAAGAAGTATCCTTCTTTATTGTGTATGGACATTCAAAGAGCACTTAAGCAATTAACAGAGATAAAAAAGTTAGGGGGAGACATGAGGTTGGCTGCTGAGGAATGGAAGAGTCCATGGCAAACACTCATTGCAATCATCTTATCAGCACGGACACGGGATGAAGTTACTATTGAGGTATGTAAGAAGCTTTTCGCCCAGTATCCTGATGCAAAGTCTTTAGCTTCTGCTTCTGTTTCCCAGATTGAAAGCATGATTAAGTCTGTCAACTTTTATAGGAATAAGACGAAGAGCATCATCAACTGTTCTCGAATTATCTTTCAAGATTATGGGGGAAGTGTTCCTCATGACTTTGAGAAACTCATCGATCTTCCTGGAGTGGGAAGAAAGACTGCCAACGTCTTCCTTGCCGAATTTGATCATGATGCTATTGGTGTCGACACCCATGTTTCATATATATCTCAAAAACTTGGATGGGTCAAGAGCAGTCATCCTCATAAGATTGAGCAGGAGTTGAAGCAATTGTTTCCTAGTAGCTATTGGGGAAAGCTTAACTTGTACTTAGTGCGATTTGGCAAGGAGTATACTAGTAGAAAGAAAAAGGACGAGCTGCTTGAGAAAATCAAAGCCGTTCGATAGCTTTTTATATCACGAATTTGTTGTTTGGATATGGCACAACAATCAGGAGTATCAGTACCAGGACCATTTGGAGGCCTCATGCGATATGATGAGGAGTATAGCAGCCGTTTTATGCTTAAGCCAGCTCATGTAGTCGCATTTATTATTGGGTTCATTGTGTTTGTTCTTGCACTGAAGATATTCTGGCCTATTGGTTGAAGAGCTTAAAATTTCTTTTAACAAGGTTTTCTACAGGTACAAATAATGGCCTAGGAAGAGAATCCCATGTAAACCATTCGAGCTTGTCACATTTTTCAGGCTCTTTATTTATTGGCTCCTGGTTGCCTATTTCCGCTTTCATGAATAAAGTAATATAATGTTTCCCTTCAACAGGGAAAATGTCATTGGTTGCTGTTACGAATTGGGGATTCGTTATAGTAACTCCTGTCTCTTCAAATACCTCTCTGATTGCTGCTTCTTCCCAACTTTCATTGAATTCAAGGTGTCCCCCGGCAAGCGACCAGCTTCCTTCTCCATGAGCACCTTTTCTTTTGAGGAGCAGTATTTTGTTATCTTTTACAAGAAAGACACCTACTCCTACTCTAGGAACCTTTTCCATTGACCTTTCCCGGTAGAAAACTATATATAATTATCTTTAGAGGGACATATATGTTTGGAAACGTAGATCCTAAGAAGATTCAGGCAATGATGAAGCAGATGGGAATTAACCAGCAGGAGATTCCTGCGGAACGAGTCATCATAGAGAAAGCTGACGGTCGTATAGTTATCGATAATCCAAATGTTCAGAAGATCATCATGCAGGGACAGGCAAGCTGGCAGATTACTGGGGAAGCCCGGGAGGAATCTGCAGGGATACGCGAGGAAGATATTAAGCTTGTTGCTGAAAAGACAGGGAAAAGTATGCATCAGGCTAAAAAAGCACTTGAGGAAACGAATGACATTGCTGAAGCAATCATGAAATTGAGTGAATAATATGGAATTTAATCTGAAAAAAACTGAATGGGATTTAAGTCCTCTGCTTAAAAGCGATGATGATCCTGCCATAAAAGGTATGAGGGAGAAGATTGAACATGCGAGTTACGCGTTTATCAATAAATGGAAAGATAGGGAAGATTATCTAAAAGATCCAAAAGTATTGAAAGAAGCACTGGATGAATATGAGCAATGGGGCAGGAACTTTGGTAGTGGAGGAAATGAAGGCTTTTATTTCTCATTAAGGACATCGCAGGATCAGAATAATCCAGAGTTGAAGGCCAGATATACAAAGATTGATGATTTTTCAAAGAAAATCCAGAATGATATCCGATTTTTTAAGATTCGCCTTTCAAAAATTCCCCAGGAAATGCAGAAAAATTTTTTAGAGTCTAAAGAGCTACAACTATATCATCATTTTATTGAGCGCTTGTTTACCATAGGCAAGTATACATTGAGCGAGCCTGAAGAAAAAATCCTTAACTTGAAGGGACCTCCTTCATATGCGAAGTGGGTTGAGATGGTTTCAGGATTTATATCTAAAGAGCAACGAGAGGTTCTGGGAGAAGATGGGAAGAGGTCTATTAAGAACTTCAGTGAAATTTCAAATTTGATTATGAGTAAGAACAAAAAAGTGAGGGATTCTGCGGGAGCAGCACTCCATGATATTTCGACAAAGAATGCAGATATCGCCGAAGCGGAATTGAATGCGATTCTTCTTAATAAGAAAATTGACGATGAATTACGGCAAAGAGAAAGGCCAGATACTGCACGGCATGTTGCTGATGATATTGACAGCAGCGTGGTTGATACTCTTATTGACGCTGTTTCGAAGCGATTTGATATTGCCAAGAGATTCTATAAAATGAAGGCAGGCTTATTCAAAGTCGATAAACTTGCCTATCATGAACGCAATGCAGAGTATGGATCTTTTGATAAGCAATATAGTTATGAAGATTCTATGCATCTGATTTACAAAGTCTTTCGCGAACTTGACCCCCAGTTTGGAGAGATTGTAAGAAAATTTGCTGAAGAGGGAAGGATTGATGTTGCACCGAAAGTGGGCAAGAGAAGTGGAGCATTCTGCTCGCATGAGCTGCTTTTACATCCTATTTATGTTCTAGTCAATCATACCGGAAGACTTAGAGATGTAACAACTCTAGCCCATGAGCTTGGCCATGGAATTAATTATGAGCTTATGAAGAGGCAGCCTTCGGTTTATTTTGGCACTGGCCTTGCGACTGCTGAGGTTGCTAGCACATTCATGGAAGATTTTGTATTAAAGGAGTTGATGAAAGGAGCCGATGATGAGCTTCGCCTTTCAATCAATATGACAAACCTTGCCGATGTTATCTCAACCATTATACGACAGGTTGCATGCTATAAGTTTGAGCAGGAATTACATAAGGAATTTAGAGTTAAGGGGTACTTATCCAAAGAAGAAATAGGCAAGCTATTCAGAAAGAATATGGAGGCATATATGGGTGAGAGTGTGGAGCAATCCCCTGGATCGGAGAATTGGTGGGTTCATTGGCCACACATACGTAGGTATTTCTATGTTTATTCATATGCTTCTGGGTTGCTGATTTCAAAATCTCTTCAGAACCTGGTACATAGAGATCATTCTAAGATTAAGATTGTTAAGGATTTCCTTTCTGCAGGGCTTTCAGACTCTCCTAAGAACATTTTCATGAAGCTTGGCATTGATATCACTAAGAAGGAATTCTGGAACAAAGGGTTGGATGAGATTGATGAGTTACTGAATGAGACTGAAAACCTCGCTAAGAAGCTAAAGAAGATCTAGTTACGAACCTAGAAGCCTCTAGATAAAGTCACCCTGCAATCCACTCTGCCCCTTAACCTGGTTTGTTGCTTAAATATCTTTTTTAGGGCCTTTATGTGAAGAAAAGGTATAAATAGGCTCAAGCACTAATATGTGAGGTCCGTTTTTTACAGGTCTCAGGTGAGCCTTGGGTGTGGATGGAAAGAATCATTAAAGAAAAAATTAGCGCAGATCATCTGTTGTATGTGAGTCTTAAGTATACAAAGACGTGCGATGTTATTATCAATCTTCTCTTGCGATGGAAAATCATGATTGACCTAGGAATGGACATTCTTGTTGAGAAAGCAAAGAAGCTAAAGAAGTGGAAGCCAGTTCCTGATGCTCCCCGAGCAAAACTTGTACAGTTAAAGAAGATCTATGAGGATGATGCTGTGGTCAGTGAGACCCTACAGCTCTATGAACTGTTCAGGGACATTGAGCAGCTTGAGAAGGTCAGAGAGAATGAGTTCAGAAAGGGAGTCAACCTGAAGGTAAGCTATCGGGGCGAGACCATTAACATTGACTTGGACAAACTCAAGGAATATTCCTCGCTGTTAGAAAGGTTTATAAGTGCCTTGAAATAACTTCTTATACTTTTCACTCCTCAATTGGAGGTTGTGAGACACGAACTGATGACAAAACTTATTACGATAACCTCTGGAAAAGGAGGGGTTGGCAAAACAACGACTGCCATTAATCTTGGAGCAGCACTTAACGCGTTTGGAAAAGATGTGATTATTGTTGATGCAAATCTTTCTACCCCTAACATTGGCCTTCATCTGGGAGCTCCTATTGTTCCTGTGAGCTTAAACCATGTTTTGCTCGGAAAGGCAAAGATTTCTGATGCTATCTATGAGCATGAGTCAGGAACTAAGATCGTTCCTAGTTCACTTTCTGTAAAAGAGCTGCGAAGATTGAACCATGGTAGACTGAAAGATGTAGGGAAGAAATTGAGAAGGATGGCTGATTACATTATTTACGATTCTGCCGCTGGTTTAGGTGAGGAAGCTCTTGCAGCCATTGAGGCTGCTGATGAAGCTATCATTGTCACCAATCCTGAGATCCCTGCAGTCACTGATGCTCTGAAGACAAGTAAGGTCATTGAAGAGTTGGGAAAGCCTATCAGAGGAGTTATTGTGACTCGAGTCAAGGGTATTAGGACAGAGATGCCCATCAGCAATATCCGAGACATGCTTGAACTGCCATTGCTTGGAGTTGTACCTGAAGATTCAAGCGTCCAGAAGTCTCTTGTACAGAAGGATGCATTAGTCCATACGTATCCTAAGAGCTCTGCTGCCCGAGCCTATAGGAAGATAGCTGCTAAGATCATTGGGAACAATGACTACAAAGAAAGTTATTCGTTTTGGGACAGATTGTTCGGTCGCTGGTAAATTTCTAGAATTTAGATTTATTTATTCTTTATCTTTCCGTATATCCAACCTATTAGTGCTCCAAGGATGAAATATACAATCAAACCAGCCATTACTTGAATAAAGTAGCTTTGACTCTCGATACAATAATACGGACTGCCCGAAAGAATAGAACCTCCAAATCCACACCCTGGCATTAAAATCCCTTCTACTATTGCAATAGGGATAGCAGGTATTAAAAATAAGTCATCTAATTGATCATTGATAAGGGATAGAACATAGATTATGAAGAGAGATAGAATGAATATCGTGGCGGCGATAATCCCTCCTTTAAGCCATGTTGGCTTATTTTTCCAGCCCATTATCGGACTCTTGAGCCTTCTCTGATATCAGATTCAGGGGAAAGGAAAACGACATCTTCTTCGCCGTCGGAGACTGCCGCGAGCAACATGCCTTCGCTGTCTACTCCTCGGAGGTTTGCGTGCGCTAGATTGCAGACAACAATGACTTTCTTGCCTTTTAGCTGCTCTTTCTTATAGTGCTCTTTAAGGCCTGCAACAATAGTTCTTGACTTGCCATCTCCTACATTGATAGTGAGTACAAATAACTTGTCTGCGTTAGGATGATCCTTGACATCTATAATTTTACCTACTCGCATCTCTATCTTTGAGAATTCTTTGAAAGGGATCTTGCCATCTGAGGACATCATTCCAGATGATGCTTGCATATGCTGTGCCTGCTTATGGTGTTGTTGTGCTTGAGGATGCTTGCCTTCTAGGGCCTGTCGTGTTGACGTGACTGCTTGTGAAACAGTCTTAGAAACGCTCTTTGCAACGTCTTTTGCGATATTCTCAACAGCACCTTCTACCTGCATGAACTTCTTTTTTGCTTCTTTAGCTACCATTTTAGCCTCTTTTACAACAGTCTTTTCAACATCTTTCAGAGGATTTTTCTTGTTCTCTTTTTCAGGTTTCTTTGCTTTTTTAGCCATCTTTTTTTACCTTATTAAAGAGGATGGAGGCCTTTTTAATCTTAACGGGTGAAATAGGTTTCTGCAAGGATTCCCAGGAAATAGTAGCATGAAAGGTCTTAGCTATCTTCTCTGCAGTCTCGGGGACGAATGGGGAAAGCAGGATTGCTATGTCTTTGATTGCATTTACGAGCTCATAGAGCACTTTCTTATCCTTGGTCTCCCATGGTTTCTTTGCTTGGATGTATTCATTTGAGGCGTCAATGAACGAGAAGATTTCAGTGAGGGCCTTGTCAAGCGCTAGAGATTCCATGTGCTTTTCTATCTCCTTGATTTTTAGTTTTTTAGATAAGGTTGAAGTGGTTTTTTCTAGGCCGTAGATTTCTGCAAGCGTGGAAACTCGGCTGACGAGGTTCCCCAGCTTGTTTGCGAGCTCATTATTATGTCTCTCGATCAAGGCATCTTCTGAGAAGTCCCCGTCCTCTCCGAAGGGAGTTTCCCTAATAAGGAAATATCGTGCAGAGTCTGCACCTGCTATATTTATGAGATCATCGACGTTGATGACTTTTCCTCTGGACTTTGATATCTTTTCATTGTTGAATGTCCACCATCCATGGGCAAATATCTTTTTTGGTAATGGGATATCTGCTGAAAGTAGTATCGCTGGCCAGATGACTGCATGGAACCAGAGAATGTCTTTTCCTATGAGATGAACATTAGCAGGCCAGAATTTCTTGAATCGTTGTGTGTTTTCCAGATAGCCTATTCCCGAGAGATAATTGACCAACGCGTCAAACCAGACATAGGTAATATGGTCTTTGTCAAACGGCAAAGGGATACCCCATGAAAATGAAGTTCGAGAGATGGAAAGATCCTGTAACCCTTCTTTTACACGATTGATTATTTCCTGTCTTCTATGGTCTGGTGAAATAAAGTCAGGATTCTTTTTGTAATGGGCAAGCAACAGTTTTTGATATTTTGAGAGCTTGAAGAAGTATGATTCCTCTTTCAATTTCTCTATCTTTGTTTTGTGGATAGGGCAGCAGCCATCGACAAGATCCTTTTCAGTATAGTATGCTTCGCAGGCAGTGCAGTAGTATCCTTCATAGTGGCCTTCATAGATGTCTCCTTTCTTATGAACTTCCGAAAGGATGACTTGCACGACTTGCTCATGATCAGTGTCAGTTGTTCGAATAAATCTATCTGGATGTATGTTGAGCTTCTTCCAGGCCTCCTTGAACTTTGGCACAAGATGATCGGTGAATGTTTTTGGTGAAAGCTTCGCCTTCTTTGCCGCTTCCTCTATCTTCTTTCCATGCTCGTCAGTCCCTGTCAGGAAAAAGACTTCTTTCCCTTGTAACTTGTGCCATCGAGCTAAGACATCTCCAGCTAGGGTTGTGTAGGCATGCCCTATATGAGGGACGTCGTTCGGGTAGTAAATGGGTGTTGTAACATAGTATGTGTCTGTCATCCCGGTGTTTGTTGAATATTGTATAAAAAGCTATGTTTTTAAGAGGTGATAAGATTTAAAAAGCGGTTTTTGTAGGTTGTGGGATGACAGGAATGTATCATTATCTTAAACAAGCATGGAGAAACCCAAGTAGGGAACTTATGCAGGAGCGCTTAATACAATGGAGAGCAGGCGACGCATTTACCGTCGTTGACAAGCCGCTTCGATTAGACAAGGCCCGCATGCTTGGTTATAAGGCCAAGAAGGGCATTGTTGTTGTCCGTGTTAGACTTAAGAGGGGTGGAAGGAAGAGATCACGACATACACACGGAAGAAAATCACGGAAGCAGTATGTACGAAAAGTGCTGAAGATGAATTATCAGTGGGTTGCCGAGATTCGGGCATCAAAGAGATTTTTGAATCTTGAGGTTTTGAATTCATATCCGGTAGGAAAAGACGGAAAGTATTACTTCTTTGAAGTTATTATGGTAGACCCTCACAAAGCTGAGATCCAGAGCGACAAGGAGCTTGCATGGATTATTAATCATAAAAAGAGGGCTGAGCGAGGATTAACCTCTGCTGCCAGGAAATCTCGAGGATTACGTTCCCGAAGCCCAACACTGAAAGTTCGACCAAGTCTTAGGGCATGGAATAGACAGGGTAAGTAATTTTTCTTATTGCTTTAAGCAATCTTTTCAGCAATAGTTCCTGTAGAAGTGGATTCTATGCTGCTTCCTGATTTTGTGTAGACAACAGTCACATCACCCTTGAAGTTTTCTCCATTCACTAAGGGAGAAGTGCATGGAATGTTAAATGCTTGTGTCTTTCCCGTCAAGATTGTTGTTTGCGTGTCGTTAAGACCGCAGCCTACGACAGCAACACTTCGGACATCATAATTGGATCCACCATTATTCTTGATCTCAATATTAACCTCGCTTTGGTCTCCTGGTGTGATTGTATCAGCGTCAGACACAACACTCCATGCATTCATATAGAATGGAGGATTGAGAATGGCAGATCCAGTGATGTATTTACCAGGACTGAACACTCCATAATAACCGAGAACACCAACAACAATAATCGCCACCATAATTGCCCAACCATAGGTCATCAAGAACTCCATAGCTGCTTGACCCTTTTTCATCGTATCAAAATGTGGCTTATATACTTTATAAAGATTTTTATAATTGTGACTTTACGGATATCATCAAGCTAATTCATTTTCTATCACTCGTTTGAAAACTTCATATTGCTGCGTTCCTGGAATAGAAGAATCTCCTATAACAAAGTGTGGCGTTCCCAGAGCACCAACATTTATGGCCTCAATTCGACTTTGTTTAATTTCATCTCTGTAAGCATGATGTTGCATGCAAAAATCGACGTTGCATCCTATTTCGTTGACCCATGCGCGAAGATTTTCAGAATTAATATACTCTTGATTTTCAAATATTTTATTATGAATTGTAAGATATTCTTCGTTGTTTATATTGTGCTGAATACATCTTGTAACCTCTGCAGATTCCTCCGCAAGAGGATGTATGCTTTCCAAAGGAAAATCTTTATACACTAATCTTAATTTTCCAGTATCAATGTATTCTGATTTTATTCTGGGGAGCGTTTCTTTCCAAAACTTTTTACAAAAAGGACATTGATAGTCAAAATACCAGAACATGACCACTGGAGCATTTAAGTTTCCTATTGCAACATCAGTTTCTTTTAAGATCGGGAGTATATTAGTTTTAGGAACCTTCTGTATGTCTAAGACACTTTCAGAATATGTATTTAACATATGAATCATGCATTGTAGACAATCCAGCGAGTCTTCTTTATAATCTCTTGATTGATTTGGATGAATACTATTATTTCTTTTCTTTCTGATTTCTTTAAGCATGGAACATATTTCATCATTTACATTCACTATAGAATATAGAGTTTCTATTTTTTCAACTTGACTAATCTTGTTAAAACTATCAATTCTTCTTCTAATTTTAAACTCCTCAATTCCAAGGCCTTCTAGATATAATCTAAAAATGTGGCTACAAAAGAGCTCTGAAGTAATTCCTATAGATGCTATTGCAGATAAGTACTGTCCATTAACGTAACAAAAAATTGCTTCTTTAAGCACATCCATAAGATTTTTTGGAATACCTAGCGCCTTTACGTCTGATTTTATTTCCCTAATTCTTTCCATCATAGAATCGGTTTTACTACTGAACTCTCCAGCTAACTTGTCAGCTAATTCTTTAACTAACTTCTGCTTTTCCTCAGATTCTACTAATGAATCAATTTGATTAAGATAATCTATTACTTCTGTTTCATAATCCCATATTTCTGGCATAAATCCTCATTTCATGGAATTATATAAAATTATGGTTATTCACACTTTTCTAAAAGACGTATAATTGCCATTAGGCAATAAAAAATAAGAAGAGAGAAAAATAAAATAAAAATTTAAGCCGTGACTTTCTCGGCTATTGTTCCTGTAGATGTGAGATCGATTGTACTTCCTGACTTATGGTAGGAAATCGAGATATCTCCCTTGACACTGCTTCCAACTGCTGGCAATCCACTGCATGGTATATGACGTTCTACCGCATCGCCCGCATCAATTAGTATTTGAGTATCATTAGCTGTACAGGATCCTATGTCTGGAGTGATACTGAGACTTGTAATATTATACAACTCTCCACCATTGTTCTTGATCTCAATATTAATCCCATTTCCTTTAACGTTCCATGCGTTTGCATAGAATGGGGGGTTTACTACGGTTGATCCTGTCGTGTATTTACCAGGACTGAACACACCAAAGTATGCCAAGACTCCAATAGCGATGATTGCGGCAAGAATTGCCCAACCATAGGTCATCAAGAACTCCATAGCTGCTTGACCTTTTCTTTCGTGCATGTTATAACCTCCTTTTACCTATTGTACTATCAATCTAGTCGATGACTAGGTTCTCTATATTACATATAGGCTGTTTATAAATATTGTCATGGAGCTGTAAGGCTGGAAACGTTGTAGGTGGAGAGATGTGTGTCGGCGAGCCTGAACCATGATGGCATACCTTGTATGTGCGATGCGCTTGGAGATGCTGATGAGAAGTAAATCCAGTCTACTGCAGCTTTGTCTTGCACTGTAAGACCCTGGCCGGAAAGCTTTGGAAGATAGATAAAGGATTCGATGCCATTTGTATTCGCTGAGGTTTTTCCTTGCAATCGATCAAGAAAACTAGGAGCTAATGTATTCTCGTAGTATGCTGATTGCTGAAGATGCAGCAAAAGATTTGCGACATTACTCCCCGATACGAATGGAGTGTAGGAAGTTTTCGTTATGTTATTACTGACAAGACCATGGGTGTTAACGAGATAGAGGGGATCTTCAAAACCTTGGACTGGAACAAATGCAGTCACTTCATAGCTCTTATTCCATGATGCAAGATTTGACGCGTCTCTGACTGAAAGATTAATGGGAAGCCGGATGCGGACATGCCAGGGATCGACTTGATCAATGAGTGGAGTAGAACTTTGCATGTTGACAATGACATTTATCTTTTCTGCCTTGGCACTGATTGTTGCTTGGACATCAGGAAGCTTAGCGCCGAGGATAAATGGCTCATCCTTTCCTTGCATCGTGCCATTGAGAAACAGCTCTTGAAAAGATTGGGTGACATTCGGATTGTATGTGCCCGTCTCTACGATCTCCTTTTCCATGATAAAAATAGAATAGAATCCTGCAATGTACATCTGTCGTGACAAATCTGTTTCTAAAGAGAAAAGGAACTTGTTCATAGTCTCAATTCTCTTTTCCACAGGCCTTCTGTCAGTGTACTCGGAGTACGCGGCATACGAAATGAAGAACAACGAAAGCAAGATGATCACCATGCTCGTGAAGAAAATGCCTTTTTTTCCTATACCCATACTCGCGCCTGCACCTCTGTGGACCATATGAATGGGATTCCTTGAACTTCAGACGAGCTGATTTGAATATCATTTTGAGAAAGCCTTATGTCAATCTTGTTATTGCCATCAAAGTCAAGAGCTTTGACGACTGAATATGCTGCTGCCTGCAATGCATCATTCTCATTGTATGCTTGCTGTAAGGCAGTGTAGAAGCAGGTGTTGGGGCCTGCATACCCCATAGGTATATGGATTGTGACGTTCGTTCCATCTTCATGCTGCAGCGTCCATGAACATCCTTGGGCTGCAGCAACAATCGGAGTGTAGCTTGAGGCATTTTTCTTGACTGTGTAGATGATTTTGTTGTAATCAGAACCAGCGGAAAGGTTTGTTGTAGTTACTCCTGTCTGTAGTGAAAATGTGTTGTTCTGCTTGATATTAGCGTTCGGAATGTTAATAGCATAGGGATCTCCTAGCTGGATGTAGTTGCTTCCATATCTGGTGAGATTATAGACCGTGGTTGTGTTTGCTTTTACAAAGGCTGTCCATTTGGGCCCAGAGTATGATATCACGCGCGTCTCAACAATACTTGAATTCTGCGGAAGATCAAAAGACCCTGAGGTGGTGTTTGAAAACATTTTCTCTCCTGTGACAATAAGTCCGTAAGGAGTCACTGCATCATAACTTATGTCTATATATGAATCAGGATAGAGCCTTGTCATAAAATTTCCTGTTGAACTGGCCGTTTGGAGGTAATATGTCAAATTAAGAATGTCATTCAATGTTTTATTATAGAGATCTACAAGGTCATTACTAACGCTTTGGTTGTAATATGTTGCATTCGTGCATCGGGAAATATTATACAACAACGTGCCGAGGTTTGCGTCTGATTGCGAGTTGCCTATTACTCCTATCGTGTTTATCCTTATACTGTAATTTGTCCATGCTTGACATGCCAGATTGTACGTATCTTGCCATACATTCCCGCTTGCTCCTAGACAACTGTTGGGAAACTTTGTACCCAAAAGAATTATTGATTTAATGGTATCTCCTGATATGACTTTCAAGGTGTCAGTTGCGTTTTTTATGCCATAGCATAGGTCAAGGTTTCCATTGTTGCTCCAGGTCTTTATCGTATTGTTAAGGGATGTTTTATTGGTCGAGAGAGGATGTGAATAAAGAGGATTAACCGTTCCTTGGTGATTTCCTACGAGTCCAAGTGCAGTATTGTTAAGACCAAGGAGGGAATTGACCAGAAGATAGTTTGCTTTCTGCACTGCGCATAGCCCATCGTTTCCACAGCCAGCAGCCCTCGCTGAACTGACCCCTCCCGATAAATCAGCAACTGAGATTACATACGCATTGTTACCAGGCAGATATGTTACATTCAGCAATCCAAGCCTTATAGGAATTGTCTTGTTCGAAAGATCATTATAGTTGAGAAGAGCAGATAACTGTGCGTTGCTGAGAGTGATAGATGTTTCTGATGGTGTTGCATTGCTAAAGACAGTGACATTTCCTATTATGAGAAATGTCTGGTAGCTGCTGTTGTAATGGAGGTAGACACTCATGCTGTTAAGAGTGCTGGGCACATACAAACCATCATAGATATTGATGATTCCATCGATACCTGGAAAATTATATTTTGGCTGCTGGTATTGGGCAGAGCTCTGGTAGGAGATTTTTATATATCCCCCAGTTATATGGAGATTGCTTCCTCCCAATTCTATCGTGTTTGCTCCACTGACAAAGTGAGTAAGAGGGACAGTGTATGCCATCGGGGTTGTCTCTGATACGGCGCCTGAAAAGCTCCCCTCAAGATTTCCATTCACATATACTGTGAAATTGGTGCTTGCGACCATCTCCATAGAAACAGATGAAATATTTCCGGAATAATTAACGATTCTGCTGATGTTGCCATCTCCTACGTATCCTCCGAAGTAATAATAGTCGCTCTTAAATTGGTTTGATAAGTATCCTCGGGCAGAGTAGCCCTTTGCACTACCCCCTTCCTTAAGACCGCTTATGAGCTGTGTGGCAATGTCAACGTCCTTTGCATTTTCAAACGGTGTTGAGTTTTTTGATGCAACGAGGGTCCCCCCATACCAAAGCCCTACATTGTATTTTGTGTCAAGGGTTGAGAGCACGCTGTCACCTAACGCTCGTGCCTGATTGATGTCGGTTGCATAGAACTCTCCTATCTGCTCAAGCAAGGACTTGTTCATATCGGTAATAGTACCGTTCGCTATCAATGATTGTACATAGAGATTGTCAATCTCTCCAACCTTTAACGCCGAAAGGGTTGTGATGATGTCATAATGGACTTCAGTCTTTGGCTTTTGATAGTGGATGATAGGATATGCTATCGCTATGACGAGGAGCACGATACTGACTGCTATAAGCGCGTCAACACTGAAGAAAATGCCTCTTTTTTTTAATTCCATAGTTGCACGTACATAGTGGCAAGCTTGTTCTGATAACTCGTATAGTGAGTGATCGTTATAAGATTGCTGGGCGATGATGTATTCATCCCTATCCCTGAGACGGTATTGCCTTGGATTACCATCGGCGTCGAAAAGAATATGAAATAGTTGTATTTTGTATTGAGCATGAGCTGTGTCCTTGTATAGTTATTTACTGAAAGCGTGTACAGGTAGCCTAACTTTGTGTCATTGATTTTATTCGCGCTTGAAATCCCTGGGACTATAACTGAAGTGATATTCCAGTCAACAGGGGCTCCTTCTGAAAGCAAGAGGGAAGCCATCGTCTCTCCATCTGATTGAAGCTCCTTGAGAATCTCTTCTCCTTCATTCGAGTAATTAAGCGAGTAGAGGTAGAGCGCTATAATGGCCGTGATAAAAATAATTCCTGCTATCATCAAATCCATCCCCCAGGCCTGAGCTTTTTTCATTATTCGACGAGTGGGTTTGCGCACGGCCTTCTGTCGATCACAATGCCTCTCTTATCAATGCCAAACTTATAGATTTTCTTCGAGTGCTTTGTACCCCTCATTTTTAGAATTTCAAGGTAACGTTCTCGCTCTCTTCTATTAAGCTGGTAATAAAGAATGACAATAGAGTCAGATTCAAACTGCAACGTCTGGGGCCCAAGCTTTCCTGCCTTCGGATCTTCTTCCAAAGTAAGAACGGATGTGCAATTCCACTTGTGGATCATATTGAACAGGGAAAGCGCAGCTTCACGCTTTGATAGCTCATCTTCAAAGAGGAGCGCAAAAGATGTTATACTGTCAATCACCACTCGTGATATCTTTTTCTTAAGAATGATACTTTCGATAGCCCCTCCCCCTTCCTCAAGCATGGTTTGAACTTTTCCTGGAGTATATTCAAGGAATGTAAAGAGCTCTTTTTTCTCATATTCCACAAGGTCCCAGCCGAACTCTTTCATGTTCGCATAGAACTGGTCTTTCTTTTCCTCGAAAGTCACATAGAGCGCCTTTTCCCCCTTATTCATCCCACCTATTAGGAATTGGGTTGCAAAGATGGATTTTCCATTACCTGAGCCTCCTACGACAAGGTTTGTTGAGTTTTTTTCAAATCCCCCCTGCACCAGGACATCAAAATTAGGAATATAGGTGGGAACCCTTCCAAGATATTGCATACGTGTATGGGGTTTTTTCGGTATTCCTATTGGTCTTCTTGCGTGTTTTCTAGCGTGCTTTAGAATGTGCTTTGCATGAGCGACCTTTGGCCTATGCACAGTCACTGCAGACTTTTTAGCGACTTTCTTCGCCATCCTTTTTACCTTCCTAGCCATTGGCTTTGTTGGCCACTTCAACACTTTTTTTACTACTTTCTTCCCCTTTTTCTTCATTTTCATTCCCAGTCATCGACTCTATAAAAACTTATCCTACCCGTTAAAATAGTCCTGAAAAGTACTTGATGAGTACTGTCCTTACTATAAAGAAGACGGCGACGCTCGTAAGGCAGAGAGGAATGATATACCTAGTGCCTGCTTTCTCCTCACCTTTGCTTACCAGTCCAAGGACGAATGATGCAAGCACATCCGTTGCAATAATGAAGAACACGGAAAACCATATGATGAAATTCACCGAAATATTTATCTTTGTGAGAGTGAAGCCAATGCTGAAGCGTCCTGTGTCCTGCACTGGAAGGTTGGAGAGGATCTTTGTCAGCACTTCCACAAGGACTGAGGAGAGTGCGAACAGGACAGGAGCTCCTACCGCAACGGCGAAGAATATGAATATGACATACATAAGGACATTGGATGCCGCTCTCTTTTCAACGAACTGCTTATCCCGCATATTTGCAGCAGTCTGCTCAAGCAATGTGGACAGATTGCCTCCCGCCCGGATTCCTGAAATGATCAGCTCGATAGTCTTTCGTATCTTGTCTGAATTCACTCGAGAATTAAGATCGAGTAATGCCTGACTTATTTCTTTTCCTGTTACTATGTCCTTTCCGAGATTCATTATCTCTTTATCTAAGGGGGCAAACTCCTTTCTGGCGCTCAAGAGGATTGCCTTATCTATCGTGATTCCCGCCCGAAGATTGGAGGCCATGAGGTCGATGAAATCAGGGAAGACCTCTTCCATCTTCTTTATCTTTATAGACTCCTGCATGAGGTTCCTCATGTACTGATAGCCTAAGATTGCCCCTGCACTCAATACAATTGCAGCTATTGACGCTAGTGCTCCACCATAGTAGAAGGCAATCAATCCTATCACAACGCTTATTCCGCTTACTATGATGAGATTTCTTTCTCGCGCCTTCTTTCTCTTCATTTCTTCTATTCTTTTCATAGGAGGCTTGGCCGCAACGAACGGACGGTACCAAGGAACATGAGCTGGACGATTATGACAACGACAAACAGGCCAACGAACATGAGCGTCGTTGCCTGCTTAGGAAGGTTGACCATCGATGATATTATAGTGAGGAACGTGATTGAAAGTGCTGGCAGAATGACTGAAATAAGCATGTAGAACATGATAAGAGGGTTCAGCTTGTTTCCATAATTCTGTATCTGGATAAGCTGTTCTTCTGCTAGAGATTTTACGCTATCTTTGATGACAACTGAGATATCGCTTCCTGTCCTCATTCCATTACTTAATTGCCAAAGTGTTCTCCTGAAGAAGACTGATATGTTCTTTTCTCCTAGCTCCTCAAGCACATCGGTTTCGGGAAGTCCAGCATTAATTTTTCTTACTGCCTTCTTGAATTCTTTACTGAGTTCCCCGTAATCTGATGTTGCGACATTCACGAGGATTGAAAAAAGAGGGATGCCTGAGTTGAGCTGGACAAGCATGTCTTCAAGCGCCGGGATAAGGTTTCTTTCTATGTTCTTCTGTTTCCTTCCCACATATATCTTAGGGTACAGCAGCTGACTGAAGGCCATGAATCCTGAAAAAAGCACCGTGATGCCCAAGGACATAAGGTAAGGAGAGGTTGCACCCACCAATGTCAAGGTCGGAGTCAAAACAAGGAGCACTATGACGAAGGCGACTATAAATTTGTTAAGGACAATCGAAAGATACTCTTCTCTCGATATAGTAACATCACAGTTTTCAAGATAGAGATGGAGTGATGCATTTTTCTTGTATTTTACATATTTTCGAAGGTAGTCAGCCCTTTTCTTCAGCTTATCGAGAGAGGCTACCGTAAAAGGTATCCTAAACTTCATCGTCATCCCCGTATCCAGGCTATGGAGTTTTCCTTCATTGCCTTCAACAGGGTGTCTTTGCTCTTGTAGTATAGGTTCATGACCCTTCCGAATTCCTCAAGGCTTCTGATGTTGTTTTTTATAAGCCATTCAAGTATCTGTTTCTTGTCAGCAAGAACTTTGTTTATTTCAGTCTCAGACATTCCCGTGTTCCTGAAGATTGATTCAAAGAACCGAGAGCTTTCACTGTGCAATACCATCTTATCCTCCTCAGGAACCCATCGGTAGAGGATGTTCGATCGCGCAGTATTCTTCTCTGCCTCAAATTCAGCGATCTGTAGTATTCTTCGAATTCCTTTTCTTCTATCTCTAAACATGACTACATTAAGATGGACGGATCGAAGCAGATTGGGAGGGACACTGATAGGAGGATTCACGAGTCGTGCAATAGTTTCTGATGCAGAATCTGCGTGCACTGTAGCATAGACTGAGTGACCGGTATGCATGGCCTCAAAGAGAACCATTGCTTCCTGCTGTTTTCTCATTTCCCCAAGAATAATTCTGTCAGGCCTCATTCTCAGAGAGTTGATAAGAAGATCAAGCATGCTCACCTCTCCCTTCCCTTCAGGGTTTGGTGTTCGTGTAACCAGAGGTGTCCAGTAAAGGAATTCAGGAAGCATCAACTCACGAGTGTCTTCAATACTAATGATTCGCTGGTTAGGGGGAATGAATGGAAGGCATGCATTCAGGAACGATGTTTTTCCACTTCCTGTACCTCCCGAGATGAGAATGTTCATTTCATATTCCATCGCAAGCCAGAGCAAGGCGGCAGTTTCAGAGTCACACGTCTTGTTATTAATCATGTCAATGATTGTATATGGATCACGAGCGAATTTTCTTATGGTAATGGTGTTTCCCTTCGTATTCACGGGGTAGAGAACTGCGTTAACTCTATCGCCCGTTACCAGGTGCGCGTCAAGCAATGGGCTTAATACGGTGATCTGTCTACCTACTCTTCGGGCAATAATATTTGCATAGTTGATGATGTCTTCCTCTCTCCTGATGGTGAGGTTTGTCTCAAGCCATCCAAACTTTTTATTATACACTCGTATAGGCTCTTTCGACGAAGGAATGACAATCTCCTCAAGAATAGGATCATTGATAAGGAATTCTATCTCCCCCAGACCAAGCATATCCTGAATCAGCTTTCCTATCAGGAATTTCTCTGTTTCCTCATTCAGATGAGGGAGCTTTTCTCGTATGATTTTTACAGCATCTCTGATGAATCTTTGCTTAATGACGAAAAAAGATTCTGGGTCTGCAAGCTCTTTCATACTGATGGTGGTGACGGTAATCAATTCGTCACGTATCTCTTTCATGAGCGTTGCGGTGGCAATGTTGACACTTGGTACGTTAAGATAATAGACATAGCCCAGCTTTTCTTTCCTTACTTCAATAGTGACCTTGGCGCCATCAATGCTGATCTCATATTTGTCTGCGATCTTAGATTCTTCCTTTTCAGGTTTTCGCTCTACTATGGCCTCGGGCTTGTGCATCACTGGCTGAATCGGCTGAACAAGCTTGTTCACTATGGTGTGCACTAGCTTGTGATGTGCTACATGTCTTATTGCTGGATGCTTAGACTTATGCTTGGCTGGCTGGCTGTGATGGTGTTTCATTTATTTTTATGACTGGCTCCCCCAGTTTAGGATAATCAATGATAGCAAGCTCTGCTCGCTCGAGTATCTCTGCCCATTCGATGACGAGCTCTTTCTTTACCTTAAAGAGCTTGCAAATAGTTGAAAGGCGGAGATGTTTTCTTTCACGTAAGATATCATACAACACGTCAAGATCGGTTTTTGTCCGTGATTTACCATAGGCCTCTTCAAGATTAAATGTGATAGGCTCTTCCGTCTGATCAGTCTTCTCCCTCACAAGGATGAAGAGGATAATCGCAACAAGAGCGGCCCATTCCGTCGCAAGAATTATTTTTGATCTTAGAGGTATAGATGGATTTGCGCTCGTGATCTCCTCTCCTAAGTCTGTTTTCCCCACGGAAAATCCTGAAACTCCGTGCTCATACACTCCCGAAATTCCCGTACCATATCGTATAATAACGACAACGGTATGAAGAACAGCTACGAACGCTAAACACATGACAATGCCTGCCAAGACTGTGGGTCTCCCTCTTTTAAATTCCATTCTAAAGTGATAAGTTTATATATCTTTTTTCTCCTCTTTCTATAGCAATGCGTTTTATAAACTTTACCGACAGAAAGAGAGGGCAGATCAGCATGGAATACATGATCTTGGTAGGATTCATTAGCTTCCTTATTATTGTCAGTTTGGGGAGCGCATTATTCTATAGCTCTCAGATAAAGGATAAGATAAAGTTCAATCAGCTTGAGAGGTTTTCACAGAAGGTCATTAACTCTGCAGAGACTGTGTTTTATGCAGGGCAACCATCCAGGGCAACGATCACGGCCTACCTTCCACAAGGAGTTCAGGGCATCACGCTTTCCGGTACTGACATGATCTTCAATGTCTCAGGAAGTGGTGGTGTTAGCACCATTTCTTATACCAGTTCTGTGCCCTTGGAGGGCAGTTTATCGCCTTCAGACGGATTGAAAAAGATTATCGTGATCGCACAGGCAAACAGTGTCCAATTGGTGGAAGGATGAAAGGACAATCTGCTATCGAGTTTGTTATTCTTGTAGGTGCTGCATTGTTTTTTCTTATAGCATTTACTGTTGCTGTACAGGTCAACATTGGAAATAGCTTGGAAGAAAAGAGAGGAAGGGTATTGAAGGATGTTGCAGTCACCCTTCAGGGCGAGGTTGCACTTGCATCAGAATCGACTGATGGATATTACAGACAATTTTCGCTTCCAGACTCTGTTTTTGATACCCCTTATAATGTATCATTTGTTGATGGGTATGCTTACGTCATCACCCTTGATAACAAGAGGGCACTTGCGTTAAAAGTACTTAATGTTACAGGAAAACCAGTGCCTGGAAAGAACATCATCCAAAAAGTGAATGGCTCTGTATTCGTCAATTCGTAGCTTCTTTTTTCCAGAAAGGATCAAAGGGGAATTCCCATGGTCGCTTGCCTTTTCGTATGGCTATTAGGATAGGAAGTCCTTTATCGGAGACTTTCTCAGTCTTCTTTATCAGTGCATTGGGAGGAAGAGTATAGGTCTGCTTGCAGTTTGGATAATTTGAACACGCAGCGAAGTATCGCCGCGTTTTCTTTGAAAACATAATTCTTAAGTTCCCTTGCTTGCAGGTTGGACAGGGCATGATGATTGATGCTTCCTTTTGCTGTTCTCGAACATCGGCAATTCCCTTCGAAAGCTCTTGGCCAATGTTCAATTCCTGAACTTTAAATTCCTTCGATATGTCGGTAATGAGTCTCTTCGCCTTCTCAATAACTTCTTTTTCTTTTTCCTCCAAGTTTGAACCCCCTAGCTGGATCTTTTCCAGTTCCTCCTCCAATTGTCTCGTGAGATTCTCATCCACAATAATGGGAGAATATTTATTGAGAGTGTTCACAAGACGCACGCCAAGGGGAGTCGCTTTAATGCTTGTCCCTTCAAGATATCCTCGCTCAAAGAGAGTGTCTACAATCATGGAACGTGTTGCCTTTGTTCCGAGATTCTTTTTCTCCAAAATAGAAACCAGAGATGTTGGGGTGTATCGTTTAGGAGGCTGTGTTTCTCGCTCATCCTTTTTTATCTCGTCGATCTTGATAACTCCTTGCATATCGGGGAGATGGATCTCCTCCATGATGACTGGATAGAATGCTGTCCACCCTTTTTCAGTAATGGTTAATCCATTGGCGATAAACTTTACATCTCCTGCGGTCAGTGTTATTTTCTTATCGACCGTTAGAGCATCCGGAGAGAATGCAGCAATGAATCGCTTTGCAATAATCTTGTAAATCTTTTCTTCCCGTTCGTCAAGCTTCCTGAATTCTCCTGTTGGATAGATAGACGGATGGGCCGGATCTGATTTCTTCCCTTCAATAGGTCTACTTCTCGTCGCGTTCTTCGCTTCAGGAAATTGCTTCTCAAGCTTTTTAAGTATCTTTTTTGGCTCTATCTCATCAGGAATTTTTTGAGAGGAAGTTCTTGGATATGAAATAATTCCATCAAGGTATAACTTTTGGGCAATCTTAAGCGTCTCTGAAGGATTCATCTTATACAAACGATAGGCCTCTCTTTGTAAGGTTGTCAAATCAAACGGCACAGGAGGGGGAGTCTTTTCATCTTTAGTCCTTGTCTCTGCAATTCCCTGCTTTATCCCATCGAACTTCTTTAAATCATCTTTATTAAAAATATCTTCAGGGTGTTGGAATGAAACTCCTTGAGCATCCGCAAACACTCTCCAGAATGGCTCGACCTTGAAATTATCTATCTCATGATCCCTATCCACGATAATCTTTAATGCGGGGCCTTGCACTCTGCCAATAGAGAGAATTTTGAACGATCCTGCCTTCTTTATAGATGACATCAATGCCCTGGAAAGATTTATTCCATACATCCAATCAAGTACATGACGAGTCTCCCCAGCATAGGCATTTCCCCAAGCAAGCTCTTTCATAGGGTTCTCAAATGCCTTTTCCAATTCTGGGGCAGTTAATGTTGAATATTTCATTCTCTTCGCAGTCTTCTCCTTGCATATGAAACGCAAAACGTTCCAGCCTATGACCTCTCCTTCGACATCGAAATCAGTGGCAACCATAAACTCTTTTGATGTCCGTGCAAGTTTTTTCAAGAGATTATAATATCGTCTCGTGAATGCTCCTGCCTTGCTTTCAAACGATGGCTCCCATTCTACATTGAATATAGGCCATCCTTTTTGCCCTTTTACATAGGTTAGATTGAAGAGATGGCCGACAGCAGAGGCAACAATGATCTTTTTCCCATTCCTTTCAACTTCATAATATGATGCTCCCTCTTCAGTATATTTCCGTGCATCCCCAAGTGCAAAGGCGATCTTCATGGCTGCCTGTGGCTTCTCTGTAATGATCATAATCCCGTCCTTCTTTACCTTTTCCTCTTTGGCTTCAGAGGTCTCTTTCTTTGCTTTCCTCGCCTTCTTTTTCTCTTTTTCTCCTTCCAGAGAATCTGCAGGCATTGGCTTTCCCGGGGATTCAATGGTCGTAAGCTCAGCTAGAGACGGCTTCTGCCTAACTTCTTTTTCAGTAGTCATCTTGACATCTGTCAAGGGTAGAAAGTCATTTACTGCCATGATGTGTTAAAAATAGGGTACTCTTAAACTATATAGATTTTATGTTCTCGAGGATATAGATGTTTATATAGAGGTTTTTTATTATTGATAAATGAGTGGAGTGAAAACAGATATTGCTCAGGAACCTCAAACATTACATGATAAACTTACTAAAGATAACTATGTTATCTATGGAATAGCAACTGAAGGAGAACTTCCTCTTATGCTTTCTCATCTAGCTCTTGATTTGCAAAGAAAGATATGTTCCAAATTAGTTATAACTTCTCTTGCTGAAGTAGTTAAGGGAGGAAAACATGAAAGATTTTCAGTAGGTTCAGGATTGCCTTCATTCGATAATCATGTAGCGTATGTTATTCCAGCAGACGGATACAGAAATACAAGCAGAATTGGATATCAAATTTTTAATATTGAAAATGGGAATAGTTTCATACTCAGAGGGGATGGACTACTTGGAAGCTATCATGAGAAGAGTGAACCATCTTCCGCTCGAGATGTTGAGTTTTAAATCTCAATAATCTTGCCTTCTTTTCCTACGTTAATGACTCGCGTGCCACCGATGATCTGTTCCATACCTGCGGCTTCATGAATGTGTCCGTGCAAGAGGATGTTGGGCTTGAACTGCTTGATTGCCTTAGTAATGGAGTCGCTTCCTCGAAAACCTGAGAATTCAGAGAGACTGCCTGCAGGATGCATATGAGTCACCATAATCTTCTTTTCTATACCCTTGAGGCCATCATGGGCCTTCTTGAGTGTCTTGAATAGTTCCTTCTCAGAGATTATTCCAGGACCTATGTCAGCTCCCCCTGCCCCAAAGAACCCTATATCTTCGTATTTGACTGCATATCCATGAATGTTCTTTACCCCATACAATGAGGCTAAGAAGTCTGCCGTTGCAAAGGATTCATGATTGCCTGGTATCAATAAAACCCTTTGATGTTTGTCTTTGAAAGGCTTTATGATGTTCTTTGTCTCTGTCCAGCCAAGCAAGTCTCCACAAAGGACAACAAGATCGACCTTTTCCTTCTCAGCCTTATCTGCAAGCTTCTTTGCCTGCTTCGACTCTCCATGCAAGTCTGATGCTGCAAGAATCTTGAATTTTTTCATAGCATTTGATATCTTTATGCATTATAAGCCTTTTTATCGAACATTTTAAAAATACCTGACAATTGGGTGAACGATGGAAAAAAGAGGTAAATTGGCGTTAGCTCTCTCTGTGTTGCTGAATCTTGTTTTGGTGGGAACTTTGTTCTTTTACTTTGCCCTTTATACACCTCCAGAAGCGTATGTCCAACCTCCTGAATCGATTGCCAACCCGATAGAAGGTTTGACTGTTGATCAAGCGATCGGTCAACTCAATGAGTCATTCATTTATTATTTTCTTTACAGTGTTAAGGCGTATGAACTCCATAATCCTCCGTTGAGCAATGACACGCCGAAGCTACAGTTTGTCATTGGGGCTGCTCATTACTACAGTGTCATCGAGAACGGGAACATACGTGTTGAAAAAGGGGATATTGTTGGAAAAGACATCAAAGTTATAACCAGCCCGCGGGAAGCAGTACTCATGCTTAAGAATCGGAATCATATCCAGGAATCCTTTCAGTCGGGAGATTCCACGTTTGAGCTTCTGGCTGACAAGACCACCTTGTTCTCTAAAGGCTATTTGAAGCTCTACCAAGAGCTCACAGGAAAAACCCTCACTGGCAGCGTCGTTAGGATCTCCTCGAGCTAGACGTTGTCACTTTTTCGTGTCCTTTTCTTTTCATTTTGCTACTGCTGGAGATAACAAAGCCAGGGAAAAATTTAAAAGCGATATGGGGATGTAATATATAGGTTGTATAGTATATATTGAGACATATGGGAGATAATATGAAGGATAACTTTGATATCTTCTTCAGAAGGAAACCGGCCTTAATGCTGGTTGCCCTCAAGAAGATGGCACGGGCGAGATACGGAAGCCTACTTGCAAAAGAAGTTGATTGCACCTACAGTCATGCAGTTAAAATTCTTCAGAGTCTTGAAAGGCTTAACCTTGTTGCTTTCGAGAAAAAGGGAAGAATAAAATTGATCAAGCTTACGAAGAAAGGTCAAGAGATTGCAGACAATATAGAAAACATCAAAAAGCTGATTGTTTAATCCTTTTCTAAGAATGCATCTAATCCTTCTATATGCGAGATCCCCGTTTTAAGTAGGATACTTCTTAGAGTTGAATCAATTTTTACTCCAAGTGCTTGTAACTCTGTTTTTATGATATCGAAGAGCTGTTTTCCCTTTTTGTCAAAATCGGTTAAAATACACACTTTATCTTTTTTTGATATCTCTCGAGAGATATGAAGTATCCGCTCTCGTAGAGGCACTGATGTTTCATGGATGGTATACACTCTAGTAAAGCCAAGATGCACTAAGGCGGCGACATCATTTTTCCCCTCAACAATAACCAGGTTATGAAGGTATGGCTGAAATTCGTGCTTCAATACTTGAACAGAAATCACCCCTATACAAAGCCTCTTTCCTATTTAATATTTTTGAATGGCCCCGAAGGGATTTGAACCCTCGACACCTGGATTAAGAGTCCAGTGCTCTAACCAGGCTGAGCTACGAGGCCGTAATTGTGAAAGTTCTGCATGGTTTAAAAAGCTTAGTGCTTACCGGTAGACACGCCAGGTGTGGTTACACTTAACGCATTTGTAGAACTTTGTCTCTGATTCATCGCTTGATCGAGTCTGCGTAGTCCAGAAATAGGCCTTATTACTGTCACACTTGGGGCATTTTATCTGTACGATAGGATAGATGTTGCTCTGCCCTTCTTTAATGACTGCAATAGTTTCTCTTTTCTCTATCTTTTCAGATGCTTCAAGCTTGATTTTCTTTTTAGGCCTGTAACCGCAGCTGGCACATGCTGCCTTATCTTCCTGAAGAAGAATGACGCCTCCACATCTCTCACAAAAGTCCATACTGTTGTTGTGAGTGGGTATTTGGAGTTTTTTAAACTTTTGGTTTATAAAGTATATAAATAACTAGGAACAGAAGCCCTGTTGGTCTGGGGACTTAAAAGGTTCGAAGAAAATGAGCTTTATCCAGCCAAGAAGAGGTATCTTTCCTACTGCCTTTCCTATGATGTTTTCTGAAGGGATATTCTCTTCCAATCCTTGGATTTGGCCCCCATTATGGTCTCCTTTCGTTCCTAGAGGCGATTCTGATACGATTCTATGGATCAAAGGATATTGCGTTCCAGCATTGAAAATGATGATGTCTCCTTGTTTATAAGAAGTTCTTCCCCATACAAAGACAATGTCTCCTTTATTGAGTCCATTTTTCAGGGTGAATGATTCAAATGCTGTCTTGTCAATGCCTTTAGATTCATACCATGCAGCATTCCTGCTCCACCAATCTTCAAATCCTGATTCATGATACATTGAGCATGATTCTACAACAACTAATGGAAGCGAGGTTCCTGTAGCAAAGGAAAGTACGGGAAAGAAAATGAACTTGATGAAGACAATGATCAAGGCAAACGACACAATCCATGAGCTCCAGGTGTCCTGCTTCAGAAAGTTCCAGAATTTTTTAAATCCATTCATTATTCTGTATAGCGAATGTGTTTTTTAAATGCTATTATGCGGCGTACGGGAATTGAACCCGTCTCTTAAGCTTGGGAAGCTTACATACTACCGATATACTAACGCCGCGTAAAATTCTGTGCAAACAAGGGTTAATAATTCTTGTTCTTCAAAAGGTCGTAGATTGCAAGTGATGCAATAAGAATCATCATTATATCAATCACAAGGCAGGTTGAGCATATTTTCTTGAGGACAAAGAATTGGATGATGAGGAAGTACAAAGAGAAGAATGCTCCTAGCTTTGCCACGCTGACGAATACAATTGGTTTTATCGTTTTAGTGTGGGAAAGGACATAGAGTATGGCGAGAAGGATGAATGATATGAATCCAAACATACTTACCTTTATACCAAGGATTGTGCTATAGATTGAATGCTGCACTTCACTGCATCCAGAACCGAATACGCATACTGTTTCCTGGTGATAGTCTCCCCACAACACAGAGCCTGCAAGAACAAGTTCAGCTAGAATCAAGAGGCCTATCAATCCCTGGGTATATCTCATCTCCTTAGGGGGAAAGGAATATTTATAAACTTCACCGAAGAGGAAAGATTATGGCAAGGAAATCTCCAACGTATCAATTGAAAAAGGCACCAAAGTCAGCAAGCAAGCATGTACGCCTTGGGCTTCAGCAGTCACCGGACAATCCGGACCTTGGTCGTTATACATTTATCATCGTAGACAGACTTCATCCTGGAACTATTGATGATATTTTGAGAACAGAGCTAGTAAAGAATATCGGCTACGGTGGACTCGGCATTATCCGAGGTCCTGAGGATAAGAATAGTGAATTTACATTAAAGATGAAGGGATATAGTGGAATTATTAGAACGTATGAGGCTCAAGTTAATTTATTCACGGTCAAAAGTATTCTTAATAACATGAAAATTCCCTTTTATATTGATGCTTCACTTCAGGAAGGAGTTAAAAAGCCTCGCGGTATGAGGGAGCTCCCTCAAGCAGGCATTGAAACATATGCTTCTGTCCTTTACGAACGCAAATAATTAGTTTTATAAACGAGGTTTTTCTTGGGTTTTTAAGATCGCGTAGTTCAGCCCGGTTAGAACGCTGCTCTGATATCCAAGGATTTTGACAAGAATCTTATTTCAGAAAGGCAGAGGTCCCAAGTTCAAATCTTGGCGCGATCATTATTTTTATAGTATACCGAATTTGACGAAAGATTTAAATACAACAAATGTTAATTAATATTAACTATAGTTAATATGGCAGATAAAACAAAATTAGTTGGAGTTCGTTTTGAAATGAATATGTTGAAGCAGATTGATGAATTTGCTGATAGAATGGGTATAGACAGAAATCAAGTTATAAAAATAGCCGTACAAGAACATATTGATAACACTGAAGATGAGATTGATGAACAACTTATTGAAGATTACATTAATCTTATAGCAACAGAAGAAGAAGTTAAGGATAGGTTTGAGTGGAAGGAAATTCCTCAAGATATAAGGAAAGCTAGAGAACTAAATCTTTCAAAGAAAGGTAAGGCAAAATGAATGAACTTATTTTAAATAAAGAAGATTATGATAAGATTGAAAGAATACAGAAAACTTCTTACTTTGCCGACTGTCTAAAACAAAAGATGATATTCGAAATTGTCCATTATAGATGCGAGAAATGTAATTCTGCTCTGATAGAAGTGCAGTTAGCTAAAGATAATTTTGAAGAAATGTCAGACGGACAAATGTCAGATCATGAAGCAGGTTTTAATAGAGAATTTTACTGTCCTAAGTGTAAGACTACATTTTTAAGGGATATTGAAGTGTATTCTATAGAAGACGAAATAGACATGCCTTCTCCTTCTCAATTAGAAGCTCTTGAAAAGGGAAGAAGAACTGGTTGGAATAATAGAGGGATTAGAGGGTTTATTGCAGAGATGTGGTTTGCTAATAAATTAAGAAATGAGGGTTATAAGATTGCAAAAACTATGTATTATGATTACGAAATAGATGCTTCTATTTTCAACGAGAAAGGAGTAGGCCGTCTTCTTCAAAAATACTCTAAGAAAAATAAAGTCATGAAGTTACTTAAGTCTTTTGGGAAAGGTTACCCGGATTTAATTTGTTTGAAAGATAAAAAGATATCATTCTGTGAGATTAAATCGAATGATTCAAAAATTAAAGAGCATCAAAAACAGGTGATGGAAACTCTAGAATCAAAGGGTTATGAAGTTAAAACTATTAGGCTTAACGTAAAATTTAACGTTGAAGAAAATGACATAAAGTGATCAGGCTTTTTTACACATAAACGGTTCGGAATTCGGGAGATGTAATATACTTATTTTTTAAGGGAATTACTGATCTTCTTCGAGCTTGAATTCAACCAAGACTTTATTCTTGTCAGCCGTGCATTTTTTAAGAGGAAGACTGATAGGAATGCTCTTAGTATAGATTTTCTTTGCACCAATTGCCTTTATCTCATATCCCTGCTCAAGCTTTGAGACGAAAATGTCCTGACTTGATTCCACTCCGGGTGTGCTTAACTCATAGACAACTTTGTCACTTAGTCTTCTTACCGATGCAGTCTTTGCTGTTGCCCTTGGCAAGGAAGACATCCTTTCAAGCTGTTGTGATGTTATCTCCTTCTGAGGAGGTGATTTTTTCTCTGCCGGCTGTAATGGACCATTAATTTTTATTTTTATGCCATTTGGAAGGCTTCGTATCTCTGGCTTATCCATATCACGTAGCTGCTTGTCAAGATTTTTTGCAAGATTGTTCACTAACGAGCCAATAATCTTCTCAGTTATGCTGAATCCACCGAACATATTGGGGGTAGTATCTTCGTCGATAACATCTGTTTTTCCAAGCATGCCAAACTCTCTCATGTCTGCCTCTTTGTTAACAAGGTTTGACCCACAGTATGGACAGAAGCTAAAGGTGTCCTCTACATGAGAACTGCACTGTTCACATTTCACTTTTTCCTTTCTTCCAAAAAACATAGTTTTTTCACGACGGCAGAACTTTTAAATCTTCCGCATGACCTTTTTGGCAGGTGGTGATGCCCAGCCAGCTTCAACATGCGCAGTCTTGAATGGGTGAGCCAGGTGTACATGAGCTGGTGCGTGCTTATGCTTTTTCTCCTCAGTCTCGTGAAGCCCTGGAAGGAAGATAAGTGCAACAAGTAATCTGCATGCTGATGCGACCACAAAAATGAAGAAGTATTTGCTATTAAGAATGGTGCTTGAAACATTCTGTAAGATGTATCCCCCGATCAAAGATCCGATGAATGTTCCAACTCCTGTAATGAGATTAAGGACTGCGACACCCTCCCCTCGTTGTTCGTCAGGAATATTGCTGTATGTGTAATTTGTCAGAGCAATAGTAAGTGCAGCATTGGCAAGTCCTGCAACTAATTGCGGAACGAAGATGAGCCATACAGGATTATCATCGACAATCCAGAGCAATGGTGTGAAGACGAATCCTATATTTGCCATCCAGAGAAGTGTCTTGTTTCCTTTATTGTCTGAGATCTTTCCGATGAGTGGAGTGAATAGAAGGTAGAACAACGAGGATGAAATAGTGATATAAATGTACCAATTATAACTGAAATTACGCTCCTGGAGCATGTATACGGCAAAGAACGGACTTGCAATCATCAGCGCTATATTAAAGAAGAGCTGATAGTAAATAAATTTCGAGAAGTCTTTGTTCTGTTTCAAAACCTGAGTGAATGAAGTCTTGTATTTTTCCCGAGGTCGAAGATGAGGAGCATATTGTCGATGAAATATTTTATATGAAAGAAGCCTGAAAATGCAGGCAAGGATGAACAATACTGAAAAACCCAGGAAGAGCTTTGTAGAATGCTGAAGATTATCGACAACAATTAGTGCAATGATGACTGCGGATAACTCTACGATACCAGTGATAAGATTTCTTTTGCTGAAATATTTTCCACGTTCATGCTCTGGCACAAGATCTCCCATCCAGGAAAACCAGGGAGGATGCGCAATTCCTCCAAAAGTAACCATCAATGTATATCCGGCAATGAGTCCATAGATCAAGGGGGTGAATGATAGAGCGTTCTTCCACGCTAATAATGCAACGATTGCGATAGGAAGCCACATGAGCGCTTGCCAGAATACGCAGACAAGGACAATCTTTTTTCGGCCATAACTTTCCATGAGCTTGCTTCCCCAGAGTTGTGCTGCAGGGGAGACAAGACCGGATAATGCGCTGAGAATTCCGATATGAAATGCATTTGCTTTCAGTGCAAGTGCAAAAGGAGTGATGTACGAGCTTGAAATTCCTGTCGAGAAGCTGTTCGCCGAGCCTTCTTGTATGCTAACGTTAAGTGCCCCCTGTCGTAACTTTTCCTCATCTGCACCGACCTTTTTTTGCATTTCAAAAGAAGATAAAATTAATTAATAAAGGTTTGCTAGAGAGTAGGCTTGGGAGTGGTGGCGGCATTCTTTATTCCGTTCCAGGCCTTTCTCACGTCATCAGTCAAGGACTTTATGCCGCGTTCTATATATGCTGCACGGTGCTTGTGGTCTTTTGGAATGTTGACCGGCTTTATGTAGACTGCAAATGCGATTGTCTCTCCTTTTCTAAGTTCGTAAGGCTCAATATGAAGGTTGACATCCTGCCCCTCGAGGGCTATATACATCCGGCGGTTTTCTTTTAAGCTCTGTTGCATCATTACGTTTGTCTTTACCATTTCAAGGGGAAGGTCTTTCATCGTTCCATACTTCTGCTCGAATTTTTTCGATTGGAATGCCAGCTCATATCCATGATCCCCCGCGACATAGAGTGCCAACGGAAGCTTGGAGTTTCCGTGACCTTTTGAAAGAAGTGTTAGCGCCGTAGTAAGTCCATACTTTTTCAGCTGAATGTTCTCATAGATAAGAGATTGGTTCTTTACTCTCTCTTCAGAGAGGTCCCTCGCAAGCTTCTTTTCATCCCAATGTGGGGGAATCTCAATTCTAGGGGGATGGTCCATAATGGTCCTCACTTTTTCGTTAGCTGCTTTCATGACGTCTAAAGCTGACTGATGGACTGATTTTGCAGCAATAACGATACTTTCTATCCTTTGCTTATCCCGTTGCTCGCGTTCTGCTGCAGCAGCTAGTTGTGCCTCGTAGATTATTTTTTGATACTGAAGTTCCTCAGCCAGTTCCGTGCTTTTAGTTGCCTGCTCGACAACCGTTTTCTCAAGGTCTCCTCGGGTTATGAGAGAGTGCTGAAGTCTTTGTTGTGTTTGTTGGTAGAGAGGGCTCTGCTGGGCTATATAATTCCACGCATCACGTATCCAGGGGAATCTATCGATCACTTTCTTCATATGACTGTTATAAGACAATAAGATTTAAATACTTGTATACACCTTTGAGTATATACATTTACGGATATGACTGATATATTTGATACGACGATTGTTTGCAAGACATGCAAGAAGGAAATGCAGCCGGCTTTAGTCCAGCGTTCTGGACTGGAATTGCGGGCAGTGGAATGCCCCCAATGCCATGATATTGTGATTCATCCGGCAGATTTAAATTCTTTCGAGCACTTTAATACCTTGAAAGGAAAAACATTCAGTGTTAAATTACGTGTGGTAGGAAATAGCCACGCCATCAGCATTCCCAAAGAAATTGTCGATTTTGTCCATGAGATGAAACAGGCACAAAAGGACATGGATGATATGGTAAAATTGTGCTTTGAGGACTTTGGACGTCTCAGCGTCCGGTTCGGAGGATTTGATAATGAAAGATGAACCAACATTAAAAGAAATACGATTAAAAGTTGTTGAAGCGCTTCAGGACGACGTTTACAAAGGCGTAGCCAGGATTGACCCTCAGTTAATGAAGTCGCTCGGACTTGCTCGGGGAGATATTATTGCTATTAAGGGAGGCAGAGAGACTGTGGCTGTTGTTGACAGAGCATATCCTGCCGACGTTGGCGAAAAGATCATTCGTATTGACGGTCTTATCAGAAGAAATGCAAGAACTGGTGTAGGCGAGCAGGTAGTTGTCAAGAAAGCAGTTTCAAAACCCGCGACAAAAGTTTCTATTGCACCTGCACAGCAGGGAGTTACTATTCATGGAGATCCTGAGATGTTCAAGAATGGATTGCTTGGCAGAGCTGTCATCAAGGGGGATATCATTTCATTAGGTGGAGTGCAAAGACGCAGAGACATGATGAATGAAGGATTCCCAGACATATTCAATGATCTGAACGAGCTGTTTGGTCAGAACTTTGGATTCCAGGGATTCCAGCAGATAAAATTCTTAGTTGCCTCTACAAGCCCTGCAGGCCCTACTATCATTAACGAAGATACTGAAATCATGCTTAATTCTAAATCGGTTGATGTCGCCGAGGAAACTGTTCCCGACGTTACGTATGAGGATATTGGAGGATTAACTGATGAGGTCAAGAAGATTCGAGAGATGGTTGAACTACCGTTGAAACATCCAGAGGTTTTCGAGAAATTAGGTATTGAGCCCCCTAAGGGAGTTTTGCTTCATGGACCTCCTGGAACGGGTAAGACCTTGCTTGCAAAAGCTGTTGCCAATGAATCTGAAGCAAACTTTATTCTTCTTAATGGACCTGAAATCATGAGCAAGTTCTATGGAGAATCTGAAAAGAAAATCCGAGATATTTTCGAGGATGCAGAGAAGAATGCCCCCAGTATCATTTTCATCGACGAGATTGACGCTATCGCGCCGAAGCGAGAGGATGTTCAGGGAGAGGTAGAGAGGAGAGTGGTTTCACAGTTATTGACCATGATGGATGGCCTTAAATCGAGAGGGAGAGTCATTGTCATTGGAGCCACCAACAGAGTTAACTCTATTGACCAGGCATTGCGAAGGCCGGGACGATTTGATCGAGAGATCGAAATCTCTGTGCCTGACAAGAATGGAAGGTTGAATATCCTTAAGATTCATACACGAACCATGCCGTTATTCAAGGATGTCAATCTTCAAAACCTTGCTGCTAAGACTCATGGATTTGTAGGAGCAGACTTGGCAGCCTTAACAAAAGAGGCTGCTATGAATGTCCTTAGAAAATGGCTTCCTGAATGGCAGGAAAAAGAAAAAGACGATGAGCCTATTTCAAATGAGTCTCTTGACAAGATCGTCATTAAGAACGATGATTTCGAAGAGGCTTTGAAAGTTGTCAGGCCAAGCGCTATGAGAGAGGTTCTTGTTGAAACACCAAATGTTGGGTGGGAAGATATTGGAGGTCTTGATAAGACAAAGGTATCTCTTAAGGAAGCAGTAGAACTTCCTCTTAAGAGTCCTGAGAGCTTCAAACGACTGGGAATACGACCTCCTCGAGGTATTTTATTATATGGACCTCCTGGAACGGGTAAGACCTTGCTTGCAAAAGCTGTTGCCAAGGAAAGCGAGGCAAACTTCATCCAAGTTAAAGGTCCATCGTTGCTCTCCATGTGGGTAGGAAAATCCGAGGAGGGAGTACGAAAGGTATTCGAGAGAGCACGACAGGTATCTCCTTGCATCGTATTCTTTGACGAGATTGACGCTCTTGCTGGACGAAGAGGGGTTGAAGCAGGAACGAAGGTCACTGAACGAGTGCTCAATCAATTGCTTGCTGAAATGGATGGACTTGAAGATCTGAAAGATGTTACCATCATTGGAGCCACCAACAGACCTGATATGATTGACCCTGCATTGCTGCGACCGGGACGATTTGACAGGATTATCCTTGTCGATGTCCCTGATGCTGAAAGCAGGAGAAAAATCTTTGATGTACATTTGAAGAATACACCACTTTCTCCCGATGTGAAAGTCGATGAGATGGTCGTACATAGCGAGGGATTTGTAGGAGCAGACATAGAGGGACTCATCAGAGAGGCAGCTTTGACAGCATTGCGAAGGGACCAGAATGCAAAACTCGTCACTAAGAGTGATTTTGACGACGCATTCAAGAAGGTCAAGCCTTCAGTTTCAGCAGACATGGCAAAGCGTTACAAGAAGATGGAAGAGTATTACTTGAAGAACGCAAAAGCAGGCCTTGAGCTCGGGCCTATCTATACTGGATAATACAAATCCTTATAATCGCTTTTTTTCTCTTTTTATGATGGCTGGACCTATTGTTAATTCAAAAGCAGAGATAGTGAAAGCAGTTGAAGGACGTCTTAGCGCAAAAGGTTATCTTTCTATAGAAGCGTTACCTGCATCAATAAACGACTCTTTTTTCTATATGAATAAAACTTTAGCTATGGGAAACAGAGAGAAATTTTTTGATGTGACTTTAAGTTCTATAGCCGACCCATGCCGATACAATGTATCCATAGGACTAAGGTTGTCTAAGGATAACGTATCAATAGCTCATTTATTCCCTAATAAGATGTTTCAATCTATGGGGTCTCCACTACACTCCTTTAGATGGGGAAGAAAAGAATCACGAGGCATTGAATATTTGGCCGATAGTATTATTTTTTTTGCTAACGAAAATCCTTCCAAGGTTGGAGAGAGTCTGGTTTTTATGATTGAGTATATAAGAGAATGCTCTAAAAATTATGGGCTTGCTCAAAGAATTTAGAGTGTCGTGACTATCTTTTCCTTTTTTGTCAGCAGAACTGTATGTTCGGCCTGTGCAACCTTCTTCCCGCTCTTTTCTACTAGTTGAGAATAGTGATGAAGAAGGCCTGCCTCTTCAATTCTTTTTAATGCAATCAACCCTCGGGAACCAAATTTGTGATGAATCCAGCGGGAACAAAAAGGGAGTGTAGCATATTCTTCTTCTATGAATGCTAGCACTTCCCGCGCGAAAGAATCTCTGACATTGCCCGGCTTTTCAAGATGGTAAATTCCCGAGGGTTTTCCATCCTTGACTTCTCCTAAGCCAGAGGTTGCAAATGGTTCTATGGCATACACTCCTTGAGCTATTTCTGTCTCTTGATGGTTATCGTAGTTAGGAATGGTGATTCCTGAATGCAAGTCATATTGTTCTATAGAATGCCCTGAAAGGTTTTGTATTGGTTGCACGTTATAGGATTTTATTGCACTCTCAATGGCTTTTCCTATCTTTTTTAATGGTGTTCCAATATTTATTTCCTTTACTCCGTGTTTCAACGCTTCTTCTGCAGCCGCGATCAGTCTTTTATTTTCTTCATCGCCTTCTAAATCCAATGAGAAAGCTGTATCGGCCACATATCCATCAATATGGACGCCAATGTCTATCTTAAGCAATCCAGAAGCACGAGTTTCATCGTTAGCGGAAGGAGTTGCATGAGCAGCTATCTCATTGATAGAGAGATTGACTGGAAATGCTGGATTTGCCTTCAACTCCCGGATCTTTGATTCTATTTTATCAGCAATTTCAAGCAACGGCATGCCTTTCTTCACCATTCCTCGAGCGTATGCTACTACTTCCTTTGCAATCGCTCCCGCTCGTTTTAACTTTTCTATGTCCATATCACTGAACTATATTAAGAGTTTTAAAAGCCTTGCCTTGCATAATGTTTATATAGTTGAACGGCATACTATATTATATTCCTTAGAATATGAAATTCTTTCTCCTTGCTACGCTCTTAGCAATATTAAGCCTTAGTTTTGTCTATGCAAGCGGCTCTCAGTGTGATGTTGGAACTAACAGAGATACTACAACAGTTCACCAGAATGATAGCGGCACTCCTTTAACGAACAACACACATCAGAACACTACTAATACAACAAATCCTACTACCAATGACACTCAGACTACAACAAACACTACGCAGCAGAATTCTACAAACACCCTAGGAAATAATGAAACTCAGGAGAATCAGACTGAACTTGTTCCCTTAAGCTCTCATCCACCTTCTGATTCAAATGATGATGACACGACACGTACTGTGGCTTCATTTCACGCAATTGCAACTGCTTCAGACACAACCGAAGTAGCAACACCGGTGAATGAAACTCCCCAAGAGGTAACGAACGCCCCTATTACGGGAGCTGCAAGCGGAAATGCTGCGCATAGAAATGCATTCCTTGTGGGCATTGTGATTGCATGTATTATGGTGCTTGCAGGTTATATGTGGTATCGCAGACCTGTCTAATTCTTGTCCATAAATTTTCACTACCTTTAAGTTACATCATTAGAAAGTTTTAAATACTATTTCTTTATAGAAAATTTATGGATGAAAATCAATCCTTGGAACCAAAGCCAGCTAGTTATAACGATCTTGTTTTACAGCTCAAGTCTCTTGAAGGGGAAGTTCGAGGGTTGCGAATCGATCGAAGTCGCGAGAAGCTCTCAGTGAGATCTGGTATAGCAGTCCAGATTGCAGCTGCTAGTGGTGCGGCCTATGCATTTAATCATTATCTTGGAGATACTGCTTATAGTCTTGGAACAGGGATTGGAAAAGGTCTCCATGCTCTTGAGACCGCCACAGCCATCTTCAACCATGGCTCTGAAAAAGGTATCTCTAGTCATTACCTCTCTACTTTACCTGACAATGTGCGACAGGACTATATTGCCTATTCAAATGAGGGATACTTCTCTAAAGCACTGAAGGCCTCTAATACGGCCCTCCAGGGATTCCAGCGAGCTTCCGAACATACTCCTGGCGCCCAGAGCGCGCCGATCCAAGGATTGCGAAGTATGAAACAGAAGATTTTTGAAAAGACTATTCCTTTGGTGACTGGAAAAAGCAAGGAAGATACTCAAAAGCGAGGCACTCAGGAATTTACTCATAACTATAATGATCTTGTCCAGCTGCGTGATGAAGCATATCAGGCACGGGGCAAACTCGAGATACAGCTTGGAGAGCAGTCCAGTAAACTTGCTGCAAACGAAGCAGTTCAGGGAGCCCCTGATAAGGATGGAAGAGAAACTTTGGTTAAACTCGTTAGAGAATACAACGGAGTCTCTAAATTGATTGATGATATGTCTCGTCTTACTAAGGAAAACGTCGATACAATTTACAAGGGAAGCAACAATCTTCAGTACGCGCAGGTTATCCAGCAAGCAGATAAATATGGTTTGAAACCATATACTGCAGAGCATGCAGGAGACATCGCTCTTGGCGTAGGACTTCTTGCATCAGCAATTATAGGATATAAGATCGCCAAACCATTCCGATGGGTTGGCCCCCTTTCAGTTTCTGCAGGAAGACATGGAGTTCGTGGAGTTGCTGGAGCCGGAAGAGTTATGGGCAGAGGATATGGTGGAGCAAAGAGTGCTGGATATTTAATTGGGAAAAAAATCTCTATAGGATTTAAGAATGTTAAAACGAGAATCTCTACAATCAAAAACCGAT
This sequence comes from Candidatus Pacearchaeota archaeon, assembly GCA_019659125.1. GTDB lineage: Archaea > Nanobdellota > Nanobdellia > Pacearchaeales > GW2011-AR1 > JAIFVW01. The sequence continues at coordinate 264,397 of JAIFVX010000001.1, read as the reverse complement.
GGAGGAAGGCGCGAAATAGTTAAATAGAGCTTTGCATACACCTAACCATGGATATCAAAAAAATAACATTGCATAACGCGCTTGCCTGCGCTACAGATGACTCCGTTTCATTTATTGCAAAGAAACTAAAGGATCACAAGGATAGAAGGATCTTTGTTGTTGATGCTCAGCACAAACTTTTGGGAATTATTACAACTACTGATCTAGTGTACAAGACTTTGGCCGATGGAAAACATGATCAAAAGGCAGAGGATGTCATGGTGAGGAATGTAAAGTCTGTTGATGTTGCCGAGGGCATGGAAAAGGCATTAGATATCATGAACGAACTGAAGACATTCACCTGCCCTGTAACCGAGCATGGAAAGCTTATTGGGATCATATCATATCACGATCTTGTAGGTCATGTATTGGCCTCAATAGGAAAGGAGAAACAATGAGTTTAGTAGATTATGTATCAAAAGCGGCAAGCCGAACACGAGCAAGCTTCACTTCAGACAGGCCTCGAATGCTTGACTACCTGAAACAGCATGAGCTAAAAAGTTATTTTGCTGCCGATGTGCCTGAAGAGGACAAGCAAAGAATGGAAAGTGCTCTTGAGAGAAAGCTTGATGAGCATCTCGCTAGGTATGACAGAGAACTTGATGGCATTGGAAGAAAAGTATCTTCCAAAGGGTCGATGGCTCTTGCAGTCGCGAACGATGTATTTGCATACGCTTCCAATAGTCCTCTTGCAAACGTCACAGGACTTGGATATGCTCTCTTTGCTATCAAAAGCATTGCAGAACTTCCTGCATTATACAGCTATGTAAAGAAATCCCATGACTGGTATGGTGCTCTCACACACCTTGCCCTAAAGCCCGTTCGTTATGTACTTCCCGTTGTAGGGCCTGCGCTTGAGAGCGGATCATTCGAGAGAATGGTACGAAAGAATGTCATGAACGAGACAAAACTTGACTTTATTAAGGACTATGGAAACTATGTTCCTCTTGAAGAAAAGATGCATAAGACCCTCAAGCTTCCTCTTAATGATTCTTTGTACAGACCTCAGAAGCAAGCAGCGTAATCATTTCCGTATTCTTCGTTCCTTAGGGATATAGTTGAATATCTTTTCTCCGTTTGATGCCCCGCATCCTATGAAATCTTGATTATGCTGAATAACTACAAGGCCTTTTTCTCCTTTAATCAACAAGTCCCTTCCTCGTATCCACTCATGCAGCTGTTCATCGTTGATTTTTACGATATTCCTTGTTATCTTATCCTTGAGAATCTGGGTGGCATCGAAACTTAATCGCATCTCTCCCTGAAGCTCCCTTTTTATTGCATACAATCCAATAATTTCTATCCTTGCAAGTCTTCCTAGCTCCATAATCTCATCCTTGCTCATCGTCCCTGAAAATCCTCGTATCTTTTCCTTTCCCGTCTCTATCAATAGATACGGCAGCTCTGAAATGCCAAACTGCTCGTCCAACTGCTCTATGATCTCTTTCTTCTCTTTTGATGCTAGGAATCGTACGTTCATGCTTTAATTTCCTCCTTCAACGTGAACTTGGAAACAAAGAAGCCTTCTGAATCATTATCTTGAGGATAGATTCTACAGGTGTGTTCAACTTCTTTTGAATAGTGCTTGTCTTCCCAGTCCTTTACTCCCGGCCTGCATTTCACGGGTAAATGAATGGATTCAAGATGAAGAGGGAAATTGGAAAGAGCGAAGTCAACAACCTCCTCATTCTCTTCAGGGGCGTGCGTGCAGGTGGAATAGACAATCTGGCCTCCCACTTTAAGGCATTTTACCGCATTAGCAAAGAGTTTCTTCTGTTGCCGTGAAAGATTCTTGATTACCTTGGGATTCCACATGACAAAGGTCTTCGGTGAGCTTCGCAAAGTCCCTTCACCTGAGCACGGAGCGTCAAGAAGTATCTTATCGAACTTGAAGTCCGTCTTTGACAGCCGCTCGCATAGGACAACCCCATCATTCTGTGTTATAATGCTATTTGAGATCCCACACCTCTCAAGGTTTGATGACAGTATCTTGATTCTGTCAGTTCGTACGTCATTTGCAATAAGTGTGCCTTGATTTTCCATTTTCGCCGCTATCTGGGTTGTCTTTGATCCTGGAGATGCACATACATCTAAGACAAACTCTCCTGGTTGGGGATTGAGTGCAAGGACTGAGAGCATACTTGAAAGTTCCTGGACATAATAGTACCCAAGCAGATGCTCAAGGGCATTTCCTAGCTCCCCTGGGCCAAGCTCTGACTCTATGACCATAATTTCAGGAGCTGATGGAAAAGGTTGTGAAACGTTCCAGCGTTTCTTCAATCGCTCATACAATTCATGAGAAGTTATCTTTAAGGTGTTACAACGGATGAAGTTCCTTGGTGAAGTATGAACTATCTTCTCAAATTTCTCAAAATCCTCTTTCTTTGGAAGGAGTTTTTCCATTCTTTCTCTAAACAAAGGTTTCATATCATAGGCCATGAAATTAGACAGAAAGAGGGGTTTTAAGGCTGTTGCTTAGAGATGCTCAATCTTGAGGTCTGCTCCATGAAATGTCTTCATGAGACCTCGTATCGTGTTGGCAAGCATTATTCGATGACAATGGATTTCCTCAGGAGGCTCATTACCTTCTGCTTTGCAGACGCATTGAAGTACAATACCTGGATGATTGTAGAAGTCATATTCACGGAGGTTCTTTACGATTTCAACAAGCTTCCTTTGGACAGGCCCTGTTGCTAGTTTTTTATTATACTTAACGACAAACTCATTCCAGCTTATGTCGTTACGATACCATGCATTGACATCCTTGCCGTCAGGGCCAATATTGGGTAGCCATTCATCAAACAAGTGAACATATCCCTGTGGAGTATGCACTCCCTTCCATAGATCTTCCCTAGCATGCAAGCCAAACCGATCTGAAAGCCGCGAAACAGTAAGGTAGCGGATAAGTCTTTTCTCCTTATGTTCCAAGCCGTCATCGACACAACCAGTATACAACTTCATCATACCTCTACATGCTCTCTTTCTTTTTAACTATTCGTATGTTCGATAGTTATTTAAGGAGCTTTTCTTTCTAGTGTTATGCATCGCGATCATGCGTTCTTACTTATGACAAGTGCAAGCCTATGTCTTGCTTTCACCTCATTTATTTTCCGCACCTATCGCACTCCGCACACTCTTTTTACTACGATGCTTTTCTTCGTCATGGCAATCACTGCCCTCATCCTTAATCCCAATCCCATCCGCTGGTGGCAACTCGGCTGATATGACTATGAATAGTCCTAAAGGGTTTGTTTACACTTCCTTGTTGGCAATATTATGTTGTATATCGACAATCATTCTTTTTTATTATAAGTCTCAATATGCTTACCTTACTTCTATTCTTTTCTTTTTGTTTGCTGTTATTGCGCTATTAATTAAGCCACATCGTCTTATTTACTATTCTTGGACTCATTTCTTTACGCCTTATGAACTTCCTAGTGTTGTGCCTAAATCTCCTAAGAAATAAATTGCCACACTAGTGTAGTGAGGCCGAAGGCCGAGCGCGCTCGATATCTTTAAATAGCAAAAATAAGATGAATTTCCATGACGAAAATATCAAAATACTATAAGAAAAGCATTACCGGGCTTGATGCATTCGATTTAGTCTATGATGCAAAAAAAGACTTGGAAGAAGGAAGGTTAGAGATGGCTGTGGAAAGGCTTGACTTAGCTAAGAAGGGGTTTCATGTTTGTATCATGGGTGGAGTTACTAATGCAATGAGCTATGCATATAGAACTTACCATGAATTACGTCAGCAAATAAAAAATATTCAATCAAATTCTCGTTAAGACTTCGCCTAATATCACTTATACGAATCACCACAATTCTTAAAAAGCCTCGGACTATCTTTTTTATATGGGAATGAATGGCGGAACAGGAACAAGTGCAGGCGTTTCACGCGACTTAGCTGATTATACTAATCCTAACTCTGATAACTACAGTGAGAATCGACTTCTACAGGCGCTTAACTTAAGGGAGATGCTTGAAAGAGAGGGATATCAACGTTTGGGAGCAACTGGAGGCATTGTTATGGGTGAGCATGAAAGCGGAGAGGCATGGAAAGGAATTATAGATAGCTTGAAAACAAAGAACATGGATTATCGAATTATTCCAGCAGAAATGGTTGGAGAACGCGTCGATCCTCGTGCTCATTATATCTATGTGCGGTCAAAGTTGCCTAAGCGGCCTAAAAAATATTAACTTCCTTTAAGTCTTTTTAGAGTGTGCAATTCATGAAGCCTTTTTTCTGCACTTATTGAGGAGGAGAACATTTTCCAGAAGATCTTTGTCATCCATTCTATCCACTCTTTATCTTTTATAGTATAGAAGACAAACGTTTTTTCGGAAAGCTCTCCTTTCTTTCCCATTGGCTCTTCCACTTGCTTCAAGTTCATGATAACATTATCGACTATTACTGCCCGCAAGGGTTGCTCATTATGACGGATTTCAACAAGCTCTTTTCCTTGTTGCTTATTGAGTGAAATCATTTTCTCTATATTGCTGATTCCCCCTAGATCTACCCTGGAAAGGGCCTTGATGGTAATGCCCTTCTTTGTCAGTTCTTGAAACACTTTCTCTATGTCTACGTGCTTGTCTTTAAGATTAAAGAATGATAGGTTTCCTGAAAATATCAATATCTGTTTTTGTGCTTGTAAGAGAATATCCTTAAGATCTGCAAGCCCGAGAAGTGATTCTTCATTCCCCACCTTCACCGTTGCAACCTTTTTCTTTTCAGGCACATATTGATAGATGTCAAAAGGTGAGAAATCATGCTTTGTCTTTCCCTGAAAGATATCTTTCTCCAGCTTTTCCTGCAAGACGCTTGAGCTTGCTTTTTCTACTGAGGCCCAGTAGACTATCTTCAGAGCTCCGCGTGTTCCTCCTCTGAATACCCGTGCCGCTAGTGTTCCATATTCATTTGTTATGGCATCCACATATCTATCTGCAGTCCTCCAGTTCTTGTTTATATGTACTGCAATCTCCTGGATACTTCTTGGCCTAGGGTAGACAAACTCCTCTATCTTCTTTACTACCGGACCTGTAAGCATACCCTTGCATGGAGTGCTATTATTTAATCATTTCTGCATTGTACAACACTATTGACAATCTTTTGTCAGAAAAGTGTATCTCTACTACAACTCTTTAATATAGTATGAAAGGAGGTGAAACATGGTAGAAACATTGGAAGAGGAAATTGCTGAAGGAGACTTGAAGTCCATCCTGCAACGTTCTCGTAGACAGGCAATTTTTGATGAGCGTGCAGGAAGAAACATCCTGAAAAAAGCAATGGATCAATTTTTGCCTTCTAAAGCAGACTATGACATAATAAAAGATCAAGCTGGAGAATTCATAAAAGACTGGTGTTCTTATCAATTGGCACAGGTTTATCCCTATCTGACGAATGATTTCTTTTCTCTTAAAAGGAAAATAGTTCATGGCGGTTATCCTGTGGAAATTCCAACTATCTTTAGATTCCCATTTGAGTCCGAGATAACTCCTAAAGAATCTGATGAATCTCCTAAAATGGCTAGGGTAGAAACCAGTTATATGAAGCATGGCTATGCTCAAAAACTTGAAGTAAAGGCTTGCGTTCCTGGATATCCTTCGAGTGTGAGAGAAAAGTATTCTGAGGCTAAGAAGATTTGTGCAGATATTAGTTTAAGAGCATTTAAAGATCCCTTTCGAAGGAGGATATTGGAAGCAGATCAGTCAATTATTCTTCCTGATAACACGAGGGTCTGTAGTGGAACTAATTATGACATTGTATGGGCTCCTACAGAAGTTGAGATACAGGAAGTTCGTCCACCCATAGATCCTGCTTTGATTCTTTCCTATAATGGCAGCCACTTCGTAGTTGATATGTGGGATGTTCCTGGAGAAAGGCCGATTGAAGGAATTATTAGAGAGTTTTGCGGTTCATTCCTTGTGAATGATAGATACAAGGAAAAGTAAGATTTTAATTCTCTTTTTTTATTTTTCTTTTTTTAAAACAACTTAGCCTGCTTTGATTCTTGAGCAGCTTCTTCGAAATTCTTGCCTAGAAGGGAGAGGACTTGGTTGGCAATGGGCTCTATTTGCTTCTTGATGTAGTGGTCATAGTCGAGCTTGCTTTTGTGCATCTGAATGGGCTCTGGACCATTTTCAGTTATATAATACTGAATGACATTTGAATCAAGATGTGAAAGCATTCGTGCTGCCTTTACATGAGGGGGAGTAGTCTTTGTGTATTCATCAAGGTTTTTCCTGATTGATTTCCTGTAAATTAGTTTTTCATCAACTTTTCCCTGCCTTATTTTTTTGATATAGTCTTTAATGAACGCTTCAATAGGTTCTTTGTGGAAAACTTTCATGAGCAATTCTCTTTGAAACTCACGGGCTGCTTCTGTCCAGTCTCCTCTGATTGCTTCGAGACCTACTATTTCGAGTACTTCCTTTCCATCTACTTTGTGAAGGCCGGCGTATCTTTTTTTTGCAGCAATCTCTTCTCCACCGTTCCTTACACCAGGGATCATAAGGGAAAGATATTGCTTTGCAAATTGGAGCTCTAGATAGGATTTTCTATTGTAATTTTTATGAATATACTCTTCATAAAACTTTGTTATATACTGTCCTAGCTCTTCTCCCACTTTATTCGCCCTGTCTTCAGAAAGGTTTGTTTCTATAAAGACAGAGTCTGTGTCTGAATAGATGACTTTATACCCTTTCTTTTCAATCTCTTTTGCAGTCAGTTGAATTATCATCTGCCCAAAATGAGTAATTGCATTTGCAATCTTTAAATTGAAATATCTGCAGTTAGGAGAAGCAAGAACTCCAAAGAACGAGTTCATAATGATCTTTATCGCATAACTTGCAAGCTCTCTCTTCTCTTTCTTTGCTTTTTCTCGCGCCTTGTGAAGGTTTTCAATGATCAAGGGAAGAATTCCATCTTGATTCTTGAAGTAGGCCTTGTTAGGGGATTCAATTGCTCCAGACTCCTTCTTTTCTAGGAATGATGACGGATCTATATTGAAGGTTCTTATTATTGAAGGATACAGGGATTTAAAGTCTAATATAAGGACATTATGGAATATCCCTGATTTTGAAGAATAGACATATCCCCCCTTGATAGGCGTTTCTTTTTCACTATATTGCGTCGTTGGCGATACAAGGCCTCGTTTTCGCGCTTCTCGTATGTACACGGAATCAAACGCCGCAATTGACGACAACAGCCTATCGAGAGGCATTCCTGTAAGCTGTGAACGATCAATTGATAGTTCATCAATATGAGCTTTCGTTATTATGTCATATGCCAACTTGCAATCAAGCAGGTTATAATCAACAAGCCTTTGGAGATCTTTCTCTTTCTGGCTTTTATATAATTGGTCTATCTCTTCGTGCCTGTTTTTACCCTTAAGCAGTTTTCCTTGTCCTAGAAGAGATTGTGAAACATCTTCAAGAGTGTAGGTGTCAAACTTCGAGTTTTTTATTGAAGGGGCTTCCTGAATAAAAGGGTCTCTAATCAGGTTCAAGCCATCGAGAACCACTCTTCCGGTGGCATCTGCAGATGATTTTCTAAAAAAGTCTTCTTCTATCCTCAGTTTGACTTGATCTTCCGTTCTTCCAAGGTCGAAATGAATCCTATGCTTTTGAAAGAGCTCTTTGAGGAAGAGAAGATCGGCATCAATGACATTCCATCCCGTAATGATGTCAGGATCTAGTTGTATAAGCGCTTCCTTGAACTTTAGTAATGCTTCTGCCTCTGTCTTGACTGAGACTGTGTTTTCAAGCTTCTTATTGGTGATCATAAAGTTTTTCTTATAGTTCTTGGAGTACAGCCCTATACAATACAATCCTTTTTCACCTGATTCTGTATCGATTGCCACAATCTTCAGTTCCGGCTTGAAGTCTGTTGGCTCTATAGTTGGATTTTCATAGATTCTATTTATTCTTTCAGATTCCTTGAACTCTCCTTCGATTGACATGCTTCCTTTTATATTGCAGTCCATGAGGAACTGATATTGGGGCTTTACATCTGCTTCATAGGCAGTAATGTTTTTCAGCTTGAGAGCCTTTACAAGAAGATTCAACTCGGTAAGGGTTTTGGATGATATTTTTATCACTGGCTCGCTCTGAAATGTTTTTGAGTGTGTTTCTTCAACCGTGTACTTTTTTAGCAAAGGGGAGGCTTTCTGGCTGTCGCTTTTCTTGATGAAGAAGTAAGGCTCAACTTTGTTTATGGTGAGAAAGGATTCTCCATTCTCCAGTCTCCCATAGAGTTCCACTTGCGTCCTTCCTTCCACTGTGGAGTAAGTAGCGTAGACAACAAATCCTTTCATCCTCCTTTGAAGCGAATTCCATTTTTATAGCTTCCTTCATGGCCTTTTGTTGCCACTCAGTGGGGGATACTTTAGAAAGGTTTAAAAGTACTGTTTTATGTGATAAATCATGATAAAAAGAACACGTTCATTAGAAAAGTATGTCTCAAAGCATACGCCTTCCGTAGATGGACCTATGCATGAATATCTTGTTACATTGCCTGTAGATGTTGCTATGGATGGCGCTGGCGCAGATGTACGTATCGCTCGTGCTGCCACTCAGAAGGATGCAGTATTCAAGCGTTTGAATCTTACTGTAAGAAATCCTGTTGTTCGTGATAATCTTTTGAAGAGGATGGAGGTGCGTAGGGATTTTGACGAGTATGTTGTTCGTGTTCCTACAATTCCTCGTCCGGAAGGGGTTACTAATGAACATTATCAACGGTTGAAAGAGGGTTGTCTGGCAAGTGCATTGTATGAAAAATTTGACGGAAAACCTTTTGAGTGGCATCTTGAACGGGCTAGGGAATATTTCAAAGCAGGCGTTCTTGAATAGACATCTTTTTATATTTCTTTTCTATGAAGTTTAATGGGATTACAGATAGGAGATATTGTTAGTAGAAGAGAAGTGACCTTTGCTGACTTGAAAGGCAAAGTGGTAGCCATTGACGCATTCAATGCACTATATCAATTTCTAATCTCCATTCGCCAACCTGATGGGACTCCTCTTATGGATTCTTCAGGAACTGTTACATCGCATCTTTCAGGACTTTTTTATCGTACTATTGCCTTGCTCTCAGAAGGAATTCATCTCATCTATGTGTTTGATGGGGAATATCATGTGCTAAAAGGAAAGACACATGAAATTCGTCAGGATGCTAAGGATGCTGCACAGGAAAAGTTCAGGACAGCATTAGAAGAGGAAGACATTGAGGCTATGGCAAAGTATTCTCGAGGTTTTACTAAACTGGATGACGCAATGATTACTGAGAGCAAGGAATTACTTCATGCTATGGGAGTTGCTGTTGTGCAGGCTCCGGGAGAGGGAGAGATGCAGTGCGCCGAGCTTGTGAAGTCAGGGCAGGCGTATGCTGTTGCAAGCCAGGATTATGATGCGTTGGTTGTTGGAGGCCCTCGATTGATTCAGAACTTGACGCTTGCTCGAAAGAGGAAGACTGCAAGCGGATTCATGTACATTGCTCCTGAGATGATTGAATACCAGAAAGTATTGAACGAGCTAGGTATTGATGGAGACCAATTGATATCTCTTGCTGTTCTTGTCGGAACTGATTTCAACCCTGGAGGAGTCAAAGGCATAGGCCCTAAGAAGGCTCTTGCATTGGTCAAGCAGAAGAGGTATCCTGTTGATATCTTCAAGGAAGTAGAGGGAAGAGTAGATTTTGACTGGACGAAAGTGTTTGAGATTTTCAAGAAACCCAATGTTTCCAAGGAGAAAGTGAAATTTCCCTCATTCGATGAGGCGAAGATCAAGGAGATCCTTGTTGATCGACATGAGTTCTCTTTGGAACGGGTTGAGAACCAGATCGCGAAGCTGAAAGAGGTCAAGAAGCAGAAGGCGCAAAGGACTCTGTTCTAATTTCTCACTTGTAATTGATGAATGTTTCTCGAAATGTTTATAAACGTAATTCAGTTGTAGAAGACATGATAAAGAGGAATATATCTTTGTTCTTTTTGGGCTTTTTTGCATTTCTTCTACTTTCTATGAGTTTTGTAAGTGCTGCTCGTTCTGTGACGTTTAGCCAGGCAGTAACAAATCTTGTTAATGGAATTACTAGTGCGTTTGACCCTATTTTTTCTAAGCTTCTTGGAACTACTATAAATGCTGGAAGTGATCTATTTGCCCAAATATTGATTTTCTTTCTTGTTACACTTGTTGTATATGGGATTCTTTCTTCCGTCAACGTTTTTGGCAACAAACCCTGGGTAAATATTCTTATTGGAGCAATCATTGCTATTTTAGGCATTCGTTTCTTACCTTCAGATATTTTGGAGGCAATGACTATACCTTCGAGTGCGTTTGTTGCTACCATTGTTATTGTCATACCCTTCATTATTTCTGGAGTTATTATAGAGCGGATCCAATCGATTAATATTAGAAGAGCTCTCTGGGCAATTTATGGAGTTATGGTTCTTGTTCTTTGGGCATATGCGTGGAGTGAGACTGACATCAGTGGGTGGGCCATTGGAGTTTATCCTGCCATTTTGGGAGCTATTATTGTTGCCTTTGCATTCGACGGCACATTGCAGCGGTTCATGCATAAAGCCGATTCTGGAAAAAGGATTGAGAATATAACAAACGAGGAACGAAGTATATTACTTGGTCGTATAGCTGGACTGACAGATGCCTTAAGGACTGCGGCAAATGCAGCTGAAAGAGCCAAGATACATAAGCAGATAGCTGATGCACGGGCCACTCTTAACTCTCTTTGATTAGGCTGGATAGTTTTTTAAATTGGTTTTCCTTGCTTTTCCGATGAGTAAAAGAGTTACCAGATTGTTTGTTTTTGTTACCTTGGTATTATTCGCAGTCCATTTCGTTCACGCTCTTGATGCTGGTAGTATTCAGGATAATAAAGTTGTTAATACGGTGCAGACTGTGTCCGATGCTGATGCACGGACCACATATCTGCAACAGTCCTGGGTTGACTTGCTTAGTAAGAGTCCAGTAGGAAGGTTTTTTCTTAGGATAAGTTCTTTTTTTACTGCTCTTAGCCCTGTTTTCAAAGTATTGATTGGAATTGATTACTCGTTATCGTGGATTTTCTTTCTTTCTTTAGGGTTATGGGTTGTCATGTTTGTTATTATTTATCGTGTTGTTAAGGAAATCTTTCAAACAAATCAATGGGTCGCCGTGGGAATAGCTGTTATCATTCCTGCTTTAGGGGCACGGAACGGTTTGCTTGCCAAAGCAGTACTTCTTGCATCTCCTTTTTTTGGAGGCTTGTGGAGAATTATACTATCTATTGCCCTTGGCGTTGTTCTTCTCTTATTCTATTCTACCTATATGAAGCTTATTGGCAAACAGCTTAAGGAAAGCCAAAAGAAAGATGCTGAGGCTCGGCAGGGAGAGAAAGCAGAAGATGTAGAAAGAATTCATGATATAGAGATAAAAGCAAGCAAACGCTGAGAAATGTTTATATACCTTTTATTGCTTTCCCAGTAATGAGAAAGTGGATGCCTGTCGTGCTTGTTTCTTTGTCATTATTCTTGATTGTTATGAGCGTTGTTCCAGTCTCTGCCGCTACTAATATCGGGCAGGCATTAGGGGACTTTATTGAAAATGTTGTGAATGCTTTACGTCCTTTACTTGAGTTCTTAGTAGGTGAGATTGTTCCCGCTAGTGCTTCTGCCAAGGACATTGCCGCAAATATCTTTATGAGTAAATTGCTTCTTTTGGTTCTTGTTTTTGTTATTACCTGGTCAGTCGTTAAGACAATACCTACTTTAAACTCAAATAATACAATTATAATTATTATTTCTGTTATTGTATCTATGTTAAGTGTCCGGTTTTTGCCTGAAAACTTCATTCAGACTATCATGCTGCCCTACACGACTTATGGAGTTGCCATTACAGCATTATTACCTTTTGTTATTTTCTTCTTTTTAACCCAAGGGTTCGGGAAAACAGGGCGACGACTAGCATGGATACTTTTTGCTGTCGCTTTTCTTGGACTTTATATTGCCCGAATTGATGAGCTGGGAGAGGCAGCATGGATTTATCCATTAGCCGCCGTAGCAGCTCTGGTAATGGTTGTTTTTGACGGTACGTTGCATAAGTTTAGAGAGAACATTCAACTCGACAAGGCGCAGACTGCCGCTGCCGGACATCATCGCATCCAACTTCAAAAAGAGCTGAATGATGTCACTGCTAATTACGCTCAGCACAATGCTAACTATGTAAGTGCTTTTGATCCTTCTAAGAAGGGAAGGACTGGATATTTGCATGATGTCAAAGAGATACGCGATAGACTTGCGTCTCTTTCTACCACTTAAATTTATAAACTTCTTATTTCTTCAGAGATGATGAAACGAGGCGTGTACCTTAGTATTGGACTTTTTGTCGCGCTCGTTGTTTCTATAAGCTTTTCTTCAGCCTATATAGGTTATGGTTCATTCAGGTTTGCTGTTGAAAACATCATACAAGCCTGGATAGATATTCTTGAGCCTATTCTCCAGGCAGTTTTAGGAGGAGATACCTGGACTGGATACCTGTTATTTGAGAAGCTTCTTATCTTTGTTCTTCTTCTTTCAGTGATTCAACTTGTCCTTGGAAGAATACCTACCTTTGATAAGCAGAAAGGAGTGAGATGGGTTGTTGCTGTTGTTGTATCGTTGATTGGAGTCAGATACCTTGATTTTGAATGGATTAATACTATCGTATTGCAGTATCAGGTGTTGGCAGTGGCCATTACCGCATTCCTTCCCTTTGTTATTTATTTCTTCTTCCTTCATAGTGTTTTGGGAGAATATGGCTCTGTGAGGAAAATAGGATGGATATTGTTCATTATGGTTTACTTTGGATTGTGGAACACTGCAGACAGCTCGGCTCATAGCGATATTTACTTCTGGACTATGCTGGTTGCTTTACTCTTCTTACTGTTTGATGGCACTATTCGCAGATATTGGGTCACACAACGATATAAGGCTGCAGGAGCAAGTTCAGTCCTTCATAGGATTGCACAGCTTGATCAATCAATTTCTGTTATCAGCCAATCTCATCTTGATGCTGCTTCGAAGCAGAGAGAAATTGACAAGCTTGAGAAAGAAAAGAAATACTGGTACAAGGAATTGTCAAGACTTAGCTAATTACTTAACTCGTCTATAGCCGACGATGTTCTTACCGTGATAAATAGGGACTTCCTGTGACTGCTTTGATCTTCCACCGCCCACAGAATAGGCACCTATGATAAAGATTATTCCACCTATCAATGCCACCATCCAGTCGCTCAAGCCAAGGTTAAGGTGGATTGTCTTCTTCACGAAGTCTAGAGTACTGACAACGATAAGAGCACCAACAACCAGCAGAATGTATCCTATTTTTTTATCCATCTTCTTTTTCTTTTAGAGAGGGAATTTGTTTATAAATCTTTTCAACAGGTATTTAAGCCAGACTTCTTTATTTTATTATGGCAACCTATGATGTTCTTGGCAACATAGCTATTGTGAAGTTCAAACGGGGAGTTAAGGATAAGAAGAAGTTTGCTCTTCGTTTTTTGAAAGATCATAAGAATGTACGAACAGTGCTTGAAAAGACTGATCGGTTTAAGGGAAGATTGAGAACTTTAACTACAAAGCACATTGCGGGAGAGAAAACAAAGGAGGCATTGTATAGGGAAAATGGGTGTGAGTTTCGACTTAATGTCGATAGCTGCTACTTTTCTCCGCGGCTTGCAAGTGAACGAAAGGAAATTGCTTCCTTGGTGAAAAAAGGCGAAAAGGTTTTAGTCATGTTTGGAGGAGTTGCTCCTTTCGCCATTGTTATCGCTAAACACGCTAAGCCTGCGAAGGTAATTTCTGTAGAATTGGGAAAAGAATGCGTGAAATATGCACACGAGAATGTAAAAAGGAATAAGGCTCATGTTGAGCTTATTCAGGGAGATGTCCGGAAGAAAGTGCCTTTATTGAAGGAGAAATTTGATAGGATTGTCATGGCGAGGCCTAACCTTTCCGATTCCTTCCTCGATGTTGCGTTCCCAAAGATCAAGGATGGAGGGATTATCCATTATTATGGGTTTTATGAAGAAGATAAAGTTGGAGCGTTAAAGGAATTGCTGATGAAAGAGGCCATGACTGCCAAGAAGGGGATCAAGATACGTGGAGTAAAGAAGGCTGGAGATATTGGACCTTACAAATACAGGTATCGGGCTGACGTTAAGGTAATGGATTAAGTGAAAAGGGAAGCTCTACGTCTTGATCGGCTATCGCAAGCATTGTACCATAGGCCACTGATTTTCCACCCTGTCTGCAGTGGGCATCCATGTTATACCAGTATGCTCCGCCTCGAGGCCTTGTTTTTTCGAACTTATAAATATCGACTGTAAGTTCTCCTGGTTGCAGCTCTCCAGTAAATTTGAAATTCATGGAAGCATTTGTCCCCTCCAGGCTATTTGCTTTCTCTAGAAGTAAGTTCGTTAGCGTGGTCGGTACATATGATGTTGCAAATATAGCTAATGGCTTTTCAGATGAATTTCCTCCCGTTCTTTGATGAAGGTTTCTTATCAACTCTTCAGTTATTAGGTAGCTCTGTGAGTAGATAGGGACTCCTCTTATTTCTGGAATAAAATACCTATTTCCTAGACTAGCGGTCAGATTGACTGCTTCTTTTGATTCATTATCTCTTTTCCTATATCCTGTAATAGCGAGATCAATGTTTTTCCCTGGTATCTCTTTGAAATTTACAATCTGCCACTTTATTTTGTCGCCTGGATATATAGGGGATGGGAATCGAGATTTTTGACTAACTACTTGTATGTCGGCACCCCAGAATTTCTTCATTCTATCGGTAACTCCCTGTATAAATTGCGCACCGTAGATTGCTGTATGGGCTCCCATGAGTGGGGTGTCTAATAGATTTTTCTTGATTGCCAATTCTTTACTTCGGTGGATAGGGTTATAGTCCTTGATCATATCACCCACAGAGGTTATATCTTCAGATGAGGCGGTAATTTTCTCTCGCTGCTCTGCCCATTCTCTGTTTATTTGTTGTTCTAGACCACGGTCATCTTCACGTAGTACTATACCAAACAATCGCATTGCTGCTTCCGTAATTCCGGTTAAAGGGAATGCTGTCATGAACTTACAACATCTCCCAATTTCATCGGTAATGATATATCATCTAAAAGCTCATCAAGCGTATTAAGATGCCCAAACTTCTTAGGAATATCATCCACGTGATACCATTCATTTCTATAATTGGAGACGGCGTGAATTTCATACCTGTCATCGGATATATGCTCCACTACCACGTTTGTTCCGGCATAGGTTCGCTTCATTCTCTCAGGGAATTCCCCGTCACCATGCTGTGTAAGGGAAACGAATTCTTTCTCCACTAATTCTTGATACTTTATTGCATTCATCCAAGAAATGCTGAAACTTGGCTTTTAAACCTTACTATTTCACTACCTATATGGGGTTAAAGAATGACTTCGGCTCGGACTGAGGCAGGGGCTTCGCCGCCGTGCCAGGTGAATCTAGGGCGTATCTTTATAGGATAAATCCTTTCTGAATTGTCATCGAGGATGATTGCGGATCCCTTTGCTGAGGGAAGGTCGTCCATCTGTCGCTTGATGTTAGACAGCAGATAGGTCTGCATGATGTCATTCAGGGCCTCAATGTCGGGCTTAGCAGTCACTCGATGTGCAATGACAATATCTGCTTGTGTCATGACATCGCTATGAATCTGTCCAGGCTGTTGGGTTGCAAGCACCAAGGAAATGCCTGGCTGCCTGCCTTCTCTAAGGAGCTGCATCAAGGCATCGGTTGCTGGAGTCTTTCCTTCGCGAGGCATGAATTCATGGCATTCATCAATGAACAACCATACTAATGGTTCCTGTCTTCGAGATTGATATGCCAAGTATTCCTGCCCATGCTGGATGGCTTCAAGTTCTTCTTTTTTCCGGGCATCCAATCGGTGCTTGAACAGCTTTCTTGAAATAAGGCTGATGATTAATGCCCTTACATTGAATGATCCTATAGAACTGTAGACTGAAATGTCAAGGACGGTTGTTGTTCCGGCATTTACAAGATCAGTAACTTCTGTGCCTTCTGTCGTTCTTGCAAAGACTCCCCAGCTGTCTGCTGCGGTGAAGAGAGATGTAACAATATCTTTCGTCTCATGGTGTGCCTTATGGTCTTTTTCAACGGCATCTCGGATATCTTCTAGATTGAAGGATAAACGATTCTCCCGTAAATGTGTTATCGTGGTTTCAATGAGCACTCCGGGAAGAGAGGTCATATCGACGTTGAAGAGAGTCATCCAGTCTTCTGCCTCCAACTCCGAGGCTTTGAGAGCAAAGGTATGATCGAACGGGATGCCTTTTTGTTTGTATTCAGCAGATTTTCCGTGAGGTACAAATACTTTTACTGGCAGCTGCCGAGTTTTAAGATCCCACTCATCAAGCATGAGCTTGTCTTTTTCATTGGGATATTTCATAGTCCAGAATATTCCCATAGTGTCAAAAATAAGTGATGCTATATTTTGGGAGTTCTCAGGGGGAAGATTTGATAGCTCCTCTGCAATGGTCCCTAAAGTGTATGATTTTCCGCTTCCTCTCTTGCCTGCTACAAGGACAACATGGCTTCGTGCGACATCCATCCACATCTTGTTGGAAAGAGAGGTATAGTTTCCCATCTTTACATAGCCCTTACCTAGGTATATCAGCCCCTTATCACCAAACTTTTCTTTATCTGAGGCATCCCGGCCTAATATAATGTCATATCCCACGTTTCTCAGGAGAGTTTTAATTTATTAAATGTTCTTATTGCAGTTTTCAAAAGATTTTTAAAGCCTTAATGTGTGCACACAGAATGAAGTCTAAAGAGGCTCAATCAGCCCGATCCGACACGATTGAAATTCCTGTTGGAAAGTATATTGATGGTTTTAGAAAAAATCCTTGGATTGTTGCCACCATCGTGTTAGCTCTAGCCTTACTTCTTGTCATCATTTTCAAAGGTGGAACCAGTGGAACAGTCGTTAGTGAAAAGACAGCTGGAAACAACCTTATCTCATTCATTAACTCGCGAGGGCAGGGAACTGCACAAGTTGTCTCTTCATCAAAGAATGGACAGTTCTATCAAGTTATTGTCAGCTATAATGGGCAGGATATCCCTGTTTATGTAACAACTGATGGACAGTATTTAGTAAGCGACCTTGTTCCTCTTTCAGGTAATGCAACTGCCCCTGGAACAAGCACTACGACTCCAACAGGTCCTGTTGATGTGAACGTTGGAGATAGTCCTAGTAAGGGCAATAAGGATGCAAAAATAGTCCTTGTCGAATTTACTGACTATCAGTGCCCATTCTGTGGAAGACATTACACTGATACCTATCCTCAACTGATCAAGGACTATGTTGATACGGGCAAAGTGTTGTATGTCATTAAGGATTTCCCACTTACTCAGCTTCACCCTGAAGCGCAGAAAGCTGCAGAGGCAGCACGATGTGTCCGAGAGCAGAAGGGAGACACCGGATACTTTGCCATGCATGACAAGATGTTCTCAAACCAGGCAACATTAAGTGTTGACAATGAGAAGAAATGGGCTCGAGAACTGGGAGTTGACGGATCGAAATTTGACACATGCTTAGATTCAGGTAAATATACAAAGGCTGTCCAGGACGAGGAAGCCTATGGTCAGACCCTTGGCGTGAGCGGCACTCCAACATCGTTCGTCAACGGCATTATCATTGAGGGAGCTGTACCTTATTCAACATTCAAACAGACCATTGACGCGGAGCTGGCAAAATGAAGATAAGCGAATTGAAATCAGGACAGGGAAAAGTTGACATTGAAGTCACCGTAAAGAGCAAGGGAGATGTCAGGAGCTTCAACAAGTATGGAAAAGACCTTAGAGTATGCAATCTTGTCGTTCATGATGATACGGGAGAGATAAAGTTCAGCCTCTGGAACAATGATATTGATAAGGTCAATGCAGGAGATAAAATCAAGGTCAGTAATGGTTATGTTTCTGAATTCAATGGTGAGAAACAGTTGACCACGGGGAAATTTGGAAGCCTCGAGGTTGTTTCAGGATCTTCACATTCTCATTCTGATAAGAAGGCCGATAAATCTGAAAAGCATGATAAGAAAAAGAAAGACGAAGAAGTATCTGACGAGGATGCTTTTTAACGAGACTCAACTTTATAAATTTCAAGAATAACTCTTCGTAGGAAAACATTAGGTTCTATTTTTACTCCAATACTTGATGACCCCTCTTTTATATAGATGCGATGATCAGGACAATTAAGAGTCATTGGAGTAGGGATAAAGCCTTGCTCTCTATAGTGCTTATCGAGTAATGGAGCTATATGGCTCGCCGACTGAACGTCAATGTTTTCCAATTCAAGACGGTCACATGTATCTGAAAGAGGTAAAATTTTCCCTCCTAATTTTTGACTGAGATAGTGTCCGATTGACTCTTTTTGAGTTCCTTGTGTAGAGCTCATCTTTTCTAGAGGTAGCGCTTTTATTTAAGTTTTACGCTGATGTATATATCCAGGTGTAAGAAGATTTATAAGATTGAAACGCCTTTTCTTGCTATGCAACATACACTTCCTAAACTTCCGTATGCATATGACTCCCTAGAGCCTTACATCGATGCCAAGACGATGGAGATCCATTATACTAAGCATCACCAGACGTACATTGACAAGCTGAATGAGGCTATCCACAAGCCCGAAGGTGAGAAGTTCCATAACATGCCTGTAGAGGAACTGCTGAAGAATCTTAACTCGATCCCTGAGTCAATTAGAACTGCAGTGCGAAACCATGGCGGAGGACATGCTAATCATAGCTTGTTTTGGCAGTTAATGACGAACAATACCCAGGACAAGGAAATGAAAGGGAAAGTCATTGATGAAATCAAGAAAAGGTTTGAGAGCTTTGATAAGTTTAAGCAGGCATTTACCGATGCCGCTTTGGGCCGATTCGGTAGCGGCTGGGCATGGCTTGTCATTGATCCTCCTGGCATCAAACACTTTACCCATAAGAATGGAGGTGAGACACAATATGAGCATGCTGAAGTTAAAGTGCCACAGTTGTATGTTATGAGCACGGCCAATCAGGATTCTCCTTTAATAGAAGGAAAGATTCCTATCCTCGGCATCGATGTGTGGGAACATGCGTATTACTTGAAGTATCAAAATAAGAGAGCTGATTATATCAATGCATTCTGGAATGTGATTAATTGGAAGAAGGTTGATGAGCTTTTCAAGGCTCATTTCAAATAGATTTAAATAGCGTTTCTTAATTGATTTTTTGTGGCTGACACACAAATCATTGGAGATAAAGAGTATTTCATTATACCTCTTAGTAAGAATCCTTCGACTCTCATTGAAAAAGATGGATTGTTCTACGTTGCTCATACACTCTTAGTTTGTAAAGGTGTTAAAGAGGCTATTATGAGGGCCGATGAATGTTCTCCCTTAGAACTTGGTGTTGATATTGTTGAAACTGCCCATAATGTTAAATTAGCGATAGATTCAGAATCTTCTTATTATATCACTTATAAGAATATGATGAGAGATTGTAGAGAATTGGCGAGAATATCATCACACGATTACTTCGATATCGAATTTGGAACGATTTATACTCTTGGGCAACGAGGTATCGGAAAATTTAAGCCAAGATTGTTTAGGAAGCTTGTCAATAACTAAAATATTTCTTATTTCTTAAGAAATTCGAGCTCTTCGTCGGAAAGCTTCAGTTGCTTTTGAACTGATTCCTGCCGAATGATTGGCTTGAGGAGCTCAAAGTCTCTCAGTGCTCGCTTGAAGGAGCAATGGACCAACGTGGCATATTTTCGTGCGATGGTTTTCTTCTTCTCGGTCTTTTGATTGTGCATCCATATCTTCAAGATTCTCTTTGGCCTTTCATACTTGGTGAATCCTTGTAGGGATGTCTTCTTTGAGTAGGAAACGCCTGCGCTTTGGAAGATATTCTGGTAGATGAGGAATCTCCATGATTGATTCCTATAAATCCTGCCTCGAAAGACATCTGCGCTGCCCAGGGCATGGTATGCTTTCGTCAATGCTTCGTTTTTATATTCGCGAGGAATGTTTTCTTCAATCCACAATAATATCTCGTCAAGAGACATAGTTGTTGTGTCGAACAAGTCAAGGAAGTTACCTCTCTCTTTGAATATTCTTCGTAAAATGTTAAAGATAGTATCTTCCACATCCCTTTTTTCAGTTATGTCAACAAGGATATTCTCTCCTGACACATAGGACTGCAAGTCATTTAAGGCGGCCCTTACATCTCCTTGTGATTTCGCCGCAATTTGTGCGAAAAATGTTGAGTCTTTCTTTATATCCTCTTTTCCGGCCACATTCTGGAGAATTCGTGCTATTGTCGTTTTATCGAGAGCCTTCATCTCAACCATCTTTGATTTTGCTCTTACCGGGGAGAGTTTTGACTGCCAGGCGTCATTGCACGTCATTATAATTGGATATCTGCTAATGGTAATGACTCTTACCAGTTCGGGAATTCCACCTATATCGCTTCCTGTGACACCATCGACTTCATCCATAAGAATTATCTTGCTTTTCTTGAAAAGACTAAGTTGCTCACTTGCTGGCTTTAAAGTCTGCTCTAACTTTACCCTATTTCGCAAGTCTGACGAGTTTAACTCTAAGATCTCAAGATTATTTTCTCTTGCAACTGCAAGGGCAAGTGATGTTTTCCCTGTTCCTGCAGGACCATAGATCATTAATGCTTTCTTTTTTGGGAAATTCTTAAGGAAGTCCTTCACCTCAACGACTGCTTTCTCTTGCCCTACTATTTCTGAACTCTTTTCCGGCCTGTATTTCTCTGTAAAACTTTCTTTATCATTCATCTTCTTTTAAGACCTTCAAAATGGATTGTCTGATCATTAGAGTTGTAAGATTCTATTACTTTGTACTTTCCTTTAGTCCATATCTCTCCATTTCTTATATAATGTGTTGCTTCTAGTATTCTTATTGCCGCAAGAGGACGAGTTAACCGTTCATTTCCCTGCGTCTCTACTAAAGGAATCTCTCCTTCAAGCCAGTAATTTCTTTGTCCTTTTTTAAGAAAATGGTATTCTTTTCCTTCCTCTAATTTATTTGGAAGGCATTCTGCATCATTCCTTTTTTCGGTATGATATTTTCTTAGCGCTAGATCTGGATTGAATTCAACTTTTATTCCCATTATGCGGTTGCTTTGCCCTGGCCAGCGAGGACGAATGAAGCAAGAAGAGCTTGTAATTGAACGAATTCATCGCTGCCCTCAATCATTCTGAATTCGGCTTCCCCTGTTTTTTCCGTCAGCCTTACCTTGATTTCAGGCTCTATCTGAAGATTCCATATCTCCTTCTGGATTGCTTTGATGATATCAGTTCCTGCAACACTTTCCTTAAGCATGACATCCAATAACTTATCCCGAGCATTGAGGAAGTCTCCTGCAAGGGCATAATCAAGAACTACCTTTATCTCCCGAGGTTTTGCCTCGGCGCTAATCATCTTTATCATTTCAGAAGTTATGTCAGGAGATATTGATGCTGTGGCTTGGAGAAGGTTAATGACCCTTCTACAATCACCTTCACTTGATTCATACAGGGCTTCAAAAGCGTTCTCTCCCATCTTGAGCTTTTCCTGATCAGCAATCTTTTTTATGACAATAGAGATGTCTTTTTTTTCAAGCAATTTGAATCTGAAGACGACGCATCGCGATTGAATAGGATCAATGATCTTGCTTGAATAGTTACATGACATGATGAATCGGCATGTATTGGTGTAGTTTTCCATGGTCCTTCGCAATGCTTGTTGCGCCTCTCGTGTTAATGCATCCGCTTCGTCAAGGAAGATGACTTTGAAAGGGACATTTTCAATCGCTTTTGTTCGAGCGAAGTCTTTTACTTTCTGACGCACGACATCAATACCTCGCTCATCGGATGCGTTCAATTCAAGATAGTTTTCTCTCCATCGCTCCCCGAATAATTCCTTGACAATGATTAAAGCAAGAGTTGACTTTCCAGTCCCTGCCGGCCCTGCCAACATCAGGTGAGGTATGTTCATTGATTGTACGAGGGACTTGACGCGCTTAATGATCTCTTGTTGCCCTACTACATCTTCAAATTTCGAGGGTCTGAATTTTTCAGTCCATATCTCTGTTTGTGACATACAAGAGGTTTGACATGGCTTTTTATAAAGATTTGTATGATTTTACAAGAATTATTAAGCAGATCTCATTCTGTGCAGTCTTCGCTTTCTCTTTTCCTTTCTAAGGCGCTTTCTTTGCCATTTCCAGCGCATTTGCCCCTTTTTCTTCCATCTTCGTGAGGATCTCTTCATAGGTTGTCAAGAAAAAATCGGTTTATAAAGGTTTGCTGCCATTAACCCTGGCCTGGTAGAATTTCTCACCCTTCACTGTTTCGGCTCTATAGACTGTGTATTGTTGGGAATGCAACTTCATTTTAATCCTTCTATAAGCCCTAGTGACTGCTTCCATGGCCTGAGCAAGTGTTGGATCTTCATCCAGGAGATTGATTTTTAGCGGCTCTGGGATTACTATATCGATTGATATCTTTTCATCACCTATTTCCATAATGGCTTTTTTGTTAATCTGTACTATGCTTGAATCATAAATAATTCTTGGTTCATAACTTAATTTTTCACAGGTCCAATTGAAGTGATCTGCAAAATGGCTGGCAGAAAGAAAGAAATGGTATCCTTCTCCTAGCCTTGTTCTCACGATAACATCTTCAGGTATCGGTATATCATTTATTTTCAAACATGGGCCTTGGTAGAGAACCTTGCCGTGCATCTCTTTTTCTTTTGTCAGTCGATTAAGAAGTCTCTGTACATTGGGGTGACTTTCCCAGAATGAGTATACCTCACACAGGGTTGAATGAGGAGTTGTTTGTAGAGGATGCTTAATCCGATCGTACGATAGTTCGGGATCTTTGATACCCTGGTTATAGTAGTATGCATAAATTGGAACTTTCTTGCCTTTCCACCACGGAGCCTTAGGGGGGCGGATTTCAGACCGTCTATTTGTTTGAATAGGGGCTTCCTGTAAAATTATCTCAAGAACCTTTTGACTGTCGAATCCAGGCATTGCATCCTAAATAAAAGCTTGGATATAAACTTATCGAAGATATACTTATAAGCTGGTTTTTCCTCATTCTGTCATGGCATTTTGGTTTGTAGTCAAGAAGGTTGTGGGGGAGGCAGATGCAGTCGTGTTTGTGGTGGATGCTCGGATGCCTGAAATGTCTCGGAATATGGAGGTTCAAGAACTCTTAGACAGAAGCGGTAAGGAAGTCGTTCTGGTCCTTAACAAGATCGACCTTGTTCCTGTAGAAAAGCAAGATGATATTAAACGACAATATCCTCATGCATTTTTCGCTGCTGCGACTCAGAATGTAGGCATCTCAGACCTACGAAGAGAATTACATATTATTGGAAAAAGGCTGAAGAAGAAAACATTAAAGGTAGGCATTGTAGGGTATCCAAATGTAGGAAAATCTGCACTCATTAACGCTTTAGCTCGCCGCAAACGCGCGCTCATGTCCCCTATTGCGGGAACTACCAAAGGTATACAGTTTATTCGGGCTGGAAGTCTCAAAATCCTTGATTCACCCGGTGTCATCGATATGGATGACCCTGAACTGAAGCTAGGAGTCATCGGAGCAAAGAATCCTGAGGATCTCAGGAATCCGGAGCTCGTTGCAGCAGAGATTATCGAATATGTTTGCGAGAGGGATAGGAAAGCATTAGAACGATATGTAGGAGGGGTTTTAGAGGGCGAAGATAGCGATGAGCTGCTTTTCAATATTGGGATGAAGAAAGGATATCTTGTCAAGGGTGGAAAAGTGGATGAACGGAGGACAGCTCTCCAGATTATCAGAGATTGGCAGAAGGGAAAGCTAAAGATTTAAATAACCTTTTTTTATCAGGGATTTATGAAACGACAGTATCAAAACAAACGCATTGTTGATGTGAGCGACTTAGAGGATGAAAGCTCTTCTGTTCAATATAATCCTTCCATTACTACTGAGTTGAAGCATGAGTATCATCCTCCATCTGAGAAATCGAATTCCTATTACAGAGAAGGCTCTGATTAAGCATTCAACTTTATTCTCTCTATCTCTTCTTTGAACACTTGCGCCTTTTCTTCTCCTAATAGGATAGAATATGACTTTATATTGGAGTGTATAGCATTACCCAGACTTCCCATTTCTCTAATAAGTGTCGCTATCTCAGCTTCTGAGAGAGAGCTTTTTGAAAGTATTCTCCATCCCTTGATATAAGAGACAACTATTGGGTTTTCCAATGCAAGAGCTTTCATGATATTGTCAGGATCAAGGATTTCATCATAAGAAAGGCTGTCGAGTAATATTTTTGATTTTTTCACATCAACGTTCGTATAGTCTTTTATGACTAAATTCGTTTCCTTTTCAACTCCTGAGGTTATCTCTTTCAATCTGGTTTTAAGAAGAGTCCCCTCGTTTCCAAGCTCAATGATGTGCTTTCTCAAGTCATATGAAATTTTTTGAATAAACCTTCCTTTCTGTAGGACCTGGATCGCTTGGTTAAGACTCGGATAGTTTCGCAACTCAAGCCTATTAAGGCGTTCTATATGCCTATCGAACAGCTCTCTCTGTTTTTCAATAAGTTGTATATGCTCATTGGCTTTTCTTCGTATTTCATCAGTGCTTTTCAGAGGATAACGGATGTTCTTATAGAAAAGAGTAATCTCGTTTTTTCTTTCTGAGATAGCGATGACAAGCGTCCCTGTCTGCTTAGCTGTCCTTTCTGCTGCCTTATGCCTTGTTCCTGTCTCCAAGGTTTTTATTTTGCTGTCGGGAGTGAGAAGAACGTTCGCATAATTTATTTTCTTGGTATCTTTTGCAATAATAATAGCACCATCCATCTTTGTGAGCTCAATCAATCTTTGTGGAGTAAATCGGCAATTGACTCTGAACCCTCCATCAAGGATAGGGAGAACTTTCTCATTTTCCACAACAATTAACGCTCCCTTACCTGTTTTCAAAGCACCGTCCAGGGCTGATCTCAGATGCGTTCCAGGTGCTACTGTTTTCAACACCGAAAAAAACTCGTCTTCGGAGGCTTTAGTATTATCAGGGGCAGGGGGCAGAATTGTTCCTTGCACTTCTTTTTTCTCGTCCATATCTCTTTTTCTTTATTTTTCAGGAGAAACAAGTATTTAAATTTTTATTTCAGAAAAAACCAGTTTTATCGACGGGAAAATAATTCTTATTGTCGGTATTTTTTTGATTTTTCCTCTGCATTTACCCAGGAGTTACGAAGATTTCTTCACGTCAAGGAGCTGGGCTTCCCCCAGGACAATCCTTTGCTGCAGGTTGATGAGCGTAACGACACTATAAAGATCAATATTGGTAAGTTCATCAATGAGGTAATCCATCTTTTTCTTTCTCAATTCCCCTAGGTCCACAAGTGCCTCTTCAAGAAGAACATCAACAAAGTGGGGTGGGGTAAGGGCAAGATGGACTCCCTCATATGTATTTATCTTGAATTTTTCCAACATGACCTTTCGCGCCCCATGCGACTGGATTACCTTGGCCATCCCATGAACTTTTCCTTCCCTTGATTCAAATTTTCCCTGTTTAAGAATCACGGAAGGTATTTCCCTATCTGTCTTCATCCCTAGGAGAGAAATCGCAGGTTTATATATATTTTTAAAGACAATTTGGCATACAAATAGGTATTATGCACAAGCAAAAAAAAGGCGTGGGAATATTTGTTAATGACAGGTATGGGAGACTAACAACTAGTGGTATTTTCCTAATTATTTTCACTCTTCTTAGTGTTGTTCTAGTGATGTTGCTGGTCTCTGCATATCCAACTGTGAATTTTACCACACCCACGCCTGCGAATGGCTCTTCACAGACCGCAACGAGCATCTATGTCAATGTCTCAAGTAATACCACTGCATCATTACTTTATACGTTTGTTGACTTTGATAGAACGGTAAAACTATGGCTCAGGATGGACGACATCAACAGCACGAATGGAGTTATTGACTCATCAAGCTACAGCACCAACGCAAGCAATTCGAGCAGGGCATTCCAGAATGCATCAGGAAAGTTCAACGCATCCTTCACGTTTAATGGCAATAGCAGCATCATTTCCCTTCCTTCCTACCCTCTGCAGCGGAACGAAAGTGAAGGCTTTACCGCATCCTTGTGGCTGAACAGGCAGCCTTCTGCATCAGGAACGGTCTATATCTTCGAGATGGGTGCCTTGTCCTTTGCTCTTACCTATGAGGGTAGCAGTGTGGTATGCAACCTGCGCAACAGCACCTCGTACATCTATCAAACGAATGCAGCCTTTACTCCTGCAGTCAGCACATGGTATCATGCCGTGTGTTCCTACAGCAAGAACGACGGTGTGTTGCGGCTCTACGTCAATGGAGTCCAGAACACAACACTCTCAATTGCCGCCTTTGACCAGTTCAACGGCCCTCCAAGCGATGGCATGGGCATTGGCTGCAGGACACCTTCATTCTGTTCTGCGGGCAACGCATGGAACGGATCCCTTGATGAGGTGATTGTCTTCAATAGAAGCTTGAACAATACAGAAGTTTCCGCCCTCTTCAATGCGACTGCCAATCGATATTCGTATAATTTTACTTCTTTATCTGCAGGACAGCACACATTCACTGCGTATGCTGTTGATAACAACAGCAATAAAAACCAGACCGAGCAACGGATTGTCATTCTGAGCACTCCCGATATAAGCGCCCCTGTTGTCAACCTGCTTGCACCTCCTAACGGCACTCTGACAACGTTAAGCGCCAACTTTTTTGCTGCTAACTTCAGCGATGACTATCAGTTGAAAAATTCTACCTTGTACATTTGGAATGCATCAACGCTTGTCAACACCACTTCACTGACTCTCAACGGAAGCAATAATGCAACCAACATAAGCGTTACACTTCCTCGGCCCGATACTTACTATTGGAACTATTACTCATCCGACAATTCAAGCAACACTGCATGGAACGCAAGCAATTTTACTCTTACTTACACTAACAACGACCTTAACCCTCCTTCTGCGCTTCTTATCTCTCCTCTGAATGGCACTGTGATTACCACGAATGACAGTTCAACAACTGCAAACATAACGTCTTTCTTTGCTAACTTCAGCGACAATATCCAATTAAAAAACGTGACTCTTAGCCTATGGAATAGTACCGGAAGCCTGATATTGACCAATACAACCAACATTACAGGAACTAGCAACAGCACTAATCTTTCGATAACGCTTCCTTATAAGGGCACATTCTTCTGGAATTATCGGGTGAGTGACAACAGTAGTAATACTGCATACAATTCAAGCAATTGGACTGTTTATTTTAGCAATCTGACTGCATGCAATGACAATATTGACAATGATGGCGACAGGCTGACAGACTGGCAGCAGGACCTTGGATGCTATGGAGCTAGTGACACGAGCGAGAGAGCAGGAAACCTCTCTGAGAAAAACGGGTGGACAACCTTTGATAGAAGCAGTGATGCCCTTGTCGTTTTTGTCAGTAATACGACCGGTAATGATTCATGGAGTGGTTATTCCCCTGAATGGAATGGTACTGATGGACCCAAGAAGAATCTTTCTACTGCGTATGCATTACTTCGAAACGGCTATCCTGACTGGTTGCTCTTAAAACGGGGAGACAAATGGTACAACGAGAGTTTTGAGCCATGGGGTAAATCGGGGAGAGGAGCTAGTGAAATGATGGTCATGGGAAGTTATGGAAATTCGACGGTACGGCCCATGCTGCGGACGGGACAGCGCTCTAGTGGGATAACCATGGATCGTATGAATTATACCGCCTTTGTTGGCTTTGAATTGTATGCTTCCGCACGAGACCCTTCTTCTTCTGATTACGTCGAAGGAATAGGTGGAGCAAACTCTTCTTATGACGGAATTATTGTTACTTATGGAACTTACAATCTTCTTCTGGAAGATTGCAAGATAAGCTATTACGCGAGCAATATAATTCAGGATGTTGACGGTACCTACAATGCGAAAAACATTACGATGAGACGCTGTACCATTGTGTATGATCATCCAGGTTCAACCGGCGCTCACTCTCAGGGAATGTACATATTTGGTGTCGATGGACTCCTTCTTGAGGAAAATTTCCTCTATCATAACGGATGGAATGAAGTTTCTACAGGAGCTATTGCCACGACATTTAACCATAACTTTTATCTTAATGAATTGAGGAATATTATTGTAAGGAATAACATTTTACTAAACGCTTCGTGCATGGGGACTAAATTCGCAGCAACAACCAACAGGAGTTTCTTTGGATTTTCAGTAATCAACAATCTTTACAGTGGCGACGAGATAGGAGTAAGCCTGGGGGGGCATATTGTCAATATGACTCCTACCACTTCTGATGAAGATACGCTAGCCTTTGTTGATGGGAATATAACTGAAAATGTCCTGATCAATATGGGCGGTGTGGACGACCGAGCCAGCCCTCTCAGCCAGGGTATCGGCATGGGCAGTTTTGATAAAGGGATAATAAAAAACAACTATCTTATTCATCAAACCTATACGACAAATACGTACGCTTTTGCCTTAAATGATTTTGCACTTACTAATACACAGATTATAAATAACACGGTGTATGACTGGAAAGCACTTATGTTAAGCATAACAGACGTATCACGATACAAGAATACCTCTGTTAGTAATAATAGCTTCCAGGGAGCTGCTCAAGGAGAGCAGATGGCCCTTACAGAGAATCTTACAAATATTAGCTTCTCAGGGAACAAGTATTATACGACACGAAGCGTCAGCACATGGTTCAATGTCGATAGTGTAGACAAGAACTATACTCAGTGGATATCATTGGCTAACGAGACATTATCTAACAACACACAGATTACGTATGTTTCCCCAAACAGAAGCATTTCAACTTATATGGCTTCCTTGGGAGAGTCGAATACATCATATGGAGGATTCTTAGCGAAGGCTATAAATCAGTCAAGATTCAACTGGAATTCCAGTTATACAGCTGATTCAGTCAACACCTACATCAAAGCAGGATTTGAAATTGCTTCCAATGCGAACGACACTACTGCTCCCTCTGTCACCTTGCTTGCTCCGAGCAACGGAAGCTTTGTCACCAGCAATGCAACCAACTTCAGTGCGAGCTTTACAGATGACTATCAGCTAAAGAACGCAACACTCTACCTCTGGAACTCTACCTCTTTGTTAAATACTACATCAAGAACTCTTAATGGCACTTCTAATGCGACGAACATTAGCATCACCCTTCCACGAGAAGGAACTTACTTCTGGAATTATCTGGCTGCAGATAATTCAAGCAATAGCGCCTTTGCGAGTTCTAACAATAGTGTTATATTTGATTCTACACTCCCTATACCCTTGTATGGGACTCTAACTGAAACCAATGGTTCAACGCTGACTCGAAGTAACATTGTCATCAACGTCACCGCTTCAGACACAAACCTGGTCAACATTACCATCAATCTGTTCAATGCTTCAGGCTTCCTCAATCAGTCAAACACATCAATAACCTCTCCATTCCTCATTAATTATACTGGGCTGGCGAATGGAGTCTATTACTTCAATGCGACTGCTACTGACAGCGCCAACAACCAAAACCGCACTGAGACACGAACAGTCACTATTACTACTGCAGATAGCACGGCACCTCTTGTCAACATTACTGTGCCTTCCAATACTACCTATGCCAATGCATCGTTCAACTTTAATGTTTCTCTGAATGAAGTTGGTACAGTTCTTTTCACTCTTACGAATGGAGCAACAAACTATACTATGGCAAGTACCAATAATATTACCTTTAATAGAACGAACTCTAGCATTCGTGATGGAAGTTATACCTTCAAAGTCTATGCGAATGACTCAGCAGGCAACAGGAATGATACGGCATCTGTTGTCTTTAGCATCGATACGACGTTCCCTGTTGTCAATCTCACATATCCTTTAAACACAACGTATACATCAATACAGACTGCTCTTAATTATACCCTTGTTGATGCAAGTACTCAAGCCTGCTGGTACTCGCTCAACCTCGGAGCTACCAATACTACTATCACGTGTGGAAGCAATGTCACAGGGCTATCAAGTTCAGAAGGATCGAATACATGGACTGTCTATGTTAATGATTCAGGAGGCAACACGAACAGCAGTACGCGAACATTCTTTGTTGATTCCATTACTCCGGGCATCCAATATGTCTCTCCCACCGACAGTAACGGAAGTTTTGTCTCTCGACGATGGATTATTATTAATGTGACTGCTTCAGATACTAATCTAGCGAATATCACTATCAACCTTATCAATTCCACAAGCCTTGTAAACACAACTGTAAGAGCGACATCACCTAACTTTGTCAATATATCGGTGGCAGCAGACGGAGTCTACTATTTCAATGCCACAGCTCTTGATACACTTAACACTATCAATCGCACTGAAACAAGGACAATTGTCATCGATACCATTCAGCCTTCAGTCAACATTACCTACCCGCAGAACACAACCTATAACAATGCAATCAGCGCATTCAATTATAGCGTTTCTGATATTAATGTGCAGGCGTGCTGGTATTCTTTGAATTCAGGAGCTACCAATACTACTGTTGCCTGTGGCACAAATATAACTGGAATTACCAGCACTGCTGGTACTAATATTTGGGCAGTCTATGCAAATGATTCAGCCGGGAATGTCAACTTTACCACTCGAATGACGTTCGCGGTTGTTGACACGACCACTCCTCAAGTAACGGTCAATACTCCCGGCAACACAACGTATAGTACTTCAAACATTGATTTTGATGTCAGTTTGGATGAACAAGGGTTTGTACAATATAGCCTTTCAGGAGGAAGGAGTAACGTCACCATGACAACGACAAACAACCTTTCATTCACCAACACGAATTCAAGCATTGCTAACGGCAATTACAACTTTACAGTCTATGCGAATGACAGTTCTGGAAACAGGAATGATAGCGTTCGGGTCTTCTTTGCTATCAGTGTGAGTTCTGGCAGTGGAAGCAGTGGAAGTTCAGGAGGAAGTGGTGGCGGAGGCGGAGCTGCTGTTGTGCCTCGAAATGTGACGAATTCAACTATGAATACTACGATTCCTGCTTCACCAGGATCTTCCATTACTCCAGAGAGCAATGAATCCTCATCAACAAATTCTAGCGAATCAACAAAAGGTCCATCTTCCTTCAGACGTATTATCGACTCTGTTGTTAAGAATGCCAAAATCTCTATTGTAATAATTCTCGGAATAGTTGCTCTTGTTATTGGATATGTTGTTAGTGCTCTCTTGATTCGCCACATACGACACAAGCGTGCATTGTCGATTATAGCTTCACAACAATCTCTACCTTATAACTTGAGCTAACTCTTTTATTATATTCTTAGAATATCGTCGCCCCGTTGCACCATTCCTTCTTGGACAACGCTTGCATACCATCCCCTACGTTTTAGCATGGTTTTGACGAATTCTACTTTTCTTTCCTTTCCTACATAGGAAAGGACTGCAAGGTTCTTACAGGGCACGCATGCTCGAGATATCTGCACGATTGCCTTGCCAATCTGATAGCTGTCTCCAGGCTTGAAATCATCATAGGCGATCCCTTGTGTCGTAATATTTTCTCCAATATCTCCTGCAGATATCGGCCAACCTTCCTTGTTTAATTCTTGAATCATCTCTAGAGGCATGATGAGAATTGCTTGATCGAGATCTCCCCCTAGTGATTCATATCTATGCCTATTGTAGTCTCCAGTCACTCCCTCTTTCATTATTTTTGCCATGTCTATGGAAAACTTAGGGATACCTCTCTGTCCTTGTATCTCTGCCTTTATATTCAATTGATAGACTTTTCCTTCGAGCATGTTCCTTTACCTTTCTTTATTTCTTAAGCTTTATGGTGATAGAATGCTCCTGCCGGGATTTGAACCCGGGTCTGCGCCGTTCTCCGTTGCCGTGCCAAAAAAAGGCAGACATCGGATAAAGTACCTGTCCTAGAGAGGACTGAAGTTATTATCTCGACGATTCAAACTTCGGCAGTTCGAGAGGGCACTGTCCTTGACCACTAGACTACAAGAGCCTAGCACAGGAATAGAAGGGAGGTTTAAAAGGGTTGTGATTCGATTATTTTAAATAGATGATTTATTATCTCATAGTATGGAAGAAAAAGACAGAAAGATTAGTGAAGAAGAAAGAAATGCTCTAGAGCAAGCAGCAATGGACACGATTGAATCTATTGTTAACCATAATCTTATTAAATCTCTCTTGATTGGTGGTAAAGCAGCTTATAGGGCAACACAGACGAGGCCGTATGACCCAAGGTCTTCATATTTTCAGTCATACAAGTAAACGTCTCGCTATTATTCTATCATAATAATACTTATTAATCAATTTTATCTTCCTTTTGTATGGTTGTTTATTGCACGAGACATTCAGAGTATTCTACACGAAAGATCGAGGGTTTTGATGTCATCACGGGAAATCGCGGAGAACTGGAGGGAAAGTTGTATAAAATCGTTGGTTTTCTGGATAGGGATAAGATTGAATTCGTTGATGTTGGTGTGGAAATTGCCTTTTACAAGAAAGGAGAAAGAGATAGCATTCCCTATGACGATCTACCAAAGTTTCTTGACCAGTCTCCATCAGTAGGAAGACATATCGTAGGAAGACACGTTACAGAAAGTGGGCTCATGCTTCCTGTCAATGTTCGTTTTGATATCATCTTGACATCAGTTATTCAGGAAATTCAAGAGGATTAATTCTAGAGTACCTTTCCTAAGAGGAACATTAAAAATATTCCTAGTGCGTTGAAGATGAAGCTGAAGAGTATGAATGATCTCGTTTTAATTGTGCTGAAGCCTGAAAGCAGTGTGACGCCAAGCTCGTCAGGTAATGGTGATGCGATAATGAATCCTGCGCACGCATAGAGTAGATATCTCTGCAATCTTTTTGGAAGTATTTGGTGAAACTCCCTTTCCATGAATGCAACAGGTTTTACTTTTTCAAGCCTCTGGAATTCATCCATGAATGTCAGCCGAATGAAACTAAATATCGAAAGGTCTGAGAGCATGGCTCCCGCTCCTCCAATGATGGCTGCAAGAAGAATATTGTCTGGCTTGAGCGTGAGAAAGAGACCGACAGCAAAGGGTGTTGAGAATCCAAATGAAAAGAGCAGACCTGCGATGAGTATTCCCCAGTATTTTAGATTTCCTAAGGATGAAAGATAAAGAACGACTGTAGGAATGGTAAATAAATAATAGGCTACAGCGACAAGTATGATTAAGAGCGTCAGCTTAGGATAGCGATACTTGAATAACCTCTTCATTTTTATAGCCCCGCCCGGATTCGAACCGGGGTCACAGCCGCCAGAGGGCCGTATCCTTGACCACTAGACTACGGGGCTTTATTAAGACTATGGATGATGTCTTTTAAAGTTTTGCAGGCAAAGGTTTTTATAGAAATTTTCTCTTCATTGCGGATGTTAAGTTGGCTTATTATTGGAGGTGTTATCGTATTAGCATTTTTGCTCGTAAAATATAAGGAAGTAAGACATAGATTTGGACTCATTGCCTTCTTAGCTATTTTCCTGTTTTTCGTCTTTACTATCCGTCAGGTCTATACAAGTTATCATCTTGATTTGAAGACTGCTTCAGGAGTCCTCTCTGCAGGGAGGGTTTATCTTTCATGGCTGGGCGGAGTCCTCCATACGATGGTTCGAATCTCAGGATACACTATTCATCAAGAATGGGGATTTAATTTCACCAATAGCACCTTACCATGAGACTTGTTGTTGTAGCAGTCATGTTCTTGCTTATCGGAGCATTCTCCATTATCAGCAATTATAATCTTCATCTTGGGAAAGCAGAGGATTTGAATCTTTTTTCACGCCTTTATATATCATGGTTAGATACACTTACGGCTCATGCAAAGACGCTGACTGCTTTTGTTGTCAGGTCTGACTGGCTGCCTGCTTCTAATGCTACACATCCATAGCTTTTTATATGGTTTTTTGCATCATCCACTATGCCTCTATAGCTCAGCGGTTAGAGCGCAGCATTGGTAATGCTGAGGTCCCGAGTTCAATTCTCGGTAGAGGCTTAGGAAATATACTTTCTAATGCAAGAATGATTATAAACGAAGGTATTATTCAGATTTATGGTTACTAAAGTTGATGAGGGAATTTATGTCGTGCAACTTCATAGCCCTAAGATGAAGGCTGAAGTTCTAGAAGGGTTCCCTATTCCTCCAATGTATGGAAATGTTACTTTTATGGCACATGGGATACTAGTTCCATCTTCTCGCGATGATGGTGAAAAATATGTTTCCGATTGCAAGAAAAATCATGTAATCCCAGACACGAGAGCAAAGTTTTTATATAATTTTAATAGTAATAACTTTTCTTCGGAGAGGGATGACAATCCGTTATTGTGTGATCCTATTGAAGGAAGAGACAGAGGATTGCATACATTGTTTGAAGGAGGGAAAATACATACTCTTAGATTCGATTTTGGTTATATGAATGAGGCGCCTGAGGGATTTGAACATTTTAGAGATCACCTGCTGGGTGCATTGTTGAAAAATGATTATCAAGTGATTGGAGGGGATTTATGGATAACCCATCATCATTTTACAGGTTATAATTATGGCGATGAGATGGCGGACGGATTGATTATTAGGCCTAATCTTCTTAAATTAACACTCAATCAGAACCTTGAAGATGAAGGGAAATTAATGTATAAAAAGTGGTTTTCTGATCTGGCGAAAAAGCATAATGCCCAGATTTTTGGACCCAGGTAATTTTTTCTTTGATAAATGTTTTATGGGTTTTTGAAAGCTCCTGATTCCCGAATTAAAATGATTAGGAACCGGGCAGGGTTTCTACAGGAGGCGCATACCATCGCGCATGCTCCCAGAATAAAGTGCCTTGTGATTCCAACATTAAAAGATTATCATCGAGGGATATTCCTAAGACATAGTCTAACGTTTCTTGATTCTCAACTCCACGGTTCTTATACTTAAATCCTACAAAGAAAGGTACTCTGGATAGTTCGTATGTCATAGACTTTAGCCTAGTCAGCCTTTCTTTTTCAGGTATAGTAATGGAATCTTTAAGAAAATTGTTTATCAGTCTTAATCTTTCTCCTTCAGTAGAGGCAGAATCCAAGCGCTCATAGAGTTCTTTCATGAATTATCTGGCTACTTGGTATTATCAAACGTGCTGAGGATGGAAATCCTGTCAAGCATTATTTTGGAGTTCCTCTTATTAATGGAATGGGAAGCTTTATCTCTACCTACACGGGAAAAAATGAAGATCCTCTCCCCTCGTTTAACGGAGAGCCTATTCGTATGAATATTCCTGGAAGAACTGCAAGTTATACTGCACAAGCACTTTATGATGCCTTGGGGCGAGAAGATCCTTCAAAATATTTCAGAGTGTCTCTCGCCGTTGCATATATTGCCCCTAGGTCTTTTGAACGAGATATTCATCTTATCAATCGCGCTGGCGATTAGTTATTACTCTTCTTTCTTAGATGTTTTACAATCTTAATTGAGGTAAGCAGCCAGACTAGGCCTATGATAAAGCCCCCGATGACATCAGTTATGTAGTGGACGCCGAGGTAGACTCGGCTTATCCCTATTAAGAGGATGAGGAGGCAGTTTGCCATAATGAAGAGTATTCGGTATGCTTTGCTTCTTATTGAGTGTGAGAATAGATACATAATAAGCCCGAAAAAAATCATGGACATCATTGCGTGACCACTCGGGAAGCTGTAGCCAATTGCCTTGATTACAGGGTGGTCCGGTCTTTGTCTCTGAATGGAGAACTTAAGGATTTGTTCTAGTACCAGGCCGCCCCCAAGTGCAAGTGCGGCCACCCTCATATCTTTCTTCTTTAGATGAAGGACAAGGAAGAATACAATAATAAGGGATAGAAGTACTAATGGATTTCCTATGGTGGTTATCGCCTTCATCACCTGGGTTAGATCGATCATGCCAGGTGTAGGGAATGGCAGTTTTTAAATTTTCTATTTAAAGGGGTCTGTTTCCGCCGATAAAATGGAAAACCTTATATAGCGAAAATTATGCGGCCGTGTATGAAAAAGATGGGGAGAAAGATGGTGCTTAGTCTGTTTGGCATAGCTCTCGTGGTTATGCTGAGTATGCTAGGGAGTGCTTTGGACTTAAGTAGAGGGAACGTTCTCTATTTCAAGTTCAATAATTGGGCATCTCTTGGAGAAAAGCAAGGAGAGGTGCACGATCTGGCGGGAAGTCACCTCGGCAGTGCCTCTGGGGCCTTGTTCAGTAGGACAGACGGAGTCGGGGCATACCAGTTCGACGGAGTGAATGACAAGATCACGGTGGCTGATGCCAATGACCTTAGCCCGAGTACTACGAACGCATTTACTGTATCTCTTTGGGTAAAATTTGATAGAACAAGCTTCGTAGGTGAGGGAAGTCACAAGGACTATGTGCATTTCCTTGGAAAATCTTCATCAGGCAACCATGAGTTTGTATTCAGGCAATACAATAGTTCCAACAATGAGAAGAGGAATAACCGGATCAGCTTCTATATGTTCAATCTTGATGGAGGCCTTGGATCTGGAAGTTACGTCCAGGAACCTATCATTAAGGGTGAATGGATGTTTCTTACAGGAGTGTATGACGGAACCCATGTGCAGATATGGAAGAATGGAGTGCTTAAGGACCAGGATAATGTCAAAGACTATCACATTGTCCCCGCAAATGGAAAGGCTCCTCTTACTCTTGGTACGTCTGATGGAAGCAGCTACTTCAAGGGATCGATGGATGAGATGAGGGTGTATAACCGTGCTTTAACACAGTCCGAGATACAATCCCTTTACCATCTTGGACATTAATTTTCTGCATTCACCTGGATTTATCCTGTTTTATTGATTTATTTTTAAATAAAAATATTTAAAGGGGTCTACAAATTGTAGAGAAATGCAAAACTTTATATAGGAAATTTTTTCCCGCCTGGTATGAAAAAGAGTGTGCGAGGTGTGATTGTCTGGACTGTGCTTGTGTGTCTCGGTGCGATGATGCTCTGGGGAAACGCGAATGCAGCGACTGCAGATGGAAGCGTGTTGCACTTTAGATTTAATAATGAGTCGCAGTTTGGAGAGAACGATAAGAGTGTGCATGACTTTGCCGGTAGCCATAGCGGTGTTGTGTCTGGAGCAGTCTGGAATAAGGCTGGAGGAAAGAATGGCGATGGAGCATTTGAATTTGACGGAGTGAATGACAAGATCACGGTGGCTGACTCAAATGATCTGAGTCCTAGCGCTACTGGAGCTTTTAGCATCTCTATCTGGTTAAGAGTCGATAGGACTGCATTCGTAGGAGAGGGTTCTCAAAGT
Organism: Candidatus Pacearchaeota archaeon; assembly: GCA_019659125.1. GTDB lineage: Archaea > Nanobdellota > Nanobdellia > Pacearchaeales > GW2011-AR1 > JAIFVW01. The sequence continues at coordinate 226,903 of JAIFVX010000001.1, read as the reverse complement.
AATTATATTAATATCCTCGGAAAGGGGGCAACAGGAAACCATGAATTCGTGCTTCGACAGTTCAACAGTTCAGGTACTAATGCCAATAAAATAAGTTTTTCATTATACAATTTGGCCGGAGGAACGGGAGTGGCCACGTACGTTCAAGAACCAATACAAAATGGAGAATGGATGTATCTTACCGCTGTCTATAATGGCAGTCATATTCAGATATGGAAGAATGGAGTCTTGAGGGGAAACACTGCCGTGACAGGAGTTGTCCCCGCAAATGGAAAGGCTCCTCTTGAGCTCGGTACACGAGGAGGAAGCAGCTACTTCAAGGGATCGATGGATGAGCTCAAGATCTATAATAGAGCATTAACTAAGAATGAGATTCAGGCACTCTATGCAGGACAGCCTCAACAGCAGCCTCCTGTTAACACCACTAATACTACTACACCTAATCCTATTCATAATACGACTGTCTCTGGAGATACAACTTCTGTATTGCATTTTATGTTCAACGAAAACAGCCAAACTGTTAATGATCTTTCAGGCAGGAATCATAATGGGAGTGTTTCAGGGGCGACTTGGAGCAGCACTGGAGGAAAGAATGGCGATGGAGCATTTGAATTTGACGGAGTGAATGACAAGATCACGGTGGCTGACTCAAATGATCTGAGTCCTATTACTACCAATAGATTTACGGTAGCATTTTGGATGAAGGTCGGAGCAACAAACTTTGTCGGTGAGGGAAGTGGAAAGGATTACATTCATTTATTAGGAAAGGGGGCAACAGGAAACCATGAATTCGTGTTCAGACAGTATAATTCCTCCAACAGCGAGGGGCGAGGAAATCGATTAAGTTTCTATATCTTTGACTTGAACGGTGGGAATGGTATCGGAAGCTACGTCCAGGAACCGCTTGCAGTGGGCCAATGGGTACATCTGGTTGGAGTCTACGATGGAAGTAAAGTGCAGTTATACAAGAATGGAGTTCTGAAAGACAGCGACTCCACTTCAGGAATGACTCCTGGAAATGGGAATGCTCCTCTCCAGATAGGTACACGAGATGGAAACAGTTATTTCAAGGGATCTATCGATGATGTCAAAGTTTACAATAGAGCATTGAGTGCTTCTGAAGTCAAGGCATTATACGAGGGCAGTGGAGTGATAACAGGAAATTCTGTACCCTCTGCTCCGACAAACCTGCGGGCAACAACTAATATTAGCGGAGTGAATTTGATGTGGGATGACTCTTCAGATAGTGAACAGGGGTTCAAGATTGAGCGAGCAAATAGTCTGTTCCAGGTAATTGGTACTGTGGGCTCTAACGTAAAAACCTTTTTCGACTCTGTTCCTCCAGGAACAAATACTACTTATAGGGTTAGTGCTTATAACAGCGTTGGTAATTCGGCTTATACTAATAATGTTAGCGTTAGCACTCCTAGTGTTGGTATAACATTGCCTCCACCATTAACTTCAGGAATCGATAAATTTGGAATCAAAGAGGTTTACAAGACCTCCGGAAAGGAATGGTTTTCAACCTGGGACAATGGTATTGCAAGAAACTTTGATGATAAGGACCCTTATGATACGTGGTTCGACCCCAACCATGGTGATGCAAGCTTCAAAGTCGATGGAAAGGGATTATTCAAGATCTCTGGATCTACGCCTAGAATGTATATTCATGACCCTGCATTAAACATTGCTAACAGTTGGGGAAATGTCGAGATGACTGTCTATGCAATGAGGATTGCCGACAGTAGTACTCCTTGGGGAGGGATTGAAGGCGTGGCTAGGACCAATCATGGCACTACGGGTAATGAAAATATTGATGGGTGTGATACGCGAGGAGTCGATGCTCGAATGAGATACGACGGAAAAATAGACTTTGAGAAAGAGACACGACATCCAAGTTCAAGCGTTGTCGCAAGCAAGCAGTTCTGGACTGGAGGATTGCCTAAGAATGTATGGATCGGATACAAATATGTAGTGTATGATTTGCCGAATGGAAATGTCAAGTTAGAATTGTACATGGACACCACCGACGGCCTTAACGGCGGAACCTGGGTGAAAGTAAATGAGTTTGAGGACACAGGAAGTAACTTCGCAGTCGGTGGAACTGCTTGTGCTTCAGGAATCAATCCTGCGATGAAATTGACTAACAGCAATAACCGCGCTGGAAGCGAATCAGGAAAGCCAAATATTGCAGTCTATTGGAGAAGCGATGGTGTTGGTACAGACGGATTGATCTACAAGAAGATGAGTGTCCGTGAAATAACACCATAAGAAAGTTATTTATAGAAGATTGGCATTATAGTACTAGTTTCTTATGCCGCATAAACACCTTTCCTGCTGTTGCAACTGTGTATTACATGTACCTGGGAGTTTCCGATGATGGAATCATCGACGCTGGTTCACATATTCTACTCATGTGTCTCATTTTATTTTCTAGCATCACTTGAACGATTCATATTTATCGACGATAATGAAGTATGTGCTTTAGAATAGAAAGCTATAAATACTCGAGCGACTATAGTACATTATAAATGCTTCTAAAGTTTTTTCTAAGCATTTTCTAAATTTCCTCAAGAATCTCGAATGAATGTACTAAAAGTTTTACCACGTGTAGCCGTTATCGGCATGGGTTATGTGGGATTTCCTCTCGCATGCGCCATCGGTGTCAGCAAGAAATACGAAGTCTATGCCTTCGACATTGATTCTACAAAGATAGACAAGATAAACAAAAGGATATCTCCTATTGATGATAAGCGGGCAGAGAAAGACATCAAGGAAGTTTCCATCTATGCCACGACTGATTCTTCAGTCCTTAAGACTATGGACTATATTATTGTCTGCGTTCCTACTCCTGTAGATCACAAGCATAAACCGGATCTTACTCCTGTCATCCAGGCAAGCGAAAGCATTGCAGCACATCTTCGTGAGGGGCAGACTATCATTCTTGAATCCACGGTCAATCCAGGTATTTGCGAAGAAGTTGTGCTTCCTATCTTAGAATCAACAGGTCTCAAGGGAGGCATTGACTTTGAGCTTGCGCATTGCCCTGAGAGAATCAATCCTGGAGATGAAGACTGGAATGTCTACAACATTCCCCGTAACATTGGAGCACTAACATCGGCAGGAACTAAAAGAATTGCTGATTTCTACCGATCATTCATCAATGCTTCGGTCAACGAGGTCTCTTCTATAAAAGCCGCTGAGGCAACAAAAATTGTTGAAAATACATTCAGAGATATCAATATCGCGTATGTCAATGAGCTTGCACAATGCTTTGACGTCATGGGAATCGATATCATGGAAGTATTAAAGGGAGCTTCCAATAAACCATTTGCGTTCATGCCCCACTATCCTGGGTGCGGCGTTGGAGGCCATTGTATTCCTGTTGATCCCTACTATCTCATCTCCAAGGCAAAGGATCTGGGGTTCAATCATAAACTGCTTAAAATTGCCCGAAACGTCAATAATCATATGCCCAAATACACCGTGGATAAACTTGTCGCGGGATTGAAACAATCAGGAATTCCTATCAAGGGAGCCACTGTGGGCATTTTGGGACTTTCATACAAGGCAAACTCTGGGGACATGCGTGAGAGCCCTGCATTAGAGATAAAGAAAGAGCTTGTCAAGTTAGGGGCACGCGTGCTCTGTCATGATCCATACTGCAATGGACATTCAGACTCAGCCCTAAACTCTATCCTCACCAATTGTACCGGCATTATCGTTGCGACAGGGCACAAGGACTTCCTTTCTATAAAAGATTGGAAGAACGTTAAAGTCATCATTGATGGAAGGAACTGCCTTGATAAATCTATGATAGATACGACGCAGATATATTACCGCGGAATAGGGCGCGGATCATAATTTACCACGGTACACCATGAAGAGAGCCATAAAACACTTCTTCATCTTCCTGATGCTCTCGGCAATCGCATTGCTCGTACTGGGAAAGATATATTACACAAACCATAATCATCTTGTTCTTTTTCTTTACGGGGTTACCGTAACAACCGTTGTTTTCTTCACCTTTTTCATAACCTATGTCAAGTACCAGGATCCCTATGAAGCGATCAAGAGTAGATCGACTCATAAAAAACCACTTATTTCTTGTGTATTTGCCGTCTACAATGACGGTGACGTCATAAAGCCATGTATGGATTCCCTGATTAATTCTACGTATAAAAACAAGGAAATCATTGTCGTCAATGACGCAAGCACTGATTCGACAAAGGAAATCCTTAAGCAATATCAGGGGATAAAAGGTGTTAAGGTGATCAATCTTACTAAAAATGTCGGGAAAAAGAAAGCAATTGGTCAGGGAGTAAGGGTTGCCAAGGGTGAGATCTTTGTGTTTACCGACAGCGACTCTGTTGTCGCCCCTGATGCAATTGAGAGAGTTATTGAGATTTTTATCCATGATCCTTTAGTCGGTGCAGTCTCAGGGCATGCTCGGGCATTGAATGCTGATGAGAATCTGATTACAAAAGTCCAGGATAGCTGGTATGAAACTCAATTTTCTGTAAAGAAGGCATTTGAGAGTGCCTATAACAGTGTGTGTTGCGTTTCAGGACCTCTTGCGGTGTTCAGGCGGGAGGCCATCTACAATTATATTCCTGCTTGGGAAAACGACACGTTTCTAGGAAAAGAATTTCGATTCGCAACTGATAGGCAGCTTACAGGATATGTTCTAGGGAACATGTATATTGGACACAAATTAAAGAAAAAGTATGCTCATTCTCCGTTTGTCTACGAGGTTGATTATCCTCCTCGTGACTGGAAGGTCATGTATTGCAAGTCTGCAAAAGTTTGGACCGTTGTCCCAAACACCTTCAAGAAAGTTCTTCGCCAGCATATACGATGGAAGAAAAGCTTCATACGAAGCCTCTTTTTCACAGGGACTTTCTATTGGAGGAAGCCTAAAGTAGCGGCCGCTAAATATTATCTTGGAGCATTATTCGCTCTTATAGGCCCTTTCATAGCTCTCCGTCACCTCATCTATCTTCCCTTGAGAGGAAGCATGTTATCAGGTATATTTTACCTCAGCGGGATTCTTTTCGTAGGTTCACTGTACGGGATTTACTTTAAGATAGATAATCCCAATGCCTCCGGATGGTACTATAGACCCTTGATGAGCATATTCTCAACACTTGTTCTTTCCTGGCTCATATTTTATTCCGCACTCACCATCAATAAAAGCATTTGGCATCGAGGATGAACAAACAAGGAAAATTCAGGGATGTATTGGCATTTTTGCTTATTATAGTCGTATTTGCAATGCTTCTTATCCAGTATTCTCCGTGGAAGAAGGAAATCATATCTCAACAAAGGCTTGGAGGGATACAAAGATATGTCAGTGTTGATCCATCAGAGCTTGCCAGAGAATATCAGAACTTCGATATTCCCCTCCCTCAGCACCAGAATACGCAAGAAACCTCCTCAAGTAGCATTGTGGTTCTGAATTACCATGGTACTCTTGCGGGAGATACGAATGAAAGCTATAAAATTTCTTACACCCAATTCAAAGAGCATATGTTTGCTCTTAAGAAGGCAGGCTACCAGACAGTGACTATTGAACAGCTTTATTCATTCTTACGAGGTGAACAATCTCTGCCCCCCAAATCATTTGTTATTACTTTTGACGATGGGATTAAAGACAGCTACTATAATACCGATCCCATCCTAAAAACTCTTAATTATACAGCTGTTATGTTTGTAATTACCGGCCAATCCTTAGACAAAGAAAGCAAGTATTATCTAAACAAAGAGGAATTGCATAAGATGGCTGCAAGCGGGAGATGGGACCTTCAATCACATAGCTATCAAGGACACGGACGTATACAAACAGGACTGGATTCTGCTCCGGGTCCGTATTTAACAAACAAGTTGTGGATTTCTGTCCAGCAGCGGCTGGAAACCAATGATGAATATTTTAACCGTATCAATAGCGACCTGCAGACATCCAAGAATCAACTTGACAGGGAGTTCAACCAATCAACAATTGGTTTTGCACTTCCCTTTGGAGAGTTTGGACAGAGATACACGAACTATCCCGGTTCTGATACCCTCTTGCTTGATGCTGCGAGCAAGGCATACAACATGGTATTTTATCAGTTCAAGCCCGCCATTAATAAGGACTTTCGGGCTAACTTTAACACTGAGAATAAAGATTTCTATCTCGTCATGAGAATTTCAGCAGATTCTATTGGATCAGCCTCTACATTGCTCAACACGGTTGAGGCTGCACAGTCCCTCTCGTTGCCATATGTCGAGACATTTGAAAACTCACAACGCTGGATTCCCGTATGGGGGAAGATAAAAGTTAATAATGACAAGGCCACAATTACAACAACCTCTGACGGCAGCGGTGCTATGGTGTATCTTGACGGCTCCTACCTCTGGACTGATTATCAATATTTCATGCATTTGGAACAAAACAATGCTTCACGGATCCTGCTTACCGGGCGATTCCAGGATTCCCAGAATTATGTAGGGTGTAAATATGTAGGAGGATTTGTCTCTGTTGTGAGCGTGAGAGATAAGCAGCGAACTGATTTTGATGGTGTAAGGATCCCGATCGATGATTTTAATAATAGCCATGTCGGCATTGCCATTAAAGGAAACAATGTGGGCTGTTATTGGAACAATGCCGTAGTGGTCTGGTCTGAGGTTTCTAATGCTCCCCCACATGGAGGCATCGGACTCAGGGTTGAAGACCCTACTGTCGATGCAAATTCGGTTGTATTTGACAGTGTGCAAGCACAAGCTATCTAATTTTCTAGAAAAGGTATAAATAGTATGTCATGCAGAGGGAGATATGGAACTACAAGACCTTCAGAAAGCGTATCTTTCTCTTTCTAAACAGTATAAACTTCCTTCATTCAAGGAGATGAATGAGGATTTTGAGATTGACAAGATAGAGAGGGAAAGTGACACATTATTGAGGGTGATACGGAAAATGATGATGGAAAAGGTTGTAAATTCTCTTACGTTTCTTGAGATGCTAATCAACCCTACTAATACCCCGCGAATTTATTTCTCATATATACGTTCCATGAGTGCGGATGACAGGAAGATCATAGATGACATATATACTATTCTTGGAGAACTCAGTATACTTTCACTTGATCTTGAAATTGACTATGCTGAGAAGAAAGAGGCAAGTATCATTCAAAAGATATTCACTACCTGGAAGAGTGTGAAACCCAAGTTCAAGCTTATCATGGACCATATGAAGAAGCCTAATGGGTTTACTAAGAGAGAAAGGAACTATTTTGGCTGAAGAAATTCTCTCGATAATTCCAAGACTGCTAGTGGCATTTTAATATTCCATGCCTGGAGCGTTTCAGGATGAACCTCTCCTAGATATCCGATAATCTTTTTATCATGGTATAATGTTCCTGACCTTCCTTCTAACAATCCAGGTACGAATGACTCCTCGAGCGTGTAATGAACATTATATGTTCTTGCCAGATAATCAAGTATTTGCTTTATTTCAGTGAAATTTCCAGGAGCTATGGCCACAAGTAGATTATCATTCTCTTGAATTCCAGATTCTGTCAGGCGTTTCTTATCGACAGAGAATACTGTGCCTAGCTCAAATATCCTTTGAGGATATTCATGATCCTTGTTTTCAGCAAAGACTCGCAACGCCGGAATGAGAAGGTTCGGCCTTAGATATTTATATTCAGTCTTTGAATCCTCAAGTTCAAGACATTCTACTTTCATTCTTTTCATTTCGTCGTGCTTTATGAGATGGAATGAGGTTATTTCAAGGAGATTAAGACCTGTGAGGATTTCTGAAAGAGTGGCTTTTGCTTGAGATTCATGGGATTCCTCGCCCAGTGTTGCTATCTGAGGTACGACAGGAACAAGGTTTGCATAACCATATGCTATTGCAATATCCTCTATGATATCTACAGGGTGCATGATATCAATCCTCCAGGGAGGAATCTTAAGAGATTCTTGCTTATAGTCGTATTCCATGCGTGGAAGAAGTTTTTCAAGATCTTTCTCCTTTAGTGAAAGACCAAGCGTTTTATTCACATCATCAAGAGAGATCTTCATCTTTTCAACAGTCATATCGGGAGTTATCTCTTTTTTACCATAATCAAGTTCCATTGCATGGATTTTTCCACCCATATCAGATAGGGCTGTGATGATAATGATGAGTGTTTTATTAAGCAGATGCTGGTTGAAGCCGGAACATTCTATGAAAACATCCTGCGTCTGTTCTGTAATTCTTCCCGTCTCGGCGCTATTGATGATGGGAGGCATTGAGAGAATCTTTCCTTTTGCATCTACAAATACAGGAAACTTCTCATGTCCCTTCAGCAAGTGTGCAAATTCTCGGCCAGTTGGATGATCCTCTAGTATTTCTTTTCCCGACATCTCTTTCTCCGAGCCAAGGGGATGGAACTTTATTTTATCCGGATCTCGTGCTTCATAAGAAATGGGCAGGTTTATTTTATCTAAGGGGTAGACACCGAGAGCAAGCTTCTTTCTATTCCTTCCCAAGGTCGCATGGATCTTTTCTTGGATAGCTATAATCTCTTTTATCCTTTCATTGTCGAACTTCAAGCCTTTTACAATGGCGCATGCAGTAAATGGTCGTATTGATTTTACGGAGGGAGAGATTTTAATCTTATAGTTTCGGTCGGGCTTGATAACCTTGTATGATTTCATGCCTGGTTCCTTTCCAAGAAAAGCTTTCAGTGCTCTGATGAATCCATACATAGGAATCAGATCAGGTCTATTTGGGAAGAGCTCTATCTCAAGATGATCTTCAGAAATTTTTGCAGGAGTCCCAAACAAACTTATCCTTTCTATTGTTTTTTCATCAAGCTTTAGATGCTTTTCAAATTCCTTTCTATTAAATTGTATGTTTGCCATTATACTGTCTTATTCCTTAGCTCCTGGATGTCATTCGCATACATTTCCCGAATATCTTTTATCTTGTGTACATCTCGGATTATCCGATCAAGTCCCTGGCCCCAGGCAAGGACAGGAATTGCCTTTCCTAGCAAGGGGATAGTCACTTCGGGCCTAAACATCCCTCCACCTCCAAGTTCAATCCATTCTTTCTTAACCGGATGGAAAACCTCTATTTCTACTGAAGGTTCGGTGTAGGCGAAGAAACTTGGCCTGAATCTTATTTTTTCAAAACCCATCTTATTATAAAACTCCTTAAGATAACCAAGAAGGTTTACAAAGGTAACATTTTTGTCAACCACAATGCCTTCTGTCTGATAGAACTCAAATGAATGGTTCCAGTCAACAGTCTCGTTTCTAAATGCCTTCCCAATAGCGAAGAATTTAACAGGCATGTCCTTTTCCTGCAATGATGCTAGCGTCCTTGCCGATAAGGATGTTGTATGAGTGCGTAATACGATCTTTCTCGATACATCCTCATTCCAGACATAGTTCCATCCTTTTTCATGGATCTCCTTGACATTCTGCATAAGCTTTCTATCTTTTATCTTGCCTGTACAGTCCTTGATGAAGAATGTATCCTGCATTTCTCGCGCCGGGTGATCCTGAGGTGTAAAAAGCGCGTCAAATACCCAGAACGATGTATCTGTTAAAGGACCCTGCATTTCCTTGAATCCCATGTCAGTCCAGATTTTTCTTGTTTTTTCAACAGAAGTATTAACAAAATGCCGTTTACCTCCATACAACTTGGGGACAGACGCCTGAAGATCGTATTTTCTTACTTTCTTGTTCTTTGTCCAGGTTTTAATAACTTCAGGGGTTATCTCCTCTATAAGATTTATGTTTATTTCTTTGCCTGCAAACTCTTCTCCTAGAGGTGTAAGTTTGATATGGACGTCGCTTTCTTCTAGCAATTCGACAATATCTTTTCTCTGCTTTAGCACTTCCAGGACTTCTCGCTGCTCTTCACTCAAGTGCTCGAGAGGAAGAGGAAGCATTTCAAGAAGCTGTTCTTCGGGAGTTCTCCTTACGAGTTCTTCACGTGCTACATTGAGGGCAACTTTTCCATTCGCGATAGTAATGAATCCCTTGTTTTTTAATACCCCAAGAGAAACCTTGAATTCATTATCAGATAGCTTTGAAAGCTTTTTTGCCTCTTCAAAGGGAAGGTGATTGTTTTGTTCTAGCATATGGATCAGTTGTCTTTCAGGAAGATGGTTTTTCTTGTAGTAGACTCCATTAGTCCCAAGGTCAACAATCTTTCTTATTGAAGTTGATAATGATAGCAATCCCTTAGATTCAAGGAAACGGAGTCCCTTGATAACTGATGTCTCATCAAGTTTTGTTTCTCCTACTATTTTCTTCAAGGGATGTTTAAGGAAAGGGATTATTTTTCTTTCTAGGGGAGAGAGATGTTCAATGATGTCTGATGCTTTTTTGTCCATGGTCTGGGAACGGGAAAGAGGGTTAAAAAGATATTGTTTGCGTGGCTGCACCAAGCACTAAAAGAAGGCTTTTCGCATTACGGGCATCCTTGTAGTTAAGAGCTTGTACCGTAACTTTGGCTTTCTTACAAATAGCGATGTTTTGCCGTATTTTTGCTAATCGGATTGCCTTTTCTTTCTTTTTGAGTGTACGCAGATTGTGACAATCAATTCCTAGGGAGATACCTTTGCGCGCAGCAATATGGGCAAACACATGATTGAATCCTGAGTCTATTTGCCGTAGGCTATCCTTTCTTTCTCCCACTTCAGGAGATAGAAGGACATCGAATCCGCCTTGTTCAAGCATTTTTCTATTAAACTCATCATTTCGTGCCTTGACTATCTTAAGAGTGTTTGTCATCTAGTCTGCTATCAATGTGCCTATAAATTTCTTTCCTGCAAGAATTTTTTCAAGGTTTTTAAGATCCTTTCCGATAATATATGTCTTTATCTTATTTTGCCTAATAATGACTGCTGCCTGCTGGTCAAGTACAAAGTGCTGTCCAGGTGTATGAGGTATTGCCAGAGCCCTTTTCTCAAATGCACTCCATGATTCATGAGGGATAAACTTTGCATCCTTATGCGTTGCAGGGTTCTCTGAATATAATCCTTTTACATTTGTCATGTTGATGAATTCAGTGTTAAGATGATGTGCAAGTCGCGCCGCAGTACTATCAGAGGTTGAATCGGGAGCATACCTGAGCGCTCCGCAGATAACGACTTTGCTCTTTGAAAGCTCGTGCTTCACCTCTTCCATGTCCCGAGGGAGGGATTTATTGGCAGCTTTCCCAAAGAACTGCATCATAAAGAGCGCATTCATCCTTGTAGCTCTAATTCCTGCAAGGGAAAGCTCATAGTCTGATTTTCCCTCATATTTTAATGCTGAGATGTATTTTCTGGCTATGACTCCTCCTCCACAGGTGATGACGAACTTCCATTTTCTCGCGTATTTTCCCAGGCACTTCTTGAACTTATGAAGAAATTTCAAATCGAACTTTTCAGGCACAATCAATGAGCCTCCAAGGCTTATCACCATCGTTTTCATGATGCATTGAACGAATGTTTTTATTTAAACCTTATTGATATATATGTTAGAGTATAGCATGATTTTTAAGCTTCTACAGCATCTGATTGCATGGTTAAACAGCACGGATTGGATAGAGGGGCTCTTTCCCAACTTCAATCTTCATACTGGAAACCACGTTTTTCACACCTTGACAATTTCACGAGCAATAATTCTCGGGAAGCACCCTATGAATTAATAGAAAGAGATAACAATCTTCTTGTGCGCTTTGAAGGCGTTCACTATACATTCGGATTTGAGATACCTTCTCCTACGGGCGACGAAGTGGCTTTGCACCTGTATGCAGTCGTTCGTAAGAATCGTGTTGATGACGTAAGGCATGCTCTTAGTCAGAAATTAGGAAATATGCCGAAAGATGCTATAAAAAAATACCATAAAATATTCCATGATCCTCACGTTGAACACTTGGAGGAGACACATCCGCTTGTTGCGCACGCAGGTTATAATTCCCCACTTATTCATATCCTTTCTTCTGTGAAGGAGATTCCCCACGGACCCCAAGGAAGGCTTTCATCAAATATTTTTGATCTTTTCAGAAAGTTCTGCTTTTCCCCTACACATCAGGTATTGAGACTTTAACCTACTTGAACAATTGCCCGTTTTCCTTGCTCCAAAAGAAAAGATCAAGCTCATCAATAGGGATTCCTATTCTTGTAGAGAATGAAAGAAACTTTTGTTCAAGCTCATGATAGTGCTTCTTATTTCTTATTGATTCTTCGTCAATAACATTGAGGGCTTTCAAGTTCCTAAGAATGTGCCTATCAAGGATTGCAACCTTGTTGTCAGACTTTCCTATGTTCCTCAGAAAATGTCCTGCTTCTTTTAACCCATACCCTTTGACGTTCTCTGCCAAGGTATTCCTTAACTCCCACACATTATCCATCGTGAGCATCGCCTGGATTTTATCCCATGACTTTAATCCCCGTACTACATAACCTGCCTTGTTATTGTGGAACCTTGTTCTTGTCTTGAGGATTCTTGCAATGGATGATTTGTCTTTTCTTTTCAGCTTTACTATCTCTTCGACTGCCTGCCAACATCTCTGTGCGTTGCTTTGAGGAGTTAACAGACAGAAGAGAAACTCATTCATATAATCCTTCTCTCTTAAAGACTTGAATTCTAGAAGCCTTTTTTGGATGGTATCTTTTTGTTTTTGGTATAGTTCGTGTAGCTCTTTCATTTACTCTACCACAGTCAAATCTTTATAAGTGTTATCGTGGGCCACGCTTCTGGATGATAAAACGAGTGCCTACAAACTCCGAGACCACAGCAGTTATAAGAAGATTTCCTAGTGCGGCCTTGAATATCCCTGGAACAATAGGAATCTTTGTCTTTTCTGAAATTTCTTTCATAATCGAATCTATTTCCTCAACATTTAAGGTTGTAGATGTTGTTTGGAAGACGCCTCCTTTTGTTACGACAACTGCCTTGTCAGGACCTGCGCATTCAATCATCATCACTCCAGAATCAGCAAGAAACTGACTTAGCTTTGTAAGGCCAAGGGTCTCCGTTGCATGGGCTGTCTCTTCTGAAGGTTGATATGCAGGGAGAGGTGGAGGAAGTTGAGGTTGCTTTAGTTGTGGAGGTATCACTCGAGGAGGCATGAAAGGGCTTGGATGCTGCATGGGCATTGGCCTTCGTGGTGGCAGAGGCCTCCGGATAGAAGGTATTTGTGGTTGTAGTGGCTGCGTCGTCATACTTGGGTGATAGACTTCAGGTTTTTCCTCAGGCATACTTGGATGTGTTAATGGAGTTGTTATTAGCACTGGAGGCTGCTCATGAGGGAGAAGTGTTTGCGGAGACACCACTTTCTTTGAATGATAGATGAGGTATCGTACATATTCCTTTAAGAATAATCCTGCAAGCTCTGATTCAGGCATTAGAATCGAGGAAGCGGCCTGCTTCCCAAAGAAGGTCTGAACTCTTCCGTCGGTTCTTGCTGTTGCGGCCTCTGCTGCTCTGCAGGAGCGCCATAAATTCTTTCCCTCATCCTCTCATCCATTATTGTAAGACCCTTTGCAATTACTTTATTTTGCTCGAGAAGCTTGTCTATCTTATCTAAGAACGCCTTATCTTTTTCAGTTGCCTGGATTGCAGGATGCTCTCCAAAGCTTCTGGCAGTAGTTTCAAAAAGTGCAAGAAGACCTGAGATTTGCTTGGTGAGACTGTCAAACTTTTCGGCCAGGTCCGTATTAATCTTCTGGAGCTGCACCATATTCTCTACAATTACTTTTTCTATTGGTCCTCCATACGACTGTTCTTGGACATGGTATTCATGGTGGGCTGGATGAGCGTGATGATGCACTTTATGATGTATATGGGGAGCGGGAGATACATCTCGAATAGGTGCGCGTTGTTCTGCAGGAGGAGTGTGATGTACATGATGCTCTGGGGTAGGCTCGTGATGCACGTGCTTATGCTGTTCAACAACATGATGGTGAATGTGATGAGGTTTTTCCTCTTCCTTCTTAGTAGAATGATTAATCTGATGCTCTAATGAATGATGAACAGGATGCTTGTGCTGCGGCTCTTTTTTACTCTTTTTTGGCATAGCACTTTCAGGGAGAATTTGTTTATAAATCTTGTTCCCGTCTATTTTCAATGAAAGCACTCTCGTTAAAACAGCCTTTTGCCGAGCTGGTTGTGTCAGGGAAAAAGACTATAGAATTAAGGAAGTGGAACACTCGGTTTAGAGGTGAGTTTTTGATCCACGCTTCCCAGAACGTTGACCAGGAGGCCATGGAAAAATTTGGTTTTGATACTCTTCCTACAGGTTGTATTGTGGGAAAAGCAACACTTGTTGATGTTAAGAAGTATAATAATGATAAAGAATTTGAGAATGATAAAGACAAGCACTGTGCTTCTAAGGAATGGGGATTACATGGCTTCGTCTTAGAGAACGCAGGGAGAATTCCACCGGTTTATTGCAAAGGGAAGCTGAACTTCTGGAATTATAATTAGTTACTTTTTATGGTCAGCAATATACTTCTCTAATTGACTGTTTGCGACTGTGCCTAATACAGTAGCACTCATTGGTTTGCCATAAATTATTTTTCCATCATCTCTAAGATTATATTGAGAGATAATTTCCGTTTCATCGCCTGTTTTCCAAAAACGAATATCTTGTCCTTCAATTAATGTATCCTTTATTCTCAGTTCTTTCAAGAATTCTTTCTTTTCCTGAGTCGTCCATACATTGTCCTCACCGGCAGCTATTTGTCTCACACGTTGTATTGTGTCAGAATATTTATTCTGTTCTCGGCCACCCCAATAAAGGGTTGCTCCAAAGGCCCCTAAGCCAACTAGAACCAATACTTTAGGCAAGCAGCCACTATGGGAATCTCCCTCACCGACATCATCAAAGGTCATTCTATAAATATAAAATGTGTATATATAAAGTTTTATCATCATTCGTTACTTGTATAAGTAGTAAAGCTTAAAACACATCTAAAACTGCTAATTATGTGGGTGCGTAAGCTAGTGGTAAACTGAACGGCTCCAGCCCGTTATTCGGGGGTTCGATTCCCTCCGCGCCCATTAACTATTTATATGCTCTTTTGTTATCTCGTTTGGAATGGAAAAAAGAGGTTTATCAACGATTCTTAGCGCTGTGCTATTTATTCTTCTAGGGCTAGCTGCCGTCGTTCTTTTATGGATTATTATCCGCGGAGTCACCTCCCCTATAGAAGACATTCAGGGCCAGATTGACATAACATTGCGGAATGAGAAATATGTCATCGTACCAAGTTCGGTGCACTTCCGTACAAGCGGTGACTCAAAACTTGTTGAAATGAATATCAAGCGAAAATCAAACTCTCCTTCAGCTATTGCATTCTATCTTATCATGGAAGATAATCAGGGCTCGAGCGTCACTCACAGAGTTAACACGACTCTTGCTGAATTTGAAGAAAAGAAAGTGACTGTTGACTACACAGGAGATACCTTAGCGACGCTTCACAGGCTTATTTTGGTGCCTATCTTTTCTACTTCCAAAGGAAAAGAAATTACTCCTTCTCTTAGTCTTATCCCGAAAGCACAAGATAACCCTCAAGTAAGCTCATTAGCGGGGCCGAACAATAAAGCACCTGGAGAATCCTATATTTATGTTTTCCTTCCCGGTGCCGAATGCACGGATGGTGTTGACAATGATGGTGATGGGTTTATTGATACAGTTGATTATGGATGTATTGCTTCCGGAGTTACCGAATGGGTTGACTATAAGTTCCAGTGTGCTGACGGGATTGACAATAACGGCAATGGGCTTGTAGACATGCTGGATCCTAATTGCCTTTCTCCGTATGATGACTTTGAGGGAACTGTCTCTCCGCAGAAATATGCTGCCGATGAGGATATGCTGCTTCCCGTTTCTTTTCCGACAGCCTGCGACGGAGAAGTTGCTCATTGTGTGGTAAAGAATGGAGCTACGACTTTGGCTGACCTCCAGATTTTAATGGGGACTACAACCGGGTTGGAAGTCACTAAAAAATTTATTACCCGACCTGGAGGAGTAGATATCAATATTGTGCTTAAGAATCCAACAGGTTCCCCTATCAACCATCCTGATTTTACTCTTTACGGCATCAAACATAAGACGAGCGGTCCAGCCAACTTTATTGGAGGTGCTGGTGCTGGTTACCTGCCGTTTGTTATTGATAATCCGAGCACGTATTATGGTGGGAATTTTGTGTGGGTTGGAGTCTATACTGTTGCTGACGTCTATTCCCCCATCTCTATTGTTGATGATGGGACTTTTGCAAGCGGTGTTGCGCTTGAGTTCCCTTACCTCGAATATGGCTATGATCCTACGTTTGGAGTCTATATAGACTCAGTGGGAACGCCGACAGGCATTGACCCCAACGGATACTGGAGTGTTCGCTTCATGAACTTTGTCCAAACTGCCAACCTTACGCACTATGGGGGCACCATAAATAGGACTGATATTAGAGGAAATATTTCAGCTGGAGCAATAAGAAATTATACTATCTCTGTCAGGTTTAGTAGTCCTCGAAATGCAATCTTTACAGCATTGCCATATAAGAGATACTTTGAAAGCCTCTATGGACCACGAACAGGAACTGTTTCTGATCGCGATCGGAGACCGGTAAGAGCAGATATTATGGCAGACTCTATCTACCATATTAACAATGATTTTTCTTTACCTATTGATCAGGCTCTTCTTAGAGACAATCCTCGACGATATATATCATCCTTTAGATCCCCGGAAATCGGAAGAGTTGATAAATATGGATGGGGCCCTCTGGTTGATTATTGGATAGCGGAATCTCAATCGAAAGGATACAAGCGATACATGGTATGGGCTGCCGGAGGGTTATATGAGAATGAAGACTTCAACTATCCCCCTCATATGCAGAGCTTTTGGTTGCCTAATGTCAGCAATAGCGCGGCAAACCTGAGTCGAATGGGACAGTCCGGCATTTCCCTTGGATTCTGGTGGGGAAGGACTCTTCAGGTTCCTTTCCCTGACCAATGGGAACCTCCTACTCTCCAGTATCTTGATTTCTCACGAAGAGCGCATCAGCAATTTGTAAAACGAGAACTTTCGCTTGCTCTTAGTAGGGGTACTACTGAGCTCGGGTTAGATGCATTCAAAGCAGTTCCTATACAAAGATATCTTTACCTAAAAACTATTAAGATGCTTGCACCATCCATACGATCAACACAGGAAGTCTATACATCAGACATTTTCAATGGTGATGCTGACGTATGGATGGGTCCCGAGCTCTACACTGAAGCAGATATGCCTAAATCCCCTGCTATTCTTGCCTCGTATCTTAATCCAAGCGCATCACTCTGGTATCGTATTCACGATGATAGACTCGTTGGGGGAGTACAAGCACGAGTTGACCAGGGACGACGGTTGATGGAAATGGGGTATACTCCTGTTTTTGTAAATAATGTTCCAGACATACGTTCTATTACTCAGCCTAATCTACCAGCTATCTTACAGTGTTATGATGGAAAAGACAACGATGGGGATGGAAAGATTGATTTGTATGATTCAGGGTGTGACAACATGACTGATAGAAGCGAGAACTAGAGTTTCTTCAGCTGATCAATTTCTTCAAAGGAGATGGCCGCTCCCTTGAACTTTGTTGCATAGAGAAGAGCTTCAAGAACTTTTTTCCCTTGTAGGGGAATGAGGCCTTTCTTGTAGGCAACATATACTATTTCCGAAGACCTTATAAAACGGTAGCCTGAGAAGAGTGAAATGTCTTTTCTGATAATTGTCGCTCTTTCATGCATCCTATCTGAGAGAAGTTTTTCAAGGTTTTCAGGATTTTCCGATAGAATTCGTGTTGTTCTCTCATCTATTGCGATAAGATTCGTGATGCCCTTTTTTGTTAGTGCTGAACTCAAGGCGAGGCACGACATTTCAGCTTCACTTACAATAGGAATCCATTTTTCCTTTATCTGTACGTAATGATTAGCGCTTTCCATGAGTTTTTGAGTTGCTTTCTTTAACTCTTCTTCGTCAACACCGAATTCAGATGGCATCTCGAGCACTCCTGAGTCAAATAGGCTTTTTACCATAAGTGCTTCAAGTTCAAAACGAGACACTCCTACAGGACGGTCAATGATCTCGTATTTCACAGCCTGGGTAATAATAAACTTTCCATCAAATGACTTTTTCAAATCCCTCAATACGGAGAGAAGACCGTTCATTGCAAGATTGATAATGGGTCCGGAATCAAAAATCAATGCTTTCATGAAAAGAACTCCAGCGCTGTTTTTGCTCTTTTCCTGACATCAAGTGTCCGGTTGTATTCTTCTCCTCGTTGAGACTGCCCCATATATTCTGTAAGCTCCCATTGAGTAACACCAAGAATATGGGATGTCTGACCGAGAGAAATTCCATGCTCATAGACTTTTGATGCCTTGTTGATGGAAGCCTTATGGATTACCTCTTCAATATATGGTTTGAGATTGACCGATATAGAGGTGAGAGCCCTCCGTGCCTGGGCCAGGTACTCTTCATATTTCTTTTCATTATCATCCTTTGCAGCTTTTATTGCAAGATCAAGGAAAGAATTAAATCTCTTCACAAACACTCCCCAGTTCCTTACTTTTGCATAATCCTTCCGCTCGACAAGCTTGCTCAGGGCATAGACAAGGACTGCGATCGTAATGCTTCCTATATCCTGAACTGTACATGCGCAGTGGATAGTCTGATTCGATAATTCCTTAAGCAACGCTGAATCTTGCTGCATCAACCCTTTTTTTACACCCTCGAGGACTTGAGCAATATGCTCTGGCTCTTCCATCGCTGGAAAAACCTTGGAGAATATATAAACGTTTGTTTACATCGCAAGGTTAATATAGCATTCTCTCTTCTTTGAGTGATGGAAGTTCTTTTAGACAGTAGTTTTATCATTTCATGCCTGAGAAAAAATATTGACTTTATTTCCGAACTGAAGGAACAAGGGTTTAGTCCTGTATTGCCTCGAGAGGTCATGGACGAGCTGAAAGATTTACGGTTGAATGTTGCTCATGCAGATAGAGTTGCTATTGACCTAGCTTTTACGCTCTTTGAGACACGAAAGATAAAGAAGATGAAGCTTGGAGGAACATCAGTAGATGAAGGATTGATTGCCAAGGGAAAACATGGCATTTATATTGCTACGCTTGATAGAGTTATAAAGCGAGCTGTTCCTAACAGAATTGTTATATCGGACGCTAAGAACGCTATTTCAATTGAAAGAGATTAGCGCAATTCTTTTAAACTCTTAGTTCAGAAAACTATCATGGAGAGGATGAAATTTGATTCTCAAGGGAAACTGATAAGTGTGGACGAGCTGAAGCTCGATGTATTTCCTTCATCACCTCGTGAGGAGACTCTCCAACAGGTAGATGATGCTGCCTGGAGTCTTCATGAGCATGGAAGGCTACTTTCTCCTCTTCTCTTTTCTAATGGAAAGACCCAAGAGGACGTGGTGAATGAAGTTGTTAACCTTGCTAAAGATGGGACGAAGATTATTTTCATTCACGGTGTCTGTGGAACAGGAAAGTCCGCTATAGCGCTTAATATCGCCCGAAAACTTGGTAGGGCATCTATAGTCGTTCCGGTCAAGGGCCTGCAGAAGCAGTATGAGGAGGATTATACGAGCAGGAAATATGTCATCAAAGGAGCACGGAAGATGAAGATTGCCATGCTTACGGGAAGGGAAAATCACGATTCAATCATAAAACCGGGAATCTCATGCGCTGATCCTCTTCTTCCTGAAAACATTTCATTTCATGAAAAGAACTCTGAATTACTACGGGAGTATTATAAAAACAATCCCTATATCATGAGCAAAATGGAACCTGAAATAAAAAACCTCAGGAGGATTTCAGTTGCTCCTGCCAATCCCTATTGGAGCCCTATTGCCCCTGCAGAAATTGAACTTCCCTTGAAAGGGGCACGGAAGAAACGCTATAAAGGACTTGAAGAAAGGGAATTTGTTTTTTATCACCGAAAAGAAGGATGTTCTTATTACGATCAGTATCAGGCATACCTTGATGCTGATGTCTTGATTTTCAACGCTGCCAAATACAAGATTGAAGTTGCTTTAAACAGAAAACCAGCAACAGATGTTGAGATCATTGATGAGGCTGATGAGTTTTTGGATAATTTTTCAACTCAATCAGAGGTTAATCTCACACGATTGATGGGAGGTCTGAAGCTGATCCTTCCTGAGAAGGTAGAAGCGCAAGAAGCTGTTCAGACCATTCTTGATCTCATTAAGCTTGAAGAGCGAAATAAGCAGGCGTTAGGTGTTGATGAGAATCAGATTTTTCCCATTAGTGAGACTAAGGTGCAGAAGATTTTTGAATTATTGCTCAAGAATTCTGATATTGGAGCTGAAGTTGTGCTTGATGAGACAAATTATGCCAACAAGGCACTTGAGGCAGCCTACATGTTCAAGGATTTCTTTGATGAAACGTATCTTACCTATAGGCGAGATGAAAAGGACTTGTATGTGAATATAGTTACTACCAATTTATCAAAGCGGTTCAAAGAGATTGTAGATAAGAATAAGGTACTCGTGCTGATGTCAGGGACCCTCCACTCTCCAGAGGTGTTACATGATATCTTTGGTTTAGATGACTTCAAGATTGTTGAGGCTGAGACTCTTGGACAGGGAACGATTGAGATTCTACGGACTGGAAAAGAGTTTGACTGTAAATATGCTAACTTCTCTTCTGGAAAGCATTCACGTAGTGATTATCTGAAATCCCTTTCTGCATGCATGAGTAAATCAAAGAAGCCGGTGCTTATTCATGTAAATGCCTTTGAAGACTTGCCTACAGAACAAGAAATACAGGAAAAAGAACTGTTTAATCTTATGTCTCGGGAAAAGTTAAAGCAATTACAGGGAGATGACAGGGAGGGCAGGCTTATTTCGCTCTTCAAGGCAAAACTTCAGGATTCACTGTTCACAACAAAGTGCTCTCGAGGAGTAGACTTTCCTGGTGATGTATGCAATTCAGTCATCTTTACTAAATACCCCAACCCTAATATTCAGGGGACATTCTGGAAGATTCTTCAGAAGACACATGGAGAGTATTTCTGGGAATTCTATAAGGATAAGGCTAGACGGGAATTCTTACAGAGAATTTATAGGGCATTGAGATCAAAGGATGATCATGTGTATGTGCTTTCTCCTGATTCAAGGGTTCTTGATGCTGTAAGGGATCTACAGCTTTCTGGTTGACCTGTTTCTAGACCAAAATTTTCCCAAAATAATTAAAGAGATAGAAAATATGACTATACTTGGAATGAAAAGAATAAGATTGAGTAAACCACATCCGTCAGTACAGGCATTGAACACATCAGAGAGAAGAAGGAATGTAAATATACCATTATATAAAATTCCTATTATACTTCCAATTAGTAAACCTTTTCCCCATCCTAAATACATCGATAATAATATAGGTAAAAATAGTGCTAAGAGTAATAGGATCATAGAAAGGGCTCCTTTAAAACTTGATATTTTGCTTAATGAAGATGGACTAAATATCTGGCTTGACCCTACAATTATTACATAACTTAAGAATAATATGACAATAAAATAGATAATTAGAAAACTTCTTTTTCT
Source organism: Candidatus Pacearchaeota archaeon (assembly GCA_019659125.1). Lineage (GTDB taxonomy): Archaea > Nanobdellota > Nanobdellia > Pacearchaeales > GW2011-AR1 > JAIFVW01. The sequence continues at coordinate 205,307 of JAIFVX010000001.1, read as the reverse complement.
GCTAGCTAGCATCCATAGAAATGCATATATTCATTTAAATACATATCGATTATTAATATTTAAATAGTCCACCTGGCTGTATTGTTTAATTCTTCGTGAAAGGAGGTAATTTATGGTAGAATCACACAAATATGCACCGTTTCTTTTAAGACTTGTATTGGGACTTATGTTTCTTTACACAGGATCAGGAAAGATCATGAATGGTGTTGGAAATACAATCGTTCCTATGCTTGCAGGATGGCCTATGGCTACGTTTTTAGGATGGATTGTTGCTCTCTCAGAAGTTGTATTTGGTATTTCAGTTCTAGTTGGATGGAAAGTTAAATACACCGCATGGCCTTTGATAATAATCATTGCTGTAGCAACATTGTTCTTTGCAATTCCAGGAGCAAATGGAAACTGGTTAGGGGTATTTTTCCACTTGCTTACAATAGCATCGCTAGTGAGCCTCATATTAACAGGTCCAGGCGCGATGTCTGTCAAAAGCAGATAACAAGACACTTTGTTTTATTTTTTTCATTAGTTTTATATATATACGTCTCTTTTTTTATAGGTGAAAAGGGTTATTGTTATTGGAGGAGGATTTGCAGGCGCATATTGCGCTAGGCATCTAGAAAAGGATTTTTCAGTAACACTTATTGATAACAAGGACTATTTTGAATTTACACCTGGAGTCTTACGGACTATCGTCGATCCTGCACATATACGGAAAATCCAGGTAGTACATAGTCATTATCTTCACAGGGCAGAGATAGTCATAGGAGAGGTAACTGAAGTTTCTAAGAAAGATGTTACCGTACATGGAAAGAAACACCCGTTCGACTACTTGATTATTTGTTCTGGATCAAGTTATTCGGCTCCTTTCAAGGAAAAGAATATCATAAGCTCAACGCGAGCAATCGAGCTTAGAGCAGTACATAGACAGGTTGAGAAAGCACAGAATATCCTTATTATTGGCGGAGGTCTTGTAGGTGTGGAGCTTGCAGGAGAGTTATGTACTTATTATCCAGATAAGCATATTACTATCGCTCATGCAATGGAAGAGCTTATTGAAAGAAATCCTAAAAGAGCTAGGGATTATGCACGCGCATTCCTTTCTTCTCATGGTGTGCACATGGTATTTAATGAGATGGTTTCAAAAGCCAAGGGAAACAAATTCATTACCAATAAGGGCACTAAGATCGCTGCAGACCTGGCATTCATGTGCACGGGAATTGTTCCCAATTTCTCCTTTTTAGAGAAGCATCTTAAAAATGTTTTAAATAAGAGGAATCAAATCATGGTTAACGAGCACCTCCAGGTCAATGGATATGAGAACATCTTCTCGGCAGGAGACGTCAATGATCGGGCTGTGGAGAAGACTGCCCAGAATGCCGAGAGACAGGCGAGAGTTGCTGTCGATAACATCTTCGCATTAGAGTATAATAAACCCTTGGAAACTTATATTGATAAGAAGACACCTCTTGTCATCAGTCTTGGAAAGCATACAGGCATTTTTGTCTGGAATAACTTTGTTCTCACCGGGTTTATTCCTGGAATAATGAAGACAGTTATTGAGAAAGAGAAGATGTTTAGATATAGGTTCTAACTAGATCCTGCATATTGCTCCAATAAAGAGGTTAATTTGCTTTTTGTATCTATTCTAGAAGTCTGTCCAAGTTCTTTTCTCAAAGCAGGAATACCTCCATACATCTTATATACTGCATATGTAAAACCACCATATCCCATCTTGCGCAGTGTGGCTTCGTTGGGTAACTCCGACAGATTATGATTAATTATAATAAATTTGGCTTCTCTGATGACATTTCCTTTTTTATTCCAAAATCCCCTTGGTCTCGTAGTATGAGATTTGTATTTCAATCTCTTTCTAACTTTATTTAATCCACCATAATACTTATCTATAGCGGCTGCCAGACTTGTCCTTCCTAGTTCTCTTATATCTACATATCTTGGATAATATCCTACATGAGCCGCAATTTCTTTTAGCTCTCGCTCAATGTTCTGAAAATCTTGATAATATCCTCTAGGTCTCCTAGTCATCGTTCCCTCCAGCATATTCCAATAACACTGATTCTAGTTGTGAGGAGGGAGGGCTTTTTCCAATACGGAGGTATAGTCTTTCTCTGAATTTCTTTATTCCACCATGATATTTTGTAATAGCCGCGCCTAATGAGCTATATCCTTTCCTATTCATAGTCCAGCTTCCTGGCAACTCTGTTAACCCCTCTTCCTCCATGAATTCTTGCGCCTGTTGTAATGTAAATTCAAGGTCTTTCCATCTTCCTAGTTCAACTTGCAAGCTTTCAGGCAATCCTTTCTGTTTTCTATACTCGCCATAGCTACCGTAGATTTGGCGAATGCCATTAGATAAGGAGGCGTAGCCGTTTTTTTGCAGCCAGTGAGCAGAAGGAAGAGTTCCTTGCAATTCTGTGTGAGTCTTAATTATTTTTTGCATATCTTGCTCAATGTTTTTTGAGTCTTTATAGAATCCATTATCTAATTTTGTCCTTTCATATCCCATTTTCTCTCTCACTGTATTCATCCCTCCATGATGTAAGGTTATAGCCGCAGCTATTGAACTTTCTCTTTTTTGTAATTCCTTTTGTTTAGGAAAATGCCCTAATTCATTTACTATTTCTTTTAATGCATTATGAACATTCCTCCATTTTTTCCAATACGAGTTGGACTTTCTGTTAATTTCTTGTCCAAGCTTCTTTCGTATTGCTGCGATTCCTCCATGATGTCTATTCACAGCATTGGTAAAACTTGCATATCCTTTTTTATAGAGAGAGTCGTGACCTGGTAAGGTCTCATATCCTTCATCTCTCATTATCTTTCTCGCTTGTTTTAGAATATATGTCTCATCTTTTAATAAAGAAGAATCTGTTCTTGGCAACTCTTCATCTAGTTTCTTTCTTATATTATTCATACCTCCGTGATATTTCCAGACCGCATTGTTAAATGCGGAATACCCGAGTTTAGCAAGAGTTTCTCCTCCAGGTAGCTGCTTAAATCCGTGTCTCTCTTTTATAACACGGGCTTCTTTTAGCACATATCTTATATTATTCCATAATCCTCTTTTCCTTAAGACCTGGGATTGCCCTAGATCATCTCTGAACTTTCTAAACCCTCCATGATAGATTTGGATTGCTCTCACCAACCCTCCCTGTTTCATTTGATTTAATGTGTACTGGCTAGGGAGAGATGTAAGATTGTTTTCGTGCATAATCCGTCTGGCTTCTTGAAGTGCATAATCTTTGTTTTTCCATACTCCTTTTTCTGCTTCTCGCTGTTCTTCCCCCATCGTATCTCTAAATTTTCTCATACCTACGTGATGCATTATTGCCGCAACCAAAGTGTTCCCTCCAAGTTCACGTATTGTTGTTGCTCCAGGCAATTGTTTGAGTTTGTGCTTCTTCTTGAAGGTACGAGCTTCTTTTACTATATTCTTGATATTATTCCAGTAGCCATTAGGCTTTCTTGTTTTATCATCCTGTAGAGCAGAGTCTCTTCTGGCTCTCTTTCCATCTACATAAGCATCAAGTAAATTTTCTATTCTATCTGGCATGTGGTCCTCCAACATAACCATCTAAGATTGACTCGACAGTGATCTCTTTTTCTCCTATTGCCGCTAAGAATCTTTCTTTCACCGACTGTGATCCTCCATGATACTGGTGAATGGCTGCTTCCAGAGAAACATGCCCCATTTTCCTTAGTTTATACGCTGTAGGATAGTTTCCTAACGTTTCATAGATCGGCTGTAGCTCGTTTACTAAATTTTTCCAGTCTTTCCAGTATCCGTGAGATCTAGTAGTTGAATCATATCCCATTCGTTCTCTTCCTGCGTTTAAACCCCCATGATATTTAGTTAAAGCCGCTATTATAGATGAATTACCAACCTCGCTTAGCTCTCTTTGAACGGGAAAATGCCCGAGCTTGCTAATTACTTTTTTAAGCTCTTCTTTGACGTTCTTAAAATCCTCCCAGTAACCGCGAGGTTTTCTCTCAGTCATCGTTCCCTCCAATATAATTGCCTAGTAAACCTTCAAGATTACTTTCTTTTGAAATTCCACTTGCTTTTTCAAACTTTTCTACAAATACACTATAATGACCATGATATCTTTTAATTGCGCTTGTAAGATAAGAATAACCATGCTCATTAAGCCAATTTCCTGATGGAGCAAAACCTTCCAATTCATCATGTGTGTCAATTATTCTTTGAAGTTCGGCTTTCACAGCGTTGAATTCCTTCCATTTTCCATTCTCTACTCTCATTTGAGGTTGCCCTAATTTATCTCGAATACTAGCCATACCTCCATATAAGGGTGCAGCTCTTCCTATGAATGTGTATCCATTTTTCCTTAACCATGCGGATCCAGGCATCTCTCTTTTTAACTCAGGATGATCTCTAAACAGTTCATTAATTTTCTTCTTTAATTTATCCCATGAGTCAACTTCATTAAGTGAAACCCTTTTTGCTCGTTTAGGTTCATGAAGGGCAGTGCAACCTACTAGCTCCTGTAACATCTTATTTTTAGCTTGTGTCGGGGTGCACTCGTAATTTCTCTGATACCATCCTAAAAGACCGATAAAACAAGTGCCATCATCACGTTGATAATTTTGAAAATCCCGTATAACTAGTTTTTCTGGATTTTTACCAGAAATAGTAAGAAGCTCATATATAGTCTCTTTTCTTGTCTTTTTATTATCATAGATTCCCTTTTTGTTTCTTACTTCTATATCGTGTTTTCTTAAGAGAATCCCCACAGTGGGGTTTGATATGCCCAAAATCTCTCCAATTTCAACCGTATTCTTTCTCTCTTGAACATACAGGCGAACAAGCTCCTCTTTTGTTGGTAATTGTACTCCTTTTCTTAGACGGGCTTGTGAGATGTTCCGCATGGGTATTTCATGATATTCAAGCAGTTTCTTTACCGTTGGGCCACTGACTCCGAGTTTATCCGCTACCTGTACAGGAGTCATTCTTTTATCTATGTAATAGTTCTCAAGCTCCGATTTTTCAATTTTTTTCAGTAATTCTTCAAACGTTCTATTAGATCGTATGGGAATATCATATTTTTCCATAAATCCTTGTACGACTCTTCGGGATACGCCTAATTCATCTCCTATCTCCCTCAAGCTTTTTTCCTCTTTTACATACCATTGCCTTAATTCACTCTTCTTAGGCTCGATGAATCCATCGGGTCGATGATACTCGCTAGTATTTCTTGTCTTTATTCCATGCTCGTCCATCAATCTCTTTATAGCAGGTATAGCACAATCGTGTTTTTCAGCAATTTCTGATTGAGTCATTTTCTCTTGATTATACTCTCTTTCTAATGTTTCTTTCGGGATGTTAACGACTTTCTCTCTTCGTCTAAGAAGAGACTTGTCAACAGACTTGCCTATTGCTTGATAGAACTTCGGTTCAAACTCTTTTAGTCCTCCATGATAGAGATTAATAGCTGCCACAAGTCCACTGTAACCTGAATTTTGTATAGTGCTTTGTCCTGGCAGGACTTCTAAGCCCTTCTCTTCAAGAAATTTCTTTGCTTCTTGTATTGTATATTCTAGACTTCTCCATATTCCCGATTCTCTTTTTAGCTGCTGTTCACCTAGCTTTTTCCTGAATTCAACAATGCCTCCGTGATGTGCTTGTATGCCTGCTACGAAAGCTCCGTATCCGTGATCCTGAAGAATATTCGTCGATGGAAGAGTTTTCACCCCTAGCTCTCTTTTTATTTCTTGTGCCTTTTTAATACAATTTTCGAGATTATGCCACGTGCCTACATCTGCATACCGCTGTTCTTCGCCAAGCAATCTTCTTACTTTTTTGAATCCCCCATATGAAGAAATGCCTCCGATCAACTGTGTCTCTCCCAATTCAGTAAGTTTGTTTGCATCAGGCAATTCATCAAAACCATATTTTTTCATAACACTTTTAGCTTCTTTTACAACATTTTCACTACTCTCCCAATAACCTGGCTCTCTTCGTGAGAGGTCAAAACCCATCCTCGCCCTGGTATTATTATACCCTCCGTGATGCTTATCAATCGCGCTTGTGATTGATCCTTTTAACTTTCTAATTTCAGTATAGGAGGGATAATGTCCTAATTGTTCAATCATACCTTTTAATTCCTTCTCAACATTCTCCCACTTTTTCCAGTGTCCTCGTTCTCCCTGCGTTGGCGTGTGTCCCATTTTGAGAGTTGCCGTATAGAGGTTATTATGGTAACGAGAAATCCCATACATTAAACCGATATATTGCGACTGTGTAATTTCTTTCTGCGTTGGAAAATGTCCTAGTTCCTTAGTAATGTTCTGTAAGGCAGTGCTTACGTTTTCCCAGCTTTTCCAATATTCTCTTTGCTTTCTTCTTTCTTCTTTCAGCACTTCATCTTTCTCAGTGCCTTCGTCAGAGTTATATATTTCTAAGAACGTCTCTATTCTATTCTCCATGGCTTTCTCCTGCATATGACTCTAAAAGACCTTCAAGCGCATGAGTGATGGGCTCTTGTGATAGGTAAGCAGCAAGCTGTTTTCTTAACTCGGGAAAGCTCCAGTGTTGACTTATACAACTCGCAATGGCTGTATATTCTAACTCTGTGAGCTTTCTTTGACTTGGAAGTTCTGTAAATCCGTGCTTCTTCATAATCACGAGCACCTCTTTTGCAACGTTCTTAATATCCATCCAATATCCTTCTTCATGCTTCACTTGCTGTTCCCCTGCATCGGCACGCAACTTTCTCATTCCACCATGATATTTTGTGACTGCTGCTGCAAGACTAGAATGACTATGATTTCTTAGAAAATAAGTGCTAGGAAGTACTTCCAGGTGATGTTCTCTTGCAATAGCCTCTAATTGTTTGATAACATATCCTTGATCTTTCAGGATACCTTCTCCTAACTTCTTCTGGCCCTGCCCCAATGTTTCCCTAAATTTCCTAAACCCTCCATAATGTCTATGAATAGCTGCAGACAAATCGCTATGCCCCAATTCCTTTAATTTAAGATAATTGGGCAAACTGTCTAGATGATTTTCCTTCATGACTTCCTTGGCCTTTTGTATTCCGTAATTGATATCTAGCCAGGTTCCTTTTTCTATTTGTAACTGCTCTTCTCCGAGCTCTTCTCTGAATTTTCTAAATCCCCCATAATGCCGGGTAATTGCTTTTACTAGGTATCCAAATCCTTTTTTATTTAGCTTATTGGCCGGAGGTAACGTATCCGTACCTAATTTCCTCATCACTTTTTTTGTTTCTGTAATCGTTCTTTGTAAATCAGACCATGTTCCGGGTTCTCGTGCGATCTGCTCCTGACCAAGTTTTGAACGCAATATCCTTAGCCCCCCATGATATTTTATAACTCCAACTGCAAAACTACCATATCCGAGTTTTGATAAAGTTTGACAACCTGGCAAAATGTCAAAATTATGCCTTTTCATAATTTTCTTGGCTTCACGCTCAACCCTGTTGAAATCTTCCCAATAGCGCGACGTTACGATTTTAGCTTTGTGTCCTAGTTTCTTTCTGAGTGAGTGATATCCTCCCTGTTTTTTGATCGCACCCGATAGATAGCCATATCCTCTTTTTACTAAGTCGTTATGATCAGGTAATTCAGTCCAGTCGTTTTCATACATAACTCTTCGAACCTCTTGTATGACATGCTCCATATAGTTCCAATATCCATTAGGTTTCCTATCCTTTTTTCTATTCTCCCTCAGAAGCTCATCTTCGGCAGCATGTTTGCCTTCATTATATTGATCTAGGAACACTTCTAGTTTATTTTTCATTTATTTTCCTCCTAATTTTTTTATTTCTTGAACAACACCGCGCGAATCTACATTGTATTGAAGGTTAGGTTCTATTACATTCTGTCGTAAAAGTCTTGGTTTCGCTCCTTTTCTTCTACTTCGCGGCATGATGATGTTTCGTGATTCTGAAGGATGTAATGCAATGACTTCTTTCTCTTGATGGTCTTCCTTCTTTTCCTCTTCATACCCCATGGTTCCAAACCATAGATCATTTGCATCAACCTGTGCAGGAGCCGCTTCTTTTCGGGCGATAATCACTCGTGTATTGGCTAGTTTTGATGCGTAACTTTCTGCAAAGTGCTCTCCCTGCTCTGCTCGTAATCTCTTAAATGCAGGTTTACTAAGAGAGAATCCTTCTTCTTTTCCTGTAATAAGTTCAAAGCCCAGCTTTTCAAGACCTGGATAAAAGCTATCAAGGAATCTCTTGTTCTTGAGTACAATCTCTAGTGTACCCTTTGGTTTCAGTACCCTATTTGCTTCTAGTAATGTGTTTTTTACCTCATCGGGATTTCTGAGAAGTGTGATTGATTCGTGATCAACCATGTCAAATGATGATGCTTTAACTAAGCTATTCTCTCCAGTCATATTTCCCAGTATTTTATTAGGGTTATTTCCTTTGTCCAACATAAGTTGTGAGATGTCTCTGTCAAATATGGTTGGAACCTTGTGACCATTTACCTTTACAATTCCTTTTAGCTCCTGGTATGCGTTGTAGAGAAGTGATGGGCCAGACCCCTCTGAAAGTACCTTCCTTGGGAAATCTACTTCTCCTTTCTTTGCTCTACCTATAAGATCGCATATTTTTGCTCTATGAATAACGGGAACTGACAGATTAGGGAGCACATTCATGTAGAGTTCAACGAATTGCGGGTCACTCCAGCAATTAAGAGGATCTTTTCCGATCCATTGGGTTACTCTTTGAGCGTCAGTTGTTTCATACTCCATGCTTCCTCGTGCTCTCTGTTCTCCTCTTCCTCTGCTTCTCTTTCTTGACTCGAAGTCATCAATAGCGTCTATTGTAGCATCAAGGACATTGATAGAGATACCTCCGACACTTCTTTTGATCAAATCTCCTAGTTTTCTTCCTTGAGTATCTTCGAGTAATTCTTTTTCTTCCTTGGTAAGGGGATATCCATCAAGAGCTGTTTTAATGATGATTGCTTTCTTTTCTACATAATCGGTAAGTTTTTCATCGAGAGTGTCTTTACCACGCAGGTGCCAGATATTGACTTTTTTTGTCTGTCCCTTTCTCACAAGTCTCGCTATTGCTTGCTCATTGGTCTTTGGCGTATAATCATCATCAAGGAAGAATGCATGGTTTGCAGGTGTAAAGTTAAGACTTTCTCCTCCTGTATCGGTAGTGCAGAGAATTCCATCAAGATCGTGGTTAAGCCTATCTACTATTGCCTCTCTATCTTCTATATTTTTAACATCTCCATCGATAAGGCCTATGTTGACCTTTCTTCCTAGCTTCTTTTCTATATTGCTCTTAAGAATCTGATCTAAGGATTGATTTAGTCCCAGTCTCGTATACTCTTCAGAAAGACCCAATTTATCATATCTGTTCCTTAACTCTTCATTGTCTGAGTTTGTTACACCTTCTTTGTACATACTTGAGAATATAATAAATTTCTCTTGTTTAGAGATAGGGCCGTCAGGCTTCACCAATAGGTTTTCAAGACTCTTGTATTTAGCCGAATTCTCGACTCCTATTTTTCCTATTAAACCTGCTCTCTGAATTACTTCTGGATCAACGAGTCTAGGGTCAAGAAGGGCTTTTCGTGCCTGATTCATCCAGTTTCCTGGTCTAAACTCGATAATATGATTGTAGAGCGTTCTTTGAACATCATCTAACTCAACTAACTCTTCAAGTTCATTCCAATCAAGATCTTCATTAATAGCTTCTGACGTTCTTCTAATGGTTTTCTCATTTACGAATGTATATAGTATTCTAGGGTTGTTTTGATATAATTCATCGAACTTATTTGGATCTGGACAGATCTGAGGGTTGAGCAAATGGTATAACACGGCGTAATCTTTAAGGCTGTCTGGGATGGGCGAGCCTGAAAGAAGCGAGACAAATCGTGCATTATGTCCTAGTATTCTTGCGGCTGCACTTTGTGTAGGCGCACCATTAGGTGTTTGTGTTCTTAACCCCTTAATATGATGACATTCATCAAAAATTACATAATCTACTCCCATACCTGCAAGTTCTTCCGCAAAGGTCTTCTCTCCTTCACCAACTTTTGTTGTAAGTTGCTCGTAATTTGTTACAATCCATCTTTTATCGCGAAGACTTGCAAGAAACTCAGGAGTCTTCTGCTCACCGTTTATTACAGCGATATCCTGTCGATCAGCAAGATATCGTTCGGCATCATTTCCTGTTAACCCTTTCTTCCATGTTTTCTTTCCAGCGTTTGGACATACCACTACTGCTCTCCTAAATTCTTTTCCCTCTTCTTTTAATTTCTTTTCAACAAGGGGTTGTGTAAGCACTCCAATAGCCGTCTTTCCTGTGCCGCATCCATCAAAAATACCAAACTTTTCCTCATTTACTGAATGATAGATAGCAATTTTTTGGTGCAGTGAGGGAAGAACTCCTTTTCTTTTAGTTTCAGGGTCTATGAATTCCTGATTAACCTCTTCTGCTTTAAATGCAGAGTATCCTTCATAAACGTCTTTTAATCTCGTATACGCTTCCCTTAGATTATCGTTTTTCTCTTCTCGTATTTTTCTATTAAATGAATTAAACGCATTTCCGGCATCTTTCTGAAACAGCGGAAATACCTCTCTCTCAATTTTCTTTTCAATAAGAACTTTCAGCATCTTATGATACTGTTGTTCTTCCGAGGTTTCTATTTTTGGCAAGGCTGCAATAAGCCTCTCCAGCGAAGCTGAAATAATAGAGTCTTCTTGCTTTTTCTCAGAACGTTCTTTCATAGGAAGAGAGTATCCTTTTCTCTTTGCAGCTCCGACATTTAGAACAACTCGATAGAGGTTCTCAAGCTTATTTCCTACTTTCTCACGTACTTCAGGAATCAGGCAAAATATTCCTGTTGCTATAAGATCATGGTCTGCGATGGGGTCAAATGCATCGAAAACATTCATATAATCAGTGTTTCTTTCTGCACCCTTCTTTTCGACAATAGTTCTTACTTTTTGGTATATTCTCTCGGCACCCTCATATGTCATTTCAAAACTTCCATCAATCATTCCTTTCTCTTCTGCTCTTTCTATAGCTCCTCGAAGCTTACCAGCATGCTCGTGCTGCTGTTGACTTTCGTATCTCTGTAATTTTTTTCTCCCTTCATCTAAAGCAAGAGCAAGAGCATTTTTTCCATCCTTAAGAAATCGGGAAGCATAGGTATTACCAACTCTAATCTGTTCTACGCAATACTCCTGGAAGTTTCTATATTTGTGCTTATTTTCCATATAGTAGAGAGCCACCATAATGTTTATAAAGGTTACGAATAGTTGTACCTCTGTAATGGTAAATAAAATGGAATCATTTCAAATTCCCCATAAGAGCACTAAAATAACTAGAGACTTCTTTGCTCGACATGCTGATGAAGTCGCTCAGGATCTACTAGGAAGAGTACTTGTATTTGAACGATCAAGCAGGAGATGTCCTGTCTATGCTAGAATCTATGAAGTAGCGGCCTATGAAGGTAAAGCAGACTCTATGTCTGAAGGAGCTCAGTATCCCCCAGGTTTAATGAGCGTTAGCAATAAATTTGGTAAGAATTTACTTGATATCGCGACACTAGGAGTGTGCAAGCCTTCTTGTATTACTTTGGTTGCAGCACATATTAAAGACTCTCGGGGAAGATCTGAGTTTTATCAAGGACCTGGAAATGTAGGAGAAGCACTAGACATAACAAAAGAATATGATAGCTTCCCTATTGATATGTTCCCATTATGGATCGGCGGAAAACCAGTTGACCGATCAGCCGTAAAGAAAAGAGATTTAACGAGAGATATTCCTAACTATAAAGGTAATTTTTACTTTAAAGATTAATTCTTTTTCTTTTCAATCTTGGTCTTGCCGTGCATGAAAGGCACAAGGACCTTGGGGATATCAATTGATCCGTCTTTATTCTGATAGTTCTCCATAATGGCCACTAATGCTCGTGAGGTTGCGATAGCAGTGTTGTTAAGTGTATGGGGAGTGTATCTCTGGCCTCTGCCATCGACACGTATCTTGAGCTTCCTGGCTTGCGCATCGGTAAGATTTGAGCATGAGCCAACCTCAAAGTACTCTTGTTTTCTAGGAGACCATGCTTCTATATCTACTTGAATGTGTTTCAGATCTCCCAAATCGCCGGATGATATTGCTAATACGCGGATGGGGATTCCAAGGGCCTTGAAGATCTCTACGGTAATACTTTTCATTTCCTCATAGTGCTTCATAGACTCTTCAGGCTTGCAGATGGTAATCATCTCTATCTTGTTGAACTGATGGGTTCTGAACAATCCTTTCTCATCAATACCATGGCTTCCAATCTCTTTCCTGAAACACATAGAATAACTTGTCTGCTTTATGGGGAGCTTACTTTCGGGAAGTATAGTATCAATATATCTTCCTATCAATGAATGTTCACTTGTTCCAATGAGATACTCATCTTCTCCCTCAATCTTATAGATCTGGTTCTTTTTGTCGTTGAGATCAGTTACATTGTCTATGACTCCGCTGCGAACCATCAGAGGAGTTTCAACGTATTCATACTTCTTTGCAACCATAGAATCTATCGCAAACCTAATCAATGCCTGATTGAGCAATGCAAGATCCCCTTGCATGTAATAGAATCCATTTCCAGAGGTTTTTGCAGATGCATCGAAATCAAGTATGTCGAGCGTTTCTCCAAGCTCCGCATGATTCTTAATTGGAAAGTCAAATTTCTTAGGTTTTCCTATTTTCTCAAGCTCTACATTTTCAGCGCTATTCTTTCCATGAGGAACAGAGTGATGCATGAGGTTAGGTATCTTTGAGAGCATTTCTGAAATCTTCTGCTCTTCCTGATTCATCTTTGATTCTATTTCCTCGATATCTTCAGGTATTTTCTTTGCTTTCTTTAAGAGCGCATCAGCATTCTTTCCAGCCTTCTTCTTCTCGCTGATTTCTTTCGATATAGAATTCCTCTCTGCTCGTAGCGTATCTGCCTCTTGCTTAAGCTTTCTCCATTCCTCATCTTTTTTCTTGATTTCATCGACCAGTTTTATCTTATCAAGCTGGCCTTTTTTCTTGATATTGTCTTTTACTTCAGAAGCATTCTCTCGAATGAGCTTAATATCAATCATTCCCAAATAAATTAGAAAGGTTATTTAAATATAGCCTTTGTAGAGTTTAAGAAAGGTATAAAAGTATGGCTTTTACATAAGGTTATGAAGTGGTTTAATTTTGATGAACTGACTTTAATGAAGCATGTTTGGCAGGGAGAGTTAAACCGTATATTTCATACAGATAATGTGACAATTATGAAATTTAATGGGAAGAAAGGCTATAAGTTTCATGATGATGGGCATGAAAGTGAACAAATAACTATTCTATTAAAGGGAAAATTTAAATTCTATGTAGATAAGCAAACGCATATTATGAAAAAATGGGATGCTGTGTTTATTGATCCTTACGAAAAACATGGTGGAGAAGCCCTCAGCGATGTTGAAGGGATAGATGTATTTTTCCCAAGAAGAACAGAACCTAAGTATCAAACTTCCTAAATATAGCCTTTGGCTTCCTTCTTGAGTTCTTTTGTGTGCTCTTTTCCAGCATGCTTATACTTTTCACTATCTAGCTTATACTGGCCTAGCATTGAGGCAAGATACTTTCCTCCAAGAAGATGAGGAATGACAACATAGTCAACTCCCTTTTCATACAAATCGAGGGCCGTCTGCATGTGTTCTGCGGTGGCGATGAAAATTGCTTTTGATCCTATCTCTTCCATCCTTTCTTTGATGGTGATATTAGACTCGCTGTCAGGGATTGTGGATATAACAAAGGAAGCCTTGTTTAGTTTCAATTCACTAACGAACTCACGATCCCTTGCATCCCCATAGACACAGTTTATACCTTTCCTGCTTAGTTCTATGATCGTCTTAGGGTTGTAGTCTACAACGATGAACTTTTTATTCATGGCTTGCAATGCCTGCAGTAGACTTTGGCCTATTCGATGGTATCCGAATAATACCACATCAAATGATTCCTCTTCAAGGATTCTTCTTTCATGCCGTTTCCCTTCAAAGATATTGAGCAGATGGGAGATCTTGTCGAAAATTGAATGTGCATAGTAGATGCTGTAGCTGCTTACTCCGATCGTTATCAAGGAAATAAGAACGGCGAGGCTCATGAGCTCTTGAGGAAGGATGCCCTGTGTGTATCCGAGAAGTACAAGGATAAGAGAGAATTCGCTTATTTGCGCAAGGCTTGCTCCCGTAAGGAAGTTTGTCCTCTTCTTGTAGCCAAACAACCTTAGAATGGACATGATGATAAGAGGCTTCCCTACAATGATGAATGCTGACAATATTATCGCTTCCATAATGAGCGTGCCTGTTATCGTTCCCGTTAGCTGGCTGCCAAAGAAAACAAAGAAAAGGACGATGAAGAAATCTCGTAATGGTTTTATCTTCCCTCCTAGCTCGAGTGTATATCTGCTTGATGCAAGTGACATTCCCGCGATCAATGCTCCGATCTCCAAGGAAAATCCAAGATAGTCAAATAAAGAGGCAATGAGAAGGGCCCATGCAATTCCAAATAGGAAGAGAACTTCTTGTGAAGCAGCAAGATAGTGCAAGGCCTTCTGCAATATCGCGAGGGAAAATACGAAGATGAGAAATATAACGATAATAGCTTTTCCTATTGAAAGCATGATCGGCATAAGGTCATTGCTTTGCAGCGCAGGAACTACCATCAAAGCTATGGCTGCAACAAAGTCTTCCACGATTAAAATTCCCACTGCTATCCTCGCATGCAGGGTGTCCATCTCTTTCTTGTCTGAAAGGATCTTTACCACTAACACGGTTGAGGAGAAGGAGAGCGCTACCGCGAGATAGAGCGCAGGCACTGAGTTGAAACCAAGAGCAAGCGCAATGGCAAATGTACAGAGTGCAGTTGCTGTTACTTCAGTGAGGCCGGCAAAGGTAGAAACAATGCCTATCTCCTTGAGTACTCTGATATCAAGGCTAAGACCTACAATAAACAGAAGCAGGGCAATGCCCATATGGGCGAAGAGCTGGATGCTTTCAGAGTTTGCTGTTCCTGGACTGATGAAGTTAAAGAAAAGGGGACCCACAAGAACACCTGCAATAAGATAAGCAATAATAGGAGGTTGCTTTATGAGACGAGTGAGAATAGTAACAAATGAAGCTACACCTAAGATAAGACTTATGAGTAACAGCACCTCTTGCATGCACTCCCCTGGAAAAGAGTTTTTAAATATGTATCGCAACTCTTAAAAACATACACCTCTCTCTTTCCTTATCATATTCATCTCACATGGCTGAGATGAAAGGGTCCGGCGTAGCGGCATGCCGGGCCCACCTTATTTTCTCACAGCAAGCTTTAAAAACCGCTTTTCTCTTCACGGATGATGGCAAAGGTTAGAATCAAGCTGAGCAGCATTGACATCGGTCCGCTTAACATCGTGATGGAGTCAATCAAGGATATAACAGCAAGAGCTGGAGTCTTGATGCGAGGACCTATTCCATTGCCAACACGAAGATTGAAAGTCACTACACGAAAATCACCGTGTGGAAATGGTACTGCAACCTTTGACCGATTTGAGATGCGAGTGCACCGAAGAATCATTGACATACCTGCTGAAGATAGAATTTTACACCCTATTATGAAACTTCAAATTCCTCGATCTGTACAGATTAAGATTGAGATGAAAGGTTAATTTCAAACAATATCTTTTCTAAATCATATATCTCATTAAGCTGATACGTTGCATGAGCTGACTGCGCATTAACAATTGCTGTTTTCATGCCGAGTGCATTTGCAGGGATGATATCAACTGATTCTCTGTCACCAACAAACATCATTTCTTCCAATGGAATTCCGAGTATATCTGAGACATACCTGAATGCAGCCCCATTCTCTCGCTTATGTTCTACACCCGAATAGAGTTGTGGATAGAACAAGTTTTTGTTGATACCTAATGCCTCTAATTTTTTGTCTGATAGACTTTCCCTACTACCTGTTATGAGAAAGGTCTTATACCGCCTAGAAGCTTTTTCAATAAGCGATGCTAATCGTTCATCACGTTCAAGAGTAGAGCTAATGTCAGCATTCTCAAGGCCTTCTTGTATCATGCCTCGTGCTTCTTCTTCAGGAACTCCTAAACTCATGATTGCTCGCCTGCCACTATTAAGTGCTTGAAGTTGTTCTGCAAATTTTTCTCGTACGGATATATAAGGACTGCCAAGATATTTGCTTGCTTGTTCGCATGCATAGTCCTGGATCTTTTTGTCTATCTCATCGTTCGGCTTGTAAAGTGTCTTGTCAAGGTCGAATCCTAGTGCTCTCAGATTATTCATTGGATGGAAGTATTGGTTTAATTATATTATAACACCTGTGTGCAGCCTCTTCTTCAGATACGTCACTCATGTCTAGAATATGGACATTAGGAAGTATGTCTCCTAATTGAGAAAAGTATCGAGAAAGGCGATTTATTTTTTCTGGAGTTTCATTGGATGACAATTCTTCCTGCGTTCTTTCCGCTCGCGCCTTAAGACGTGCGTAAGCCTTCTCCCCGTCAGCTATACACGCAATATACAAATCAGAGTTCGGGATATGTTTATTCATTTCCTTGATAGTCTCGAGTGGTACTCCTCCAAGAAATCCTTGGTAGACATAGGTTTCAGGAAGACCCCTATCAGAGAGGAATATGAGGTCTTTTTGATTCATTCTAGGAAGAATCAGATCTTCGTACATCTTCAGCCGAGCTGTTGAAAAAAGAGCAGTCTCAACCAGAGCACTCTTATCTTTTCTTCTTCTGTAATTGAGAATGAAATCGCGTAACACTCCACCAGGCTCCACAAGGGCGTCTACGTTATATCTCTCATTAACAAGCCTACCATGGATTGCTGTGTGAACTGTGGACTTTCCTGTTCCTGACGGACCAACAATATGAATAAGTTTTGCCATTATTTTCCTAGATTACGAGGAGCACCACATCCAAGAACTCCAAAGTCTCTATAGAGTGCATAGCAATTATCTAGTGTGTAGAATTTCTTTTCTGGTTTCGTTTTTGGAACATCATCTACAATCTTCACGCGATCCCATCCGTTAGGATGCGCATAATACGGATATTCTTCAGGAGCCCCCGAGATATACAATCCTGTGAATTCTTTTCCCAGCTGTCGTGCAAGGGCAACTCTATGTGCTCCGTCATTAATGAGGGGGATTTGGACTTTTACGTCATCATTATATTCTAATTCTCCTCTCTTTGGGACATATTTCACTGTTTTCGGAACTACTTCAATAATAGGGGGTGTTAGCGTCCATCCTTGATGTGTATCATGGTTTTTTAGTTCAAGGGCACCTTCAAGATTGAGTGTATCGATGTTATAGTTTGTTTTCATGTATTCGTGGAGTTCACCCTGAAAGTCAAGGTTTTTCCTGAGGAGATAGAAGGTCGGTGGGTTTACCTGATCGACTCTTAATCGCTTGAGACTTATGTCTGCTTTTTCATAGACTAATACTGGAGTGCCATCGAAATTCTTTTGATTTATAGGAACCGAGCGAACCATCTTTTCAAGCTCCTCAAAAGGAATCTTTCTAACCAATTCTATATTCATTGTTTTCCTCCTTGAATTGAGTCATACCATCCATACCCTTTCTTCCATAGTTCTGGAGGGTATTCACGAGTGTCGAATTTGAAATATTTGGCAGTTTCAGGCATGATTTTTGATACAGCATCCATCATCTCTCGTGTCTTTTCTACATACGTCCTATTACCAGTCTCGATATTGCTCCTCAATTTTCCTATATATCCTACTTGGTTTGGCTGCCATGAATGTAGTGCCCTGCAAATTGCTCCAAAGGGAACTACCTTTTCAGCAGTGTGAGGACTTGTCTTTCGCGCCTCTTCATAGAGATCAGCTGCCACTTTCATGTCTTGTTCATATCCTTTCTCCATGCCGAATGCTTTTAGTATTGCAGGAGTTTCGAATCCTAATCGTGTCGTTAATAATTGTGTAGATCGTGATCCTTTTCGGTGTCTGAAGGTGTCTCTATATCCATGATATCCCATTGTAAGCTCAAACATAAGTCCTCCATGAGAGATCGCAGGATGAAGGACATCATGTTCTCCTCTATACTTGTGAGCTTTTTCAAGGATGTCATTTACATTATTATTTGTTAATGTATGCATGATATCTGAAAGGGAGGCATCGGTGTAAGGAAACACTACCAGTGCTGCATTGAATCGGTCGTTATACATCTCCATTGTTTTTGGCGTAATCATGTTCACTTTTGGATTGCCATGATTTCTTGGCTCTAGGGATCCAAAGAGGAGGTTTTCTTGGAGGTATCCACGCAATTCCTTCTCATTATTTACTTTCCACATATCAACTTTCACATGGCTTTTCTCACCCATTAAGACAGGAGCTAGTTTCTTAGCTTCATTCCAGATTGATTGACCACGCTTTTGGTCTTCTATTCTCGGGCTTGACAGCAAGTCGGTAATTACTTCTTCAAGTGTTCGTGCATCAACAGAATATCCCATCGATGTTCTTGTTGCTGCGGTAAGATAGCTACGCGATGAGTCAAGAACAAATTTTCTTATATCTTTTAGAGCCTCTTCCCCTTCCAGACTCTTGTAGACTTTTTCTCGTGCTCTGGTTATCCACGAGTCGTCTGGCTGGAATGATCTATCCTTCCTTTGCTCTTTTCTTATATCTGATTGTACAACCTTTTCAATATTTTCAGGTTTTCTTAAGAATTCTATTGTATGCGCAGTATAGGGGTGAGCATGCACTTTTCCAGCCAGTTCTTCGGTAAGAGCAAGATACTTTTTGCTCATACCATCGATATATTCAAAGAACTTCCCGCTATTTGGCAACGATCTAACATCCTCATCAGTGAGGGCCAAGTCCATGACTGATTTGTATGAGATATATCGTGTTGATTTTACTTGTGGCTTAATGAGTGGATGACCGGTTATTTTCTTTCCCGTTATATCAGATATATTTTCAGTGTGGCCGAAAAGAGCAGTCTCTTCCTTGATTGATGAGTGTCCATGGGCAAGGACCCATTCTTGATTAAAATCGGCAGTCCTTTGAGAGATCTTCAGTGTTCCATCAGGTAGGCGGAATGTTTCCATAAGAGGTTTGATAAGAGGGAGTATCGCTTTTGTCTGTTCAACTTTCGCAACATCAAGAAACTGCAACACTCGATCTTGCATCGGTATATGCGTTCTCGAATATGCCGACATCAACGGTGAGAGCTCTTCTCCGGCGATAAGAGGCTGTGGATAGATGAAGCTGTCGTCTCCGTGAGGATTGGTGAAAAGGAATGAACGGATAAGTTCTTCATCCTCTTCTGAGAAATTATTCATCAGTCTCTTTTTTTCACCCATCCTTGAACTAGAATGAAAGTCTTATTTAAAGGTTCTCCAACTGGAAGCTATATGTTTTAGTGTATATATCACAACGCTTAAAAGTCCTCTTTTCTAGCACAGTTTATGCTGGCGTTGAGCAGTGGTAGCTCGCTTGCTTGGAGAGCAAGTTTCCGCAAGGATGTGTGGGTTCGATTCCTACCGCCAGCGTTTATTTTTCATTCTTAAGACGGCGTTCTATTCTTCGCTTTGTCAATGCATTCACAAATTCAAGGATAATCCCTATGCCAGTTATGATGTAGATCATAGTGAATATCTTCCCTGCCGCTGTATGCGGGGAAAGGTCTCCATAGCCGACGGTTGCCAAGGTGACGACTGAGAAATACAATGAATCAAGCCAAGTCCAGTGCTCAACAAAATGATAGATAACTGTCCCTATTGCCAACACTGATAGGGCTGAACCAAGAATGATTTGGAATTCTCTCCTTCTTTCTTTTTCCATACGTGTGTATGTTCAGACTTCTTTTAATAGTTTGCTTTTATAAAAGATTAAAAGTATACATTCTCTCTAAGGATATGCAATTTTATGCCAAAAGCAGAAAAGAGTGGAGGGAATGGTTGAAGAAGAATCATCTCAAGGAAAAATCAGTTGCCTTGATCAAATATAAGAAGAATACTGGTAAGCCCTCGTTGACCCATAAGGAATCTATGGATGAGGCAATCTGCTTTGGATGGATTGACACGACTATCAAGAGACTTGATGACGAGCGATACATCAGGAATTTTTCTCCACGAGGAAAGAATAGTCGATGGAGTTCTGCGACCTTGAAATACGCACGGCGATTAATAAGAGAAGGGAAGATGTCTCCCCATGGCTTGAAGATGTATAAAGAAGGACTGAAGAAACCAACGATCGATGCAGGACTTCCTACAACGGGAGATGTTCCTTCGGATCTGAAAAAGATATTGCAAGAACGAGGCGCCTATGAAAATTTTATGAAGTTTGCTCCGTCTTATCGAAGAACCTATCTTCGCTGGATTGCAGGAGCAAAGCAAGCTGTAACAAAGGAAAAGAGAGTTGAGGCTGTTGTCAAGCGGGCTTTGGAGAACAGGAAGAATTTCCTAGGTTAAACAACCAACTCTGCGTCTTCGGAGTCTATGAGCTCTGCGATTCTTTGAGCTACTTTCTCTGCGGTGTCTGCCTCAGGCATAGGTCTGTTTGCCCAACTTGGACGTTTGCCAATTGCGTTCTCACCGAACTTTGTTGCGGTTAATCCTGGCGTTATTACACTTACAATTATGTTGTCTTTTTCTAGTTCTTGTCGGGCAATAAAAGAAAGTGTGTTGAGAGCATATTTTGTTGCAGAATAACCTCCAAGACCCGGAATATGGAGCTTTGTCACACCTGAACCTACATTGATGATCATGCCACCTCCTTGCTTCTTCATTTGGGGAATGACTGCCTGCATGAGCTTGATGACGCTATAGACATTTAGGTCCATAATCTTCTTGAAGTTTTCAAGGTCAATTTTTTCTACGGAATCATATATTCCTTGTCCCGCATTGTTGATAAGAATGTCTATTCTACCAAATTTTTTAAGGGTTATAGTGATGAGATTGTGTATATCGCTCTCTTTTGTGACATCGGTTTTAACAGCTAGAGAATGAGGGATTTCCTTTTCCAGATTCTTTAACGTGTCCTCAGATCGAGCTGCAAGCACGACTTTTGCCCCTTTTTGAGCAAGGTGCTTGGCTGTTGCAAGGCCAATCCCTTGCGATGCTCCTGTAATAATAATCACTTTGTCTTGGACATCCATAATTTAGAGAAGATTGATGATTATATAGAGATTTCTACGCTAGGCTTATATAGTTTCTTTTGTATTTCTGCAGTATGAAAAAGAAAGCTTTAATTTATATAGGGATACTTATTCTCCTGATCATTGGAGCTGCTGCTTATATGATGAACACAACACCAGGAACAAGAGTCGTCTTGCATACCACTAAGGGAGATATTACTATTGAATTGTATAGCGATATGCCTATTACTGCAGGAAATTTTGAGAAGCTTGTGAGACAAGGGTTCTATAACGGCGTCATATTCCATAGAGTTATTGATGGGTTTATGATTCAGGGAGGAGATCCGAAAGGAACTGGGACAGGAGGTCCTGGTTACACCATCAAGGATGAATTTACCCATGCTGGCGGAAACAAGAATAACAGGGGAACAATCTCTATGGCTAATGCTGGTCCCAACACGGGAGGAAGCCAATTCTTTATCAACCTTGTTAACAATAATTTCCTTGACTCAAAGCATCCCGCATTTGGCAAGGTCATTGCAGGTATGGATGTGATTGATGCCATTGCAAAAGTAGAAACAGATATGAATGATAAGCCTGAAACTCCTGTCGTTATCACAAAAGCTGAAATTATTTCCTAATTCCTAGACTATCTCGAGATTGTGTGGCAGTATACTTCGTGCTGTTTCTCTTTTTCTTTATGAGCTTTCCTTTAAGCAGCGTTTTGAGAACTTCCTTTGATTTTATTTTTCCCACCACTTTTTCAAGCTGAGAAACGGTAAATGGCTCTTTATTGAAGGCAAGCCATATCTTCATGTGCTGCTTGTACATTGCCTGAGAAACAAACCTCGGATTTTTCATAAGGATGTAACGTTTTTTCAGATATAAATCTATCGCAAGCTATTAATAGTTTCATATAATTCTATTTTCATGAACACGAAACCCATTACAACGCAAAAAGATCTAGATTCTTTACATGTAGGTGATGTTGTTGATTTTGTACACGATCGTCTAGGAACACGTATTAAGAAGGCTCTCTATATAGGGGAAACAACACCTTTCTATAGCGTTTTTCGAGGTCGAAGAGATGGAAATATTGTTGAACTGGAAATAAAGAAGTCTCATCTTTCTCCTCGCAATGGAAAGATCGATATTCAAGAGCGAGTAACAATTCCTTATCATGAGTTTCTTCCTAAAGATACAGTTGATTATGACTGGCGTGATGACGAGCTGCGTGAGTATGGCTTGTAGAACGATTTAAGAACCCTGTTTTCTCTTTTTTATTGAGCCCGGATGGCACAATGGTACTGCGCGAGTCTCGAAAACTCGTTTCCTTCGGGATATCCAGGTTCGATTCCTGGTCCGGGCGTGAATACTTTTAAGAGGATTTAAATACCTTAAACTGAAGCGATAGCTATGGGGACACAAGGAGAAATTTATGTGGTTTTGGGGAAGCGTTTTCCAATTGAAAGAATAGATTCTAATCCTAAAATAGACAAAGAACCCATTCATCTTCTTTACAGACTAAACAATAAAATAATTACTATTAGAGAAGATAACCCAAACAAGTATCAATTCTTAGATGGATTTATGGCCATGTCTAACTCCATTAACTTGGATAGTCCAATTCTTGGTGTAAAGGTTTTAGGAGTAGATAGTGAGTTAGGCGAGCTTAATGCTGGGAAACCTCTCGAAGCATTGGTAGGCTATGCAGTGGCAAATGAAAGTTATGTTACTAACGCTAAGGCTCTTCCTCCTATGAACATATTATCATCTTTAAAGTCAAAGCTTGCTAGCGATATTACATCTCAGATAGGTTTAGCGGTCCCTTTAGAAGATCTAGAGTTGCATCTTTTATATGAATTTTCACAATAGTTTTTTAAATCTCAATCCTATATTTATCATATGAAAACCAAGAAATGTTTTGATTGCAAAGCCGAATTTGATGTTAATCCCAATGCACGTTTTGTGAGGAAATACTGTTTAAAGTGCAGTGCAAAAAGAAAAAAGATGTGGGATAATCAGTGGAAAGTTAAGTTTGAAGATCTTCCGGACGATTAAAGATATCAATATTGCACACTATTGGTTTTAGAATCCTATATTTTCGTTGACAAAGATAACGTGAATTCGTTGCGGCTTGACTTCTCGGTGGAAAATCAAGATCTTGCTTACAAAACTTCCTGGCACCCCATATGCCTTTTTTGCCCGCTCGCTTTCTAAAGGCAAGGTATATTCATACAGACGTTTCATGGCTGCATCCATATCTTTCACTATTTTCTGAGTTCCCACAACAAGGATAACATGATCTGATCCGTAAGCATAGGCTGGAAGTTGACTTCCTGTATTTGAGGCTACAAGGATATCTCCATTCTCGGTAACTGCATGGACACTTCCTATCACATATTCAGGAGCTGCCCCCAGCATTTGCATTTCCCTGCTTTTTGTTTTTCTATCCATAGTTGCAAGCTTTTTTCTTACAGAATTATATTTTCCAGAGTTGTCTATTTCTTGCTCAATTCCAGCTTCTGTTAAAGTAACTGAGGTCATGGTCATTATCTCGGCACCATGAGGAATTAACGCAAGAGCGCGCTTTTTAGCTTCTTCCCGATTAGAGGTGAATTCGGCTTCGATACCATTCTTTTTCAAGGATTCAATTGCTTTATGTACTGATTCTTGAGAGGCTGGCTTGCTCCAGTCCATATTTGATTGTGCTTTCATATCCCTTTTAAGTATATGTGGTATTTAAATCTATCGTACATCCGATATCTACGCTGCTTTTATGTAATATTCTATCGTCTCTTTCGTGGAAGTCTCGACATTAAGTTGTAGTGCTTCATGGGGGGATGCCCAATAATAATCATCGGCTTCGTTATTGAGTCTTACATCTTTATTATGTGTTCGACATATATACTGCAGTCCAACACAGTGAATTTCAGGCTTGTGAAATTCTAGAGGATTGATGTATTCATACGGTCGTAGGAATTCTATATCGTATATTTCGAGTCCAGTCTCTTCGCGCACTTCTCTTCTTAGAGCATCTTCAAGTCTTTCTTTAGACTCTACATGACCGCAGGGAAATATATACTTGCCTTGCCATTTAGGAGACTTCAAAAGGAGTATCTTTTCTTCATGGTTGCGAATGATCGCTCCCACAGTTAAGCTCGGTCTACCAGTCATTTTAATCACTCTTCAAGATATCTTCGTATAAGAATATTTAAGGATTTATGTACTATCTTAGAGAGGAATAATTCGTGGGCCTGTTTCAGTGTCTTCTATGAGGTATCCTTTCTTCTTGATGGTGTCACGGAGCTTGTCAGCCATTTTCCAGTCTTTATTCTTTCGTGCTGTTTCACGTTCATGTGCAAGTGTCTGGATTTCATGAGGAATATTTATTGTTTCTTTTTTCAATAGATTAAGACCGAGCACTTCATCTATTTTCCATACAGTACTTATTTTGCCATGGGCCTTTTCATCTCTTAGGAGTTTCCATAACACTTGCAAGGCTTTTGGTGTGTTCAAATCATCATCCATTGCCTTTTTAAAATCCTTGAGATAGCCCTCGTTGAATCGTGCATCATCAGAGTCTTCATGCGGGATGTCTTTGATGATATTCTTGAGCCTTGTATATGCGTTACTTGCATCTTCTAGCAATGCTTGAGAAAAGTCGCTTGGTTTTCTATAGTGGGTTGAAAGCACCAAATAACGGATAACATTGCCTGAATAATTCTTAAGAATATCTCGTATAGTCTTGAAATTTCCCAGGCTTTTGCTCATCTTCACTTTGTCAACATTAAGCATCCCATTATGTACCCAGTAATTGGCAAGTTTTTTGCCATATGCTGCCTCTGACTGCGCAATCTCATCCTCATGATGGGGAAACATCAAATCCTGTCCACCTCCATGGATGTCTAAAGGGAGACCGAGCAATGCGTGAGACATTGCAGAACATTCAATATGCCATCCAGGTCTGCCTGCACCCCATGGAGAATCCCATGAAGGCTCTCCTGGCTTGCTGAACTTCCATAGTACGAAATCTTCCTTGTTTTTCTTTTGCTCTTTGACTTTTATTCTTGCTCCCTGTTTAAGGTTCTCAATATTCTGGTGTGATAACTTACCATACTCTTTGAATTTTGATATGTCATAATAAACACCGTCATCAATGGTGTATGTATACCCCTTTTTCTCCAATGTGGAAATGAGTTCTACCATTTCTTTTACGTATTGTGTTGCTTTTGGCTGTATATCGGGATCAATTACACCTATCTCTGCGTAATCATGCCTGTGCGCTTGAGTGTTTCTTTCCACCAGCTTCTTTATGTCTTCTTTAAGCTCATGAGCTTTGTTAATAATTTTGTCATCAATATCTGTTACATTTGATACAAAGGTGACCTTGTATTCCTGACTTGTGAGATATCTTCGTAGAACATCAAAAGTTATCTGCTGCCGTGCATGCCCTAAATGAGGGACATCATTGACAGTAGGGCCACAGACATACATCTTTACCTCTCCTTTATTTATGGGCTTGAATGTTTCTTTTTTTCTTGTGAGAGTATTGTAAAGTTTTAACATCATTCAAGGAATCACTAGAGTATTATAAGGGTTTCGTGTCTCATACTTCTTTCTCTTCAAGTGACTTTGAGAAATCTTGTATTTCATTAAAAGTCTTAAGACCCATAAACTGTTGACGTAAACTTGCCGCTCCTTGAATACTCTTAATGAAGTTAGTTCCTAGGTACTTTATCCTGTTGAGGTCTATAACATCATATTTCTTCGCTAATTGAAGATATCTGTTAAAGTAACGAATGTTCTCTTTAAAGTCAAATTCCTTCTCTTTTCTAGTCTTGAGATAGTAGGCAACTCGTGAGAATATGGTTGGATCACCTAAAGCTGCCCTGGCGATCATAGCCCCATCAGCGATGTCAAGCATCTTTGCTGCACTCTCCCCGTTTACTATGTCGCCATTGCCTATGACGGGGATTCCAAGATTATCTTTCACCTTTTTGATCCAGCTCCATTCTGCAGGAATATGATTCCTATGGACTGCAAGTCGTGCATGGATGGTGAGTGCATCAGCCCCAGCCTTTTCGATAAGTTTTGAGACTTTCAGGACATTATTCTTGTTGAATCCCAGACGTATCTTTGCTGTTGTCGTCAAACCCGCATCTTTCAATATCCTTATCATGGATTCTATTTTTTTAGGAGTCTTGAGAAGAAAACTTCCTGCTTGGCTTCCCACGATCCTTATTGATGGGCATCCGCAATTGATATCAACGATATCATAGGGTTTAAGATGAGGAATGACTTTCTTGAATTCCTCTGGAGTGTTTCCGGTAATTTGTATGCCTGAAGGTCTATCTTCCTTTGATGTTTTCATAAGATTCTGTGTTTTCTTATTGGTGTGGAGAATGGCATTCACATACAGCATTTCGATATACGCCATGCCTGCTCCTGCTTTTCGGCATATCAATCGATAGGGAAGATCAGTCACTTCCACCATAGGGGATAAGAAGATAGGGTTAGGAATTCTTACATTGCCTATTTTTAGAGTTTTCATTCATTCTTAAGAAGACGATGTTTTATAATTCTAGTGATAGCCGAGCTGACGCTCAAGTGCCCAATAGGGATTAAATGGATAGTCTGTTCGTCTGTCTTTTATTTCTCTTTTAGTCTCCGGAATATCAATACCAAATCTGTCTCTCACGTTTGAGAATGTTACTTCCTGAATTCTTTTCTCAGTGAATCCTTGTTTCCAGAGGAATTCTTCAAAGTACGGCCACCAGGGGAGTCCAGGAATCCCTGACAAATACCCTTGCTTTCCATCATGCTTGGTCTTTTCATTTAAAGTATGTGGTGCATGATCGGTCTCTATCCAGTCGATATTTCCCACCTTAAGATGGGCCAACATTTTCTGCTGGCTTCCCGGTTCTCGTAGGGGAGGGTTCATCTTCCAGAGTATTCCTTGCTCGTTATACATCTGGCTCCAGTCATAAAAGAAGTGATGGGGGCAAACTCCGCACGAAATATCTAAACCTTGATCTTTCGCATTGACTATTTTTTCTATACTCTCAGGAGCAGAAACATGGAGAATGTGAAGCTTACCAGGAAATTTAGTTGTTGTGGCGAAATATATCTCATCAGCTACACTTGCTATTTCTGCTTCTGCAGGTCGTGCAAAACAATGAGTAATGGGGTTTGAAGGAATCCAAAGACCAGATTTCATCATATCACTTCTCTCACAGTGAACACCTAGCACTCCATCAAATCCTTCTTTGGCAGCTATCTCAAAGACTGTATATTGGCCTTCAAGAGTCACTCCATTATGATTGGTGGAATCTCCTGCAAACATCTTTAGCCCTACGACGAATGGCCAATGTCTTCTGTAAAGACCAGTTACTCTTTTCATCTGCTCAGCAGTGCCATCTACGAGAAGATAAACGCCATATCTAACTTCTGGAACGTTCGCCTCTTTCACTCGTTGTTTCGTATCCAGAATCATCTCTTCATTGTCGGTCGTCGGTTTTGTATTTCCTATAGCATAGATAGCATCAAGCCCCGAATCTCTGGCTACCTCTAAGGAATGTTGTATCGTTTCCTTATGTGTTTCCTTGAAATCTCGCGTGTGGACGTGACAATCAATGTACATGGTGATGATTCTGCATAGTGGGATAGATATTTTCAGGATCTGACGAGCTTAACTTGTAGATGAGGCCCGTATACCATTGGTAGAGCTTGGTTTTTGGAGAGAGAGTTCTTCTTACCTCAAGGTCCTCCCATGTCTGTATTCCACCTATATCAGTAAGCTCGAGGCGAGAATCCATAGTATTCACGGCATGAGCAAGCGCTTGATTGCTCTTTCGTGCCATTTTCTTGATAAGCCTACCAGTAACTCCTCCTTGATGCTTGCTTGTATAGTAATTGAATAATTGCTTATCATGAATGTCGACATCATTTTCTAGCTCGTGATAATTCTTTTGGCTGTTAAGTCCTGCAATGCCATCTGCACCTAGCTCTGTAAAGAATTCCACTGTTCTTTCGATATCTCCATAGTTTCCTAGCTTATACCAAATGGGAACATAATGATCTGTTGATAAAGAGTCTCGTTCTGCACGCAGCCGTTTTATTTTTTCTCGTTGCTGCTGAGTGGTTTGATTATGTTTGATATTGGGACAGCTCTCATTTATTTCTATTCCATCAACGATAGGTAATGCCCTTCTCAACGCCTTGACGAGTTCTTCAAGACGATCTCTGCCTGTGTGAAGAGGATGTTCCATAATACTAAGAATAATAGGGAAATTCTTTGGTTGGTACTTCCATTTGAACTCCTCGATGTTATAAAGTGCCTTTT
Organism: Candidatus Pacearchaeota archaeon; assembly: GCA_019659125.1. GTDB lineage: Archaea > Nanobdellota > Nanobdellia > Pacearchaeales > GW2011-AR1 > JAIFVW01. The sequence goes on along the minus strand of JAIFVX010000001.1, from coordinate 176,798 downwards.
TTATTCCCTTGCTCGGAAGTCCTAGAGAATTGATAGCTGAATGAGAGTAGGGAAGAGGAACCCAGGGATTTGCTGAAGAACCAAATGCAGGGATGAGATTACCTTTATGAGGATGTGAAAGTGTGGTTCCTACAATTGCACCACCCGCTCCTAAGAGATAATTGATTGCAAGGAGATCTCCATCCTTGTCGAAACCTGCAGCATTCATAAGGTCATTTCTAAATGTAAGTCCTGCAATCTTGACCGGTTGAAGAGGAGCCTGCACATGGGGATTGATAGATGCAAGCATATCAAGAAAAAATGGCCGTGCCCGCGAATAGAAATCTACTATCTGTTTTGGAGGTACTATTTGCGTTAGAGGGCCTCGCAGAGCATGATCGATCTTAGATATAAGAGGAGTAAATATCCGCGCCGCAAGAGTATTCATCTTCGTTGTATCTTTTTCATATATAAAAATATTTATGTGTTATGACAATCTTTATATAGAAGTGTAACCTTTTTTCCTCATGGATAAGGAAATAGACCGGATCCAGAAAAGTTCTGATACTGATATTGTCATCCGCATTGACGAGTTTAATGGAAGGTCTGGAGTGACCATCCGAGAATTTGTGAGATCGGATAGATATAAGGGGTTTACTAAAGCTGGAACGAGGATTCCTGCTGATAAATTTCACCTATTCAAACAGGCAATCAACTCAATCAAGGAGGATGATCTTAGTGCGTCATCGCAAACCGTTGTTGTAAAACCTCTTTCACCACCACGAAGAAATGGAGTTAGTCCTCAGGATGAAATGGAGAATAGGGTTGAACATGGCAGGCAAGTTGCCATGGTGAAAGGAAAGCATGCCGAAGACGTCAAGGGCCCTGGAGATGAATTTATTGGTGAAGACATGGATGATGAACTAGGCATCGATGAAGAGAAGGAGATGAATACTATTGAAGAGATTGATGATGATTTGGACGATCTTGATGATGAGAACGAAGGGTTCTAAACAGGTAGTTTCTCAGGAGAATATACTCCTGGATTAGCCACAGGTTCAAGATAACTCACAGCCTGGTCTTCGGATGGACTCATGGCAACCGCTGTTTTTTGGGAGTCCTTAATCAACTTGGCTTCTCTCACTTCTTCTGCCCTCATTTCTATAATGCTTTCTAAATAGCTCCGCCCTATATTGGTTTTTACTTCCTCTCCATTGAGATTGTAGTCCGATCGTATTTTATCAAGCTTGTCGTTAGGCCTTACTCTTAATTGTGTATACTGTATAAGCCTATTTCCTACTTTAAGAAGTTGGGGACTTTCAAATTTAATCAAATAGCCTGGCTTTGGATTTTCCTCTGTTGCAGGTTGATAAGCAATAGTGGCCTTGAGTGGAATATTTGGCCTTTGATAGGGTGTATGAGGCATAGAATTCTATTATTTCTCCCTATTTAAGGATTATTATTTTGTAATAAAAGGGTTTAAAAAGACTTTTTTCTAAATAATTGGGAATGGCACCGTTTACAGCACCGTCCGCAGGAACAATTAGACGAATCGGGCCAACCAATCCTATTACTGCTATTTTTCAAAGCATCGTGGGCGTTTTTGTTGGAATCATATTTGTTCTTTTCCTTGCTACTGCTATTTTATGGTACGCTGAAAGCCAGAACAGCGCCAAGGTATTTTCTCATTCAAAACAAGTTGATCCAACCAGCGGAGCATCAGGATATATCAGGACGATGGGAGTTGCATCAGCAGACTCACCAGCATTATGCTATCAAAGCAAGGTTGACGGCAATTGTTTGTACTATTCTTATAAGCTAGAACAGCTCCAGTATGAGGTTAAGGATTATTGCGGGCAATTGAGCAGCAATCAACAGGTCATTGCCCAAAAAGGGCAGGAATGTGACAGCAATAATAACTGCAAGCAATGCTATACCGTCAATGAAAGCAACTGGAACGTTGTTTCAAGCCAAAGAAAAGTACTTCCTTTCTCTATCGGAAGCTTCAAGGTCAGCTATCCTGATAATGCGAGAATTGTTGGGGCATCACTCTACAGCAAGCAGATAGACACGACACATAGAGAAAGCATGGACTACATCAAAGATGCATCGAATGTGTTGGTTGCAGGAAGTTCTGATGGACAGATCATCAGTGACGGCGGAAGCAAGAAATTCTTAGTTCTCTCAACCAAAGATTATCAGGGAACGTATGACACATTCAAGACCAATGATCGAGTCATTGCGTGGGTATTGAGATTACTTACGTTCTTCGTCTTATTCCTTGGTTACTCAATGATTTTCGGACCTATCTCTCTTATGGTTGGATTTGTTGGAAGAATCCCAATCATTGGACGATTTATAGGCGGTGCAGGAAAAGCAATCATTGCATTTGTAAGTCTTGTGCTTGCTCTCGTGCATTTCATCATCCTCTGGATATTGATCATGATCATCAAGAACATCGTGGTCATCATTATCGTTATAGCTTTAGTCCTTGCAGGGTTCTGGTTTTACTCAAAGTATAAGAAGACCCCTAGCAAGAAGTAATTGTTTAAGAGATAGGAAGCTAATTTTCTCTAAGTTGAAAACCATAACTTAATAATTTTCTATCCAAAGAATCATAAGATTGACTTGGTCCAAATGAAAATCCTAATTGAACTTTGTTTCTACCTTTGATCATAGGTTCTGGTTCATTAAATCTTTGAGCCATTCCAGTATAGTTATTTCCATCATCTCCAATTACATGGATCATTGACTCTTGTAAAATTTCTACCATTTTGCTTCCATTATCAATATGAGCAACTCTTCCGCTTGTTATGTCACTTGCTCCTCTAAATAATTTATTAGCTTCTTCTGCTTCCATCACTTTTATGTATAATCTACTTTGTGTCATGACTTATTGATAAAATTAGACTATTTAAATATTACTATTGTTATTACTTATTAGTTACATTAATACTTCTTTGTATTGAATCTGATAAGCTTTTAAACGTGCTTTTTGTGTCATTATCATGGCAGAAACAAACATCATTCGGCAGCCTATTGTTACCGTGGCAGGGCATGTTGACCATGGTAAGACGAGTATCTTGGATAGTTTTAGAGGGAGCGCTCTTCAACAGGAGGAGGCTGGAGGCATCACACAGAAGATATCATTTACTAATTATCCCAAGGAACAGATATCGAAGATGTGCCCACTTATTGAAAAACAGGGATTAAAATTAGAGATTCCTGGATTTCTCTTTATCGACACACCAGGACATGCGGCATTCACCAACTTACGAAAGAGGGGTGGATCTCTGGCTGACCTGGCTATCGTGGTTGTCAGCATTAAAGAGGGGATCAAGCCTCAGACTGCGGAGGTCTTGCAGATACTCAAGGCAAACAAGACTCCTTTCCTTGTAGCGCTCAATAAGGTCGACTCTATCTCTGGATGGAAACAGCATCCAACACTCAAGGAATCCATTGAGCATCAGGCAATGAATGTCCATGAGGAATTCCAAGAATCGCTTTTAACCTTCCAGGGAAGTTTAAAGGAACACGGTTTTGACTCTGATTTATATTATGATGTGGCTGATTTTACCAAGAAGATTGCGATTGTTCCATGCTCTGCCAGGACTAAGGAAGGAATTCCAGAATTGCTGTTTGTCCTTGCAGGATTAAGCCAGAAGTTTCTCAAGGAGAGATTAAAAGTATCTGATGTTGCGAAGGGAGTTATCCTTGAGGTCAAGAAAGAGAAGACACAAGAGTATGTGGAAGCCATTTTGTATGATGGGATGCTTGAAGAGGGCGATGAGCTTGGAATTGCAAGTTTTGATGATCTCATTCTTTCGAAAGTTCGAGCACTTGAAGAAGCATTACCGCTGTCACGAAAATACAAGCCTGCAAAGCAAGCACGGGCCGCAACTGGTGTTCGATTGCATCTTACCAATAAAACAGGAATCCTTCCGGGAATGCCTTTTGAACAGATAAAGAATAATGTTACTGCTTTAAGAGCGCAATTCAAGAAAGAAGTTTCTGGAGCTCTTCAATTAGACAAGCAGGGCATTATTGTTAAAGCAGATTCTCTAGGAAGTCTCGAAGCCCTTCTTATCTTGCTTAAGCAGGAGAACGTACAAGTTGTTAAGGCAGGCATTGGACCTATTAGCAAGATTGATGTTGTTGCCGCTAAAGCAAACATGTCGATCAACCCCCTTGATGCGGTTATAGTGGGATTTAATGTTGAGAAGGAAGAAGATGTGGAAGGCAGCGCTAAGATTATTACAAATCCGGTGGTGTACAAGCTTATTGAAGACCTTCAATCGTGGAGAAAAGAGAAACAGGCAGCAATTGAGCGAGAAAAGATGTTGGGACTTGCTACGATTGCAAAACTAGAGATTCTTCCTCAATATGTCTTCAGAAATTCAAATCCTGCTATCTTCGGTGTCCGAGTTGTAGCGGGACACATTAAAGTAGGAATTCCTCTCATCGATGAGAATGGGAAGCAGATTGCTAGAGTAAAATCATTGCAACATGAAAAGGCATCTGTGGAAGAAGGGAAAGAAGGGCAGGAACTAGCCATGGCTCTTCCAGGAACAACTTTTGATAGACAATTGAAGGATGTCAAGTATCTCTATGCAGATCTTGCCGATTCACATATAAAGAACTTCAAGAAGAACAAGGAATTGCTTTCTGCCTCTGAGCTGCACGTGATACAGGAAGTTATGCGAATCAAGAAGATGGTATAAATTTATGCAAATACGCCCTTTGGAAGGTAATTGTGTTTTCCTTTTAACTTCATCAAAACTTCTTCTAGTTCAGGAGACGATATCTTTTGGCATGCTATCTGGTTATTTCTTAGATATTCAACGGCTCTACCTTGGAAATTGAAGTTGTCTTGCACTCCAAAGACCACTCTCGATATTCCAGATGAGCAGGTGAGGTCACTACAGCTTTCTATATTATTACCTAGACCAAGGCATGGTTCAAGAGTTGAATATAATGTTGCTCCTGTTAGGTCTTCCCTGTTTTCTTGTGCCTGAAGAATTGCATATCTTTCCGCATGGAGTGTTCTCGTTGAATAGCGACTTCTTTTTATAACTGTTCGGTTTGCTCTTGCGATAATTGAATCATTTTTGACTATTATTGCCCCTACTTTTGGTTTTGCATCCCCTGATTGTACCTGGGCCTGCATAATTGCTTCTTTCATATATCTTTCATCCTGTTCATCTTTACTTCCCCAATATGTATCTTCAATGATCGCTTTTTCTTCATCAGTACTATATATTTGCGTTGATGGCTTTATAGAATCCCTTCTAAAAAGCAAGGGATGTGGCAGAATATGATAAATATTATCAAATTTTCTTAAGAATGCTTCAGATTCGACATTTGGTTCTATAGAGTAGAGAAGGTTATGTCTTTTGTCGGCATAGGGTTTTAATCTTTGTTCAAGAACGTATTCTGGCTGGTCGTCAATAGATGGGCGATATGCAATAATTTCCTTTGTTTGATCTCCTTCTACGACAACTATGGCTGTTATAGGTTCATTCTGTATTCTTCTTTTCAGATGATCTACGATCATTCCCTTCGATCTATTCAATACTTCTCTCATACATCCGTTAGAAAACTTTTCTTTTTTAAATCTATTGCTTAGTATCCCGAAGCTGCCTTCACGGTAAATTGCGTATCGCTACTGTCAAAAGCATTATAATTCCCCGATCCACCTGATGAACTGTTCATAGTGTATGTGGTTACTCCCACAACTGAAATGATGTAGTTCCCTGCAGGCATGGAGAAATCTCGGTCATTATTTGCAACCTTCCATTCAAAGCTTCCCGTATTTAGAGCACTTTGGGTGATGATATCTCCGAGTGTAGCACAATCTACTTCTCCAGTCATGCAGCGGGGATTATTATTAACTTGTGAGATCCGAATTAGTACATTCGGTATATCTGCTGAATGAGTAGATTCCCATGTAATATGGGTTGTTGTGCCTATGGTAAGTGAGTTTCCTCCATTAGGAAAGGTAACCTTAATTGTTGGAAGATCATTTTTCATTACTTTGTCTCCACTTGGGGAGTAATATGTGAGTGTTGGCTGTTCGTTGTTATTTTGGGGAGGATTGTTTATTTCTGAGGTATTCCCAGATCCTATGATGTGACTATTGTTCTGCTGTCCATATCGCTCGGAAATGGGAGTCTTAGAGTCCAGGATCAAGAGTGCAATGATTCCTATTAAAACAACAACCAACCCAACGACAAGCTGTTTCTTCATAAAAATAGAGAGTTTGCTACTTTAAATAGATGGCGTTAGGTTCAAAAAAGTTTGCGGTAGTTTCCAAAAATAAAATAGCCACAATAGTGTTGTGAGGCGCGAAGCGCCGAACGCCCCGTACATTGGAGTTTTATCGTCGTTAGAAGTGCAGTTAATGAGAATTATGCGAAGAGATAGATTTAAAAGCTGAATCTCAGCAGATATTCTATGATAACTGAAGAATACAGAGAGTTCAAGCTCGAGAATGGATTAGTGGTAGCTTTGCGAAACACTCCAACTCAAACTATTATGGGAAAACTTCGAGTTAATTTTGGTTTTGTTCATCAAAAACCTGGCGAAGAGGGACTTTCCCACCTTTTGGAGCACTGTCTTGTTACAGGTGGCAGTTCGAAGTATGATGTACGGGAAGCAGACTCGATGAGACGAAAGTTAGCCAAGATGGGTGCCTCAACAAACGTTGGCAGGACAACTTTTTTTGGCGGAACTTTGTGCGAGGATTTTGAAAACTGGCTTGCTTACGTATCTGATCATACTCTTAATCCCCGATTTGACCAAGAAAGACTGAATGGAGAGCGTGGAAGAGTCCTACGGGAAATCTCCGATTCCAAGAGCGATCCTTCTTATGCAATAAAGTCAGCATTCATTCCTGTTTTTTATCGTGGACATCCTAAGGGAATTTTAGGTATAGGAAAAGAGGAAGTTGTAGAAAATTCAGACTCGCACCAATTGAGTGAGCTTCATGACCGAGGATTCCATCCGAATAATATGGACTTAATCATAGCTGGAGGGCTTCCAAACAATATAGAGAACCTTGTAAGAAAATATTTTGGTGAAGCACTTCCTGGAGAGAACACCCGAGTGGATTTTCCCGAACTTGCCCCTTTAGAAAAAAGAACAATTCTTACCTTTCCCGCTCCTGAATTATATAATGTAGATAGACCAGAAGAGAGTTCAGCAGGATTATCTCTGTCATGTGTTGTTCCATCAGAAACCCATCCCGACGCTTTTGCAGTCACTATGATGAGTCATATATTGGGAGGAAGCTCTAATTCTTTGCTCTTCAATAGTCTAAGTTTGGAGAAGGGATTGGCCTATCAAGTATCAACACAATGCACAAGAGACTATAATGGAGGTGAATTTCATGTGCATGCTAGTCTTCCTGCAAGAAGATTGGATGAGGCTGTTGGGGCTATTTTTGATGAAATGGAAAAGATGAAGCATGAGAAAATAGATGATGATAATCTAATGCTTGTAAGAAAGAGAGCACAGTATGGGATAGCACGTACATTTGAATCTAATGAGGGACATATTGAACTCATAGATGATAAACTTGATTATGGTCTCACGGCTGAAATAGCTATGGAGAGATACAATAAGGTGACAGCAGAAAGAATCCTGGAAGTTGCAAACAAGTATTTACCTGACAGAGAAAATGGTAATTATATTTTGACTATTAAGGACCCGCTTAAGAAGTAAGTGAATAGCTTTAAAAACCATGAATTTCTGAAGATACTATGCCATTCAAATTGAATATATCAGAGAAAGGAAAGGCCTTTAAGATGGAGACGGAGTCAGAGGCACTTCTGGGGAAAAACGTTGGAGACACGGTGCACGGAAAAGACATATCCCATGACTTAGATGGATACGAGCTTGAGATTACAGGTGGAAGCGATAATGCTGGTTTCCCGATGTACGCTAAAGCTGAAGGAATTGGACTAAAGAGAGTTCTCTTTACAAAAGGATGGGGAATGAAGGACAATACTGAAGGAATGCGAAGACGAAAGACTGTACGAGGAAAACAGGTTGCTGGAACTACCTCTCAGATCAATATGAAAGTGGTTAAAGTGGGACACAAACACTTGGCAGACATATTCAAGAAAGAAGAGCCTGCTCCTGCTGCAGCATAGTGATAGTTTTTTATAGCTGTATGCGCTTTGACGCGCATGTTCAAGGTATTTACAACGAGAGAGTTTGATGAGGATTTTGACAAGTTGGATGGTTCTGAAAAGATTCGTGTAAGGAAGTTTATTGATCAGTTAGAGGAAAAGGGAGGCAATGTTGGAAAACCATTGTCAGTTCCATTTTTTAGGGAAAAGAAATTTGATGGGAAACGACTATATTTCTTATTCTATGAAGATTTTGCTGTTGTTCTGGCAGTTGCCCTAAGCGATAAAAAAGCGCAACAGGCAACTATTAATGAGATATTGAACAATCTGGATACATATCAGGATTATGTCTTTAAGCTGTTAAGAGAATTTAAGCCCTAGTTTTTCTCCATTCTTTTATTCTTCCGTGCTTTATATCTTCAAAGCTTCTTTTTATCTTTTCAACTAGTTCATAATCTATCTCAGCCTTTCTTTTTAATTCCTCGTATTCCTTTTTTGATATTATTACTGTTTCTTTTTCCATAGTTTTCAATAGTTTTACTGTTTTATAATACTTTCCTTCTCAAGGACCAGCCGGCTTTTTAATCTCTTCCCCTAACTTACTTGGAAAGAGAGCCTGCTCCTGCTGCAGCATAGATTTAAATACGAGATTCTAGGTGGATTTTTATGGAAGACAATCAACAGAAGAGATTGTACGATTCTTATATAGGAACGCTTACAGCGAAATTTGAAGTTCTGTCTCGCGAAAGGAGAGATTTTGTTATTAGAGAATTGGAATCTTTGGTCGCAAAAACACTTACAAGAAGCGATGAAAACTTAAGGTCTGCTCCTCCAAGTAATAAACTTGATTGCGAAAAGGCAAGGAAAATTAGGGTAAAAGAGAGATTGTCACAAACAGACTTAAGTAAAATTTGTGATGTTGCTCAGCCATCAATTTCTGGTTATGAAACTGGAAGGTATAATCCCTATTCAGACGATGCACAATCAGGAGCTAAAAAGTATCTTGCCTGGCTTGATCAACATGGTTATTCAGATAATGGTTCTCAAAGAGCTTAAATACCCAGAATCTAGATATTTTTAATGAATACTATTGAAACAATCAATGTCGGAATCTTTGGTCATATTGACCATGGTAAGACCACTCTCTTGTACAAATTAAGCGGGAAATGGACTGACACTCATTCTGAAGAGATGAAGCGAGGGATTACGATCAAATTAGGATATGCAGACATTGTTCTGTACAAAGATAAGGATGGATATAATATGGAGAAGGGAACTCCTGTTCGACATGTTTCTTTTGTTGATGCTCCAGGACATGAGATGTTGATGGCAACTATGTTATCAGGAGCTGCCATGGTTGATGTTGCTATTCTTGTTGTTGCTGCCAATGAAGGCATCAAGCCTCAAACACGAGAACACTTGATGGCTTTGCAGGCTAAGCATGTGCAAAGGCTTATTGTCGTTCAGAACAAAATTGACCTTGTTGAGAAAGAGCAGGCACAGAAGAACTACAAGGAAATCAAGGAAATGCTTAAGGGAAAGTATGAGGGTGCTCCAATCATCCCCGTATCTGCGCAACAGGGAGTAAATCTTAATTTAATCTATCAGGCACTGGCTGAGATTCCTCTTCCTGAGAGAAATAAGAATGGCGATCCAATTTTTATTATTGCACGAAGTTTCGATATTAACAGGCCGGGAACTACGCCTGCACAGTTGCATGGAGCAGTCTTGGGGGGAACTTTGAGGCAAGGGACTTTACGAGTAGGAGATGAGATTGAGATTAAGCCTGGAAAGGTCATGAAAGAGGCAAATCAGTATTTCTATAAGCCGATTATCAGCAAGGTTAAGCATTTATTCAATGGAAGCAATGACGTTAAAGAGTTGGTCCCTGGAGGAAGCATGTCTGTTGAAACAGAATTGGATATGGCTCTTGGGAAAGGCGATTTGCTTGCTGGAAATATCGCCTCATTGAAAGGAAAGTTACCTGCAGCTACCACTGAGACCAATATGAAGTTTACCTTATTCCCTGAATTTTATGGCCCTATGGGAAAGGCTAAAGTAGAACCATTGAAACCTTCCGAATTACTTATGTTAAGCATTAACACATCTATTACGGGGGGAGTTGTCAAGCATGTCAAGGGAAATGAGATGGATCTCTCATTGAAAGTTCCTATTGTTGCTTTTAAGGGAGAGAACGTTGCTATTGCTCGTAATATCAATAACCACTGGCGATTGATTGGTTATGGTGAAATTATCTAATTAGTAGAAGCACAATCCTTTTAATCTCCAGGTGAGTGGAATTTCTATGAGGTGGAAAGGTGATTAATGCTCAAACTATGCAGGCTATTGAGAAATCTAGTGGTCCGTGCGTAATTCTTGCGGGAGCAGGTACGGGGAAAACCTATACGATGGTTGAGAAAGTGCATTATCTTGTTGATAAGGGAATCTATCCTGCTGATAAGATTGTGTGCATTACGTTCTCGAATGAGGCTGCTCATAACCTTGTAGTTCGCATTCGGAGGAGGCTGAATGGTATGCAGCCCATCGTTCGGACATTTCATGCGTTTTCTGCAGATATTCTTAGAAAGTATGGAGAGAGGATTGGAATTTCCAAGGATTTTGTGATTCTTGATCCTGATGAGGCAAAGGTAATGCTGCATACGAATCTGAAGATCCTTCCTCAGAATTGTCATAGGTATATTGGTTCTATTGGTGTTGCCAAGGATCTAGGCATTGCGCTTGAACAGATGCAGGGATACGTGCAAGCGAAGATTCAAGGTATAGATAGTATTGAATCACGGCTTGAACAGGTGCAGTTTGAGTTGCATACACTCCACTTGAAAGAGGGAAAGGAAAAGAAAAAGCAATTAGTTGAAGAGATTAAGAATTATAAGAACATGATTGATCTCAAGAAGTTTGTGAATGCATGGTCTGCTTATGAGAAGATAAAGGCAAAAAGGAACTATCAGGATTATGCAGATTTAACGAAGAATGCCATCATCCTCTTGCAGAAGTTTCCCGAGCTCTCTGCAGAATATGATTATTTTATTATTGATGAATTCCAGGATACAAATAAGGTGCAGCTTGATTTTTTACAATGCCTTGCTTCCCATGGCAATATCACGGTTGTTGGAGACCTTAATCAGTCGATCTATAGATTTAGAGGAGCGTATAAGGAAAACTTCAACCAGTTCAAGGCTTTTTTCAACGTCAAGCCGGAGGAAATTTACACGCTAGCTGCCTCCTATCGTTCTCCGAACACCGTCCTTCGTGCTGCGCATCGGCTTATTTCCCATAATTATTCCAATAAGGACGATTGCTTTGAAGTTCAAAATGTCTATGCTCGAGAGGGAGAGAAGATTGAAGTCCATGAGCTCAAGAATGGAAAGGAAGAAGCTCGAAAGGTTGCTGAGATTGTTGAACAGGATATACAATCGGGAAAGAATGCGCGCGATATCTGCATCATGTTCAGGACACACCAGCATGGTCGTATTATTAAGCGCGCGTTAGACTTCAAGGGAATCCCTTATTCTTCGGTGACTAAAAAGCCCCTTATGCATCACCAGGGTGTAAGGACTGCTCGCGATTATCTTTCTGTATTGAATTCATTAGTTATTGCTAAAAGTGGAAGCGATGAAGCATGGTGGAATTTGATACATGGCTTGCATATGCAGGAAGATGACCTTATGCGAGTAGGAAAGTTCATCAGTAAGCAGAAAGAGTATGAGAATGCCTCTGCAATTCTTCTTTCAAACCTTGATAAGTTGCCCCTTTCCTCTTCGGGAAGGATTTCTATGAAGGTATTGGTTGATAGGATTAAACAGCTTATCCCTTACTCTTCCCTGGATGTGGTAGAACTTATCCCTCATGTCTATAGAGTTGCAAATTTAGTTCCTGATGAAAGTCATGATGGAAGGGAATTCATGCTTAACCTCAACAAATTCTTGGAGCTTGCACGAAATCATTCTTCTTTGCATGCTCCCGACCTTGCAAGCTTTTTGCATTATCTGACTATTCTTGAAAACTTAGAGATTGAGATTAGCTCTTCAGAACTAGAGAAAGAGGGAGTGCAGCTTATGACTCTCCATTCTACCAAGGGATTAGAGTATAAAACAGTCATCATTACAAACATGGCGAGTAAGAGGTTTCCTATGGAATCTTTTTCAAGCTCTCTCATTCCAACAGCATTACTTCCTGAGTTGCAAGGCATTTCGGATGAAGAGCTTATTAAAGAGTATGAGGCAAAGAATAATTTGCTTGAGGAAAGGAGATTGTGCTATGTTGCATTCACTCGAGCTTCTGAGAAACTGATTCTTACCTATGCTAAACAATATTCTAATACATTATGTTTCCCCTCTTCGTTTTTAGAGGAGGTTTCATATAAAGAGAATGCTGACTTTTCATTTGCATGCGATGAGGCTGAGAAATATACAGAGCCAGAGCCAGAATTTAAGCCAGTTTCCTTATATATGTTAAATCAGAAGAATGGGGAGGAACTGCTCGCCCATATGCTGAAGACACGAAGCGAGTCTCCTGGAAAACCTTCTAAGATATCATTCTCTCCTTCCTCTCTTCTCCTGTTTGCAGAGTGCCCTAAGAAGTATGAATACAAGCATGTCTATCGTATGCCTGAAAGAAAGCCTTTATCATGGGAATCCATGACACTTGGTTCATTTGTCCATCATGTCCTTGATTGGGGAGTTAAGTCATGTTTTAGGACGCTTCAGCAATACTATGATTTGGTTGCTGAACTTCACTTGCAGGAAGATTGGCAGTCAGTGAATGTTGAGGAGGCTTTGCTGCTCATTAAAGTGTTCTTTGAAAGGAATAAGGAGAAGTATTCTAAGAATTCTAAGACTGAACAAAAATTGCATATGGAACGGGCAGGGATGTTGTTTACAGGAACTGCAGATAGGATTGATTTTAGTGAAGAAGGATTAGAGATCATTGATTATAAGACGGGAAGTGCTACAATCACTCCATTACATAGAAGCTGGCAGCTTGGATATTATGCTTTAGCAGCACAGAAACTGGGAAAAGTTAGGAAAATTACCTTAGATATGCTCAAGCAAGAGAAGCCGTTAGAATTTGTGCTTGATGACAAAGGGAATGCTAAAGCAGTGCATTCCGACAGGATGTTAGGATTCAATATTTACCAAGTTGAGCAAGACATGATCAAGACTGCTCATGCGATACTTTCATGTTATGAGCAGGGATTTCCAGCGTGCTCGCAGGACAAGAACTGTGAATTTTGCAATGAAATGGTTTATGGATTGTAACTAATATAATGTAATATTATCAAGGGCATTTCCATATCTATCCTTAACTTTCTCCCGAAGTCTCTCTTCGGATAAACTGGTGGTAGCACTCAGGACTGTTCTATAACTCATCGCTGCAAAAACTTTTTCAAATTCCTCATTCATAAATTCCTCGACTAACTCGAGATTATCATATCGAGATATAGCGCTTTTAATACCTCTCTCAAAATGTTGTCTGTTTCCTTGCTGGTTAATTTCGAATCCTGAAGATACAGCAACCTGTTCTAAAAGCATTTCTGATTCTTTGCGATGAAAGGATTCTATACCAATCCAATGCTTATCGTGTCTTTTAATCGTTGCGACGATGAATGGATCATGGCAGAATAAATAGAGATTAGGTGCAGGAGGCTGATTTGGAACTGTTGCTATTTCTACTTGGTGCGGAAATAGTCTGTGAATCCCTTGTAGATCTAATGATTGGATTGGGAATCGACCATAGGCAGTTGTGCCCCAGAGCTTTTTGTAGTTGAACTGGAGCGTACCATTTGCATGCACTACTACATTATATGTCATAAAAAGTAGCCATTTGATGGTTATTTAAATGTTATTAGGATTAGAAGTCTTCGGAATCTCGGCTCTTGTTGTCTCGGAATCCACCTCTGCCGCCACCATGGCCTCCTCTGAAGCCTCCGCCACCGCCGTTCCTGAATCCGCCCCTGTTCTCTCGTGGTGGGCGATCTTCAGTCATAGGTTTTGCTTCGTTGACTACTAATGGTCTTCCAGCTACATCCTTACCATTCATCTCTTGGATGGCCTTTTCAGCATCTGCGTCATTAGCTAAAGTTACAAAACCGAAGCCTTTTGACCTTCCCGAGAATTTATTAGTGATGATAACCGCTTCCTCTACTTTTCCATAGTGTGAAAATTCCTTTAGAAGGTCCTCTTTGGACAAGCTGAACGGTAGGTTACCAACAAACAATCTTTTACTCATTTTCTCTCATTCCTTAGAACTCGTTATTCGTTCCATTACTTATATAATTACTCTGGATTCATTTATAAACTTATCGGCGATACCTGGCAATAGGAAACTTTTTAAATGAAGTTTTTCTTGCTGAATCAACACTTACTATGTTTTATCTGTTGGAAGTTGAGGATCATGTACGGGTTGAGCCTAAACACTTTGGCTTGCCTACTCACGAGGCTATTGAGCGACAGCTCAACGAGACTTTTGTAGACAAGGTTACTAAAGAGTTAGGATATGTTATAAAAGTTATTTCTGTTGATAAGGTTCAAGACGGAGTGATCATTGCTGGCGACGGAGCAGCCTATTATAATTCTCAGTTTAAGTTACTAGTATGGAAACCTGAATTGCATGAACTTGTCTATGGAACAATTTCTGAAATCACAAATTTTGGAGCATTCATGCAGATGGGTCCAGCTCAAGGGATGATTCATATTTCACAAACGATGGAAGATTATGTCTCTTTAAGCAAGACCGGAACATTAGCTGGAAAAGCCTCGAAGAGAAACCTTTCAAAGGGAGATGAATGTATCGCTCGGATTGTCGCTATCAGCTATAAGGCTGAGCAGCCTAAGATTGGTCTTACCATGAGACAGCCAGGTCTAGGAAAGATTGATTGGATAAAGGAAGAAAAGAAAAAGAAAGAGGCTCCAAAGCCTAAGAAGGAAAAAGCCATTGCTGCTGGAGGCAAGAAATAATGGCACTCAAGGCATGCAAACAATGCAAGAGAATTCACGATCATGTCAAGTGTCCTGCCTGTGGAAGTGACCAGTCAACGGACACATTCAAGGGAAAAGTTGTCATCATAAAGCCTGATGAATCTGAAATCGCTAAGAATCTTAAGATAAAGGAAAAGGGGACGTTTGCTGTGAAACTCGGATGAAAATGAAACATGATGTTAGGAATGATCTATTGAAGCGAAGAGAAATAGCTCTTGAAATAGAATCTGAAAAGAATCCTGGAATTGCACATTCTACTAAATTGATTGCTGATCATTTTAAGACCGGAGAGGATCACGTTGCTTTGAAGTCTATCCAGAGCAGATTTGGAAGAAAGACTTTTCTTATCAATGCTTTCGTTTACGACTCTCTGAAAGAGAAACAAAGAGTTGAACAGAAAGTTAAGGTAAAGGTGGCCAAACTATAATGGCAGCATCTACGGGCGGAAGCGGAAAGGGAGACAAGAAGGGGAAGAAGAAGCATATCAATAAGCCTACAAGCGAGAAATATAAGAGATATACTATTTCAGGCGACAGCGTCAAGAGAGCTAAAAGCTGTCCTCGATGCGGAGCAGGAATATTCTTGGCAATGCACTCTAATCGATTGTATTGTGGAAAATGCCACTATACTGAGTTCTTGGATAAGAAAGCTTAAAGTTTGTAGTGCTTAATTTCTCCGTGTTCAAGTTCTTTACCTGAATAAAAATCCATTATGTCTGAATTTCTTATTGCTATGTCCAAACATCGTAAAAAATTAGTATGTCCAACAACTAGTACGGACTTATTACCAAAGTTAGTTTTTAGATAACTTATGAATTTCTTTGCTCTTTGGTAAACTTCGAGAAGTGACTCTCCTTTGTCTGGTCTCCATGATACACGATCAGTTATACTGTTAGCTAGACAATAGTCTTTCATCGCAGTTTTTGGTTTTCCTGCAAATATACCTGCATTTCTTTCTCCGATCACATCGGAAACAACCACTTTGACTTTATGATTTCTAACGTAAGGATCAATTGTTTCCTTGGTTCTTTTGAACTTACTAATGACTATTATGTCAAATCTATATTTTTCTAGCTTCATGGCAAGCTCTTTGGCTTGTTCTTTTCCTAAATCAGACAATCCGTTCTTATCAGAAGAATTTATTGAATTGTCATCTATGATATTAGCAACATTTCCCATGGATTGGGTATGTCGTGCTAGGTAAAGATCCATTTTATTATGGATAGAAATCAGTTTAAATGATTATCTAAAGAATAGGAATCCATCACCTCTTTCCTGATTCGGATATCTTCTCCTGCCTTCATAAGGTCTTGTTTGGAGAATTTTGAAGAATCTTCAATCTTTCACGATCTCTAAAGAGGTGATAGTATCTTAAGACACTCCCACTATTTAAAGATTTGCATATAAACCCGTGAAGAGGAGGTTTAATCCGTCAAAAAAAGAAAGACTAAACGTCCTCTTCCGGGAAAAAAGAGGTGATAAATATCTATAAACTGGCTATATTTAAATCTTTCGTTTTTGTTGTAACTTACCAATGAGAACATGAAGATTATAAGGGAAGACGATGAGAAGTTCGGTTAAGTTGTTATTTTAGAGAAAACATATAAACTAATGTTCTTCCATAGTATATGGAAGGAAAAGAAAAAGTAGGTCAGGAGCAAATTCATGGCCTTTTATTTGGTGATAAACTCAGTTGGCAGTCCTTGATCTATGATTTGATCAATAGCGAACAGCTTGATCCATGGGACATTGACCTTAGCGTGCTTTCTCAGAAGTACTTGGTCAAAGTCCGGGAACTTGAAGAGGCAAATTTCTTCGTTTCTTCAAAAGTCTTGCTTGCCGCGGCACTTCTTTTGCGGATGAAGTCTGAAATCTTGCTTGAAGAAGACCTTCAAGAGCTTGATGCTATTCTGTTTGGAAGGAAAGAGGAGAAAAAGTATGTGCAAGAAAGGATTGAACTTGAGGATGAGATCCCCGGACTTGTCCCGAGAACTCCCCTGCCTCGATTCAAAAAGGTAACTCTTCATGAACTGATGAGGGCTCTAGGCAATGCGTTGCAAACAGAGACACGAAGAATCAAGAGAGTTGTTGTTGCAAAACAGCAAGAGCTAGAGACTGCACTGTCTTTGCCAAAGCAGAAGATAAACATTAAGGACCAGATTCATGCAGTGTACTCGAAGCTGAAAACTATCTTTTCTGAGAGAACCAGCAAACTTGCATTCTCAGAGCTTGCTGGAGAATCTATGGAAGACAGGATTGCAACGTTTGTTCCTTTGCTGCATCTTGATAATCAACATAAGGTTTGGGTTGAACAGGAAGGTCATTTGGAGGAAATATGGATCTGGCTCAAGACATTATATGAGAAGGAAAATGCTCCCTTGCTTGAAGAGATGCGGAAAGAGGTTGAAGAGGCAATGAAAGAGTTTAATGCCACACTTCCTGAAGAGCTTAAGGAAGAGTATGAAGAAGTTGAGAATGATTTTGGCAACACACTTAGCAATTTGAGTGAATAGTGTATAACAATAATGTTTTTAAGTATGCTTTGATTTTACGAGGGATGGTAGAAGTGTTAGAGCATAACGGAAATCTTACGAGTCATGTTCATAGGCTTATGGCAATCGCTGATGCTTTATATGATGATTATAACGAAGGAAAACCTGTAGATGATCTTGAGCGATTTGTTGCCATCAATTCTGGTGAAAGCCAAAACTACAAGCACATATCTCCCTTTGCAGAGCATTTCACGGTAAATTCCGCGCCTGCAATGGATGTTTATTTTGAGACACATAACATCTATGCGTGGCCTCCAGAGTTTGTACCCTTTGCTAAAACATTGGCACAAGTCTATAATCGATTAGGAAGAGATAAATATAGAGTTATTACGTCTATTCGAGCGCCGTCAGAAGCTGCTTCTCGGTAAGAAGCTTTTCCTCGCCGGACTTCATGTCTTTAAGTTTGAATTTCTTCTTTTCAACTTCATCTTTTCCGAGGAATATGACATTAGGGATGTTTGATGCATTTGCATATTCCAATGCCTTTCCTACTTTATCTGATGTGGTGATGCATGAAACAGCTGCTTTTCTCAACTTTCTTGCAAGCTTAATCGTTTCATTGTCTTGATCTAGGGAAAGGATCATGACTTTAGGGATTGCAGGGGTTTCTATTTTTGCCAATTCAGTTATCCTCTCCAATCCAAATGAGATTCCAAATGCAGGAATTTCGTTGTTCGTGTATTTTCCAACAACTTTGTCGTATCTTCCTCCTGCTGCAATGGTGTTTTTTCCTTCATGCTTAACTTCAAAGACATTTCCCGTGTAGTATCCTAATCCTCGGACAAGCATGGGACTGAAGATAACCTCCGCTCCATATTTCCTTGCTTTCTGCCTTACGGCATCTATCTCTTTTGCTCCGTCGAAGGCATTGTCAATGAAGAACTCAAGAGGCTTCTCAAGAAGCTTGTAGAGGGTAAGGATTTGATTCGTATCAGCATATTTTCGTATGTTTGACTTGACATGATCTTCTCCGATCTTATCCATTTTGTCAAGCTCTTTCATAACCTTTTCTTTCTCAGCAATCTGAACGCTTTCTATAATTGCCGTAAGAAGTTTCCTGTTGTTGATATGGATACCTGCATTTATTTTTAATTCTTTAAGGATATCGTGGATCAAGGCAAGACATTCAGCCTCTCCATCAGCGGAAGAGTCCCCTACAATGTCTGCATCACATTGTGTGAACTGTCTAAATCTTCCTGGGCCAATAGGCTCATCCCGAAAGACCTCCCCTATTTGATATCGCCTAAACGGAAGCTTAATGTGAGGGTTTTGCTTGAATATTCGTGCAAGCTGGAAGGTGAACTCATATCGTAAACCAAGATTTCTTCCTCCTCTGTCCTTCAACCTGAAACGGTCTGAGACTGCTTCATCTTCTTCCATGGCTTCAGAACGCATGCTTTCATCAAATTCTATAAATGGTGTCTCGATAGGGATGAATCCATAGCGTTTATACCAGTCTTCTATACAGTTTCTCACTGCATTCCGCTTCAACGATTCTGGAGGCAGGTAATCTTGAAATCCCTTGACCGTGTCGATCTCAATTTTCATTCTGTAAGCATGAAAAAGGGATATAAAAATCCTTGTTTGCACACGGAAAACATTATAAATCTCTTTTTGCTTTAGCAGGACATAAAAAGACGTATGAAAGGTACAAAAAGAGGCCTATGGTATAGTGTGAAGAGTAGCACGCAGGATGTGCATAGGCTGGGTGTTTTTGTTGTTGTCTTGGGAGTACTTCTTGCTTTCATTGCTATTGTTCTTGCAGCAGGAGATCCACCTCAAATCGTTATCAATTCTCCTGCGAACAACAGCAATGTTGTTACCTTTCCAACGGTTGTTCTTAACTTTACCATTGGAAATTCAAGTAACGTTTGGGTGTATGCAACTGACAATGCTTCCAATCTTTGGACAAGCCTTATTTACTTCAACATGAGCGTAGGGAATGCAACATTTGCTATCAACTGGACTGCACCTCTTCCTACTAAAACGAGCAACACAGTCTTGCTTCTTCATCTTGACAATCAGTCAGGATCTGGGGAAAATCAGACACTTGCCTATGACTTTGCAGGCGCGGACAACAACGCGACCTTTACCAGCAGCATGGTGTTCAATGACAGCATGCCTTTTGGATGGGGAATCACGCTTGATGGAGTCGCATCAAAACGAAACGCGAGCGTTGCAGATTCCGGCGTATTTGATATGGCTTCGTATACTGTCATGGCGTGGATTTATATGGTGGGAAATGGATCAACGGCAAACACTGGAAATGGTGGAGCAACGGGATATCCCATCATTACCAAGGGAGTGGCGGAGGCCGAATCCTCTGCAGCTGACGTCCATTTCTTCGTCGCTATTAATTCAACTAACCGAGTTCTTCTTGGTGATTTTGAGAATAACTCCAATGGGGGAGCAGGGTTAAGTCAGAATGCTCCTGTCTACGGAGCGACTCCAGTAACTACTAACGTCTGGCATCATGTAGTGTATGTTGTTCAGAACTGGTCATATGCTTCTGTCTATCTTGATGGAATTCTTGATGGAAATAGGAGTATTGCCGGCTCGACTCCTAACATTGCGGGAGGGACGATGAAAGTAGGCATAGGTCAGTCATATAACACCGCAGGTCTCATCACCGGATCGTTCAACGGAACGATTGCAGATATAGTCATCTTCAACAGGAGCCTATCAACATCAGAGATTGTTAATTATTACAATCACACCCTGGGAATTAAATATTGGGCGGTCAACGCGACCAATGCAACGGGAAGCATGAACTTTTCAGGAACTTTTCAGTTCAATCTGACAACATCCGCCGTTAATACTAATGACACCACTCCTCCTGCTATCAATTTCACAAGCCCTACAGCATCGAATGGCTCTTCACAGACCGCAACAAGCATCTATGTGAATGTGTCAAGCACTGACGCAAGCACTCATTATACGTTTGTTGACTTTGATAGAACGGTAAAACTATGGCTCAGGATGGACGACATCAACAGCACGAATGGAATTATTGACTCATCAAGCTACAGCACCAACGCAAGCAATTCGAGCAGGGCATTCCAGAATGCATCAGGAAAGTTCAACGCATCCTTCACCTTTGACGGCAATAGCAGCATCATTTCCCTTCCCTCCTATCCCTTGCTTCGTAATGAGGGCGAAGGCTTTACCGCATCCTTGTGGCTGAACAGGCAGCCTTCTGCCTCTGGAACGGTCTATATCTTCGAGATGGGTGCCTTGTCCTTTGCTCTTACCTATGAAGGAAGCAGCATCGTATGTAATCTACGTAATAGTACGGGAAATGTTTATCAAACTTCTACTGCATTCAATCCTGCAGTCTTTGACCAGTTCAACGGCCCTCCAAGCGATGGCATGGGCATTGGCTGCAGGACACCTTCATTCTGTTCTGCGGGCAACGCATGGAACGGATCCCTTGATGAGGTGATTGTCTTCAATAGAAGCTTGAACAATACAGAAATTGGAGCATTATACGATGCAACGGCTACTCAATATACTAATAATTTTACTTCTTTGCCTGCTGCTTCTCATGCGTTCACCGCCTATGCAGTTGACACATCGGGAAACAAGAACCAGACTGAATTAAGAAATGTGACGATTACTATTGCGTCTTCTGACACAACACCTCCTGCTAGCAACTTAAATGCTCCCACCAATGGAACGACGGTGGGCAGCAATGCAACATCCTTCAATGCCACATTTACTGATGATTTCCAGCTTGCAAACGCAACCTTCTACATCTGGAACTCAACATCCTTAGTGAATACAACCTCTATCGGGTTCAATGGAACAAGTAATGCAAGCAATATCACGTTTGTCCTTCCCCGAGGAGGCACCTATTTCTGGAATTACCTTGCTTATGACAACTCGAGTAATTCCGCATTTAACGCAACCAACTTTACGCTTATCTTTGATACTGCTTCTCCTCTCGTTACCATTAATAGCCCTGCAAACCAGACCTATAGTTCTTCACCCATTATATTTAATGTAAGCCTGAGTGAGGCTGGGTTGTGCCAGTACAGCCTGAATGCTGGAGTCACTAACTACACGATGCAGAGCAACTCTAATGTCACCTTCAACGCAAGCAATTCGAGCATTGCCGATGGAAGCTACACGGCACGATTCTACTGCAATGACACGGTAAATAATTTCAACCGGACTGCGTCGGTAACATTTGCTCTCAACACAAGCATAGTCTTTGCTCTTTCACTCAATGCCCCTGCCAACGCCTCACTCATCACGGGCAACCTCAGCGCACTACTCCAATGGACCCCAGAGAGTCTTGGCTCTACGGTTGAGACATTTATTTATGTTAACAGCAATTATTCTTTGATGGATGATAGCCTTGTCTATCATGGATTACGAGACACTCCTAACCAGATGCTTTCATATAATTGGAGTGTGCCCGTAACGGGGAGAAATGAGTCGGGGCTGACTGTGCTACTTCATATGGATAATCTATCGCGTTTTGGAGAGAATGCGAGCATTGTCATGGATTATTCCTTACTTAACAGTGTTGCGCAGCAGAACGCTTCCTGTGGGACAGGGTGCCCTGTCTTCAATCCTACAGGAAGAATTGCAGGAGCTCTTGAGTTTAACGCAACGCAAAATCTGTTCATTGCCAATCAGGGGGAACTGAGCAATACAACGGAATACACTATCATGGGATGGTTCAACATGACTAGCAACGGGACTACTGCAAACACTGGAACAGGAGGCGCCTTCCTAATTCCTTTGGTGACAAAAGGAATGGCTGAGGCAGAACTTAATTCTCAGGACTTCCCTTATTTTGTGGGAATCAGAGGAGACTATAAGCTGACAGCAGACTATGAAAACATTACCAACTCTGTCAATCATCTTGCGATTGGATCAACAACACTTAACTTTAGTACATGGTATCATTTTGCCGCCAAGAAGAACAGCAGCGGTTTGTATATCTATCTGAACGGAGCGCTTGAAGGGAGCAACTTAAGCGCCACCAGTGCACCTACGTTCTCTTCTACCTCGCGAATTGGTATCGGTGTCGCCTATCTCTCAACAGGAACAGCAAACGGAGCGTTCAACGGACTTCTTGATGAGATAGCAATCTACAATACAAGCCTTTCCGACAGTCAGATCATGAACCATTATAATCTTTCATTGCAGAAATATTATTGGAAGGTAAATATCTCGAATTCTACCACAACACTTGCCAAAGAAAGAGAATTTACATTCTTTGCAAGTACGGACACAACACCTCCTGCTATTAACCTAAATGCCCCTACAAACGGAACCACTATCAGTAGCAATGCAACATCCTTCAATGCAACCTTTAGCGATAACACTCAGCTTGCAAACGCAACCTTCTACATCTGGAACTCAACATCCTTAGTGAATACGACATTTCGAGGGTTCAATGGAACCAACAATGCAACTAACATTACATTTGTCTTGCCTCGGTTTGATACGTATTATTGGAATTATCAAGCGTATGACAACTCGAGTAATTCCGCATTTAACGCAACCAACTTTACCGTGATCTTTACTACCGTAGACACTAATCCCCCTAACGTTACCATTAATAGCCCTGCTCAAAACGCCACAAATCAACTTACATCCACAACATTGAATGTTAGTGTTGTTGACAACAGTCAGGGAAACATTACCGTTAGATTCTTCGGAAGAAATATTACCAATGGAAGGATAGAAAATTTCACTTTTGTTCTCGTCCCCGACACTCAGTTTTATGCCGAGTCATTCCCATTGACATTTACTAATCAAACTACCTGGATCCGTGAAAATACTGCTGCATTGAATATTAAGTTCGTTATCAGTCTTGGAGACGTCGTACAGAATACCGAAACGGAAAGTGAATGGGATAGAGCAAACGCTTCATACAATGTCCTTGACCAGAATAACAGTCCCTATATTATCAATGTTGGAAATCATGATAAGCTTCTTGGAAATTATACTAACTTTAGGAATTATTTTGGCGCTCCACGATACAGCTTCCGTTCGTGGTGGGGAAATAACCAGAGCATCAATAACTCAAACAGTTATATGACTATGGATAATGTTGCCGGAGAGGACCTTATATTTTTAAGCCTTGAATTTTGCCCATGGGGTGAAACCATAGTCTGGGCAAACGACACACTAAAGAATTATTCCAACAAGCTTGCTGTTGTCACCACGCATGGATTCTTGGATGGAAGCGGGAACAGAAACGTAGGAAGTGCTGAGGGTGGGTGTGCAGGAGGCACTAATACTCAATACATATGGGATGGAGTTATCAATACGAATAATAACACATTCTTAGTGACGTCAGGGCATACTCCTGGAGAAGCTCATAGGAATGACACCAGTCTTGGAGGAAAAATGGTCTGGCAACTCATGCATGACTATCAAGGAAGAACATTGGGAGGACAGGGATGGCTTAATTACATGATTATAGATCCAACCACAAACAGATTTAATCTCTACACTATCAACGCCAACAATCTTTCATTTGAGACTGATGCAGACAGCCAGTATTCTGGAAGCCTTGGTTTCGACTGGGCTGGAGGAGATAATGGAACGTACTACGAGATTGGCAACATATCGGTCGCCAATGGAACTTCTGCTTCGGTTGTATGGTCAAGTCTTGTTCCTAACGGAACGTATGAATGGTATGCCAGCGCTACTGATTCAGATGGCCAACAGACGAACAGCAGCGTCTATAATTTCACTGTCATGGCCATACTCAATGATTCAACTGTTCCTGTCGTCAACTTAAATGCTCCTGCAAACGGATCTACCGTGAGCAGCAATAGTACTTCATTTAATGCTACCTTTAGTGATGACTATCAATTACGGAATGCAACCTTCTACATTTGGAACTCGACATCATTAGTTAATACAACATTCCGAGGGTTTAACGGCACAAGTAACGCAAGCAATATCACCTTTGTGCTGCCACGAACCGATATCTATTACTGGAATTATCTTGCTTATGATAACTCAAGTAATAGTGCATTTAATAGAACCAACTTTACGTTAATATTTGCTGTTAGCGACACTAGTGTTCCGAGTGTTAATCTTAACGCTCCTGCAAACGGATCTACTGTATTGACTAATGCTACTTCGTTTAATGCAACGTTTACTGATGATTACCAGTTAAGGAACGCCACATTCTATATCTGGAACGCAACAACACTTGTTAACACCACATTCAGAGGAATCAATGGCACATCAAATGCTAGTAATATTACGTTTGTCTTACCGAGAATAGATACATACTATTGGAACTATCAAGTGTATGATAACTCAAGTAACGGGGCATTCAACAGTAGTAATTTCACCGTTATCTTTTCAGTAGCAGATATAACTGCTCCATCAGTCAATCTCAATGCCCCGTCTAATGGAACTACAGTGACGACTAATAGTACATCATTCAATGCCAGCTTTAGCGATGACTATCAATTGAGCAATGCAACGTTCTTTATATGGAATGCCACCTCTCTGGTCAATACGACGTTCCGTGGAATTAACGGGACAAACAATGCAACAAACATAACATTCGTATTACCACGATTTGACACTTATTTCTGGAACTACAAAGTATTTGATAATTCAAGTAATGGAGCGTTCAATGCAACTAACTTTACATTGATATTTGCTGCTGCTGACACCACAGCTCCGGTCGCTAATTTGCTTGCACCTCCTAACAACACAATTGTTACTAGCAGCACTGTCTTCTTCGCCGCCAACTTTACTGACAATAGTCAACTTGCCAATGCAACGCTGGTGCTCTACAACAGTACGGGGAGTCTTATTTCCACGAACATTACTACCGTAACAGGAACCTCAAACAGTTCTAACCTTTCTCTTATCTTGTCTGCCCAAGGCCGATGGTTCTGGAATTATCAGATTGTCGACAGCTCAAGCAATAGGGCTTACAATAGCTCGAACTATACGATCACCCTTGATTCAGTTATTCCAGGTGTTACGATCAACATTCCTGCCAACATTACCTACAACAATGCATCCTTCAACTTTAATGTTAGTTTGAATGAACAGGGGACGGTTCTCTTCAGCCTTAACGGGGGAGCAACGAATTACACCATGGGAAGCACCAACAATCAGAGCTTTAATTATACAAACTCAAGCATTCGTGATGGAAGTTACACATTTAAGGTCTATGCGAATGACTCGGCAGGAAACAGGAATGACACAACTTCAGTTGTCTTCTCCATTGATACAACTGTACCTGCTGTGACAATTGATGTACCTCAGAATACAACCTATACGAGCTCTTCATTCACGTTCAATGTAACTCTCAACGAAAACGGAACAGTCCTCTATACTCTTAACGCAGGGCTTACGAATTATTCAATGAGCTCTTCAGATGGCTTGCACTTCAATGCAAGCAACTCTAGCATAGGTCAAGGAAGCTTTACCTTCAAAGTATGGGTAAATGATTCTGTTGGAAACCGAAATGATACTACTCAAACGACATTCTTTGTCGATTCTCTCACTCCTGGAATAGAATACGTCTCTCCCACAGACACAAATGGGAGTTCTTCTACCAGGAGATTTATTCTCATAAATGTCACAGGAAATGACACGAACCTTGCCAACATTACTATTAGTCTGTTTAACACGACGAGCTTAGTGAATAGGACTCTGAAAACATTATCTCCAAACTTCGTCAACATTAGTGTTGCCGCTGATGGAATCTATTACTTCAATGCTACTATTGTGGATACAGTTGGGAATGTCAATAGTACAAACACAAGGACATTTATCATTGATACAGCTGCTCCTCTCATTAACCTTACAGCTCCTGATAATGGCAAGAATTATTCGGGAGGACAAGCTATTTCATTCCAATATACCGTATCAGATATTATTATCCAGAATTGCAGTTTGACAGTAAATTCAACAGTCATTGATTCATCAAGTAGTATAAGCACGAGTGCAACCAACACCTTTACAGATTCATTGGGTGTCGGGTTTTATACCTGGAACATCAGTTGCCTTGACAGCGTATTAAATTCAAATATCAGTGCAACACGAGTCTTTAACATCACAGCATCATCATCTGGCTCCGGATCTTCAGGCTCATCAGGTAGCGGATCGGGAGCTGGCGCTGGAGCAGCTGTGAGTTCCCCTGTTACATATATAGCTAACACGAGCGATCTTAGTGATGGATACAATCAATCGTTGCGAATTAATGACAGGATAAACTTCTCACGAGGATTGGTGAATCACACAGTCATTGTTAATGATATCAAGGAAAGCACGGTGAATGTAACCATATTCAGTTCTCCTATCAATCTCATTCTTCATGAGGGAGATAGGGTAAAGCTTAATTTTACATCTCCAGATTATTATGATATTATGGTCGAAGTGTTGGATATTATTGCTTCAAGGGCAGTCATCAAGGTCCAAGAGATCCCTCATGACCTTATTCCTCATGAAGCTGCTCCAGAGCCTGAAGTTGAGCCAACTATCAATATCTCAGTCTCTCATCCTCGGCTTATTCCAGACATATCAGAACATTCTATTCTTGTCTGGACATCATTTGTTGTCATTGCATTGATGATACTTACCAGCGTGCGATTGTTTTATGAAAGAAGGGCGTGGATGCATGGTCGATATATTAAGCATCATATCCTTTACAGACCGAAAGACTTTTATATTAAAAGGGATTAGAGAGTGTATGAAAGCCGCATTTCTAGTGGCCGGCGTACTTCTCGTTTTGCTTGGCCTTTTAACATACTTTTATGGGATAAGCAGTGACCGAACCTATTTTTTCGGAGCATATCGGGAGAGTGGCGTCAGTTATCCTTATCGAGGTTATAGCGTCCCGCTTGTCGTGGTCGGAGCCATACTCCTTATCATTGGAGCAGCACTCCCTGACGAGGTCCATGTTACCGAGCACGTTGTGCATGAACACGATAGACCTACTGTACGTCACAGGACTGTTAAGAGAACTATCGTTCGAGAACAGTAATTATTTTACAATCTTTTCTAATGCTTCTCGCTGATTGAAGGCAATCTCAATGTCCTTAAATTTGGCTGGATGAACCCATGCATATTCTGAGGATTCATCATTGATCTTTACTTCACCTTTGTACTGTGCCGCATAGTAGAAATCTATGCAATGCAGCTTGTATTTCTTGCTTGGTAAGTCTTCTTTATAGAATAAACGTTCTAGATTTGATATATCAAGGTCGGTTTCTTGTTTTACTTCATCTTTACAAGCATCTTCCAGCGTTTGCCCATATTCTACTTTTCCTCCCGGAAGGCACCACTTGCCCGGCTCGTATTTCTCATTAGCTCTTTTGAGGAAGAGTATTTCATCTCTCTCGTTTGTAAGAATCACTCTAACAACAGGAAGTGGATAATATTTCATATTTTTTCATACTATTCTCCTCTTTTAAATACTATTGCATTAATCTCTATGTTAGAAAAGCGGAAGGAGGGAGTTGAACCCTCGTCTTCAGCGCCACAAGCTGACATTCTACCGTTAAACTACAACCGCCATACCTACAGGACAAAACAAGGGTATAAAAGGTTTCTTAATTTGCAAATCCTATGGCGTTCAAATTTTACGCTCTCTGGTTGTGCCTTATATGTATAGGAGTTTTTTTCTTGCAGCTCTTTATTCCTGGATTTACTGATCTTTTTATCCTAGATGCGAACGCATATCATCAGGTATGGCGCCTCTTGACTGCCATATTTCTTCATGCAGGAACTGCACACTTGATTGCAAATCTCTTTGCTCTTGCTCTTTTTGGAAGCCTCTTAGAAGGAGTAGTTGGAGGAAAGAGGTTTCTTATTATTTTCTTTGTTTCGGGAATACTGGCGAATTTCATTGCACTCTATGCATATCCTTCTTCACTCGGAGCTTCAGGAGCTATCTTTGGAGTCATTGGAACGCTGGCAGTAATGCGACCATTTTTAGTGGTCTGGGCATTTGGATTGCCTATGCCCTTAATTGTTGCAGCTGCTATCTGGGTAATAGGAGATGCGATTGGAGTGTTTGTCCCTAGTGGAATTGGCCATATTGCTCATCTTTCAGGCGTTATTGTAGGAATTATCTTTGGATTTTTATGGAAGAAGAAAGGAACGAGAACACGAAGGCAATCATTGCATCTTGATGATGGACTCATGCGTTCGTGGGAAAACCATTATCTTCGTTAGTATTGAATCGTCTGTTGTGTTTCGACTCCTTTTCGAGTCATGAGATAGATCACCAGTCCTCCTGTGATCGCCGCTGCACCGACTAATATTGAAATGATGATCTGTGTTCTTTTGACGTTTTTGTATTGGCAATCCTGGGTCTCTTCCTTAGAAGGCCCACCGCAATTCTTCGCATCGATACAGAGTCGTGTTTTCTTTCCGCTTGCAGGACATATATCGGGCCATTGCTCGCAGTTTGTATATTCGGGAACGCAGGCTGCACTGCATGCTTGCTGCTCGGCTGGTCTGGAGATATTTGTTCCGCAACTAGATTTGTCAACGCACGCTCGTTTCTGTGTGCCATCAATGCATGGCGCCCAGGGAGAACACGTCCAGTTGACTCTACAGCCAACAGGAATCTGGGAATCAAAGTATTCCTCAACGGCTGAGTTTGAAAGTCCAGACACGACAAATGTACCATTAATGATTGTGCATGAATAAGGTGAAGAAGTTCCTGGACAGCTTACTTTTGTCTCATCGCTTTTGCTGCAGTCCGATGATACTTCAGAAATGTTGCTGATTTCTTTGTTTTTTATACAAACGTTTTGGCTTGATGCATTGAGCTTGTCAACTACTATAATCTTCTGTGCGCTTATGCCATTAACAATAACATATCCTCGTGCCCCTGATGTCTGCTTTTTGATAGTGACTGAACGAAGATTCAATGGCGTGGAAAAACTGTAGTTCCACAATACTCGTGGGATTAATCCATCTCTGAGCTCTATTAATTTAGTTCCTTGCTGTGATGACGAGAATGAGAACAGAGCACCATTTACATACATGCTTAGATTCACATTCCCTTGGATTGCTGTTGTGTTTCCTATCATGCTGTCATTGTTATAGTCGCAATCAAGAGTCACATTTGCAGGTTTTCCTGTTTGCATGCTACATGAGCTTGTATCATTATACCATGCAATGAGAGTCTCATCGCTCCTGCACGAGGTATTCAATTGTACCCATGAAGGAGTACAAAGAGATTCTTCAGTAATTGATAGGGTGTGATAGGTATAATTAGCGTCAACAGATGCTGAAACTGTTTGATTTTTCGTAGATGAGATTTCATTATACTTGAAGATATAAGCAAGTGTGGTAGACCCTTGATAGAGAGACCAGCTTCCAGGAGTTTGCTTGTAGACTACATTGAATTCCGTGTCTGCGTCAGTTGATGTTATAGCAGCACTCCTTCTTTTCATCATCCCATCAAGACTCATTCCCCATACTAATGATTTGTTGCTGATGCTGGTAACATTTTTAAGAATGTCAGTATAATTTGCCATTGCATCGCCGTAGAATCCATAGAGGATTCTTGGAGTTCCTGCAGGCTCAGAGCCAAGGAGAACATAGGTCTTTTCACCTACAATCTTGTATGCCATGTAATCAGAACATTTTCCACTTACAATACTTGCATTAAATGCAACAATTCCCGAACTTGATTCTTTGAACAGTGTATCCCACACTGTTTGTATGTTTGCTAGAGAGCAATCGGTCGGCACAGTAGGACTTAGAATAACACTTCCCGTTATGTGTGGCTTAAAGAACAACAAGACCCCTACTATCATCAATCCTATCACCAACACAGCCCCTTTTCTCATTCCTTATGGTGTGATTCTAGTATTATAAATCTTATTTTTGTATCTGAGGGTTTGAAGAGGAGTGGTTTTCTAATCTACGTGGGGCATATCCTACATTTCTCGCCATTCCTTGATAAAAGAGTTTAGATTTGCCTGTATTTCCTGCTTCTGCATGATTTACCCATTGATCCATTTTTGAAAGATAGCCTGCTAGAATAATATGACTTACCATATAGGTGTCTTTGAATTTAGCAGGTTCAGTAGGCATTCTGGAGGCTCTAGGATGATAGCAAACAAAATAAGTATCATTTGGGAGATTAATTCCATGAAACGGAGCAATTTCTACACAATCAGGAGTATTCATGTCAATGCCAAAATCTCTTGCAAACGTGTGGGGAAGTTTCTTATCTTTTTCTGCAAGATTTATTAATACCTTTTTAGGCACTTCTATTATTCCAAGAATATCAAAATACGTATCTGTTTTGTCTTTGTGTCTGGATGACTCCAAATATCCATACATTCCCTTGCTGTTTTTGTACATGGGTGAAATTCTTGTTCGTGCAAACAGTGCATCTTCAGGGTTCTCCCCTATGAAGTCAATTGTGAGCTCGTTGAATGGAGCTTCTTGTCTCACAAACTCATCTAGATAGAATCCTCTTTTCAGGGGTATGGAAAGTCCTTCTAACATGAAAGCTCCATTTACTTTGGCTTTTTAAACATTATTGGGAAATTAGGGGCATAGACTCTTACCTTTAAATCTATTTTTAGGCACAAGCATAGTCTAACCAACTCTTTAGAGTCCCAGACCTTACATATGTATCACAACAAAACATTTATAAATACTTCTGTTTTCTACATAGGTATGGAAAAAAAGAACTTAATGTTAAGAATTGACAAGGACGTGATAGACAAAGCAAAGGCACTCGGCATTAACATCTCGGCTCTGACCGAGAATGTTCTGAAAACAGAAATTGTAATCGATGAGAATAGGATAGTTCCCACGGACGAATTAAGAAACGAGTATCGAGAAGTGTTCAAACACATAATTGTTTTAATAAATAAATGGAACGTCCCATATCATTTAAAAATTGGTGAGGAAATAGTATGGGATGAATTAGTCGAGTCTACAGGGAAGGTTGGCGTGCAAGAGTTGACTCATTCTTATTATCTTACTGCTGCAGGAACAATAGAGCATTACGTTGAAGAATTTGACCACCTCGTCAGTAGATGGAAACTAGAAGCAGATTGGCCCATAACTACTATATTCAAAGCAGAGCAAATAATTGCCGCTCTTGTCAATACTATTTATGAAGAAGCTAAAAGAAACCAAGAGAGGCTGCAGGAACTACAGATATTGAGGAATTTCTTGGAGAAGCTAAGCAACAGAAAAAATGATGAAGGAAAATAGCAATAACACTAAGAGACAACAGAATTCAAGTCATGGTACCTCTAACAATAGCCGGGCAATCAGGAGCAATCATTTTGGTGGACAAGGAAACAAATATCAAATTAATCTGGGTGACGGCTCTACACAATATCAGGCAATTCCTCGTCACGTTCCCGAAAGGCAAGAGAATCCGTGGACTGTAGTGCTTTCAAAGCTTATAGAAAAAATAGGTTTAAAGGCGAGCTTATGGTTTCTAGGAGTCATAGGAACAATCTTTGCAGGTTATGGAGGTTATGAAGAGTACATGGGGATCAAATCAACTATTCATTCCACGATGGACAACCCACTTACATTACTTAATCCATATTATGGATTCGTCGGGATTTTATTCGCGGCAGGTGTAGTCATGCTTATTAGTTGTCTATTCATTGTAGTTAATAGGAAGATCCGCTGCAACAACTGCGGAAAGTATTTTAGAGTTGTGGAGCAAGGTGATGGTGAAATTGTATCTCATGGACTCAATGGACACGTTAAGGTGAAAAGAACTTATTCCTGTGCCTGTGCAGCACGACCTTGGGAAGTTATTTCCTGGGAAAACCACGCGCCCGAGCAAACGTGAATGCCTCTAAAATGTGAACAAAAGCGTTCAGTGCCCCTGCCGGGATTTGAACCCGGGTTTCCGCCGCGAAAGGGCAGTGTCCTTGACCACTAGACTACAGAGGCATAGCATGAAGGAGAAAAAATCACTTTTAAATGTTCCTGTTTTTGTGAGGATTCCGTAGTGAAAAAGGTCAGGGGAAAGTAATTTAAAGTCTTTTTTGTTGTTGCTGGCATAAATCATTCATGGTTTTAAGAGGTCTTTCATGGTTAATCCAACAATATTCAAGGAACTTGTGAAAAGAGGGTACTCCATTAGAGGAAACACTCGCGTTTGGGATATTTCTGATTCAAAGTTATGGTATGTGACTCCCGAGCTTGCTGAAGGCTTTCGAGGATTGGAGAACTATGAGCCTTATCGAAAGAATATCATCAAGCGAGAGATTGACCTTATCCATGCTCATGCGGATGCTATTGTCAAGGATTCTGGGGCCACAACTTTTAATGTCGTGGATCTTGGATGCAGCACAGGCATGAAAGCAGAGGAATTTTTGAAATCAATTCCTAGTTCTGTCAATATACGTTATTGCCCGGTTGACATTAGCTCGCATTTTGTCGACGAAGCTGTAAAAAGAATCAAGGGATTGAATCTAAAGAATGTCAAGGAAATAAAGCCCTTCGTTTCTGACTTTCAGGATCTGGATACTGTGTTAGCCATGGCCAGAAGCGCAGACTATGGTACGAATGTTGTCTTACTCATGGGATCTACCATATCTACCTATGAGATTTGTGACTTCTTATTCACGTTAAGTCAGCCTATGATTAAGGGAGATGTTTTCATTGCAGGCAATGGAATACGGTCGGGAGAGCGATTTGTCGAGCTTGATAAGTACAAGCATCCTCTCTTCAATTCATGGTTCATTCCTCTTATTCGAGGGCTTGGATTTAGTGATAATGAGGTAACGTATGATGCAAGATTTGCCCATGGCAGGGTAGAGGGATTCTACACCATCAATATAGACAAGACTCTCAACCATAATGGTAAGAACATTACCTTCAAGAAAGGTGATGAAATTATTGTAGCCATTCAATACAAGTATTATGATGCTGAATTTGCAGACTTTGGAAAGATGTACTTCAATGACGTAAGCATCATCAAAGATTCCGAAGGCGAATACTGTCTCATGGTCTGCAAGAAATAGCGTATTGACCACCATTATCTTTAATAATAATCTTTTCATAGGATTGTAAGCCTCATTTTACCATGATTCACATTGAACCTATTCTCGATTATGATGGTGTTGTTGCCGAGTCGTTTGACTTAGCGCATGCCCTCTATAAAGAGTTGTCCGCGGATTACTGCCTTAAGCCTTTTGCTAATAAAGAGGAATTTGCCAACCTCTTTAATGGAGACTTCATGACTGAGATCGCTGCCCGGTGCTCCGATCATAGTAAGTTACCAGACTTTTTTCAGAAAATGAAAAGCCAGCTGACCCTTCGCTATTATGCAGTTCCTATGGTGAAGGATATGAAACAGTTTTTGATGCAGGTAACGGGGTGGCTTCCTAATTCAGTCATATTGAGCGCCAATCATCACCAGGTTGTTGAAGGTCATTTAATGCAGTATCACGTTCATTGGAAGGGAGAGATTGTTGGACTTGAAAGAAAAGTCAAGAAGAGGGATTATTTAGCTGGCTCTCAGGCTACAACGCCTCGACGCGTCGTGTATATTTGTGACACGGTCGGAGATATTCGTGAGGCAAAACAAGCAGACGTTGATACGATTGCCGTTGGCTGGGGATTCCATACTACTGATAAACTTGTAGCTGAGAATCCCACGTATTTTGCCGAAACATTGCCAGCATTGACAGATCTTATCTATAAGCTGCGCTAAATGACAATATGCGAGAAACCAATAAAGAATTGATATTACCAAGCATGAGGAGATATAGGCATATATCGTATTAATATTTATCAATAATAATTCGATAAAGATCTGTGGTAGAGGTTCTTGATCTCACGGGGTTTGTGAATCCATTTTGGAGGGTAAACCTCGCGTCAAAAAAGGAAGATAAATCCATGAAACGTGTATTGAAATTTTGGTGCATTGTTGCACTTATTCTTATTCTAGCTCCCGAGGGAAAAGCGCAGGACGATATTTCAACAAGTATTCAGTTGCAATCACAATCTAAAGTGATGAAAGCAGGCGACGATGTTTCATTCAAGGTCATCATAGTCCATCTTGGCAATAAAGACCGAAGAGATGTAGAAGTTGATTATACTATAATCGACGATAAAGATAAAAAGATAATAGGGGGAAAGCAAACTGTTGCTTTAGAAGCACAAATCTCATTAGTGGCAAACATCCCTACCCCTCGCACACTAGGAAGTGGAACATATACTCTTCTTGTTGAAATAAGGGATATCAATAGAAATATATTGTTAAGCTCGGCCTCTGAGTCTTTTTTCTTGGAGAAGAAATCATTTATTGAGAGAATGGGAATAAAAGGAATTTATGTTCTTGGCCTTATTATTTTAACATGGATGTTTCTCCTTTTTATTTATATACTTTATTTACAATATAATGTTAAGAAGAAATTGATTCGTTACGATAAAAAATGAGAGCGCACTTATATAGAAATGATAGATCTCAGCTCGTCATTTTTAGCCCTAATTGTAGAACTATTGAACGTTTATTGTATTCTTATAGATATATATCGCCTGAAAAGCTATCAATCGAAATTTTCTGATTTAGGAATGATGCTTACACTAGAAAAGTTCTATACTGATTATGATAATGTTGCGCCTACTATTTTTGAGCCATATAATAGATTTATGCACCTTGGTGCACAGGCAATTCCAAAAGATGTGAAGAAAATATGTGACCTGGGAATTGGAACTGGAAATTTGAGCGCTGCTATCCTGAAATATATTCCAGACGTTAAAATTATAGGAATAGATAGATATGGGCCCTTTGCCGAGAAAGCGGAATCAAAGGTTGCCGGTCTTTCATTGCATATCAGAGATATATTTGACGGACCTCTTCCTGCGGCTGATTATTTTGTAAGTGCTCTTACAACTCATCATTTTGAAACTCCAACAAGAAGAGATCAATTAGAAATGATTGCTAGAAAAGGAAGGGGATTTGTTAATTTTGATATTATGCTATGTGATGGTCTTAATCTTGATGGAACAATTGACTTGATTGTTGAATATGCGTGGAGAACTTATCCTTGCAAAGACACTATGTGTGAGCTTAGAAATGCGATAAAGGAGCATGACAATCCAATGCCTTTCGAAGAGCATATAGACTTGCTTCGAAGTATTGGCATGAAGGTAGATGTTTTAGGTAAGGAAAACCCATTTGTTGTTTATCACGCTTCTTGGCCAACCAAGAACTGATAATTGTCTTTAATTGCTTTTTCAATTACTTGTGGGTTTATTATGATTGAATTATGGGTTCCTTCCTCAATGATTAGTTTTCCGTTTTTCATTTTTTTCATACACTCTATTGCATAACTTGAAGGAATGAAATCATCATCTTTTGTTGCTACGTATAGAATAGGGATGTCTAGTTGGTAAAGTGCATCTTCAGGGGTCGTTTTTTTATAGAATAAGAGATTTTTTTCAAACGCCTGGGGAAGTGTTGATTGCAATCCTATCAATGATACATCACTTTCATTTTTTGTCCCTGATTTATTGTATTGAACGAGTTTCTGCTCCTGGAAGTTGTCTATTGCAAGTTTTTTATAATGTTGTATTGCTGTATCCATGTCGAACGATGGTCTAGCTTCTTTTATCCTTCCAAGGTAAGCGTTTAGGAATACGGCAGAAGAGGTATTTCCAGTCTCTTTAATATATTCTGCCGCAAGCATCCCCCCGAATGAGTGCCCTACAAAAATGGGATTTTTTATATTATAAGATTTTATAATTTCATCCATCATAGCCAAGAAATCTTTTCTTTCGTACTTAGAATTTCCATGCCCTGGAAGATCAAATAAAAGAGTCGAATGTCCTTTATCTCCGAAGAATGAAGAGAGAGAAAGAAAAACTGTGTGATTTTGAAGATCTCCATGGATGAATATGACTACATTCTTTCTTCCCGGGCAGTACAACGTGTTAAGCATCATTTTTTCTGTATATCTCTCTTTATATCTGTTTCTTCTCCAAAGGATTATAAATAGAATGCTTCTTTATCGAATATGTGGGTTGCTAAGATAAAAATGAATGGTGAAAAGGCCCTCATTGGCCGTCTTTGCAAAAAGTACAGAGTTTCTGCCCGAGGGTATCCTATTTCTACACAATGGAAGGGAAAATATATCTATCTCAATTTTGTAATTTTTGCTTTTGGAAATCGCTCTAACATTAAAAATTTCTTCAAAGAGCTCAGTCAGCATAGGAGGATGAGTCATTTTGAGATAAGAGGGCACATTATTGTAGGTTACTTAAGAGAGTCGTCTAAGTTAAGCCCTATGTATCACCATCATGTTTTTCATGTTGAGCCTGTGGTGTTTAGTCCGGATGGGCACGAGGTGTGGACTGTTGCCTCATGGGAGAGGAAAGAGATAATGTCTTTCTCACAATTATTAGAAAGCAGGTATGGGTCTGAATTGTTAAAGATAAGAGAGGAAAGTATATCCAATCTTTCTGTTCTTACCTTGCATCCGGAGCTGACGTTGCAACAAAAAAAGGCTGTGGAAGTTGCAATTGCGCAAGGCTATTATGATGTTCCCCGCAAAGCAGAATTAAAGGAACTGGCACATAAAATAGGCGTTTCATACTCTACTTATCAAACACATCTTCGCAAAGCAGAGAAAAAGCTTCTACCATTTTTCTTTGAGAGATCCTATCGCGACATATACCGATAGAAAGTTAATTACCTCGATCAGGTACATTTTTCCATGCTTGAATTGGAGAGTGAGATAAATGAAGAGGTGTTGCAGTCTAGTATTGATACTATGCTTCTCCCTTACCTCCCTCATTGCAGATATCTAAAAAGTGCCTCAATTCATTATTCCGAAGGAAAATTATCTTCTTCAGGAAGGTTTGAGATCCCTGAATCATGTTATATAAAATCAACAGGACATTTCAACGCAACGGAATTCATATTTTGCTTTAATCAGCTTGGATATGTGATGTTTGGAGAAGGAATAGAAAAAGGTCTTATGCCCGAGGTTGGTCTCAAGAGTAGAGAGGATTTTCAAAAGATACAGCTTAAGGATTGCTATATTGCCCAGATGAAAGAAATAAAATTCAAAAGACCTATCAATCCTAGATCATTCACTGGAGATCTTAGGATTGCAAATCATAAACGGATGGGAAACATGTTCTATTCTATTGATGCCGAATTCAAGGATGCTTTGGGCGGAAGCGCCAAAGGCAATGTACTTATTTCTGTGTTGAGATAACTTCACAATATTTATAAACGGAAGCATTCACTCCTTTTATGACTCTTCTTGACACAGAGACTGAATCTCAGGTTGAATTTGTTCCTAGGAATGAGCCTCGTACATTACCACTTCCTTCTAGAACTGATCCTCGGAGAAAGGAAGTAGGAACTGAAGAATTTCATGCTAGAATAATTGTTGTAAGTCCCTATAACTCATTGAATACGTATCTTAGTGATAAAATTCCAACACTCATTCCTAAATCATATGTTGATATTGTTAGTTCCGCGGATTTGGATACAGAGCCATACATTAATGTTGCATTAAAAGAAAAAGGTTTCCCTCAACCCTTATGGATTGTTGATTGCGAGAAGATTAAGGCCCCCGTACTTTCCTACAGAAAGGCAATTCCTTCGCGGATTGAGGAGTTTAAGGAAGCTCTGAGAAGTTATGCTAACAACATATCAAGTGATAAGCTTGACAATAGCTCTTATGCTTTTTTTTCTCATCCCGAAATGGACAGAAAAAAAATAGAAAAGATTGCTCAGTATCATGGTTCGACCCTCGAAAAGTGGTTGATTACTAATCTGCCAGAATTTATGGAAAAAGCTGAAAATCCAAAGACAGTTGCAGGAGTTGTGAGATTTCATGAATATGGTCGTTGGGCAAAGGGAAAGGATATTGTTTATCTTTCTCCTCGTTATGATTTTTCCGGATTTCTTCAGGATAATCATAAGTATGATGAAGGGGGAAATTTTGATCCTAATCATCCTGATGTAAGGCATTATAGGTCAGGTATTTCTGCTGATCTTGAGTCAATTGCTCAACGACGCTTTAGTGATTCAATGTGTGTTTTTAATGTTAATAATTATCCTTCTTCTCAAGACTAGTTTATTAGAATTGACTGATCCCACGGAGATTTGAACTCCGGACCCCCGCCTTTCTTAGCTTTTCAGCATGAAATCACGGTCCTTGCGGGCCGAGCTCTTATAAGAGCGGTGCTCTAAACCAGGCTGAGCTATGGGATCGAAACTAGATGCTGAGGACCGTATTTAAAGGTTGTTTTTGAAGCCCCTAATATTTATTAATCATGATTTTATGATGTGAGGATGATCATTGGAGTAACGGGACCAATCTGCTCTGGAACAGATGAATTCTGCAGAATTGCAGAACAGACTGGATTTACCTATATTTCTTGCTCTCGTGATATTCTTAAGCCTGAATTGGAAAAGCGAGGCATTGAAATTTCAAGGAAATCTCTTCAAGATATTGGTGTTGAGTTGAGAAGGACAGAAGGTATGGATGCTCTTGCAAAGAGAGTGATGGGTAAGATGAGGCACAAAGGAGATTATGTTGTTGGAAACATACGCCATCCGGAGGAATACAGTCCTTTGCAGCAGCATGGTTATTCCACACTTGTCATGATTGATGCGGATCCGAAAACTAGGTTTAAGAGGCTTCTTGCCCGAGGAAGGGATCCTGATGAGCCTGCTACATATGAGCAGTTTTTGGAATGGGAAAAATATGATCTTGGAGGGAGAGGTGAGGCAGGAGAACGAAATCACCAAGCTGTTTTTGACATGGCTGACAAGATTATCTATAACAATGGCACTCCCGAGTCATTCAATCTTCAGGTACGGCATTTTATTCTTGAATACCAACGCTGACATGATTATCGGAGTTACTGGCTATATTAGGGCAGGAAAAACGGAATGCGGAAATTATCTTTCACAGACTTTTGGATTTTATCGTGACTCATTTGGCGCTGTTGTTCGCGAGGAAGCACAAGAGCAGAATATTACGCCTACGCGGGAAAACCTGCAGAGATTAGGATATGAATTTCCCTTGCTGAAAGGAAATCCAGGCATATGGGCTGAGCGTATCAGTGAGCGCCTGCAGGGAATGGGTTATGCTGTTATTGAGGGCATTAGGAACCCTGTCGATATTGATGTTTTGCAGAAATTACATGGATTCCGACTTCTTGGTGTTGTTGCTTCCTTCGAGCGAAGATATCAACGGCATCTGCATGCTGAACACCTTATAGATAGCCCTTTTCAGAGGAAGAGGTTTGAGGAGATTGACAAGCGCGATCAAGGCAGAGACACACACGGATACGGACAAAGCAGCTCTTTATGCTTGCATGCAGCAAACATCATTCTTCAAAATGATAAAGGCTTACCTCATTTTTATGATAGTATTGGGGATGCTCTTGGCATGTTTCTTAATCTTTAGAAAGGCTTAAATGCTGTTCTTCGTCTGTGTGTGCATGTTGCTTGGATTAGTAGGAAGGCCGAATGCAGGGAAATCAACGTTCTTTAAGGCAGCAACGCTTGCCGATGTTCTCATTGCCAGTTACCCGTTTGCCACGATAAAGCCAAACCATGGGATGGCATATGTGAAGATTGAGGATTTGGCGAAAGAGTTTGGAAAAGTCTCAAATCCTCGGGAAGGATATGTCAAGAAAGGATGGAGGTTTGTGCCTTTTGAGTTGATGGATGTTGCAGGTCTTGTCGAGGGTGCAAGTGAAGGGAAAGGATTAGGCAATGAATTCTTGAATGATTTGTCTGCTGCTGATGGTTTCATCCACGTAGTAGATATGTCTGGAGAGACAGACCATGAGGGGAAGCCTACACAGAACTATTATCCTGGACATGATATTCATGTCGTTGAAAAGGAATTGGATTTGTGGTATGTAGGCATATTGAAAAAAGCATGGAAGACCTTTGCACGAACGATTGAAATGCAGCACAGCAACTTTGCTGAGGCGGTCGCAAAGCAGTTTTCAGGATTGAAGGTGAGTGTTGATGATGTTAAGCATGTGGTGCTAAAATTGAACTTGAACGTTGAACGGCCGACAGCATGGACCGATGAACAGATATTCATGTTTGCTCGAGCATTGCGAAAGTATACGAAACCTATGATTATTGCTGCCAATAAAGTTGATAGGCCGCATGGACACGAACACTATGAGCGTATCAAGAAAGAGTTCGACTATCATATTATTCCTTGCTTTGCAGATGGAGAGCTTAGTTTACGACAGGCAGACAAGGCAGGGCTGATCGATTACGTCCCTGGAGACAAGGATTTTGCTATTGTAAAAGAGTTGAGCGAAAAGCAGGAGAATGCCTTGCATTCAATACGGGATATCATGAAGAAATATGGAAGCACTGGTGTGCAAGAGGTATTGAATAAAGCTGTGTTTGAGCTTTTGCATTATCTTGCTATCTTTCCTGCAGGAGCAAAACTAGCTGACAGCAAGGGCAATGTATTGCCCGATTGTTACCTTATGAAAAAGGGTTCAACTGCTCTTGATTTTGCCTATCGATTGCATACTGATATTGGCAAGAACTTCGTCAAGGCTATTGATATACGGACGAAGCAGGCTGTGGGTAAGGACTATCTTTTGAAGCATAGAGATGGGCTTGAGATCATGACCAAGTAGATCGAGAGTAAACAAAATATTTATATATGGATTCCTTACTCTATACCGATGGATTTGTCATATAATCACGACCTCTATGAGAAGGAGCAGGA
Source organism: Candidatus Pacearchaeota archaeon (assembly GCA_019659125.1). Lineage (GTDB taxonomy): Archaea > Nanobdellota > Nanobdellia > Pacearchaeales > GW2011-AR1 > JAIFVW01. The sequence goes on along the minus strand of JAIFVX010000001.1, from coordinate 135,442 downwards.
CTATATCACGTATGAGCTGAAAGTAGCTTATTCTCATTTAGGGAATGTCTGTTTAAAGGCTTCTGCCCATGGCCCCGATCAGTATATGGAAGAACTCACTCAGGTCGCTGACACCATCACTTTTCTCTCTTATCATGCAGTATCCCTTCCTGTTAAAGAGCCTGGAATTGAAATCCCTCATGACAAATATCTTATATCTGCGGTGCCTCACGAGTATATGTATGTTCAGTAAGTGCATCAATCTTTAAAAAGTCTGCAACTCATTGAAGGCAATGAAGGTGATTGTAAAAACGAGGTTCAATAGCTCCCAGCAAAGGATTGAGGGATTTGGCAGTGGAAGATACTTGGTTTATCTTCCATTTCCTGAAGATGATGATTCCATTTCAGCGCTTATCTCGTTGCTTTCCAAGCACTTGGGAGTGCCGACACATAAGCTCTCGTTTGTAGGACATGATAGATACAAGGACATGATTTTCGAGATACAATGAAATATGAAGAAGCCCCAGATTTACAAGAACGAACGATTGATATAGTGAAGACTTTAGGCATGCTACATATTGATCTTTCACGAGTCAAGTGCCTTCGCAGTTTTGGATCTTCAACGAAAAGAACCATTGCCCGATGTCATACCATGGGAAAGTTGATGCAGAGAGCCATGGGTGTCAGGGCATTTTACGCCATAGAGTTTCTCGAGCGATTTGATCGTATGAGCAAAGTTGACCAGGATAAAGTTATCATCCACGAGCTCATGCATATCCCTAAGACTTTTGGTGGAGGGTTCAGGCAGCATGATTATGTGTGCGAGGAAAACATTGATGTTTTCCATAGGGAGTTTGTCCAACGTAAGCAACAGGCTTTGCCGCCGACACAGAAATCCTCTTTTTGGAAATTGTAATTAACTATTTATAGCATGATTTGTTCTCCTTTTCATGCTCAAAAAAGTGGTGATTGCTTTCGTCTTTGTACTTCTTTTTATATCATTATCATCAGCGTTGACAAATAAATCGACGACAGGAAGGGCTATTGAGTGCAATCCACGGTATGATTGTACTGAGTGGAGTTCGTGTGTTGATGATTTTACAACACGGGTTTGCAAGGATATAGCGTGTGGCACCGAGGATATTACTGAGAGGAAACTCTGCGTATCTTCCTCATGCACTCCAAACATCCAATGTGGCGCATGGAATTCATGCGTCTTTACCGCTAAAACCTCTGATATCTTTGAGAGCAATATCAGATTTGAAGGATATCAAGAGAGACCATGCATAGACTATAATAATTGCACAGCTCCTTTTACGGAAGAGCACTCATGTAAGGATACCTTTCCCGTAAAGTTTATCACAGCAGATCATTGCGGCGAGAAGTTTTTGACGCTCGTTGATCCCACATATAGCAAGCCCGTAACAAGGATTAATCTTGCTGCGTGGAGATACGGGAAACAATTAGAGCTTAGTTTTGTCCAGGGTGAAACGTCGTATTGCCCTTCGTGTGCTAATGGTATTCAAGACGACAATGAAGAAGGCATTGATTGCGGTCCTTCCTGCGCCTCATGCAAATCCCCCCATTCACCTCTTGTAACGTATTTTAGCACTATCTTATGGATATTGTCATTACCTATCCTTATTACCCTTCTTAGGACTTCATCAGGATATAAGATATGGAGGCTAAAGGCCCTGCTCAACAAGGGAGAACGGGCTCTTTTGAGATATAATATTCCCAAGGCCAATGCAATCCACGAACGTGCTGTCTCTCTTTTCTCGAAACTCTCTGATGAAGAAAAGGCAGCAACAAAGGGATTGCTCCATGACTATGAGTTCGAACTCAAGCATCTCAGCAAACGCAAGCTTCTTTAGTTACTACGGCGTAATACTGTTTCTCTTTTCTAGTGGTTACGGAAACATTTATATATTGAGTTTTTAATAAATGCGTATGAAAAGCACGATGAAAGTTATTCTATCAGTATTTCTAGTTGCTGCTTTATTACTTTCTGTAACTGCTCTCTCAACTGCTAAATCCTCTAAGAAAACTGCATCAACGACCTCTGTCGCTATTAGTGCCACGAGCGTCGATAACTGGTGCAATAACACTGACATCAATCACGATGGTACTGTCAGTATTGCCGACTATATCGAGGTAAGTTCTCACTTTAATGAAGTTGGATGCAGTATTGGAAACGATTGGTGCTCTAACACGGACATTAACCATGACGGCACGACTAGCATTAGTGACTTCATTGACGTATCAGCTAACTTTAACAAGGTTGGCTGCCAAGCGCCGGTTTCAAGCCAATCAATTGTTCCTATCTCTTCATGTATGCGTCTTGAGCAGTCCAATACAAAATATGTTCTAACATCTGATGTTTCCCAGCCTTTAGATGGTGAGTATTGTCTTATTGTTGATGTTCACGATGTAGAGATTGACTGCCAGGGACACAGTATTGTCAATGATTTACCGCATGCCTATGATCTTATCACTTCTGGTTCACCTCATACAGTTATTCGAAACTGTAAGCTTTCTTCCGTAAACGATATCGAATATGGTGTTGGTGGAACTCATCGGGCAATCAGCCTTTATGGTGCAGACAATTCAATTGTCATCAATAATACTATTTTTAACAATGTTGAAGGAATTCAGGTCATGGGAACTTCAAACACCATCATAGCAAAGAATGTTCTTCTTAATAATTCTCAAGCTATATCCATCTCGTATACTGAAGAAGAGGGTGGTCCCGTCTACCCTGCCAATAACCTCACCGTTGTTAATAATTTATTAAATTTGGATTGGATCGGATTAAGCGTTACCAATCTTACGAACAGTACTATTTCCAACAATGTTATCAATAATGGAGCTGTAGGTATGTCTATCAACGACATTAGCTATAACACCATTAAGAGTAATTCTTTGAATAATGATCGATACGGGATTGTAACTCAGGGCTCCTCTTACAATACATTTTCAGACAATAATATTACTAATAGTTGGATTCGAGGATTCCAGGTTGCACGGGTCGTTAACAATGTGGTTTCTAATAATAAGATTTGTTCCCCTACTGGTGATGATTATATATGCTTTTTCTCTTCTCTAGGAACGTCTGGAACTGGAAATAAAATGACTACAGTTACTTTATGTTCAACAGAAAGCTGGCCAGTGCTTGGAATTAACTATAATCTTTGCTAGTTTCTAGCCTCTCGGAATCCTTATAAAGTTCTTTTTTCTCTAACCTCTATCATGGAAAAGAGCGTGAACTACGGTGACGTTTAGGAACATATTTCTCTTGTTTTTAGTATTGATAGGAGTATTTGTAGTAGTGTTTTCTTTCGATACTTTATCTCTTGTTAGTGCTTCTGTTCCTGGAAATGTTTCGTTTTGCCAGGAGCTTAACATATCAGGAGTTTATACTATGAACAAAAGCCTTACTGTGTTTGATGATGAAATATCTGGCTCTTGTTTTTTGGTTAGTGCTTCTAACGTAGAGTTAAATTGTAAGGGATTTTCCATTTATAATACTACGAATGCAAATCCTCAGCCTGCGATAATTGGAGATGAAATTACTAATCTTACCGTACGAAACTGCAATATCACTCTGGGAAGTTCAACTACTGCCCTCCAAATTAGTTCTGACAATAATACACTTATAACAAACAATACGTTCTCATCTAATAGTAATGGAGTTGTAATTACGTCTTCTAACAATGTTACTATTAGTAACAATGTTTTTTTCAATCACACCTTTAATGGAATTTCTGTCATTGATGGTAGTAATATAACTATTCTTGGCAACATCATCATTGGATCATTATTTAATGGCGTGAGTGTAGATACCTGTAACAACATAATTATATCTCATAATACTGTTAAGAATACTACGTTTGGTGATGCTATTGTTGTTGGAGGAAACGATTACGGTATTAACACTACTATTTACGATAATACTGTTGTTTCGCAACGTATGGGTATTCTTGTATCCAGCGCTAATAATGCTTATTTGGCTAATAACTTTATTAATAATAGTTTTTTGCGAGGGGTTTTTTTAACAGGTAATAATATGACTGTTTTTAACAATTTTATATACAACGGCACGGAAGCAGGTATCTATGTTGAAAAAAGTGTTAATACTACCATATCTAACAATTCTATTATCAATATTTCAGGTTCAGGGCTACATTTAAGATGGTCCAATTATACATATATTTTTGACAATAATATTTCTTTTAGCCCTCTTAGTATAAACGTTACTGATAGCTTAGTGGCAGATTATAGATTCTTAGGAGAAGTTATTGCAAGATTCATAAATTCTAAGTATGGATCGGTGAGGTTTTTACAGACGATCAATGGCTCGGGAACAAACTTAAGCAATGATGTTAAGATTGAGAGTAATAAGATTACGATCATAAGTGATCTACGTTTCAATAGAACCGCGAATATCTCTCTTTATAACCTTGCCACTAATTTTGATAATCCTTTGATATTCAAGAATGATATCGCTTGCGGAACAGCTCAAGGGTGCTTTAATTCTACTTCGTTGAATGTAGGTAATGTCAGCTTTAATATTACAGGATATGGTTCCTATAGGGTGAGTGTTGTTTCTTTGCTCACTCTACCTGGAAGCTCTGGTGGAGGAAGTGGCGGAGGATCATTGATAATACGGCCCGTATTGCTGAAATTACTGCTTCCTGACCCTGTTTCATCTGCAAAGAATGGCAGACTAGTACTACCAATTCGACTTGAGAATAAAGGATCAGTGGCACTCAATGGCATCGTCGTCAAGGCAGCCGTCGCTAAAAATGGGGCTTTACGAAAGGATTTAGTTACCTCGTTTGACACATCATCAATAGATATATTGCCTATAGGAAAGTCACAGAACATTACTTTGACCGTTGATGTTAATACTGAAGAGGAAGGTGTTTATGAAATCCTGCTCAATGCTAGCGTCAGGGATCCATTCTATCAGGATTTTGCTAAGATATTTTTAACAGTAGGGCAAGGGACACAAACACAAGCTAAAGTGCTTCTTGCTGCACAGCTGATTGCCAATAATCATGAGTGCTTAGAGATCAAGGAAACGCTTGATGAGGCCCAACAACTACTTTCCGATGGAAAAGAGCAGCAAGGGCAGGCGAAACTTGATGAGGCAATTCAAGGATGCAAGAACTCAATTTCCCAAAAGGTAAGCAGCCAGCGAAGAAATTCTTTCACTCCTAGTACTTTCTTTATATGGGTTGGAGTGGCCATTCTCGGAGCATTTGTGGTAGGTATTGGCTTCTATAGCTATCAGCGTTGGCGATTCCAAAAGGCAATTGAGTCTTAGTTTTCATTACTTAGTGGTCACAGAAACATTTATATATTGATGTTCTACTATTTTCCTATGAAGAACGCGCTGAAATTCATGCTATCAATATTCTTAGTCGCTGTTATGCTCCTAAGCGTAACTGCTATTTCTACTGCAAAAAATTCTAAGAAATCTGAATCAGCGACAGACTCCACTATTCAATCTTCTGTAACGAAGGACAACTGGTGCAATAACACTGACATCAATCACGATGGAACTGTCAGTATTGCTGACTATATCGAGGTAAGTTCTCACTTTAATGAAGTTGGATGCGGCACAACAAATAACTGGTGTGCCAATACTGATATCAACAGGGATGGAACTACCAGCATATCTGATTTCATTGATCTCGCTGCCGCGTTCAACACAGTTGGATGCACAGGCTCAGCACTTGCAGGACAGGCAGTTGTACTTGTTTCTTCATGTTCAGCTCTTAATCAACCCGACACTAAATACCTATTGACTGCTGATATAGATCCAGCAACTAGTCCTTGTATGGTAATCAGTGCATCAAATGTCGAGCTTGACTGTCAGAATCATGCTATACGAAATGGTGCATTTAATGGAGCTAGCAATAATTTTGGAGTTGTTGCTTCAAATGTGATGAATGCCACCGTTAGGAACTGTGTTATCGATTCCATGATCAATGGAGCCATCCAATTTGATAATGCTCAAAACTCCTTTATATCTGGTAACACTCTCACAAGAAGCGGATCTGGAGTAATTCTTCAACAATCCTCTAAAGCCATACTTAATAACAATAATATAAACAACAATAATGGGGCCAATGCAGTAGGTATAGATTCTAATTCTCACTATACTCAAGTTCTTAACAACGTCTTAAGCAATAACGACCAAGGAATATCCGTTCGAGGAAATCATACTGTTGTGAGCAACAATGTTATTAATAACAACAAGGGAACAGGTATTGGTCTCGTCTGGAATACAAACACCACCGTTACCAGCAATACTGTAAACAGTAACTCTTTGTATGGCGTCGCTTTATCAGGAAAAGTCTCTAACAGCATTTTTAGAAACAACTTTGCAAACAACAATGGTAAGAATGGGTTTTACTTTATCTCTACCAGCTCTAATAACCAAGTTATAAATTCCACAGCAAACAACAATGGTGAGAATGGATTCTTGCTTGAGAAGAGTAATGGTAATAGTATTATCAACTCAACTGCCAACAGCAATCGTATTGATGGATTCTTTCTTCGAGGAAGCAGTTCTAATACCCTTCGAGGTAACACCGCTAATAGGAATGCTGGATCAAGCATTATCTACAATGTTGGAGGATTTGTGTTACAATTATATTCCCCTAGTGATCCGACCCCTTCTGCTAACAACAATCTTATTTCTAATACTGCAAATGACAATAATGTCGAAGGATTTTATGTCGATTATGCCTCTCCTGGAAACTCTCTTTTGAATAATAATGCTACTAATAACAACCAAACTGGATTTTATATAATCTCTAATACAAACACCATAACTGGTAACAGTGGAAGTAAGAATGGTTATAGAGGTCTTCAGCTTGAATCAGGTGGAGGAAATTCTGTTAACAATAACAAATTCTGTTCGAATCTTCAAGACTTCTTATGTACTTTTGGTAGTAATTCTAACTCAGGTTCAGGCAATATCATGACTTCAGTTACTCAGTGCTCAGACGGCTGGCCAGTGCTTGGAATTAACTATAATCTTTGCTAGTTTCTAGCCTCTCGGAATCCTTATAAAGTTCTTTTTTCTCTAACCTCTATCATGGAAAAGAGCGTGAACTACGGTGACGTCTAAGAATATTTTTCTTTTATTTTGGATACTGGCAGGGATATTAGCAGTACTCTTATTGTTGGATACTTTTTCATTGGTAAGCGCTTCGACTCCAGGAGACGTTTCAACCTGTCAGACGTTAGATACGGCAGGCAACTATACAATGACGCAGAACCTTAACCGGTCTCTTGTCAATTCTACAGGATGTTTTCTTATTAATGCCTCGAATGTTGAATTGAACTGTCGGTCTTTCATCATCGCTAACAGTACTCTTAATAGACCTGCCATCAATGTGACTCATGCTAATAATGTTACCATCAGGAATTGTAATCTAAGTATGGCTCTTACAACCGGTTATGGCCTTAATCTCCTTAATGTAACTAATTCCCGCATTATCAATATCACTGTCAATAAAACTGGTTACGGCATTTATATCCAAAATAGTTCGAATATCACATTTCTTAAAATTAATGCGAGTCAAGACAATTATAGTTTTTATTTCTTAGGGAGCCATAATAATACTATGTATAATATAACTACTTCTTCTGCTGGAAAAATTTTATTGAATTCAAGCACCCAAAATAATTTTTCTTCAATGCAGTCACCTCTTATATCACTGATCTCTAGTTCCAATAATTTCTTTACTAATCGTGATGCTAATAACACTGGCGATATTCTTTCTCCTAGTTCTCTAGATTCTATCATTCTCGATTCGGCAAGTGCTTATAATATCTTTGCTAAGTTTCTAGTTATCAATGACATTAACGATAGTGGTCATAACAATAATTTTACAGATTTAACGATAGCTAACCTCGCATTTTCTACTGATTTCTTTAACATCAACGATACAATGATCAACCTTACAGTTAGTAGTCCCGGAATGAATGTAGGATCTAATAATAATCTCTATAACATTTCCGGGTATGTTTCTCTTGACTCTAATAATCTCCTTGATACACTTATTAGAGAGCAAGGTAGTTCTCTTTTATCTGTTACTGGCAATCATAACCGAGTTATTTCTGTAATATCGGATGGAAATTTAGATCTAACTAATCAATATAATAATAGCTTTACTAATCTAAGCTTGGGAAGAGTTAATCTCGATTCAAGCGACAATAATACATTTACTTCTTTGACAGTTGCGTCTCTTCAGGTTGGAGCAGGCTTAAGCGTTGTCAACAGTAAAAACAATGTCTTTCAGTATGTGACTGCTGATTTTGGAGATACAACGGCATATCCCCCCATTTATTTGCAAGGTAGCTCTAACAACACTATTGCCCATTGTACTATCGGTTCAAGTGGAGAAGGATCTGGTAGAAGTATCGGTTCCTATTCTGATGGCATGGGAAGTTTTGAACTTTCAGGTAGCGGTAACAATCGCATTCAGAATTGCAGTATTACTACAGCTGGACGCAACACCTTTGGTGTGCTTGTCATCGATAATTCTAATAACAATAATTTTTCCTCTATGTTCATCAGTAATTTGGAACATCTTGGTTTTTATATAGAAGATAGTTCCAATATCACTCTTAGCTCCTCCATAATAACCAATAATTCGGAAGGTGGAGTTTATCTTAATAACACCTCTGGAAATATTCTGTTTAATAACACGATTATCGGCGGGAATGAGGGTTTTGATACTGCTCTACAGGTTTTAAACTTAAATTCTTCTAATCAGTTATCTATTACTGATGGTTATGTAGAAAGTTATTCGTTTTCTGGAGTTGGGGGATTTGTTAATTTCAAGAACACGCAGTATGGGGAAATCAGGTTTTTGCAGCCAATTAATGAGAGCGCAGATAACTTAACTGATGATATAAAGATAGAAAATGATAAGGTCACAGTTAATGATAATCGCTTGGGTCTTAACCAAAGTGCTAATGTAACGTTTTATGGCCTCCCTACAAACTTTGACGCTCCTTTGATATTCAAGAATAATATTGCTTGTAACGCTACTTATTGCTATAACTTTACTTCCCTGAATGCAGGTACTGTCATTTTTAATGTAACTGGCTGGAGCAACTACAGAGTAGGTGTTATATCGACTGATCCTAATGTACCAATTCCTAATAGTGGAGGCGGCGGAGGATCGGGAGATTTTGCTAAATCAACTCCTATTCTTTTGAAACTGCTGCTTCCTAATCCTTTATCAACTGAGAAGAACAAGAAGATTATCCTTCCCATTACTTTGGCTAATAGAGGGGCACTTGACCTTCGAGGTATTGTAGTGAGGGCTACCGTATCTAAGGATGGTGCTTTACGGAAGGATTTGCTTGCCTCATTCGATAATTCATTCTTGAATATTCTTCCTATCGGTGCCTCTAAAAATATTACATTGATCGTAGATGTCAATACGGAAGAGGATGGTGTATACGAGATCCTTCTGAATGCTACGGTACAGAATCCTGCTTATCAGGACTCAGGCAAGATATTGCTTACTGTAGGTCAGGGGACAAAGATCCAAGATAAAGTGCTCCTTACGGATGCATTGATCGCTCAGAACCCTGAGTGTCTGGAGATCAAGGAAACTCTTGATGAGGCTAAGAGTCTCATTGCACAGGGAAAGTCTGAGGAAGGTGATGCGAAGCTGGATGAAGCTGTCGAGTCATGCAAGAGGGCTATCTCCCAGAGATCTAACATTACGGGAAAGAGTATCCTGTCCCAGAATGCCTTTTTCGTATGGGTTGGAGGAGCAGTTATGGGCACACTGGTGATTGGAGCAGGGTTCTATTTCTACCAGCGATGGAGATTCAGGAAATTCCAGCAATTCGCGGATAGCAGTGAGAAAGGTTTATAATGCTCATCACCCTTGAGGGACAAGAAAAGAGATGAATCGTGATTCTACAGTCAAGCTCAGCAGTGCTCAAGTGGACGAGCTTTCCAAAGTACTTGCCCGTGTGCGAGAGGAAGTATCCAAAGTATTCTTCGGGCATAGTGATACAGTAGATTCCTTACTTCGGGCAATGTTATGCGATGGGCATGTCCTCATTGAAGGAGTTCCGGGTATTGCAAAGACACTTCTTATCAAGACACTTGCACGAGTATCAGGGTGCACGTCAAAGAGAATTCAATTTACGGTAGATTTGCTACCTACGGACATTGTTGGCCTTACGACCTACGATCCTCGGAAAGGATTCGAGGTAGTGAAAGGACCTATCTTTGCCCAGTTCATCATTGCTGATGAAATCAATAGAAGCCCTCCTAAGACACAGTCAGCGCTTATTGAAGCCATGCAGGAGAAGCAAGTGACGATTGGGACTGAGACATTCCCCTTGCCTGCTCCTTTCTTCGTTATGGCAAACCAGAATCCTTTAGAACATGAAGGAGTCTATTCACTTCCTGAAGCGCAATTGGACAGATTCTTATTCAAAGTAATGTTAGGATATCCTGATGAGGAGCATGAAGCCATGATTATGGAAGAGAATGCTACCTTTAAGAGGTTTGAGGAATTTGCCATCAAGCCGATTATCACGCCTAAGATGATCGTGCAGATGCAAGCGTTGACACATCAGATCTATCTTGATGAAAAGGTCAAGAAATATATTCTCGCTCTTGTTTCCATGACAAGAAAGAAGGATTTCCATCATGGGCAGTATATCCAACTGGGGGCATCCCCTCGAGCGACCATTGCTTTGTACATTGGCTCCAAGGCTGAAGCGCTTTTGCGTGGGCGAAATTATGTTACGCCCCAGGATGTCAAGACTGTTGCTTATGATGCCTTGCGACATAGACTGATCTTGTCATATCGGGCACATGCCGAAGGAGTCACTACTGATGCTATCATCCATGATCTTCTCGCTACTGTTGAGGTTCCATAATGGGGAAGCTTAATCTTGATATTCCAAGTAGAGTTGCTGAGCTTCAGGCCTCGGTTCGTGAATTGGAACTGCATACTAAGCTTTATCACACTATTTTACGGGGAAAGGGTTTGGAATTTGACAGTTACCGAATATATTCTCCAGGAGATGATGCAGCAATCATTGACTGGAAGGCGAGCACACGGACTAACAAGCTGCTGGTAAAACAATACAAGGAAGAAAAGAACATAGGAGTGATGTTCGTCATTGACGTAGGAGAACATATGATCTTTGGATCGACTGAAAAATTGAAGTGTGAATATAGTGCGGAACTTGCTTCCGCCCTGGGCAATCTTATTCTCAATTCGGATGATAGACTGGGACTTATTCTTTTCAACGATAAGGTATCTCACGTCTTGTCACCTGCTAAGGGAATGAGTCAGCTTGATCTTTTTGTGGATGCAGTTTCAAATCCCTCCGTGTATGGAGGAGGATGCGACATGGGCAAGATCCTTTCCTATCTTGTTGACTCTGTCGATACATCCGTCAGTGCAGTCTTCATCATTTCAGATTTTATACGGCTTAAGGAAAGGGATGTTAATTTGCTGAAGTTTGTAGGGAGCAAGTTTGAGACTGTTGCCATGATGGTCAAGGACCCTCGAGACAAGGAACTTCCCCCTATATCAGGAGAGTTTGTCATTGAAGACCCTCAATCAGGATATCAGATGTTAATTGATCCTTCAGAGGCTAAGAATGCCTATCATCATTATGCTGCTGAACAGGAGAAATTTGTCAAAGACAGTTTCCAGAAAGCTGACATCGATGTGCTTGAATTAAGTACGGCGTCATCATTTGTTCCCCCACTTGCTGAATTCCTCAATGCGAGAGCTCGGGACAAGAGGAGCCCTGTCTTCCTATGATTGTCACTTTTACACATCCTCTCAATCTTTTATTCCTTTTCTTTATACCAGTTATTATCCTCATCCATTTTATATCCATCAAGAGCAAGAGGAAGACTGCCTTGCAGTTCTCTAATTTTGATGCTATTGCCCGCATCAAGGGAATAGACTTATATTCGAAGAATATTGTTATCCTTTCATGTAGCATTTCTATCTGTCTCTTTCTTGTTCTATCAATTGCAGGTACTATCGTCCAATACGATGCCCTTACAAGCTCTTCATCGTTAGTTATTGCAGTTGACTCCTCACGAAGTATGGAAGCAAATGATATCCTTCCTAGTCGATTTGAGGCTGCTAAGACAAGTCTTTCGTCATTTATTGGATCATATCCTGCAGGAACGAGGGTAGGAATTGTTTCATTTTCAGGATCCACTCTTATTGAGCAGGACATAACAAGCAATAAAGACCTTCTTCGTCAGTCACTGGGGAATGTTCAATTAAGTTCTATTGGCGGAACTGACTTATACGAGGCGATTGTTACCGCGGTCAATCTATTGCGGCCCGAGGATTATCGGGCAATTATTTTATTGAGCGATGGAAGATTCAATGTAGGTAATATTCAGGAGGCTATTGATTATGCAACAAAGAATTCAGTGCTTGTCCATACCATTGCGCTCGGGACTGAAACGGGAGGGGAAACTACCTATGGAATCTCAAAAGTAGAGCTTGATTCGCTCGAGTCAATCTCATTTTTGACAGGGGGAAAAGCATTCCATGCAGAGTCTGCTGCAGTGCTTGCACAATCTCTTGATCAGATAAAGAATTTAAAGGTACGGCGAGTTTCTCTGGATGCGTCAGGATATTGTGCTCTTGCAGCACTTCTCATCTTTATATTTGAATATTTGCTGTTCAATACGCGTTATAGAGTATTTCCTTAGATTAAGTGATGCGCTGCGTTAACAGGAAGCTTACTAGGGATCTTGCTTTCAATTCTTTCAAGCATATCAATACTTTCAATAGGGCCATGTCCCGGAGGCTCTTTAGTTTCCGGTGTTTTCTTAGCATCTTGAGCAACTGGTTGTTTTTGCACAACAGTGGACTGCGCCGGTTTCTCATTCCCATTGATGATTGCGAGAAACTCTTGCATAAGTGCTTCAACCTGTTCTCGTTGCAATTCCTCTCCTGAATACAATGCACGTATCATTTTTTTGCAAAAATCAGAAAGGCTATGATTTTCTCGGTTATAGAGAATATGCGAGAGCTCGGCATAATCATTTGTTTGTACGTTATAGGTTTCTTTTAGATATTCCTGCACTAATTTATTGAAAAGATTAATCATCTCTTGAGGTTTTTGTGATGCTTGAATAGCTTCTATTTCTTTCCTGAAGATCATACTTTTATCAACCAGAGGCTGGTCTGGAGGGCTCATTCGTCTCTGAATGAGAATAAGAACAAGGCATAGAAGCACGACAACTCCTGCGACGATCCACATCAATAAAGTCAGGTCAAGTTCCATAGGCGTCTGAATGGAAGCAGGTATAAAAATCTTCTCTCGGTAGAATTAAAAACAATCCTCCCTTTCACAATTTATGAAGTTATACTATGATAAAAAATATGTTGAGGTGCAGGTGAAAAAGCTCTCCTTTCTTGGGAGAGCGACAGGGCTCATGTTTAAGACTCCCTCAACAGAAAATCTTCTCTTTGATTTTTCAAGAGATTCCAAGGCGTCAATAACGTCGTGGTTCGTATTTTTTCCATTCCTGGCAGTCTGGCTCGACGACAAAAACAACATCCTTGAATGGAAGCTCGTCGATCCCTTTGTGTTTCGCATTGTTCCTAGGAATCTTTTCAGAAGACTTGTCGAGATACCTATCAATAAGAACAATGAAAAAATAATTAAATTTATCGTCGGGAAAAGAAAAGGTTTAAATAGACCTATGATTAGAAATAGTTAGAATTTATTTTAATTCAAAAAGGAGGTAGATATGGGTAAAGTAATTTTGAAGCTAGCTGTCAAGAGAAAGCACGGTCACCTCTACTATGTTGACGCCAAAGGAAACGTGTGGGAGACAAAGATGGCTCGTGGCGGCAGAAAAAAGAAAAAGAAGTAATTTTTAATTACTTCACATTATTTTTTATATTCAACACTTTATTTTGGTTTTTATCCCTCTCCTCGGTAACATGAGGGAATGTCTCTTCTTTTGTGGTGTTCGTACATTCTCAATATTTTTTGTGTAGGACTCCTTACTTCTTCTCTTGTCTTGTAAAATCGTCGTTCATGACCTCTTGGTACGCTTGCATGCGGCTTATAGTTTCCTTCAGGAGGGTTAGAATAATGTCGATAGAACACTCTAGTATATAGTGCGTATTGTTTATAAGGTTATTTGTGGTCTATTATCATGATCTTAGGAATAGAATCTACTGCACATACATTTGGAGTTGGCATTGCCAGCAAGGGAAATATCCTTGCTAATGTACGAGACATGTATAAGACTCAAAAAGGAGGGATTATCCCTATGGAAAGTGCTCACCATCACAAGGCAGTTTCAGAATCTCTTTACGTGAAGGCTCTTGAAACTGCGAATATTAGTGAGAAAGCAATCAAAGGCATCGCTGTTTCAAATGCTCCTGGACTGGCTCCGTGTTTGCTTGTAGGCCTTGAGTTTGCAAGAAGAAAAGCCAGAGAACTTAACGTCCCCCTTATTCCAGTTAATCATTGTATTGCACATCTCGAGATAGGAAGAAGTGTTGGAGCATCCGATCCTGTCTTGCTTTATGCTTCAGGGGCAAACACACAGATCATCGCCTATGCAGGAGGTATGTATCGGGTATTTGGAGAGACATTGGATATAGGTGTTGGCAACTTTATTGATAAGGTTGCACGATACATGGGAATGGGATTTCCTGGAGGGCCACAGGTCGAGATCCATGCAAAAGGAGGAAAGTATATTGAGTTGCCCTATGCGATTAAGGGCATGGATGTTTCATTTTCAGGCATGCAGACAAAGATTCAGCAATTGTTTGATAAAGGAATGGCAGTTTCTGATTTAAGCTATTCATTACAGGAAACTGCATTCGCCATGCTTGTGGAAGCTGCTGAGCGAGCTTTAGCACATACGGGGAAGAAGGAACTGGTGCTTGGAGGAGGAGTGGCGTGTAATGCACGATTTCAGGAGATGTGCAGGATTATGTGCAGTGAGAGGAAAGCGAAATTCTATTGCCCTGAAAAGTCTTTGTTAGTTGATAATGGCGCAATGATAGCCTATACGGGAGAGCTTCTCTTTAATGCAGGCATACACGAGAAAGATATTGACATCAAACCACGAGAAAGAACCGATGAAGTGCATGTGACCTGGAGATAATGTTTATAAAGTTTCTTCTGCTCGCTGGAAAATGAAACGAGGGCTTAGCGATGTCGTCACTACTGTACTGATGATCCTCCTCGTACTTGCCGCTATCGTCATTGTCTGGAAATTTGTACGGCCTACTCTTGTCAATGCTGGACAAAACATTGAGACATCATCATTATCAACTTCATTGTCCGTTGTTCCAGAATCAGTTGCTGTAAATTATACGAGTACCTCCTTGGGGTTTGTTGTCAAACGAAATAATGGGGCGGGAGATGTTTCTGGATTGATAGTTACTCTTGAAGACGGCAATGGAAATGCAGCGAGCTTCAATTATCCCAATGCTCCTCTTGCTGAATTCCAAAGAAGAGCCATCTACATTAACTGGAGTACAGCATCAACAAAGTTAGGAAATATTACAAAGATAACCGTACGACCTTTAGTAAGCGGCAGTGCAAAACAGGGAAGCTCACAAAAGATAGGAAAGATTGCTAATGACTATCGTATCAATCGCGCTGAGCCTTCTCGAGCCGCAGTATCGGCGTCGGGAGGATCTATGTGCCCGAACGGAGTTCTTGAGAATGGAGAATATTGCGACAGCACTAGTGCAAGTTCATGCACGTTGCCCGACGGATCGTGGGGAAGCTATGTCTGTAGGAATGATTGCACAGGATACGGTCCTTGCCTGAAGAGTCCAAGCTGCCCTGGTGGATCTGCTACGTGTTAATTGGCAGAACTAAAGATTTATAAAGCATCAGTTCAACTCTTGATAAACCTATGAGGTATTTTAAATCATACGGAGGTCATAATGGACTTCTATACCATCGTTGAAAAGGCACGAAAAACAGGAAAAGTTGACAAGGGAACCAATGAAGTGACGAAAGCCATAGAGAGAGGCGTGGCAAAATTGGTTGTCTATGCAAAAGATGTTGAACCAAAGGAGATTGTTCACCATCTTGCCGTCTTATGTAAGGAAAAGAAAATTCCTTGCGTTGAAGTCGACTCCAAGCAAAAGCTTGGGATTGCCGTCGGCATTGGCGTCAACACGTCTGCTGTAGCTGTTATTCAGGCCGGAGACGCTGATAAAGAAATTGCTCAGATTAAATCTTAGTAATTTTTAATTTATATCATGGCACAAAAACAACAAAAACAACAAGATAATAAGAATCAAGAACAGGCGAAGCCAGGTAGATTTAGCACTGAAGAGGCAGTTAACGCAGTCGTTGAAGAGATTGTAGGGAGGACGGGAGCACGGGGGGAAGTCACTCAAGTCAAGGCTAAAGTATTATCAGGACGAAATGAAGGGAGAAGCATGAGAAGAAACGTCAAAGGTCCTGTCAAAATTGGAGATCTATTAACATTACGAGAAACTGAAATTGAAGCCCGAAGAATCCGAGGAAGCGTTGGGAGATCTGTATAATGGTCAAATGTGTTTTCTGCGGTAGAGAGGAAAGTTTCCATAAGGGAGTACATCTTATTCATAATAATGGGACAGTGAGCTTCTTCTGTTCAAGTAAGTGCAGGAAGAATTCTCTTAAATTGGAGCGAGACAAGAGAAAATTGAAGTGGACTGAGGCATATAGGCTTGTTAGAGTGCATGCCGCGGAACAGGCAAAGAGGACAGCAGACAAGCAGGCAGAGAAAAAAGACGAGAAGCCCAAAAAGAGTAAAAAATAATTTTTCTGTGATTTTATCGTCGATAAACTGGTTTTTTAGGTAGAAAGGTTTTTAAAGGAAGTTTTGTTTTTGTTAGTGGACATTTTATTATGGCTGATCAAAAAACTGACAAAAAAGAGTACTCGGCAGAGAAAATCAAGGTACTTGAAGGGCTTGAGGGTGTACGACTTAGGCCTGCGATGTATATTGGTAGTACGAGCAAGCCAGGATTGCATCACCTGGTGTATGAGATCGTTGATAACGCGGTTGACGAGGCAATGGGAGGCCATTGCGACAAGATCTCTGTCTCCTTGAACAAGGATGGCTCAGTTACTGTCATAGATAATGGAAGAGGTATTCCTGTTGATATGCATCCCATCTATAAGCGACCTGCTTTGGAGATTGTCGTTACCAGATTACATGCAGGAGGAAAATTCGACAAAGGAAGTTATGCTGTTTCAGGAGGACTTCATGGGGTGGGAATCAGCGTTGTTGCTGCACTATCAACTTTAATGAGAGTTACGGTAAGAAAAGGAGGAAAGACCTATCAGCAAGAGTACAAGATTGGCAAGCCTGCACATGACATGAAGGTTCTTGGTGATGCGGAGAAAGGAGAGCGAGGGACTACTGTTACTTTCTATCCTGATGACACCATTTTCTCAACAACAAAGTTTGACTTCTCAACACTTGAGACACGATTTAGAGAAATTGCATTCCTTAACAAGGGATTGAGAATCATGTTAACTGATGAAGCAAGCAAGAAGAAGGAAGAATTCTTTTATGAGGGTGGACTTGTTGAGTTCGTCAAATGGGCAAACACGGGAAAGGAGACCCTTCACAAGCCTATTTACTTCATTAAACAGGAATCCAATGTTGTTGTCGAGGGATCTGTGCAGTATAATGATGGATATCAAGAGAATGTCTTGAGTTTTGTCAATACTATCAACACTGTCGAAGGCGGGACCCATGTTGTTGGATTCAAGTCAGCATTAACGAGGGCAATCAATGACTATGCCAACAAGAATAAGATGATCAAGGATGAGAATCTTACGGGAGATGATGTGCGAGAGGGATTGACTGCAGTCATTTCTGTAAAAGTCCCTGAGCCTCAGTTTGAAGGACAGACAAAGACAAAGCTTGGAAACAGCGAAATCAAGGGGATTGTTGATAGCGTCACGATGAATTCACTCATCATGTTCTTCGAGGAAAATCCTGCCATCGCTAAGAGAGTGGTCATGAAGGCAATGGAAGCGCAGAAAGCACGGAATGCGGCCAAAAAGGCAAAGGACCTTGTGCGAAGAAAGAGCGCCTTTGGCCTTGGAGGACTCCCTGGAAAACTTGCTGACTGTTCCGCTAAGAGCAGCGAGAATACTGAATTATATTTGGTTGAGGGAGAGTCTGCAGGAGGAAGTGCGAAGTCTGCACGAAATAAGGAGTTCCAGGCAATCCTTCCTTTGAAAGGAAAGATTTTGAATGTAGAGAAGGCAAACCCTATCAAAGTGCTTTCCAATGAGGAAATTTCCAATCTTATCACTGCTATTGGAGTAGGCATAGGAGAGCAGATGGACCCAACAAAACTGAGATACTCTAAAGTCATTATCATGACTGATGCAGACGTGGATGGAGCACACATTAGGACCTTGTTATTGACATTCTTCTTTAGATTCATGCCAGACTTAATTAAGAATGGAAATATCTACATTGCAGTATCACCTTTGTATAGAGTGAGGAAGAGAAAAGACCATTATGTCTTTTCAGATGAGGAGCTCAAAGAGCTCATTGCAAAGCTTGGGGGCAGTGCAGAGGTTCTTCGGTTCAAGGGGTTGGGAGAAATGAATGCAGACCAGTTATGGGAGACAACCATGGATCCCAAAGCACGGCTCTTGAAGAAAGTCACCATCGAAGATGCAGTTAAAGCAAATGAAGTATTCTCAAAGCTTATGGGTGACGATGTTGAGCCACGAAGACAGTTCATTGCAGAACGGGCCAAAGAAGCCATGGTGGACATATGAGCGAGGAAATGTGCCCTGAATGTGGCAGCGATCAGGTTGATATGATGCCTGGAGGATCTGGAGTCTATATGATTTGTAGGGAATGCGGTTATTCTGATAAAACCTCAATCAGCAAGGAAAGCGATGCGCTTGATGAAGAGATGGATGAGGAACCTATAAAGAAGCTTGTTAAAAAATTAGCGAAAAAGAAAGCTGTGAAAAAAACCAAGAAGGTGAAGAGATGATGAGTAAACCTGATGATGAGGATGCAGTAGAAAAGGAAATCCTTAAGGAAGAGGAGAAGAGACGAGAGAAATCCCAACTTGGAAATGAGAAAGGAGTCATCGGCACTGAAATTGTTGAGGAAATGGAGAAGGCATATATCGACTATGCCATGTCAGTCATTGTCCAGAGGGCCTTGCCTTCGGTTGAAGATGGATTGAAGCCAGTTCATCGAAGAATCTTATGGGCAATGAGTCTTTTAGGGCTTGAACCATCGAAAGCTACCATCAAATCTGCTCGTATTGTTGGAGATACTATGGGTAAGTTTCACCCTCATGGTAACCTTGCCGTGTATGATGCTCTTGTCCGTATGGCTCAGGATTTCTCATTACGGTATCCTCTCGTTCACGGACAGGGTAATCTTGGATCCCTGGATGGGGACTCTGCAGCCGCTGATCGTTATACTGAAGCTAAACTCAGCAAGATTTCAAGCGAATTATTATCAGATGTCGACAAGGATACTGTCAAGATGCTTCCTAACTATGATAACTCCCTCAAGGAGCCTGAAACTCTTCCTGCAGCTCTCCCTAATCTTCTTTTGAATGGAGCTACTGGCATTGCCGTTGGAATGGCTACCAACATTCCTCCTCATAATCTTGTTGAAGTGTGTGATGGCATTATTGAGTACATCCAGAAGCCGAATGTAACCATTGATGAGCTGGCAGAGATCGTAAAGGGTCCTGACTTTCCTACAGGAGGATTGATTACTGGAAGCGGGATCAAAGATATGTACAAGACAGGAAAGGGAAAGATCATTGTTAGAGGAAAGACGACCACCGAGGAGCATAAAGGGAAAACATGGATTATCATCACGGAAATACCCTACATGGTCAATAAGTCCGATCTTGTCAAGGATATCGCTCGATTATCAACCGAGAAGAAACTTCCTGATGTCTCTGACTTACGGGATGAATCTGCAAAAGGGAAAGTACGCATCGTCATTGAACTCAAGAAAGAAGTTGATCCTAAATTTACCTTGAATAAGCTCTATAAGATGACAAACTTGCAGACAAGCTTTGATGCAAATCTTCTTGCGCTTGTTGGAAAGCAACCACGAGTGCTGAATCTTAAGAATATTATCGAGGAATATGTCAAGTATAGACAGCTTATCGTACGTAATAGGACTAAGTTCGACCTTAAGAAAGCTGAGGATAGAATTGAGATAGTTCTTGGATTGCTTATTGCACTCAAGGATATCGACAAGGTTGTGGAATTCATAAAGAAATCTGATACTGCAAGCACCGCTCATGACGGATTGATGAAGAAATTTGACTTGACTGATAGGCAAGCCAAGGCAGTCCTTGAGATACGACTGCAACAGCTTACCCATCTTGAAGCTGGAAAGCTCAAGGATGAAGAAAAGAAGCTTAAGGAACTTATTAGCGAACTAAGGACAATCTTGGGCGATGAGAAGGAGATTCTTAAGATCATCAAACAGGAAGTAAATGAGCTGAAGAGGAAATATGGTGATGAGCGAAGGACAAAGATATTGAAGAGGGTTGATGAGATTACCGAGCAGGACTTGATTGAAAAGAAGGACGTTGTTGTCATGATCACCGAATCAGGATACTTGAAGAGAGTTGATATGAAGACCTATAGAGAGCAGAAACGGGGAGGTGCTGGAGTTACTGGCACTGACTTGAAGGAAGAGGACTTTGTAAAGATACTTATTACCTGTTCCACCCATGACTATCTTATGTTCTTCACGTCACGAGGAAGAGTCTATTGGCTTAAGGCGCATGATGTTCCTGCAAGCGAACGGCAGAGCAAGGGAAAGGCAATCATCAATGTTCTTGACTTACGAGAGGAAAAGATTGCAAATGTCATGCCCTTAACTGATTTTGAATCAGGATATGTCATGTTTGCCACAAAACTTGGATTGGTCAAGAAGCTTCCTTTGAAGGACTTGTCAAAGCCACGAAGCACAGGCATACGAGTCATCAACTTGCCCATGGACAATTCCGACTCTATCATCAATGTCGAGAGAGTTGCTGACAAGCAGGAAGTTCTT
This sequence comes from Candidatus Pacearchaeota archaeon, assembly GCA_019659125.1. Lineage (GTDB taxonomy): Archaea > Nanobdellota > Nanobdellia > Pacearchaeales > GW2011-AR1 > JAIFVW01. The sequence continues at coordinate 114,360 of JAIFVX010000001.1, read as the reverse complement.
CTCATCACGAAGGATGGACAGGCAATACGATTCAACTCTGATGAGGTTCGACCTATGGGAAGGTCAAGTTACGGAGTTAAGGGAATAGAACTTGATGGAAAAGACCAGGTTGTCTCTCTTGAATCCCTTCCTTTAGATGGTAAGACAACAATCTTGACCATCACGACAAAAGGGTTTGGAAAGCGTTCAGACCTTGAGGAGTACAGAAAGACATCGCGAGGAGGGAAAGGGGTTATCAACTTGAAGACCACTGACAAGACAGGGGACGTCATTGCTTCCCTTTCCGTTGACAACCAGGATTCAGTCATTGCGACAACCACAAAGGGAATGGTTTTGCGAACCAATATGAAGGAATTGAGAGTCATGGGTAGAGCAACACAAGGCGTTCACGTTGTGAAATTGAAAGATGGAGATCGAGTTGTAAGCGTAGCAAAAGTCCCTCTGGCAGAAGCGCCTAGCCAGCAGACGCTCGATGCTTAGAATCTAAATTATTAAAAAGGATCGTTTCTTATGGTGGAGATGGCAGCGAAGGTTGAATATAGTGCTGATTTGCTTACTGCTGGACAAAACTTTCCTTCGCATCGAGTTCTTTTCTTTGGGGAAAGCTCACTTACAGACTCTATTACTAAAAAAGTTCAGGCAGGTTATATGCATGTACAAGTAGACTATCCCCAGTCTTATCAACCCATCATATTAAGTCGAGAAAGGATTTCATACGGGAGTATGCTTTTATGCGGTCAATTTAACGTTGCATCGATACGTGCAGACTTTAAGGCGCGTGCGAATATTAAGGGTTCATTTCTTTCCCGGAAGCCTGTTAAGAATCTTCTTGAATCTATTGCATTGGAAAACTTAGTTGAAGGGGAAGTTAGAGTACACCCTGAGTACACGGTATGGCATGTTAAGGGAGACGACATATTTCATGCAGTCACAGCCGATCAGGGTATTACCTATCACGGGCATTTTACTCCTTTTCTTTTTGAGGTTTTTGAGATGCATTCGCAGCTTTTGAGGATGAGCTTCTCCGAAAGAGGCAGGAAGAAACTTTATCGCCTTCGAAATCAGCTCTCAAAGCTACATCCAACAAACAATGCACAGGACTTGATATATGCAGAAAGAAAAAATTCTATCACTCGAAAACTATTGGCAGGTATTCTTAGTAGTTAGTAATTCCAGTTATAGATTCTTGCGTGCCAGTCGTATTGAGGTTCGTAATAATATGAATTATAATCTGAGTTGTCGTAGAACTGAGGATTGTAGACTGGCCTTTCCCTGAAGTTGGTTGGATTTCCTCCACAGGTATTCTCGTAGTAGTAAGCCTGGCATGAAGTCTTTGGAGGCAACTTATCTCCGTACGTTCCGTACTGATTATGGACAACATAGGGCCTGCTATAGTCTGGTGCAAACGACTTTACGTAAATAGGCTGTACTCGTGGGACGTAATTAACATGGGCTGGCTTGTATTCGTAATTTGATTCCTTTTGCTGAGTATACTGGACATTTTTTATAATTTTCTTCGTCGTTACTTCCTCATAATCATATGATGAGGCTGACTTTTCATAATCATTCATGCCGTATTGGCTTGGTTGGCCATACGTATATGTTTGATAGTTATAGCCATATGCGGAGATAAGATGAAGAGTTAGTACAACCGTCATCAGTGAAGCAACACTCAGAAGTAATTTCCTATTCATATGTTTATTACAGCTTTTCTCTATTTAAGCCTTGTTGCTTATTTTTTACCACTTGGAGTAGTAATTATTGGCCTAATTCTTTGTCGATGGCTTTCTTGAGATCTGACCATGAGACTGCACCACTGATAAGTTTTCCATTAACAAAGAATGCTGGTGTTCCTCTTACACCATTTGAGGTCCCCATTGCCTCGTCAAGCTGGAATTGGTTAGCGTATTTTCCTGAGTCAAGACATTGATTGAGTTGAGTCATATCGGCTCCTATCTCTTCGGCGCGCAGTTTCATTTTTTCTACATTTCCCGTATCGGACTGGTATTGGAATGCTTTCTCGTGGAATTGCCAGAACAGTCCTTGGTCATTCAAACACCATGCAACGAGGTGTGCTGCCTGACCTGCTCCATGTCCAGTAGCATATTTGAAAACCAGTCGTACTTTCCCTTGAGGAATGTAGGTCTCCTTTAGTGTTTTAATTCCAGGCTCCCATGTAGGATTCTGGCTTCTAAACTCATCATTATATCCTGCTTCGGCAGCGCAGAAGGGGCATGAGAAATCAGAAAATTCATAGATAGTGACAGGAGCAGTTTTGTTTCCCAACGTAGGAGCATTCCCGACAGAAAGAGGAACAAATTGAGTGCTATTGGTCGTGCTTCCACCTCCATGATGGAAGAGTCCAAATCCATTCGTCAGTAACCCTACTACAAACAACGCTATGACAATCCCTGTGAGAATTAATGCCTTATTAGCGCTCTTTGTGTTAATATGCTCAGCCATCCCAATACGTGTTTTCTAATTATTTAAAGATATCCTTATCGTTATGTTTTTAAACCACCTTTTCTGTTCCCCCTTATGCTCGCATCGTATAGTGGCTAGTACACATCCCTGTCGCGGATGAGACCCGGGTCCGATTCCCGGTGCGGGCGCTTTTATCTATTGTATCGATTGTTGTGCAATTCCCTAAAGAATTTGTAAGCGCCTTTTCCAAAAAGATCCATCATTTTTTCTATTTCTGGTTCATTAAATCCTTGAGCTGTGTCAAAGGTAATTTGATCATATAATGCTCCGAGTTCATTGCTAATGTATCTTCGTACATTAAAATGAAGAGCATCTGTGCCTTTGCGTATTGATCCAGATATCTTTTCATTGAATGTATAGACTTTCATCCGTTCCATCTGGATAGGTTCTTTTGAATTTGCATCTCCATAGGTTGTTGATTCTTCATAATGTACAGTTGCCTCATGAGGTTGTTCAGCTTCGCTTATTACATACTTGCATAATCTTTCTAGCCCAGACTTTTCTAACACAATAGGAAAATCTATGACTGCTTTAGTACCATTTAGCAATGTGTCTGTCATAAATGTGGGTAGCGGGAGTGTATTTAAGGATTATTGTAATCGATTTAGTCGTTGTCTATGACTCTGCTTTCAATCGTTTTGCTATGCTTTTTTCTGGGCGGCACTACAGTATTGTCTATCTCAGAAGTGTGTAACTTATCTTGTTTCTCTCTACTTTCCCTCATCGTTTCTGCTGTAATAAGTCCAGAAAGTCCTCCAATCCCTGCAGTATAAACCATTGCAGGTATACAGCAGAGACTCGATGTAAATGATTGGGCTAATGCTCTTGCCCAACATGAAACTTCATGTCCTATTGATCCGTTATATGGTGCGTTGTAGGCGTAACGGTTAACAACAATCAGTGAAAGAACTCCTGCAGTGGCGAGTCCTATGAACCATGTTTTCTCTTTAAAGGAATAGTATTTTCCCATAATTTTCCATCGACCTCTTGCTTTTAAATATTGTTATAGTAGATATAGTGCGTGTCGTTGAGGGAAGAAAAGCCTTAAATAGCGAAAATTCCAAATTTATGGAATGGATGCACTCATTTATGTGTTGGGGCTTGCGACGTTCCTTGCGACGCTCTTTGGAGGAATGGTTATCCTTTATTTCAAGAAAAGCTTGCCATATTTCTTCGCATTTTCCGCTGGTACTATTATTGCTGTTGCTTTCCTCGATATCTTGCCTGAGAGTTTGGAGATTGCTGGAACTTCTGGAATTCCAGTCAGGAGCCTTATGCTCACGATTGTGGGATCATTCTTCCTCTACAGCTTAGTTGAAAAGTTCTTTGCTACTCATCATCTTGAATCGGGAGGGCATCACCATGCGCATATTCTTGGCCCTATTGGTGCGGCAAGCTTGATCCTGCACAGCTTCCTTGATGGAGCGGCCATTGGTGTTGCGTTCCATGTCAGCACCTCTGCAGGCATCATTGTCGCATTCGCGGTACTTTTCCATGATATGACTGATGGTATTAACACCGTGGTTGTCATGCTGAGAAACCACCAGCCTATCAAGAAAGCACGAATGTTCCTGCTCATGGACGCCATAGCCCCTGTCCTGGGGTTGATTGTTGCATCATTAATTGTCATTCCTGAAAGCGCTTTAGCATATGTTCTTGCGTTCTTTGTTGGAGAATTCATCTATATTGGAGCTTCGACTTTATTGCCTGAAACCCGAGAGCATCCATCCAAGGCAATGATTTTTGTCATGCTTCTTGGCATTGCTTTGATTGCTTTTCTCACCTCGCTTTTGTAATAGCATCATATTTTTAAAGTCTCAACCACTTGGGAAACAATGACGAATAAAGTGTTTTACAAGGAAGTTAAAGGGAACGGACTTAATGGCGGCAAGCGCGAGACTACATACCATGTAGGACCTCTTCACTATACTGTAAATCATAGATATTCTGACCATGATGAATATTCTAGAAAGCAGCTAGCTATACCTCTTTTTGCAGGCATGCTCATGTTATCAGGATATCTTATTTTTGGTGGAATCAACTGTAAGCATGAAAAGGAAGCACAGGGTTTGGAAAGCGTTGCCCAGAGATAATTTTATATAATTCCTCAGCATCATAGAATAAGAGTTCTATGGACCTTATGAGTGTTTTTCTGGAAGTTGCAGCTGATAATAATCAAACGGCAGTTTCACCGATAGGAATTTATCATAAAAGCATTGATTATTTGTATTATCATTCATGGGAGCTGCTTATTGCCCTTATTGTCCTTGTTGTCGGATTCTTTGTCATTAAGATCATCTCGAATATCCTGGGAAGGATTTTCCGCAGGTGGAGGTATGATGAGACTGCAAGCAATTTCCTCCAGAAAACGATAAGTATATTCTTATGGATTGTGCTGCTTATTGTTGTCCTTAGTAACCTGGGCCTCAATGTCACTGGATTCGTTGCAGGTCTTGGTGCTGCTGGTTTCATCATCGGGTTTGCAACCCGGGATGTGTTCTCCAATATCGCTGCAGGTCTTTTGCTCCTTATCTACAAGCCTTTCAGGGTAGGCGATGATGTGGATGTTGCAGGGATACGCGGAACTGTCCGGCAGATCAACATGTCTCTCTGCATCTTAGTGGCTGAAAAGAGCGTCTATATTGCGGTGCCCAACTCTAAGATATGGGGCGGTCCCATCAAGAACTTTACTCGGCTTAAGAAGTAGCAAGTTATAAATATTCATAGGCATTAGTGTATGTATCTTCTCATGAATTCTTTTGACCAATTACAGGAAATTGTTCGCGCCCTTAAGAGGATTAAGAAAGAGGAAAAGCTTCGTGTAGAGGATGCCATAGTCCTTGATAGTGCGGTTCGAATCTACAATTCTACCACTATCAATGTCAACAAGCCTCAACGGGGAATGCGAAATGCCAATGCACCCATCACAGAAAGACAGAGGAAACTATTGAAAGACCTCCGCTACGAGGGAGACATGAACATGACGAAATTAGAGGCAACCCAGCTTATTCAGCGTTACTTTGAGAACAAGAAAGCACAAGCGTAGAAAGTAATTTAAAGGTTTTTTTCTTTCGTGTCTTATGAATGGGTGGAATTATCAGCGCAAGTTTAGAGTGACACTTGGGTTGTCGATTGTTGTTCTTTGCACTATTCTCGTTATCAGGGATATCTACCAGGTTCTTCGAGCAGTTTCTGTTGCTGGTGCTTTAATGCTCTTTTATTCTTTGGATCGCTATTTTGATCTGCGATTCACCAAGAAACATTATGCCTATATCTTCATCATTGTTGTCTTGAATATTCTCTTCAGCCCACTCTTTTTTGTCTTTAACGAGTACGATAAGGTGATTCATTTCTTCATACCTATGCTTGCTTGCTCGCTGGTGTTATTTATGGTTTCAAGACACACTCTAGACATGAAGTGGAAGCTCACGTTTTCATTTTTTATCACTATTGGGATTTTAGCCATTCATGAAGTCGGCGAGTACTTGTTAGATTTCTTTTTGCACGACTACCTTATGCTCCAAGGAGTCTATGTCGAAAATGTCCACCTCCATACGTTTTCCCTTATTGTCAGCAAATTTGACGATACTATGGTAGATCTTATTTTTGGCACCACAGGGACTGCCCTCTACATCATGTTCGTTTATTTTTATTCAAAAATGCATTCAGTTAAATAATCCGTGCTAGCCGAACCGTTCGGTACGAATCTCATGGGAATTCCATCCTGACTGAATGAGTGTATCAGCAATGGTTTCGACGAATAGAGTCGGTCCACATATATAGACCATGGGCATCTTTTCCTTATACGAGGTCAGAAGTTTATCAAGAAGATCCTTGTTAATTCTCCCTGTAAGTCCCTTCCATCCCTTAGGAGATTCACCGGTAAGTGTATAGATGATATGCGTGCTCTTGTCCTTATAGGATTCAAGCTCTTTATAATAGGGGATCTTTTCTACGCTTTTTGCACTGAGGAGAAGAAGAATCTCTTTTTTTATTTTCTTTGCCTGGGCATGCCGTAGCATGCTCATCAGAGGAACAACTCCCGATCCTCCCCCTATAAGGATAAGCGGGCCAGGCATTGTGTCATCCCAGATGAAATGTCCTCCTAGGGGCCCCTTCATCTCCACACTTTCCCCTGGTTGAAGTTCAAACAAGTAAGGGGAAACCTCGCCATTAGGAAGGAGCTGTATACCAAATTCAACAAGACCTTTCTTATTAGGCGCAGAGGCTACTGAATAGCTCCTCGCTGCTTGGTATCCTGACTCGGAGGTGAGCCGTATGTCATAGTGCTGGCCTGGCTTGTGCTCGATTTCATTTTTTGCTGAAAATGTTAATGCTTTTATGTCTGAGGCTATCATCTCTGATTTTATCAGGGTTGCCGTATGCCAGTTTCTTTTATCAGTCGAAGGTGTAACGTTGTTCTTTCCAGGGGTCGCCATAATTATGATATCCTCGCGTTTCCCAGAAGCCTGGATGATCGCCTTGCACAAATTCAAGCGCTTTCAACCATTTTGCACTTTTCCAGAAGTAAAGATGAGGTATAAAGAGGCGTGCGGGCCCTCCATGATCTGCTTCAATATCCTTGCCTTCATATTCGATAGCAACCCATGCCTTTCCTCCCATGATGTCTGCTATAGGAATATTCGTTGTATATCCGTCATAGGAATGTGCAATAAGATGGGTGGCTCTGTTAGATACTTTTGCTTTCTTCATTATATGATCTATGGACACTCCTTTCCACATAGTATCAAACTTCGACCACCGTGTTACACAATGGATGTCTGTCTTTATGTTTTCTATTGGGAATGAGGTGAATTCCTTCCAGTTCCACTTCATAGGCGTTGCAAGACCTTTTACCTCTAAAGCCCAGGATTCTTTTGTTACCCGAGGTGTTGGGCCTAGAGAAAGCACGGGGAAGTCCTTGGTTTCATATTGTCCAGGAGGCAGTCGCCCGTTAGAGGTTCTTTTCTGCGTAAATCCCTTGTTTATGATCATCCTTATTAAGGGAATAGGGTGTTTTTATAGTTTGCTTAGAAAAATATAAATAATCGTCGGCAAACCACAAGATATGATCTCATTTGATAACTTATTCCAACTAAAGGCGGAATCACTTGGCATAGATAAGAAGGGTAAGGAGGAGGTGACCTTAGTCAGCCATGCCCATACGGACCATATTCCTACACGATATAAGAACAACCATCTTATGTGCTCAAACATAACAAGAAGGGTTATAGAGTTAAGGAGAAGACTCAAACAAACAAAAAGGTTTTCTCATGCAGGCATCAAGAGTAGAGATGCAGGGCATATATTGGGAAGCAGGATGTTCCTCATAAACAATAAGCTTCTCTATACGGGAGATTTCAATCCACAGGGAGAGTTTGCAGGAAAAGCTAAGCCGGTGAAATGTTCAACGTTGATAATGGAATGTACGTATGGAAGACCCCAGTATGTTTTCCCTTCAAAGAAAGAAGTACTTCAAGAGCTGAAGGAGTATGTTGAGGAAAACGACAAGGTAATTATTACGGGGACTGATTCATCGTTCGGGAAGATACAGGAGCTTTGCTCTGCTTTAGACACATTCAGCATACCCTTCAGCGTCAATGAACGGATACGGAGGATGAACAGCGCCTTGGGGTTGGACTTCAAGCATAATGACCAGAGTTCTACGGTAAGAATTACCGACTCTTATGAATATTTTGATCCTTCAGGATACAAGCAGGTAAAATTGACTGGATGGAATGCTGATTCATCCTGGGGTGGAGGAAAGAACTTTGTTTTCTCGAGTCATGCAGATTATCCTTCATTAGTTGAATTTGTAAAGAAATGCAATCCAGACAGAGTTTATACGCACCATGGCTATGCTCACGAATTCGCCTCTGACCTGCGAAAAATGGGATTCGACGCAGCACCTCTCGGTATAATGGGATGGAGAAGGAAGAAGAGGCATCAAAGTACATTGTTCGATTTTATACATCAAAAGATTTTTTAACAGAGTTTTCCTTTTCTTATTATGCATGAAGAATTTCACGAAAGCAGCGAGAATGTCGATGCAGCTCTCAAGTATTGGGATGAAGACAGGAAAAATGAATATGAGCAGTTGCATACACTCCTTTACAAAAAGACAATTACTCCAGATTTGAGGAAGAGAGTTGGATCTTTCCTTCTGGTCCTCGTTAAGGAGACGTACCACCAGCTGGACTCTATTCAAGATACACTCCATAGAATGGACACTTTCGGTCAGTATTCATTTGATGATGCCTTGGACGACATCTTTAAGCGCGTCCATGAACTCAATTCACGAGGTCATTCATCGACTGAAACTTTCAGGGGATGGAATAAATTGCGTGCAATGATTGGAGAATATTCAAAAAAATAGGAAAAATTTATATACAAGTTCAACATTTAATACTAGTATGGATCGTTTTCTAGTATTTCTTCTTATTGGAATTGTCGTGCTTGGTGTTGTGTCTGTGTCAGCACAGAACGAGACAGGCGCGGATAATAGTCAGCCATTCATAGACGATGCTGCAGCCTCAGATAACGGAAGTACTGATGGTACTGACTTAGGTGGAAACATATTCTCTTCAAACAGTTCGGACACCACAACATTTAATCCGTCTGATATATTTGGATCAAATATCTCTGTTAATTCTACAAACGCAACCTTTAGTGAAAATACGACTAATGAAACACCATCTGTTAATACGAGCGACAATGGAGGTATAGATATTATCGCAAGTGATAATGGGGGCAGTGATATCATGGTTGGAGATGTTATAGCGCATACGGATTTTGTAGTTGCTCCTTATACTTCATCAGGTCCTGCACTGCTTGAAGTCACGCCTCAGGACACGAATTTAACTGAAATAATTCTTCTTCCTACGACAGCTGTTGCACTTGCCGAGAGCAATACGACGGACATGGTATGTGATACTAACTGTACGATAAAACTGGAATCTAAAACCTATAATGGAGAGAATACTCTTGTATATAAGGTCGAGACACGAAGACCAACAAGGATCCTTGGATTATTTCCTGCTACTGAAACAACAAGCGTTGACGTTAATGCAAAGACGGGTGAAGTATTAGATGTTGATAGACCATGGTGGTCATTCCTTGTCATAAACTATAATACTACCAATGGTAGTAGCAATAACCTTGATTATACCGTCCCTGCAGGTGATAATACAACTCAGGGAACTCCTTACAACAGCCAACCCTCTTCAAATAATGCATCCATTACAGCACGCGAGAATACTACTACAGACACTACGAATAGCAGTCTCGAGTCTGATATGGTATCAACAACAGAGTCTAATACCGGCGCTTCAGGGTCGGCAACGGGAAGCAACTCTGGATCTGGGACATCTAGCCAGTCAGGTAGCGGATACTAATTCTAACGCATAAATCTTTATAAATAATTAGACACCTTTGTAATGATGAGAGAGGATGATGGTATTGTTCTTATTATTGTTTTTATGATGATAGTGATTGTCTTACTCTTTTTAGTTACGGCATGGAAGTTTCGTACTACTGGATATATTTTCTATACTCCTGAACAACCTCGTGTGCTTTCTCCTGAAAATATGACTCTTGCTTTGGTGTCTGCCGGCGAGGAATATATGCAAGGCGATAATAGGCAGCAGGCATTTAGCGCTGCACTTGAGATGTCAGAAAAAAGAAAGCAGGCGCTTCTTTCTCTTGCTCATGAAGATCCTCGAAGATTTTTAAGGCTTGCATTGCCCGTTCAGTTTAGGGAACGTCTTCCTCTTATTATACAGTCTTCAATTGAGTCCGATAGTGAACTTGAAGGCGATTTAACGATGATGTTAGGTGGCTCTGTTCCGCTTTATTTTCTCCATTCTCAGAACGAGGACTTCTCAGTTTTCTTTGATCCCTCTTTAGACCCCCTCCCCGGCCATGTAACGATTCATGGAGTTCGGCTTGAAAGAATTTTTGTCGCTGATTCTATAACCGTACTTGAGCCATTAGCCATACGGCCATTTCCAAAGAATGCTGCCGTAATCCTCTTTAGTGTAGGGGGAATCTCTCGACCTGGAGAAAGTGATGGAGTCTCAGCTTCGCTCTTTAATACCAGCTTGTTATCCAATCTAACCTCTCACGTCTATGGATGGTATACGCTTCCTCATCAAATGTGCGAGGACATACATTGCACACCCGATGTCTCTTCATCCGTAGTGACCTCTGCAGAGGCAGCAGCACGCGAACACGGGTTTATTCATGGAAGTTATGACTCGATCATCTATCTTGCCCTAACGAACGATTCATGCCAGCCTGCAGTTTCGTGCTCGGACCAAAAATCAGTATTTTTAGAATATGATTCTCGCGCTGCCCTTGCTCACCAAGTTGGTAATACTCTCGGATTGAGGGATACAGAAGGAGATCATTATGATATCATGGATGGAGGACAGTCACTAAATGGATTTCATAGATATCAGCTCGGCATAATCACGGGAAATAATATCTATGATATAAGCGTGAGTGGAGTTTACACCATTTCTCGGCTTGGAACTAATGGGACCCAGGTCTTGCGAATAGCATCTGACGGTTCCTATTATTATCTTGAATATCGTAATTCGGGAATTTCCCTTTATCGTGTTTCAAATACAGGAGAAAGCGTCATGGTTGACGACCTTATTCTTCCAGGGGAGAATTTCTTTGACTCTGCAAGAAATGTACGTATTAGTGTTACCTCTCTTTCAGAAGAGGATATTTCAGTTAGTATTTTGTTTGGTCCTTCCCGGTGCGTTCACGCAGATCCAAGTGTTTCACTCTATCCTCTTTCCCAATGGGGAAATGAATCAGCTACGTATACACTTACTATAAAAAATAATGATATTCGATGTTCAGAATCAGTCTTTAGCATCGATGGAACGCTTCCTGCTGGCTGGAAGCAGGACTCTCCCTCAACAATCATATTGGATTCAGGGGAAAATACAAGCATTCACGTTACGATCACTCCAGAATCTCTTCAGGGTTTTTACACGTTTAGTGAACATGTCGTGAACACGAATGTCCCTACGCTGCATGCTGATAGCGAAGGGGGATATGCCTTTATTTAGATTTTCTTAGAAATGCTATAAGGTCTTTGCTTATGAGTGGTTTTTTGTTCTTAACTAAGTAGGTGTAGGGGAAGAGTGTTGACTCAACGTCATTTATCTTTACTTCAATTCCTTTTTTGAACTTCAAGTCTCTAAAATTCTTTCCTTTAGCAATCTCATGAACCACTGCAACTGCATTATCAGTGCTCATCTGCTCTTTCCCTATGTTTCTTGCTGGAAAATTCACGAATCGCGTCAGCTCTAGGGTAGTTCTTTTTCTTGGAGGATGATCTCCTAGTATGCCTCCAAAGATGACATAATCAAATTTCTTTGCTTCACGAGGATTCAGCGTTTTCTGTGCTTCAGGGTCAAGCACACATGCGTTTTTTAGCTTCAAGTCCCTTACAGACTTCTTTATTACGGTGCCGTATTTTTTTAAGCCCTTATTATTCGTGTTTGTAAACCAGAGGTTCTTTTTCCCTACGATGCGGGAGATATGCTTATACTCAATAAGGCACCATTTCCATACTCGAGGCTCTAAATGCTCTATGATATAGATCATATATTTACTTATATAGATTGATTTATAAAATACTCTGTGTAGTGGAATTGATGGAATCAGATAAGGTCATCTTTGTCCTATTTGGGGGAACTGGAGACTTAGTAAAAAATAAGCTTGCTCCCGCTCTTGCATTGCTAAGTCAAGAGGAAACTATTGCCCCTGACTCTACTATCATTGGAATCGCTCGGGGAGCATATACTGATGAGAGTTATCGTGATTTTCTTGTAAGCTCTCTTCCAGAACACAGAAAGGAGGCGTTGAATTCCTCTTCTGTGAGATTCTTTCGAGGGGATGTTTCTCAGCCTAACAGTCTTACAGGACTGAAAGACCTTCTTCGCCAGATAGATCCTTCAAACACACAACCGGTGTTCTATTATCTTGCAACGAGTTATGCCTTGTTTCCAAGCATTGTAGATCAGCTTCATCAGCAGGGCATAGCCTGGGGCAAGAAGATAGTATTTGAAAAGCCATTTGGATCGGATTATGCCTCCTCGCAGGAACTTAACGAGCATATCCATAAGGTGTTTCCCGAGAAAGATGTCTTTAGGGTTGACCATTATCTTGGAAAACAGACCGTGCAGCAAATTCTTGAGTTACGAAGGAAAAAGGAATTTGAAAGCAAGCTTTCTGCAGTACATGCTGAACGAATCAATATCATTGCCGATGAAGATTTCGGCGTTGAATCCAGAATTCGTTATTATAATGAGGCTGGGGCGCTCAAGGATATGGTCCAGAACCATCTGCTTCAGGTTTTATCTTTGTTGTTGATGAATCATCCTTCTGAAAGCAATCCTGACGCTATACACGATGAGAAGGTCCGGGTGTTAAAAGGCATTCATGTTTTGCCTCCCCATGTTCATCTTCTTGGGCAATATGAAGGATATGGAGAGGAAGCAGAGAAATTCGGTATTCGTAATAGCGCTATAGATACATTTGCAAAGATTGGCGTTGAATCAGAGCAGGAACGATGGAAGAATGTGCCTATCTTTCTTCGTGCAGGAAAGAACATGCCTAAAAAGAAAACTGAGTTTATTGTACATTTCAAAGACATCCCCCATGTTCATGATAACACTCTTACCTTCGACTTGGCATTGCCTCGAGGGGCACGTGATGAATATTCTGTCCTTCTTGGAGACTTGGTACGAGGAGATAAGAGATTTTTCCCGCGTTTTGACGAAATCCAGGAATCATGGAGAATCATTCATGATTTTGAGAAGATAAAGAAAGATGTTCCGTTTGTTACGTATCGGAAACGTCAGGATCCTGAGACTGTCGGAATGTAATTCTAGGATCATCCAGATCTACACCCATAAGAACTACCTTTTCAAGAGCGTGTAAGGAGTGGATTTTTATTGTTGGTGTCTGGCCGTTGAAGGTATGTTTGCCGCGTTCTATATAGAAGCTTACCATCCCCGCATTTCTCGCAAGTTTAATATCCTCAGGGGAATTTCCAACGTAGAATGCTTCATTCCTATTCACTTTCATTTTTTCTAAAGCAAGCAGAAGGCCCTCCGGATGAGGCTTGTCCTGTACTCCATTATCAGAATGAGCATAGATGATGACATCAAATTGATTTCTTCCAACCAACTCTATCTCAGGATCTGCAACAGTAGCAGGAGCGGCAGTGATAATCCCAAGCTTCACATTATATTTTTTTAAGATGGGGAGAACAGTAATGTCATCATAAGGTTTGGTGTACCTGCATCGCTCGCCTATATCTTGGCATTGCTTAAGTTGTGTCCAAAATTGCTGAGGATCAATTCCAAATCCATCGCGGATTGTTTTGTCACGATCAGCGTCAAACCACCATTTATCTATGAGGTTGGCATTATATTCTTTTCCACAATTTTTTAGAACTTCTCCTAGAAGTCTGTGTCGGTATTCGTCGGATGTATCAACTAACGTGCCATCAAGGTCAAAAAGTCCAGCTTTATAGTGCATTCTGCATCAATAGTTATTGTAAAAATAAGTATTTAGACTTTATCCTTTTCAAACTATTCTTTGGCATTGATATGTTCCCAGAATTTTGTAAGTTCTTCGGTAGTTACAGGGCTATCGAGTATATATCTTCTAGACTCAGATATAAACATGCGGGGACCTGCTATTGTTTCTATTTGATATGGCTTATCACGGTGAAGAAAGAGATGGGATTGTCTAGAGGATTCCGCGAGGCCTTCTAATGTAGGTGATGTATACATGCCGCTTAATTCTTCATCATCATCAGGCCGTTGTCCTATGACATAGAATGTTCCCATACGTGCACACACAGGATGATTCATATTTCTTTTTATTATGCGATAGGTAGTTTTTCCCATTATGTTCATATCGTTCTTTTCTTTTTAAGGATTTATATTCTATCCTTTCATAACTGCAAGAGGCTTTAGCTTTGCGACCATGATTCCAAGGCCGAGCTCGTCGCTCACACGCACCACTTCGTCGACATCCTTGTATGCCTCGGGTGCTTCCTCGACGATTCCCTTGCTGCTTCCCGCCTTCAACAGGATATCTTTATCTTCCAACTCTTTTCTTATTTTTTCTGCTGAAAGATTTTTTATTGCATATGTTCTTGACAAAACCCTTCCTGCTCCATGCGCAGTTGATGCAAAAGATGTTTGCTCTGCTTTTTTTGTTCCCACAAGGACATAGGAGAAGGTCCCCATGCTTCCTGGAATGAAAATAGGGCAGCCGATATCTCTATACTCTTCAGGAATTTCCTTTCTTCCAGGACCAAATGACCGAGTCGCTCCCTTTCTATGTACGCAGAGTATTTCCTTTTTTCCATGCATGGAAAATTCCTCGAACTTTGCAATGTTGTGTGCAATATCATAGACTACCTCCGTTGTAGCTGAAAAGTATTTTTTCACAGTCTCCCGTATCTTGTGAGTTATGATTTGCCTATTTGCAAATGCAAAATTTGCGGCAGCAGCCATCGCAGCCCGATATTCTTTGCCTAATCTTGACTCAAGGGGTGCGTTGATCAATTCCCGGTCTGGAAGGTTTTCAATCCCATACTCTTTTTCCATCTTTTGGATATAATCAGATGCAGTTTGATGCCCAAGTCCTCGGCTTCCCGTATGAATCATGATTACAATGTTGCCTTGTTGCAGTCCGAATATCTTTGCAACGTTTTTATCGAATATTTCTTGAACCTCCTGAATTTCGATAAAATGATTTCCTGCCCCAATAGTCCCTAGCTGATTTCTTCCTCGAGCCTTTGCTTTTTGAGATACTTTTGAGGCATCCGCTTCTTTCAAACAGCCTTTATCTTCAGTCTTCTTGATATCTTCCTGGGTGGCATATCCTTTTTCGAGACCCCATTGGGATCCCTTATTCAAGATATCATCAATATCTTTGTCAGATAACTTATCTTTATTTCCTTCCCCCACTCCTGAGGGAACTACCTTGTAGAGGTCGGCAAGAAACTCTTTTCTTCTTTTAAGGAAATCCTTGGTTGAAAGATTCGTCCTTAGCAATCGCACTCCGCAATTGATATCATAGCCAACCCCTCCGGGAGAAATGATCCCTTTTTCTGCATCAAATGCTGCGACTCCTCCAATAGGGAAGCCATATCCTTGGTGAGCGTCAGGCATGACAACCATTTTTTCAACAATCCCTGGAAGCTGAGCCACATTTTTTGCCTGTTCCATTGTTTTGTCATTTTTTATTTTTTCCATTAAATCATCTGAGGCAAAGATGATAGCCGGAACTTTCATCTTCCCTTCCTTCTCGATTTCCCATATATTTTCCTTTAGTTTCTTTATCATACGTCTATAACTGCTTGAGCCTCCCATGCCTTTCTCTTCTTCTTCACGTACATTTCAGCATAGGTTGCTGCCTTGACATGATTAAGATCATAGTTCTTCACGTCATCTCCATATACCTTTGCTTTGAGATTGAATCCTTGGATCTTGACTTCAGCTGTCGTAGCCACAAAATTCTCGGCATCTATGAGATAGATCAACTCATCAAGAAAATTGTAGAGAAGAGACTCATAGTCAGTTCCAGACACTACTATTGTCTTTCCTCGCTTTTTCTTTACCGCGCTCCTATGGGTGATATAATGGGAGAATGCTTCAGCTACATGCTTGAACAGCTCATTGATTGTCTTCCCATATGCTTGGAATTTGATGTCTGCCGTATGCTCTAAAAACATGAATTTCATGCTTCAAGGCAGGTAATTAAGTTTATAAATTTCCCTTTATTGATAGATGCATGAAAGTGGTCGATTTCTTTGTTTTCATATTTCTCTTTGTAGCGTTGGGAGCAGGACTGTATGTCTTGTGGCTTTACATTCCTGGAGAAGCCATCTCTTATCACCCTATGACTCATAGCTCATCTCCTGATATCTCCAAGGGATTGCAGTTCTATCCTAATATGCGATATAGGGATTCGACGATCAGCTATTCTATTGATGCTGCATGCGATGCAAGCAAACGGCAATCAGCAGTCGATTCATTCTCTCTCTTATCGGAAAAGACTTCATTGAGGTTCGTTTCATCATCGCCGGCAGAGATAAGAATCCTTTGTTCACAACTTGCTCCTGAACCTACAGAGCAAGGCCATTTTGTCGCTGGTGAGGGTGGCCCAAGCGAGATCATCAATACCAGCAGCTATTCTGTCATCTTTAAGGGAAAGGTTGCGTTATATCGTTCTGAGCGCTGTGAGAGCCCCCATATTGCCCTTCATGAGATTCTTCACGCCCTAGGATTTGATCATATCGATGATAGCCATAGCATCATGTATCCCATCACGGATTGCGATCAGGAGCTTGATCAGTCTATTATTAAGGAGATTAATCGGTTGTATTCAGTTCCTTCTGAAGCTGACTTGGGAATTGAGCATGTTAATGCCAACACTACGGGAAGATATCTTAATTTTGATATTGCAATAGGAAATTTCGGATTGCAGGACGCATCAGGTGTTCGACTCGTGGTGTATGCAGGAGATGAGATTGCCCGAGAGTTTGAACTTTATGAGCTCCCTATAGGGACGAGAAAATTCCTCAATGTCCAAAATGTAAGAATCCCTCGAGACCCAGGAGTTCTTACCTTCAGTGTGCAGTCGACTGACCACGAACTGTCATATGAGAATAATAATGCAACGCTGACTCTTACTTAAAAGGGAATCTTTAAATACAACCTTCTCTCTTTTTAGATGGAATGGCTGAAAAAGAGCTTATTTTAAAAGAAAAAGTTGAGAATTCTGGGTTGTTTGATTTTGCTGCACTCTATGGGTTTGCGCATTCATGGCTAAAAGACCAGGAAAACTATGGAGTTGTCGAGGAGAAATATTCTGAAAAGGTTTCAGGCAATTCACGAGATATCGATATCGAGTGGAAGGCTACAAAAGGTCTTTCAGATTACTTTAGGGTGGAACTTTCCGTTAAATATGAGGTTCGTGGGTTGACTGATGTAGAGGTTGAAATGGAAGGATCGAAGAAAAAAATGAACCGAGGAAAGGTTTCTGTTGAAATCAAAGGGACGTTGATTCGAGACCCCGACAGCAAGTGGGAGAATTCCCCAATCAACAAACTGATGAGGGATATTTATAATAAATACATCATCCCCAGCAGGGTTAAAGACATGAAAGACATAGTGAGAGGGGATGTTATGGGCTTTAAGGATAATTTGAAAGCGTTTCTTGACCTCACTGGCAAGCGATAAGGGACTACACAAATATTTATATAGGATTATCGATCTTTGTTTCCATGAAAAAAATTGAACTGGTGATAGCCTTCGTTGCACTTTTGCTCTTTTCCCTCTTTCCTGCCTCAGCCGACATTAAGGTTGAAGCACATGATGTTGCTCGGGTCATTATCAGTGACTTGAATAATCCGGCAGTCTTTAATTTAACAATCACGAATGATGGACCTCAGCAGGGAGCTCAATTATACTCTTTGCTTGGTGTGTCCATGAGTCCAAAGGGGACTTTCGAGTTGCCCTCAGGAGTCACCACGATTGAAGCACGAGCATATCTTCCTGCTGAGATGCGGAAGACTCCAGGGTTTTTTTCATTCACGTATGAAATAAAAGGATCTGAATCAGGTATATTTAAGGATTCCTTGATGGTCGAGATTGTTGATCTTAAAAATGCATTGACAATCAGCGCTGATAACTTCAAGCCGGGAGACTCTCAAGCAGTTGTCCATGTTAAAAACCTTAAGGATACCTACCTTGAGAACGTACATGTTAAATTCTCATCTGCATTGTTCAATGGAGAGACGACTGTTTCCCTGAAGCCTCATGAAGAGGTCTTTGTTCCTGTTGACGTGAAATTGGAAGCCATCAAGAAACTTGTTGCAGGGCCTTATGTCATCAAAGCAGACATACAAGTTGATGATGCCAAGGTACGCATTGAAGGAGTCGTCAACTATCTTGAAAGGGAAGGCATCTCAGTGAGCAGTCATGTAACCGGGTTCATTGTCAGGGAAACTACCGTCGTAAAAACAAATGAGGGTAACACTCCTGCCTCAGCCAAGATCGAGATGAGCAAAGACATCGTCTCACGACTTTTCACCAGCTATTCACTCGATCCTCTTGCTGTCCAGAGAAATGGCTTATTGGTTGATTATGCATGGGAGAAGAAGCTTGCTCCTGCTGATGAGCTTGTTGTCACCTCTACAACGAATTACACCTTGCCATTTATCCTTGTCATTCTTGTCGGGCTTTCGGTTGTTGTCGCTCGAGTGTATGTAAGGACTGCTCTTGCTGTTAGTAAGAAAGTATCCTTTGTCAAGACGAGAGGCGGAGAATTCGCTTTGAAAGTAACACTGAGCATTCACGCTCGAACCCCTGTTGAAGATATTCACATTCAGGATCATCTTCCTGGTTCTGCAATCCTTTATGAGAAATATGGGACAAAGCCAGATCATATTGAAGGAAGAATGTTATCATGGAATATCCATCGATTGAATCATGGGGAAGAAAGGACAATCTCCTATATCATTTACTCTAAGTTGCGAGTTATGGGTGCCTACGAGCTTCCTTCCGCAAAAGCCACGTATAAAAAAGAAGGTCAGCATCACACTGCCTTCTCAAACCGAGCTTTCTTTGTCTCGGCGCATGCAAAGAACGAAGATTAATTAGGGCTTTCTCTTCCTGACTCATCCAACATATCTTCAATAAGCATGTAAATTGACTCGTATTTGTCTATCGCCTCTCTCATAAGGAGGTTCATGCTTTCTGCCTGCTTCAGCAGCTTCTTTTTTTGAGTTCCTTCAGATGATTTTGATAGGCTCTTAAGCTGGTTGATGACTGACCCGCATCTCCTTTCCAGTACTTTGCTGACATTCAAATTTGATCTCTCAAAATATTTCTTAAGGGTAGGTATCTCTGAAGGGGCAATCCAGGAGCTCCTATATAATTCCCCTTCTGCTGACCTGACAATTGCCTCAAGGTTCTGTAATTCCTGGCCTGTTATTCCTACGATGTTACTTTTGTACATATCCATGGTGTCAAGGACTTTCTTAAGGTCGTGAGCATATGATATATCATCACTTTCTTGCATGTCTCTCTTAATGCTTGCATAGATCTTACTTGATTTTTCACCCTTGTTCTCGGGTGAGAATTGACTTACCACGTAGTCTGTCAGCTCCTTATATGAGTTGATAAACAAATCAATCCGTTCCTTCGTAATGTCATACACAGTCATATAATCTGCCATCTCTATCGTTTCATTCCAGTGTTTAAAAAATCTTCTATAGACAAGCTTAAAAAGCCTCAGAAATATAGAAGTTCACTTTTAGCTCGGTACAGAGGGCAATTCTTCTTGCGGAGTTGAGAGCGTCCCTCCGTAGCTCAGTGGTTAGAGCGTCTGGCTGTAGATACCTAGCGCAGACATTCCCTATGGGATTAGAATGAAGCGTGATAAGCCGATTCTTCCAACAGAACCCGGAAGATCCCCAGTTCGATTCTGGGCGGGGGGATTAAATTTATAATTATCAAAGTATTTGAGATATTATGGGAAGAAAATATACGAAGTGGGAAGATGGGAAAGAAGTCATGTATGAAGAAACTCCTGGAATCTTTGCTCCTGATAGAAGAATAGGAGAGCTCGAGGAGCGTTCAAGTCTATTTTTCTATTTCGAACCTGGAAAATACGTCACAGATCCGGAAACTAAGGAGGATATTCATGTAAGTAATTCTGATATCGACGATCATCGTACAACAAGCATCGGAGGACAGTCGGGAAGCCTGGACACTCCAAACTTCGGGGATCCTTATGCGTTTACAGCTAATAGGGTCTTTGTCCCTGATAAAAAACCTGAACCATCACCAACGTATGAGGAAAGTGATGATAGTAGCCCCTATGATTCAGATTCGTCTTCTAGCGATGATTATAGCTCTGTATCTCCAACTGTAGAAAGAACTCTACCTATTCCAGATAAGCCAAGAAAGAAAAAACATAAGCCTCGAGATAAAGCAGAACCTCCTAAAGAAAAGATTGATCCTTATATAGCAAGGCTAAACAAGATGAGTCCTTCCCAGCTTGAGCGTGCTGCATCATGGGAGGAAAAGGATAAGAAATTGCAAGATTATGCTATAAGAAGAACTATCATGAATAAGGAAAACAATATCTTTAGACTAGCCATCGTACAAGGGATGAATGATCCGGAGTGGAGTTATGAGTCTCGTCGAAGACTTGAACAGATTTTTGATGATAATCCCCATCTTACTATAATTAGGAAAAGAATCTATGAGTTAGAGGCAGGCCGTCTTTTTTTCTATCAAACTTGTGATCCGGAAGGGAAAAGGCTTATCGAGGAAGAGGAAAAGAACCTAAGGGAATATAATGCGTATATGGCAAAAATGAAAGAGGAAGAAGAAAGAAATAGGCCAAAAGGATTTCTCGGATTTTTACAGAGCATATTCGGCCAATAAGTTAAACTGCCACTCGTTGATATCTCTTTCGCATCTCTAAGAGTGATTTATAGCTCTTCTCAACAAAGTCAAGAAGAGGATTGAAGTCTGGCTTATGAAATACATGGTCTTTATCGATGCCTGCAGGGTATATCTTGTTCACGGCCTCTTTATGAGATACGGCTGTGTAAATGCATGAAATGATGGATGGATCGATCGCACGCACTCGTTTTAAAGCATCAGCCCCATTCATGATAGGCATATTGAAGTCCGATATAATAATTCCATACCGATTGGGGTGGGATTGTATCTGTTCTACAAGTAGGTGACCGTCTTCAACCCAGTCTACCGGAGTTTTCTTGAACATTGATTTAAGAAGGCGACAGAGTCCAGTTCTGGAATCCTCATCATCTTCCGCTACGAGTATAGCTGGAATATCATACACACTTTCACTTTCTGATTCATATCGCGGCATCATCACAGGTTAAAAGTGAGCTTCAAGCATGAACTAAGAACAAACAGCTTTAAGCACCTTTTTTCTATTTTTTAACGTGCCACTTCTTTATATACTTTATGTATAGATAGATTAAAAAACCCTTTTTCCTTTTTTACGGAATGGGTGGTATTGACAGGGCGGTGGTGAAGAGCATTATTGCAGACATACTTTTTTTCTGTGCCTCATACATTTCACTTATCGTCCATAAAGATCTATTCCTCTATCATATTTTCGGCCTCGCATTCCTCATCTCAGGAGTGTATGGTGTGATTTGCATCGTAAAGAACGTGAGATTTATATTTTCAGGAAGGTAGCTTATTACAATAATGCTTAAATATGATTTCTTAATAGAAGTAGTATGGAAGAGAAAGCACTGTATACTCCAGCGCAAGTCGGAAAAATAGCAGACTATATTGCCGATGTTCGTGTTATTTCACATCTTTTTTACTTTCCTAGCGATAGGCAGGGACCGAGATCTGAGGATGTTGTCGGTGCGCGAAGTGTTCTTAAATATTTGAAAAGATATCATAGGCATGTACCGAATAACGTCAAGAATATTCGAAGCTTGCATCAGGAGATGAGGGGCTTAGAAAAAGAATGTCGGTCGATAATACGTAAGCATCCTACAGCTTAAACTAAAGATTTAAAAAGGGTTTTTATTACAAAGCATAATGCAAGACCATCACACGAAAAAGAAAGAAAAGAAAGCTGATGACGACCTTGACGGCAGCGAAGACTTCGACGACGAAGACCTGGATGACGACGAGGAAGAAGAATCCGAAGACGGATTCTAATCTCTTTAATCTTTACATTCTTTTATTTTAAACCTAGCCACAGCAGTACACATAATCTTAAAAGTCAAGGCCTGATAAAGATTTATGGTGGAAAAACAGCCTGTTTATATCATGCCTGAAAATGTTTCACGTACTTTGGGAAAGGATGCACAGAGAAATAATATTCTTGCAGCGAAGATTGTTGCAGACATTGTCAAGACTACTCTAGGACCCAAGGGGATGGACAAGATGTTAGTTGATTCTCAGGGCAACATAACCGTCACTAATGATGGAGTCACCATCTTGGAAGAAATGGAACTTGACCATCCTGCGGCCAAGATGATGGTTGAGATAGCTAAGACCCAGGAAAGTGAAGTAGGCGATGGAACAACCACGGCAGCGTTGCTTGCAGGAACATTCCTTGATTATGGCGAAAAGCTGCTTGACAAACGAATTCATCCTACCGTTATCGTTAAAGGATATCGATTAGCTGCCGAGAAATCCCTCACCTTATTACAGGACATGTCTTTTCCTGTTGAGAATTCTCATGTACTGAAGCAGATTGCCATGACGGCCATGACTGGAAAGGGTGCTGAAGGCGATAAGGAGGTTTTGGCAGACCTTATTGTTCGTGCTGTTGATACTATCGCCTCAGATACGATTGATCCAGAATATATCAAAATTGCAAAGGTAAAGGGCGATAGAATTGCAGATAGTGAACTTATCCAGGGCGTTGTTTTAGACAAAGAGAGAGCGCATGGAGATATGCCCTCACGTATTGAAAGGGCGCAAATCCTTCTTACTGATGCTGCCTTGGAGTTGAGAAATCCTGAATCTGAAGCGAGGATTTCCGTGTCAACCCCTGAGCAGCTTGAAAGTTTTGTAGCATCTGAAGAGCGATACTTGAAAGAGATGACTAAGAAGATTATAGAGTCAGGGGCAAATGTCGTGTTTTGCCAGAAAGGCATTGATGATGTGGCTCAGTATTATCTTGCCAAGGCAGGTATCTTTGCATCACGGAGAGTTTCAAAATCTGATATGGAAAAGCTTACGCGAGCAACCGGAGGAACGGTTGTTTCTACTCTTGCTGAATTGAATGCTTCTCAGTTTGGGGAGGCAGAGATGGTTGAGGAAGTCAAGCATGGTGAGCAATCATTAACCTATGTACGAGGTTGTAAGAATCCTCAGTCAGTAACTATCCTCATCCGAGGAAGCAGTGAGCATGTCATGGATGAGATTGAGAGGGCATTGCATGATGGTCTTGGAGATGTTGTAGCTGCAGTCCGAAGCAGGAAAATTGTCGCTGGAGGTGGCGCTGTTGAAGTTGAGCTTGCAAGACGCTTGCGGGAGTATGCAAGAACCCTTGGAGGACGGGAGCAGCTTGCGGTAGATGAATTTGCTCGTGCCCTTGAAATTATCCCTGAAACACTTGCAGAGAATGCAGGACTTGACCCTATTGAAATCCTTACCGAATTAAAGAAGAGGCATGAGATGGGTGAGGTAACTGCAGGGTTGAACTTATTTACGGACAAGGTTGAAGACTGCTTGAAAGCAGGCATCATTGAGCCTCTTAAAGTAAAGACTCAGGCCATTGCGTCAGCTTCTGAAGTCGCTACCATGATCTTGCGCATTGATGATGTCCTTATCAGCGCAAAACAGATGGAGAAGCTTCCACCACCTGAACTCGACTAGAGTGAGATTAATTTAAATATCAGATAGTGTTATTTTCTTTATGGCAGATAGAAGCGTGGAGATAGAATATATTAATGGGAAGAGGGAGACCATTGACTTGTCCTTAGTGATACAGTATGCTATGGCTCCCAATTATCATTTTTATGGCTGTGGATGCGAGATGGACTATATTGCCCAATCTCTCCAAGAGAGGAAGTCCATCTTGATCTCAAGGAAGTTCGGTGAAGATTTCGTCGAGCGGGCAATCAATGCTAACAACATTCTCGATGTTAGAAATCTTAAAGGCAAAGATTTATAATCCCTCAATCTACCTCTATTCAACTGAGCGGTGAGGGTACGATCCACGTTCACTAACCCAACCTTCACTGTCTTAGTTTTTATTTTTATACAACTCTATGACTTCTTTCTCCGAAATGGGAGAATTATAAATTCTAAGATCCGCCATTTTTCCTTCAAAAAAGCTGTGGAGATCCCGTGTTCCTATTCGTACCGGAGCGCTTCCGTGCTCTGGATAGATATCGATAATTTCTCCCCGACTTGGAATGGCTGCCTGATGATAATCCTCTACCTTTTGCAACACGCCATTCTTATAGAGATAGATGAACCTATCATCAATAATTCCAACAAGATGAATCCATTCATTTTGTTTTACAGTCTTCTGCACATAACTACCTGCACCAAGGCCTCCTTCAAGGTTAAATACATAGAATGATAGTCTATTAGGTCGTTCTGAATTATTATTGTACATCCTGAATGTCCACTCATGATTTTCCTTATCTCCCTTCCCTAGAAAATGGACATATTCCTTTTCTGAATTTGTGAAATTAAGCGTGGAGGGAGAGATCCATACGGAAACAGTAAGGCCTTTTTCTGAGACACTGAAGTCCTTACTATTCGGAATTTCTATATATGAAGAGCCATTGAAGAATGCGCATGATCCAAATTTCTCATCTGAGACATATTTGATATCCTCCTCTCTTCCATGATGATTTCCCTGTTCATCTTGAGCGTTCTCTTTCAACGGCCAGTAACCAACTAATGAATCCATGGAATAAACATATGAATGCAATGAAATACTTAAAATATGCGCAAGCCGCACAAGCCAGAATTGTTAAATGCCTTTTTAACCCTTATTTTTTATTACTTCTATTATTAGTTCACCTGGTATAAATATGTTTCTATTAAAATAAAATCTTTTCACCACAATAGATATATATATATATCAAAATTCGTTTCTTTAGAAACATGATTGTGTCTATGAAAGGAGGTGTGAAATGAGTGAAAAAAATGGATTGTGGACTGTTGTTCTTGTCTCCTTGATTGTTGCTGTTCTTGCAACACTTGTAACTGCTAAATTAACCGGAAACATCATTAAAGTTGATCCTATAGGAAAAACTCGTACAGCTGAGGTTTATACAAAGCAAGAGGTTGATGCCAAGTTAGCCGGCCTTACTAATTGGACTGTAGTCAAAGGAAATGCTATTATTCCTCCAAAAACTGGAGGCGACGCAGGTGGTAAATGTCCTAAGGGAACTTACCTCTTAAATGTCGGATGTGATATTAATGGACTGCCAACATCAACTTTTATTCCCGATGTAAGCATTCTCTCAGTAGGACCCATATATGATGGAGGTGATCCGATGATTGATTTTGGTTGTGCGGCATATAATGGAGGAACCCAGCCGGCAAACATAGAGGGGTATGGCATTTGTGTGAAATCTCCTTAAATAAAATTTATTTTTTATTTTTCTTTTTAGTACAATCATTTAAAAAGGCGAAAATAATTTAATATTATGCAGAAGGTGCTGGACTCTAGACCAAAAATGTCTCCTACACAAAAACTTGTCAGGAGAACAGTAGTCACATTTATTGTGATGATTGTGTGTGGGCTAATATGGCTCTTCCTTGGACAAGCAAAAATTATTCCTTCTCAATATTTTCTTATTTCATTTATAATCATAGTTTTGATACCATTTATTATTACGCTTGTTTTGGTAGAATGGTATTATTCGATATCATATTTAAGAGAACAGGTTAGCCTGGATCAGCAAGGAATAAAGGAAGATTCTTTGTATATCCAAAAATCTCCAGTATTATACCTTATACTTTTATTCGGCGGCATAGGTGCACTTGCTGTTGGATATGACAATTACAAAACACAAGGTTCTATTGGTTGGTATTTCATTTTTGGAGCTATCCTTATACTATCTTCGGTAATAGGATGGTTTACAAGAAAGAGACGTATAGCCAAATTTGAGAAAATAGAAATGACTCCCGTCCAAATTAAAGTAAGAAAGTGGGTGATGGTCGTGACCTTTATTGCAATTATACTCCTGGATTATTTGTACCAATCAGGATATATATCTTATAGCGAAACACTCATAATAACGGCAATTCTGGTAGGAATTGGTATGACTACATATTATATAGCGAGCAGGAAAAAGTAAATTTCGTCAGTGAGAAAAGTGCCTAAAAACAGCCAAATTAGACCTCTTTATCGTCGATGGCATATTGGTGGAAATGGAAAACGGTCAGCACATGAAGTAACGTACCCTTTACTGACAGCTTTCTTCCTTTATCTTGGCTCTTTTTTCTTAAGAAGTCCCTCAGATTCAAGCTTACGTATGAGCTTAGGATTAGCGATATTTATACGCTTTCCATTCTTGTCTTTGATATAAATAGGTTTGACTTTTTTCATCTTCTATTTGGATTTTTCTCGATAAGGCCCTTCAAATGAGAGAAGAATACCTGTGCATTTTTAATAGAGTCTGAGGCAGGGTCTTTATTGGCCTGAGAGTGTGTTTTATAGGTGAACGTGGTGCGCTTCTTTTCTTCGCCTTCAAGGATTTCAAGCAAAGTCTCAGCTTTGACCTTGACTTCGTCATATAATTCAAGAAGTGCAGAGTCTATCTTTCCCTGTTTCACCAAACGCTTGAAGGCAGAGTACACTGCTTTATGCTGCCCTTGTTCAGGCAGCTTTGTCCCTGTATAAAGAACATATGCCTTGGCAGCATAAAATATAGAATAATAGGCATGCCCGATGACTGCACTGTAGAAAGTCTCATCACGAGGAACCTTCAATAAGACTTTTGCTTCTGCTAATTCACTCAAGCTGAAGAATGCTTCTGCTGCTACAAGCTCGTTCTGCACTCTCTTAATACAGCTCAACCTCTGAATCCATGTCCAATTGCCTCGTTGAGAATGCTGTAATATATATTTCCTCCAAAGAAAATCATGTTGTTACGCGCAACTTCTTTCCCATAGTTAAACTCCTTGTTTACCAACATTTCAAGAAAATCTTTCTTCCTAAAGACAAAGAGATGCACTTGTGGGATGCTAAGCTTGGCTTCATGGCCAATCTCTGCTTCAATCGCTTTTGGATCAATATGATCATCGCAAATGATAGTCACGTCAAGATCTGATTTTTTGGTTTGAGTTTTCTTGGCATAACTACCGGTAACAATAAACACGAAAAAAGGAGTAATAGTGCGGACTTTGCTTGCAAGGTTCTCTACAATATGTTCCGGCACATGAGTAAATTGCCATGCGAGATATTCACTTAATGCCCCAAGGTATGATTGTGTGCTGGTAGAATCTAGAGTAAGGCCGTATAACAGAGATTTCCCAACTTGTTCCGTATTAATAACTTGTTGATTCATAAGATGACTGAGTGCTCGATAAATATAGCTTTTTGACTTCTTGCCTGAAAGCTTGCGGATTTCCAAATAGGTAAGTTGTTTCCACGGCTTCTGAAGGAAAGCCGCACTGATCTTATGTTCTTCGTTGAGGATGTACATGTCATAAGTCCTATAAAGAGGACTATATAGTCCTATATTTAGAACCTTATAAACCTTTCCAATCATGCTCGAAGCTCCTTGAGTTTGCGTGTAAGAAGAGTAAGAACTTCGGGATCTCTAATGAGGATGTCCAAGGCGTGGTTCATGTCTTTTTGGTTAGTGTCTTGCACAAGGACCTCCTTGGCTGCTTCGTTATCTAAGATAAAGCCACAATGATAGCAACAGCGATTAGTACCTTTATTGTTGCTTTTGCATCGTAGACATAGTGTGCTTTGAAGCAGAGGTTTTTCATGTTCCCTCTTTATTTCTATACCACTTGCCTTTAGTAATGCACTATCCGTGTCTTTTCCAGACATGTGGATATAGGTACTAGCCATTTTTGAGCCTGCAGTCCATCCCAAATATGTTTTGAGTTGGGCGTCGGACATGACTGATGCAAGTTGAGTGGCCCTTGAATGCCGTAAGAGGTGGAGATGGACCTTCTTCTTTATTCTCGCTTTCTTTGCAGCTCCCTTCAAGATATGAGATATTCGGGCATAGCACAGGAACTCACTCTTTTGAGGATTATACCATAGAGCAGCTTCTGGATCATCATTATGTGGATGGTTATTGATCCATTCTTGTAAGTATGGAGTGCTGTGAATGACAAGGATCTTTCTCATTCCCGTCTTCCCATCTACTGTTATCCGAGTGCCATATTCTTCGAATGAGATATGCTTGATCTGCCTCGTGCCTATCTCCGATACTCTACAACCTGATTCTGCAAGAGTCATGATTAATGCTTTATCACGAGTATTCGTACATCCTCGTACGAGCGCCTGTATTTCTTCTTCGGTCAGAAGCTCTTCAGGCAGTTTCTTATGATTGGAAGGCATTCTTAGAGATATCCATTTCACCTCTTCAGGATAATCCTTCCCTTCAACTCCTTTGATAAAACAATGGACCTTTCGTATCATAAGCTTCATCTCTTTCTTGCTTGCCTCACTTAATGGAGATCCATTAACTTCTCCTACAACCCTTCGTATATCGTCTTTATTGGCTTCCTGGAAGGGTTTACTGAGTAAACGGTCATATCTCTTCAGATCAAAGAGGCAGCGAGTGATCCTTGCTATGCTTATGTTTTCACTTCTCAAGTGATCTATAAACCGAAGAATGGTCTTTTTGTTTTCAGAAAGGATGTTTGGCGACTTTTGTATGTTTCTTACTGTTGTATCGAACATTCCCTGCTTGTTGTACAAATCCATGATTTTCATTCTCTTTTCTGCCTAATAAAGGTCGATGACTGGTGGAGCATTGAACAATTCTAGAATGCGCAAGCCGGGGATCGAACCCGGGCCACCTCGTTGGCAACGAGGCGTACTACCATTATACTACTAGCGCTTATAATTCCTATAAAAAGATGTTATTTAAAGATTATCAATGCTCAAGCCGCTTCAGGGTTTCTTGCTATCTTCTCTATGTCCTCTATGGTTGGTTGATCTTCCTCTTCTTTATATGCTCTTTCTTTTCTTCGTGTTACCTTATTTGGATCATAGAAGAGGTGCTTGGTGCTTCCTTGCCTTTCATGGATGTCATTTTTGTCTGGGACATATGACGAGTCTTTTTCCGTAGTTATGACTTTTATTTCAAGTTCCTCAGCACTTCTTTCCTCTGCAATGGTTTGCCCTCGTGGTTGGATATCGATCAAATATTCGTGCTGTCCATTTCCATCTTCTTTCAAGCCAAGGTAATAGAGTTCCATAAATGGCTTTTTGTCAACTTTGTTAGCATAGAATTGAACACATAGGTTTGTGTTTGTAATATATTTAATAGGGTTATCGAGTGTGAAAGAATCCTTGGTTTTACCAGAGATAATTCTTGCTCTGAGGTCATCTCGGTATGCCTCTCGTACTGAATGTATCTTCTGTTGATTTGTCGATACCCGTCCACTCTTACCTTTTACCATTCCCTATGTTGTTTAGGGTATCTTATAAAATTAATGATGATAAACGACAATCTTAAAAAGCGTCCTTTATTGAGTGTTTCAGGCCCCTTAGGCTAGTGGTTAGACCGGCTCGTTTACACCGAGCATGCACCAGTTCGATTCTGGTAGGGGCCATTCTCATAAGATATTTAAAGATCATTTCTTTGTTTTAGGTATGGCCCACATTATACACAAGAAGGTCTTTCATAAGTCCGGAGGTGCCGTGTATGGATTGGGTGTCATCGGAGCTGCGATCTATTATATTTCCAATTCGACGGGTTTCTGGATGGGAGTTCTTGGCATACTCAAGGCACTGCTGTGGCCTGCATTCTTAGTCTACGAGCTTCTTAAGTTTCTAGGAGCATAATTACGCGAGGCTTTGTAGTGCATAGCCGACAAGGAAGGCGACTGCAGCCGCGCATCCTCCAATGATAAGAGTTTCAAGGGATGACAATAATTGATTCTTTCTCATGATCTTCCCCTTGACTGCCCCCACGATAAGAAGTGCCATTCCTGTCAGAATGATTGAAAATGTAAATTGATAGCGTGCCAGTGATGGATTAAAGAATGATATGACGAAGGAAATTAAGGGGATGAAACCAATAAGGATGAATGAGAGGAAGGTGGCGAAAGCTGATTTTATAGGTATTTTTGTCTTTGTTTCGTCTGATTTGGTTGACAGGTAATTGGAGATTGCCATCGAGAATCCATCAGCTCCAAGATTTGCAAATCCAAGAATGACCACAATTCCGGAGCTTAGTGATGCTCCCAGTGCCCCTGCAACAACTGCGAAGGTGGTGACTGCCCCGTCAATTCCCCCATACACGAATTCTGGAAGATATTTCTTCCTTACTGTTTGTTTTTCCATCTATTCTCTTTTTCTAAGTTACTTATCCTTTTTTCTAAGCTCTTGAATTCTTCCTTGTCTTCTAAGTCAAAAATCCATTCTAATAGTAACAATGTAGGGAAAACCACGAGAAATGTTAACAGGAATCCTTCAAGTGAAAGTCTTTTCAGCTGAGTAATATCTACATCAAAGAACAACCCATGAATTATTCCCCCGATGGAGGCTAATATTGAAAAAAGGAGCGTGACCATCACCTTTCTTTTAACATGAGGAAGTCTCATCAGATAACAACTGGTTTCTATCCTTAAAAACTAATCGAAAGTATACTTTGTTACCATTGAAAAGGTACAGATAAATTTAAATATGAACTTTTACTTTTTCCAGGCATGGATGATAAGAACAAAGGTCTTACGGGTGAGATTTCTTCGAGAAAGTATGACAAGCCAGAACCTACACAACATCAGCCTACCTTGAGTGAGATCGAGAAGCTTCGGGATAAATTTGAGAATTTTAAGAAAGCATTGATCAAGAAGTATCCGTTTACTATGGCTCTCGGCCTTATACCTGCAACTGCCTCTCCTTTGTTTGAAGAAGATGAACAAATACCCAAGGAAGTAGCTGCAGCGAAACCCTTACACTTGATTATGATCATTCCTGAGGACCACTATAAGAACTTGGCAAAGATAAAGCCAGAGGCAGTGAAGATGCTGAAGGATACTAAGGAGAATGCATGGCTCCATGTCAAGACCCCCATAGACTTATGGAATTATGGACTTGACAGCAAGTATGAGTTTCTTGATGCTGTTTCTGCAAGTTTCCCCCTCCATGATAAAGGATTTTTGGGGGCATTGAGAGTTGCAAGCATCCACAAGTCTCTCGTCTTGCGAAAGTTTGAGAAATATGTCGCTAGCTACGTTATTGGAGGCAGTCTTGTTCGTGGAACTGCTGGAAAGGATAGTGATGTTGATACTTTTGTCATTATTGATGATACGGATGTCAAGAGAATGAGCAGGATCGAACTGCTTGAGAAATTGCGAGGTATTATTCACGATTATATCAGAGAGGCATCTGCTCTCGCAGGCGTGAAGAATATCCTTAATGTACAAGTCTATTTACTGACTGATTTCTGGCAGTCTGTCAAGGATGCTCATCCTGTCATGTTCACGTTCATCCGAGATGGAATTCCATTCTATGATCGGGGAACCTTCATCCCGTGGAAATTATTGTTGAAAATGGGAAAGATCAAGCCAAGTCCCGAGGCTGTTGACATGTTCATGAAGTCTGGTGATCAAACTGACTCCATGGTAAAACGAAGATTGTTGGATGCAATGGTTGATATTTATTGGGGAATCATTACTCCTACGCAAGCACTCATGATGTTAGCGGGTGAAGCACCACCAGTTCCAAAGACGGTCGTTGCTGACGTCAAGAAGCTGTTTGTTGACAAGGAAAAAATCATGGATCTGAATACACTTAAGACTCTTGAGAAGGTTGTTGGATTATACAAGGATTATGAGCATGGAAAGCTAACTGCCATCTCAGGGAAGGAAGTTGATGTTCTTATGCATGAATCTGAAGAGTATGTCAAGAAGATGAAGCAGTTGCGAGAGAAACTGGAAGCGCGCTTGCAGGAGCACCTTGCTGAGAAGATCCATTCAGATGTCTTTTCTCTCCTAAAGAACTTGTTCGGGGATAAGAAAGAAGAGGATCTCGTTAGGGAATTGGAAACAAAGCTCATTAAAACGGGAAAACTGCATCCTCGAATGAAGAGTATTGCTCATCAGATCTTGGATGTCAAGAAGAAGACAAAGGGGAAGAAACTGAACCAGAATGAACTCCAAAGCTTAAGCAGGGATGCAACCGATCTTCTTGCAGGACTCATTGAATACTCCCAAAGAAAAGAATTTGCCGTTATGGAAAAAGGAATTGTCCAGATATCCTACAATGGTATGAAAGCAGATCTTGTTTTAACGGATGCAGGTTTATTTGTGGCTAGCGCACAGGGAGTGCAAAAACTACATAATGGAAAGCTTCATGCTTCAGACAGAAAGGAACTTGAAGAGGCACTGGCAAAGACCAAGGATAGGACAAAGCTGTCATTGTCTGGTGAGACGATTGTCATGCTCAAGAAAGAACTGGGCAATTTTGATATCTTGTTTTAACGTTATATTTATAAATCACCGATTACTGTGATAGGAATGTCTAAGAGGGGTTTAAGCGATGTCGTCACCACTGTTCTTATCATACTTCTTGTTTTGGCGGCAATCGTAATTGTGTGGAAATTCACGGCTCCTAGCATACGTAGTGCGGGAGAGCAGGTAGAGACAAACTCCCTGACGGCCGTTCTTGTCGTGGTATCGAAGAGCATTTCTGACAATACTTCGACCTCAAACATTTCATTCATTGTCAAGAAAAATGCCGGTAGTGAGGAAGTGGTAGGCTTTGACGTGATACTTGAGGATGCCTCTGGAAACACCAAGAAGTTTACTAATTACGAGTCGACTGCACTGAAGGCTTTTGAAACGGCTCGCGTAAGCGTGAATTACACCTCTCTTTCATCCATCAAGAAAATCCTTCTTGTTCCTTTGGTCAAAAACTCTCAGACAGGGAAGATAATCACTGGAAAGATCCCTAGCATTACTACTGTTAGTTCCGGAACGGGAACTGGAAGCAGCTCTGGAGGCGGTGGGAGTCCTTCAGTGTGCGGCAACGGTGTGCGTGAAGGCAACGAAGTCTGTGATGGCGGTTCTCAATCATGTACTACAACCGGCGGGTATTCAGGAACGCAGACCTGCAAGTCTGACTGTACAGGATACAACTCATGCACAACTACTCAGAGATGTGGTGATGGGGTTGTTAATGGACCAGAAGTGTGCGACTACAGTGGTACTATCTCGTGCACTGGTATAGATCAAGGAACTGGCCTTTCTTTCACAGGAACTAAGGCGTGCCTTTCATGTACGTCAGAGACCGATTGCAATCCGCCCGGGTCCGGTTGATAGTAAATCCACCCATATGTGTTTCACCATATTTATAAAGACGCTTGCATATTAGAGGAAATGTCAAAAAGAGGATTGAGCGATGTCGTCACGACAGTGCTCGTTATACTGCTTGTTCTCGCGGCTATTGTCCTTGTCTGGGCGTTTTTGCAACCTGCCTTAAAAAAAAGCGCCCAATCCATTGAGACAGAGTCATTGATTTCCTCTCTTATCATTGTCCGGGGAACAGTTATTGATTATACGAATGCAAAGGTTACTACATTCATGGTCAAGAGAGAGTCAGGACCTGGAGAGGTTGTGGGATTTGATGTTGTTCTAGAAGGTTTTGATGGAACCAGGAAGGTATTTAGAGATTATGAAACTAAAGCTATGAAGGAGTTTGAGACTGCAGTAGTCGTTATTGATTATAGTGGAAGCATTAATTCCTTGAAAAAGATCATTTTGGCCCCGCTTATTACGAATCCTAACACGGGCCAACCTATTACGGGAAAGACACTTGGCAATCATGAGCTGACTGATGATGAGAGAAAAAAGACTGACTGCAACAATATACCTTATATTTCTGGTGAATGGTGCTGTGGGGCTGACATAAACAGGGACAACCATGTGAGAGCAGACGATCTTAATATATTCCGTGCTCAATATAACAACGATGGTTGCAGTGCTCCCACATGGTGTAACAATGCTGATATTAACCGAGACGGAACGGTCAGCATTTCCGATTATATTGATCTCGCTGCTCAATATGCAAAAGAGCAAGATCAAGGTCAAAATCCTCCTCCACACTGCTTTGGCAATTACATTACATAAGCATCAATAAGTTTTAAAAAGCCTCAATTCCAGGGATGAATATGAAAGGCATTGTTGTACAATTCAGACGAGGAAGACATAGTTTACATGAAAAGCATTATTTGCTTGATCTTGGAGCTACAAGCAGAGAAGATGCAAAGAAGCTTGTTGGCAAGCAGGTAACCTGGAAGAGCCCTGCTGGAAAGATATTACATGGAAAGATCAGCGATGCGCATGGCAATAAGGGCCTTGTACGAGCTATCTTTGAGACTGGATTGCCAGGACAGGCTATCACCACTGAGATTGAAGTGCATGAAGGAGCAAAGAAATAATGGCATTTCGAAAAGCATTAGCATATTCTAAGAAGCCTGCGAGGCCATATACACGGAATTCGAGAAGCAAGAGCAAGGCATATATTAAGACCGTCCCTGGGCAGAAGATTGTCAAGTTCCATATGGGCGACCAGAAGGCATATGATCAGGGAGCATATCCCTTTGCTTTATCGCTTATTTCAGAGGAAGGCGTTCAGATTCGAGACAATGCCTTGGAGGCATGCAGAATGTTGCTTCTCAAGGTAATGGACGAGCAAGCTCCCGGACAATTCTATTTTAACGTCAAGGTATTCCCCCATCATCTTCAGCGAGAGAACAAAAGCGCTGGTGGAATGGCAGGAGCAGACAGAATCTCTACTGGAATGACACAATCCTTTGGCATTGTCATCGGACGAGCTGCAATAGTGAAGCCGGGACAGCAGCTGTTCTTCATCGCATGCCAGAATGAGAAGGCTGCAAAGATCGCCCGGGATGCGCTTGCCACTGTTCGGTCGAAAGTGCCGTGCAAGACCCGCATTACTTTTGAGAAAGTTGCTTAATTCTGTAACTGCCAGGTAATTAAAAAGAAAGCTTTAAATATAGCTTCTAGGGTTTATTTTTATGACATTAGAAGATGAAGGATTAATGGAAAGACCTCGAACCGATCCCGTGTCAAATAGTTCTCTTGAGGGAAAAACCATGTCTGTTCCATCGATAAATGAAAGTCGACCTAGAGACTCCTCGATGGAGACAAAGAAACCACACACATTATATATGGAGAAGGGAAAGAAGGTCATTTATACAACTCAAGGTAACAGAATCGAGCTGGAATCTACAAATGAGAATATGTTGTATGCAGAACTAACTTATTTTACTCTTCATCCCGAAGTGGAAGAACAAATCTATGGGAATAAATACAAAGTTTCTGATAAAACATCTGAAAAAGGTTCTAAAAAGCAATCCAAGAAGATAAAGAAAAAATCATCGTTTGATGATAACATATTGGAAATAATGGCTCGGGCAATCCCTGAAAAGTTTTATGGAACTTTGGAAGAAAGAGCTAGAAAGGGTGGAAGAGTGTTGAAAAGTTGCACTATCGGTTTTTGTATTTGTCGGCATAATAGTATTAAAACGATTGATGAGTTGGCTCAAGCATTTGTTAAGACGCGTATTGCTTCCTCTCCAAGTGAAGGTAAGGAATTGGTGCATTTATTAGAAGGAAAAGAAATCTATTTTACACCATTCGATTATCTGAAAATTACTGAAGTAAAAGATAGCAAAGGCGATATTAGATATGAAGTTGGGGCTTATTCGTATAATTCATATTAGCCGGGTGGAAAAAGGTTTAAATAGAGAAGAGGATTGGATATAATATACACCTTTCTATTCATTCTAAAAAGCTAAAAGGAGGTGTTACCTATGGCTGATGCAATAAGTATACTAGTCTTTCTCGGTATCGGGTTATTGGCGGGTTTCCTAGCCGACATTATGGTTAAGGGAGTTGCCTTTGGACTCATTGGAGACTTAATTGTCGGTGTGATCGGAGCTTTGATTGGAGGCCTCATTTTTAGCGCTATTGGAATTGGAACGGGAGGCCTTGTCATGCAGATTATCGCCGCCATTGTCGGAGCCGTCATCCTACTGTTCATAGTCAGGATGTTCAACAACAGAAGGCGTTAAGCCTTCGTAGAATTATGTTTTTTCTTTTTTATTTAGTTTTAACTCTCTCAGTAATCTTTATTAACTCTGTTTGTTTTTTCTAAGGAATGGAAAAAGAGGGGCTGGTAAAGTGGTTCTCTGAGCTGAGCAATAAAGATATCTCTATTGCTGGGGGCAAGGGCGCGAGCCTGGCAGAGATGTATAATTTTAAATTCCCTATACCGCCAGGGTTCGTGATAACTGCCCAGGCATACGCTTATTTTATCGAGCATGCCGGATTGAAACAAGAGATTGATTCTATTCTAGAGCACCTTGATATTGAGGATACTAAGGTATTGCAGAAAGCCTCTGAAAAGATACGCTCCCTCATTGAAAATGCCAAGTTGCCCAAAGATTTGGAAGAGGAGATCATTGAGGCTTACGATATTCTAGACGTCGATAAACAGAGCCTTGAGAATGTGCATGGGCATGCAAAAGGGATATTAAAAAATTCTCATGAGCCTCCTTTTGTTGCTGTCAGAAGCTCTGCAACGACTGAAGACCTGGCTGATGCAAGCTTTGCTGGCCAGCAGGACAGTTATGTGAATGTAAAAGGGCATGTCGAGCTTATCCGGAAGGTAAAGCAGTGTTTCTCATCACTTTTCAATGCCAGAGCCATTTATTATAGAATAAAGAAAGGGTTTGGAAATTCTTCTTATCTTGCTGTCGTTGTTCAGAAGATGATTGATTCTGATAAGTCTGGAGTCATGTTCTCACGAAATCCTGTCAAGCATGATAATAATGTAGTGATTGAGGCTGTCTGGGGACTTGGTGAAGGAATCGTATCAGGAAGGATAAAACCTGATCATTACATGGTTGGTAGGGACGATGAAACGATTAAGGAAACAAAGGTCAATGAGAAAAAAAGTGCTATTGTCCGAGATTCTTCAGGAAAAACCACGGTTGTCAAGCTCACGTCTGATCGGGCAACCCAGCAGGTTTTGAGTAATTATGAGATAAAAAGACTGGCTTCATATGGTATGGAGCTTGAAAAGCATTATGGAAAGCCTCAAGATATAGAGTTTTGCATCAGCAAGGGTGAGTTATTCATTGTGCAATCACGGCCAATCACGACGCTCCATAAGGAACAGCAGCATCAGGCTGCTTCTATTGGTAGCGTGCTTCTTTCCGGACTTGGAGCAAGTCCAGGGGTAGGCACAGGACCTGTAAAAATCATCCATGATGAGTCTGAATTGAGCAAGGTCATGAAAGGAGATGTTCTTGTCACGGAAATGACTAATCCGGACATGGTAATTGCCATGGAACGAGCAAGCGCTATTGTTACTAATGAGGGTGGAATAACCTCTCATGCAGCTATTGTCTCCCGCGAGATGGGAATCCCTGCTGTTGTAGGTACGGGCAGTGCTACGGAAACGCTTCATGATGGACAGATGATTACCGTTGATGGAAATATAGGAAAGGTGTTGGAAGGCAAAGGTGAGACAAAAGAGGTGGAAATATTACCAGTTGTGCCTACTAAGACAAAAATCAAGGTCATTGTTGACCTTCCTGAATATGCTGAGCGGGCTGCACTATCAAAAGCAACCTCTGTTGGTCTTGTCCGATTAGAGGGTATTATCGGACGTTCAGGAAAACATCCGCTTCACTTCGTCAATCATAACAAGATCAATGACTATATCGAGGTTGTCTACAAAGGATTGCACACCATTGCAACACCTTTCAAAGAGATATGGGTCAGGACCTCAGATATCAGAAGTGATGAATACAGGAATCTTGAGGGCTCTCCGAAACTCAATGAGGGGAATCCGATGTTGGGAGACCATGGAATTCGCTATAGCTTGAAGCACCCTGAAATATTGAAGGCCGAAATCAGCGCAGCATTCAGGGTTGCAAATACATTCCCTGATAAGAAGATTGGAATCATGATGCCTCAAGTCATTAGTGTTGATGAGGTACGAAGGACTAAGGAACTTGCTCGCGAGCTTGGTATTCCAAGCAATGTTGTTCTTGGGATCATGGTGGAGACACCTGCAGCGGTGCAGATTATCAACGAGCTATGCGAGGAAGGCATCAACTTCATCAGCTTTGGCACCAATGATTTGACACAATACACCCTTGCCCTTGACAGGAATAACACTGAAGTGCAAGACCTTTATACCGAGATGCATCCTGCTGTCTTGAATTCTCTACGATATGTTATACGAAAATGTAGGAAGTATGGGGTCGAGAGCTCATTATGCGGTCAGGCAGGAAGTAGGGAGGACATGGCTCGATTCCTCGTGGGAGAGGGTATTGACAGCATCTCAGTCAATGCTGATGCGGCGCATAAAGTCAGCTCATTGATCGCCGAGATTGAGAAGGAGCAAAAGAAAGAAGAAAGGAAAGAGGAGAGTGCATCTGCAAGCCCTCCACCTCTTGAAATGCAGGCCCAGCCTGTCCGGGCGTTTGCCTATAATTCAGATGATATAGAGGATGTGGTCATTCATGAGCTTGAGAAGTCTGAGTATAGCCCATCGGGAGCGGAGAAGAATGATATCCCTTTACTGAATGATGCGATGAGTGCTGAAGAGGAAAAACCTGTCAATGAGCTCCGTGAGGACAGAACCGTCAATGTGTTCTGATGTTACTACTCGTTAGTTCTTACAATAGAAAGATTTAAATAGGGTTTGTGCAGTGGATTAGTATGGCAAAAACACCTACAAAAGATTTGTTTGACGAGTTCGTAGCTTATGCTGGAACAAGCGATAAGTTAACGAAGGCCTCTCAAGCTCTCGTTGGAGATGATGCAAAGAACAGAATTGCAGGAAGAGGATTTCTTGAAAATATTGTAAACCAAACTGCTGGAAACCTTGTTATTACACCTCAAAGTCCTGATAGCCTTGCTTTACAGACTGGTGATGCTCTTGCCAGGCGATTCACGAGAAAATCATATGAAACATTCAAGAGTGATGCTGACGATATTGTTGATTATGCATATGGTACACATAAGAAGGAATTTGCTGATAACTATATGGGTATTACCCCATATAAGATTGGAAAGAAAGAGCATGATGAAATAGTCCCTCTTCATGAGAATTTTAAGAAACTGGAGAATGCTCTTCAGGATCTTGCTACACAAAATCCTCTGAAACAGAGTAATGCTATCAACCAAAGCGCTTCTCTCATAAGAGAAGCTGTTAAGTTGAGACTTGAAGATAATGATCCTGAAAAGTTTTCGGACATGGTAGCAAATATTTATTCATCTGCTGATACACGACATGCGGTTCAGATGCTTCAGATTGCTGCTGGTTCATCTAAACAAAGAATGGATGCATCGTTTGGAGCATATACTCAAGACACATATGCATATCAGAATCTTAAGGCTGCTGTCAAGAAGGGTGGAAAAGATGCAGAGAGAGCAAGCGAAGAGTTGTATCAAACTGTAGCTTAATTATTTTTTAGATTCCAACAACGCGTCGATAATACGCGTCATTTCTTTCATGAATGTTTCTGCTATGTCATGCCAGCGGTCGATATCAACACCACGAATCTTAGTTGTTTCTCCGTGAGAGATCGATTTATGAAGAAGATAGATATCCCGTAATGCATTCACATGATTCATCTTAAGCATTCCTCTATCTACAAAGGTCTCTTTTAGAAAGAGAGGAATATGCTCAGGACTGGGAGGCATTTTTCCAGCCGTGATAAGTGCTGCCTGTGACGCATCGGTCATTGCCCAGTATACTCCTTCAATGGCGCCCATTTCGGAAGCACGAGACCGTGCAAGATGCATTGGTGATCTTTGCAATGCAGAGTAGACCGCTTCAGGTGTTGAACGGATTTTTCCCTGCAGCAATAATGCTTTCAAAGGACTAAAGAATCCTCCCGTATCAATAAGGCCTTCTCCATATCGTAGAATATTGATGACCACGGGGTCCCCATACAACAAGTCATGCCACCATGTCGTCAATTTCACTGAATTGATATGCAGATCCCGATTATATTCTGCATTGCTTACCATCTTCGCCAGCTCTTCTCGATACCACGAGACAAGTTCCATATCCCAATTTATGGATGCATCATCCAAGATAAGGACAATATCAATATCCGATGAGGAGGTGGCAGTGTTTGTTGCCTGAGAGCCGAATAAAATGGATGCTTTTATGATCCTGTCAAAACGTCTATGCACTTTAAGCGCAAAATCCATTGCAATTTCTTTTTCGGTAGTAAAAGTGATTTTTCGGGGTTCAGCATCCTCTTTTCGTTCTTTTTTAGAAACGCCCACACCCTTTTTTGCCATGCGCATTAGACGATTATGATACTTTTAAATGTTTACTACTCAATTGGTGCACCGGAGAGCCTGTTTCTTCCAGACATCTGTCCTCCGAGCTCAACAGGAAGATTAGCAAACCCTGAACCATACATCGAGAAGTGCTGTTCAGGAAGGAATGTCCCATATCCCGCGAAATATCCCCCTTGCCTTCCTGCTGCTGTTCCCCATGAAGGGGCCATCTGCATCCCATAGATAGGAGAATTAAACGCTCTTAGTGTTTCGTTGAAGGGAGTGATCTTGAAATCCTTAAACCATCCTCCCGTTTCGATGATTTTCTTCGCCTGTTTGTATTTTTCATTGAGCTGTAAGATTTCCTTGGTAGGAACATTACCCATCCCCATAGGAAGCTCTGTATGTTCAAGACCAAAGTTATCGGAAAGATGGACGTGCTTCACGTAGTCCCCTATTTTCTCTGATTCTTTAATGACATCTTTCTCGCTATAACCATACTTTCTAATCATGTTAATATGGCCAACGTCCCACGTGACTCCAATGAGCTTTTCAGCCTGGAATTCTGCATCTGATTTGGACATACCTTCCTTCATAGCTTTTTCAGCAAACTTCTTTCGTGATTCGTCTACTAATCTTCTCAAGTCTTCTGCACGGCTTAAACCACTTTGTCCGCCTCCTGCAGGAGGATTTTCTATGCTAATGATCGGAGCTTTTTCTTTGAATTCTTTGTATGATTTATAGGCAACATTCGAAAAGGTTTCAGAGGCCTTGTCAATGGCGAAATCATGCAATGGCCTTAGGATTTTGGGAGGTTCTATGGACTTCAGAACGTTGATTCCCCGCAGAAGCGCATCGGCAAGCTCTGGAATTTTGTCAGGGTCTTTTATGTTGTGAAGTTTGGGGGAGATTTCTGCTCTCAGTGCGTCAAGCTTCTTCTGGTCATCCGTCGATTTGCTTTTTTGTGCGGCATAGTAGGCATCGTCATAGAGGTTCTGGAATGCACTATAGGTATTGCTTAAGGCGATTTGCCCCTGGGTTATCTCGCGCAGTTTATCTTTTATCACGGGAGCAAACTCTCCTAGACGCTGGATTCTTTTGTCCCCTTCCTCTGCATTCTCTGTATAGGTCTTATAGTAATTGAGGAGCTCGGGTTTTTCAATCCTATTCTGCACTTTATCGAGGTTAAGAGCATTGTCAATAAGGTTTGTTCCTTGAAGAAGATTGTAGTTTACTCTCTGAAGCTGTTCTTCCCACTCACTTTGATTGTGTTTTTGTATCAGCTCATTTATTTTTCCAGGCTCGTCATATTTTTTTCCTTCCCAATAGCTTTCTTTGGGTTTAATCTGAGCGAATTTTCCATCCCGCTCATCAATAAGCCAGACACTCGTTATTTCTTTCTTTCCTTGTTCATTGATGACTTCAGTGAC
This sequence comes from Candidatus Pacearchaeota archaeon, assembly GCA_019659125.1. Taxonomy (GTDB): domain Archaea; phylum Nanobdellota; class Nanobdellia; order Pacearchaeales; family GW2011-AR1; genus JAIFVW01. The sequence goes on along the minus strand of JAIFVX010000001.1, from coordinate 72,377 downwards.
AGGCTCAGGTAAACCATTGCTTGAGTGGAATGTTATCACTATATTACCGTCAGGATCAAGCTTCTGGCCTCTTTCCACAGCGGAGAACATCTGCCTCTCTGCCTGCTCCCTATCCATCTCACTCCACCCCTGCCTGCCTGCGAAGCCTGTCGCTTCGACTAAGGGGCCATGGAATGTCAGATCAACCCCTGTCAATTTCTTCAGTCGGTTGATTTCCTGGAATTGCTGCTTGGGAATCTGGTCGATAAGGCTCATAGCCTCTCCGCCTAGGGCAACCGCAGATACCTCTATAGTTTTTAGACCGGTGTTCAATTTTTGGGATACTGCCTGTAGCTGATTTGCAGTTCGAGGGTCAGAGGGTGCTCCAAACTGAGAGACGGGGACTTTGTAATTCATGTTTCCCACTGAGTAATCAGAATAATTAGATTCTAGGCTATATCCTCCACCATATATGTTGCTTGTTCCTGCCATTTCTTTTTTATGAGTTCTTTTTATTTAAGCTTATGCTTCCCAAGGGTACTTCCGTCGTCCTGGTCTCGTATCCCTTTCATCATATCTCTTCTCTATCCGCTCTGGTTCAACCCGCTGGGTAAAACTCTCAGTTAGTGGAGCAGTAGGAGAGACTGTTTGATGCTCTGGAGAGTCTCTGGAAGGTTCATTAACCACAAGAGGTCGAGTTCCTGGCCGAGTTGTTTCTGCATAATCACTCCGTACATTTCCACCCAGCGTTCTTCCTACTTCATATAATTGAGAGCCTGTCAATTGAGGGCCTTGTTGTTGCTGTCGTGGTGCCTCCGGCTCTTCATTCCGCTCTTCAGTTCTTTCATTTTTTAAGACAAGCGATGGAGGAGGAGTTGTAGAGATAGTAGAGGCAAAGGTTTCAGTTTCAGACTCGTGAACTTCCTCTTCCAGAGATTTTGACTCGCGAGGGACTTCCTTTACTTCTTTTATCTTTGAAGGAATCTCCCGAATTATTTTTACTTTTTTCATACTCATAAAAGGCTTAAAACTATTTAAGGGTTGCTAGCCGGGAAATGCAGGCATGCTATGGGCTTTCTTATAGCCATCATACAGTCTTCTGCATCCCTTCCGTGCTTCTATAATTGCTTGTGAACGGACTGCCTTTTCTATCGTACTGTCGGGCTTTATCCCCTTTGAAAGGTCTTCTTTCTTATCATCTTTCTTGTCTTTGAAGGCAAACAAAGAGGTGAAAGGATTGACATCTTCATCATCCTTATCTTCCTTATCTTCCTTCTTATCATCTTTCTTTTCATTCGTATATTTATTGATGTCTTCCTCTATCTGAGCTAGACTTTCATCAGTTGCTCCCTGAATGAATTTGAGCACCTCGCCGACATCATCCTTTCCAATTTCCTCTCTTAATACCTTAAGCTCCTGGTCGTTCAAAGCATAGCTTGTGAACTCTGCTTCAAGTCTTCCTCTGAATCCATATCCTCCCTGCTGGCTTGCTCGTTCAGGGACACTCCTGAAGTTAATCTCAACAATAACAATGGGAGAATACACCCTTTTCTCCGTATTTTTTACCATTGTAGGAAGATCACCCTTTTTGACATCGTCATCAGGATCATATTTGCCTTCTCCCAGGAGTGCAAGTTCAAAGAGCGTTGTGTTGAATGAGGTCACCAACGCTGCTGTGGATCGTGCATTCTGTTCCAGCTTTGCAGCAGCCTGAAGATAGGGCTTTACCCATCGAGCGTAGAGCCGTATGGCATTGACTTGGCTCTTCAGATATATCTTTTCAACCTGATATCTTTTTCTCAATTCTTTCTCGGATTCATCAACCCATCTCAGGAATTCGGGAATTCTTTGCTCGAGGATTTTTTTTACGCGATCATTAAGATCAAGTTTCTCTACCTCTTCAAGAGAATTAGCGGCCATAAAGGCATCTATAAGGGTGACATATTCAAACTGCTGTACAAATCCCTTGATCGAACTTGTATTTCTTTTTACATCAACGGTGTCAAGCCATATTTGCTTCAAGGAAAGTAACGCGGCCTTTCTTTTCTTATCATCCTTGTCATGAATATCATGATAGGCTCCAAGTCGAATGTCAAATTCCTTCAGGTCATAAATAATATTGAGAACTGATCGCACAATCTGGTTTGCCGTGCCTAAGATCTTCATTGCCTCTTCCTGCATCCTCGTTGCCCTGCCCCCCATTTCAGCGAAATGTGCGGAGCCTGGAGATGAAATGAAATTGTCAGTAAGCTTGTCAACCTTCCCATAATTCTCCATCAAGGTGTCAAGAATCCAGAAATAGAGAGGTTCAAGGCTTTCCCCGAACGAATCATAGACAAGCTTGTGCACTTCACGAGGGTCCTTTAATCCTGGAGATGAGAATGGATTCTTCAGAGCAATCTCATCGAAATCCACGAAACCGCTCTCCCGCGGCTTTGCCTTCTCAGCTGCCTTAAGATAACCATCTTTTTTGACAATCCGTTTCACTTCCTCTTTTACGCTTGGATCACAATATATGTCAGGGCTGATTGCCGCAATAAGATTATGAATATTCACCGCCATTTTATTGTTTATAGAGAGGAAATGCTTTATTTAAAGATTCTGGACAAGCATAATTTATAAAGTTTGTTTTCCAGCAAAGAGAATGAGGTTGTATTTGGTGAGGCATGCTAAGTCGCAGCGGAATGCCCATATTGCCTCTTCTATTGATGCCCCTCTGACTGAAGATGGAAAGGAGCAGGCACGGAGGCTTGGAGTGCGCTTTCGAGGGATGAAAATTGACAGAATTTATTGCAGTACCCTTATGAGGGCAAAGGAAACGTTAAAGGAGATTCTTGCCTATCTTCCCGGGATTCCTGTTGTCTATACGAACAAGATTATCGAGCACGACATGGGCGTTTTTGGGGAACAAGGAATTGATGACTGGGGTTCATATGTTGCAGAGGCCCATAAGAAAGGAATTCCTTTCCATCTTTTTCGACCACCTAAAGGAGAAAGCTTGCTTGATACCTACAAGAGGGCTGGCTCATTTTACCAGGAGCTAGTAAAGAAACATCCTCATGAAAATGTGCTTGTGGTAGGACATGGAATTGTTTCTTTGCATCTCATCTTGAATTCACTTAACCTTGATGTGACTGAAGGGAGATATTACAGCTTAAGTAATGCAAGTGTCAGCAAAATTGTTATTAACAAAGACAAAGTAAGTTCATTCCACATTAATGATTATCAACATCTTATCCTTGGGGGCATGAAGCGCCAGCGACAAGCATTTAAAGGTACGCCCCCTTAAAAATACATGAAGAGACGAGTGTTTATGGTTGTCGGTGTGAGTTTTATCGTGATGAGTTTCATCATCTTTCTTAACTCTTTCCAGTCTGTAACGGGGTATGCGGTATTTGAAGACATTGATGCTGCCAAGGGATATTATGTAGGATTATGGTTTCTTTTGGGAGCGCTTGTGGTTTTAAGTATAGGTACCCAACGAAAGAACTAATTACCTCGTTTCACGAAAACAATGTGAGTTCCTTGGCAGAGATGTTCAAGATCGTCTTCATCTTTAGTATTCTCATTGAGGCAGGCATAAAACCGTCCTTCGTCCGAATCCATTATATCATCGATCACTGCCTGGGGGCTTTTCATAGGACGCACTGGTATGTCATGGGTTCTGCAGTATTGCATCGTTAGATCGTATGGGGTGTCGTCCAAGTCTGCTAGCGAGTGTTCAGAGATAGCATAGAGAGCATAGAGAGGAGTTCTGGTGTTATGTTCTGCAGTCTCTTTCATCATATGGATGTCATCCAAGAGTGGAGATTGCTTTCTAGCAGCGATACTGTAGAGCAGTTTTTGTTCGTCAGACATACCTATCTAGCAAAGAGTCTGCTTTTAAAGCTTTCCTCTGTAATCACCAGACGGTCGTATTTGATTGTGTCTATCTTTAAATAGAATGCTTTTCTTAGGAATGGATGGGTATCTTTGGAGGAAAAAGCGGGGATGTTCTTGATTTTACTATGCTTCAGAAGCGTGGAATCTTAAAGAAAAAGGAGCCAGAAAAAGATATTGTTGATTTGACAGGCCCCCAACCATCAACGATAACTGCTGTACCCTCGCCATCACCTTTAAGCTTCTTTGATACCATCGCTCCAAGCTCCCCTAGTGTTTTCAACACTCCCTCGCCGAATCCTCAGGAACATGGTGGAGACATACAGACTTTACGAGTGAAGATTGATGATTTAGAATACAAGCTTGATCGATTTTTAGAGAGATTGGATATGATTGAATCACGGCTTGGTGATGTTACCCCGAATATTCGATAAATGGATTTAAATAACACTTTTCTCATATTCTAACATGAAGGATTTTTCCAAGGAAATAAAGGCGTATGCGCTTAAGAATGCTCTTGAGTTCGGCACGGCTGAAGCAGGAAAAATACTGACTAAGCTGTTCCAACATGGGCTTGACAAGAAAGATATCAAGAATATACTTCCAGACATCCAGGCGATTGTAAAAAAGGTCAATGCGATGGATAATGATCAGAGAGGAGAAGAGTATGCATCATTGGGTGATATCGTAAAGACTCATGAGGAGAAAGAAAAGGACCTTCCTCCTTTACCTAATACTGAAAAAGGAGTCATCACAAGGATTCCACCAGAACCTTCAAAGTACCTGCATCTCGGCCATGCACTTTCATTCTTGCTTAATTCAATTTATGCTGAACGCTATAAGGGAAAATGCCTCCTGAGATTTGAGGATGCAAATCCTGAGAAAGTAACACAAGAATATGTTAATGCAATGCTTGATGACATCAAGGAGTATTTACATATCAAATTCGATTCTATGAAGTATGTTTCTGATGACATTCCTTTATTGTATACGTATGCTGAGCAATTAATAGAAAAGGGAAAGGCATACATGTGCTTCTGTGACCGAGACACTATGCAGGAACTCAGGCATTCCGGAAAGGAATGTGAACATAGAAAAATAAACGTGAAAGAAAATCTTGAGCACTGGAAACAATTTCTTGCAGGAAAGTATAAGGAAGGGGAGGCTGTTTTGCGAATAAAGGGAGACATGCAGCATGATAATCACGTCATGAGGGATGCTGCCTTGTTTAGGATGATCGACAAACCTCATTTTAGGCAGAAGACAAAATACAAAGTGTGGCCACTCTATGATTTCTATAATCCTATTGAAGATAGCATCATGGGGGTAACTCATATCTTAAGGACTAATGAATTTGAACAGAGGATGCCATTACAAGACATGATCAAAGAACTTTTGAAATTGAAGAGACAGACAGTTGTACAATATGGCAGATTTAGTGTTATTGATGCAACAACCAAGGGCAGAGAAATCCGGGAATTGATCGAATCAGGAGATTATATCGGATGGGATGATCCTCGATTAATGACCTTAAGAGCATTACGAAGACGAGGGATCAGAAAGGAAGTACTCTATGAATTGGTCAAGCAAACAGGGCTCTCAAAATACGAAGTTCATCTTGATTTTGACATGATTGCCGCGATCAGCCGCAAATTAATAGACAAAGAGACATCACGATATTATTTTGTTGAAGATCCTGTTGAATTGAAGATAGACAAGAAGCCAAATTTAAAAAGTGTAAAAATCCCTATCCATCCCGATAAGGATGAAATGAGAACTGTTGAGGTTGATTCAATCTACATCTCAAAGAAAGACTTGAAAGAGCTTAAAGGAAAGGAAGTACGACTTCTTCATCTGTACAATGTCAAGCTTCCTGCAACGGGAAACAAGGCTGTATTCACATCGCTCGAAAATAAGCCCATCCCAAAAATACAGTGGGTCTCATCTTCTGTTCCTGCAAGGGTCTTGATGCCCAATGCTAAATGGGTGCAAGGACTGGCCGAGTCGGGAATCAAATCTTTGAAGGTCGATGATCTCATCCAATTTGAACGATTTGGTTTTGTAAGACTTGATTCAAAGAAAGAGAATGAGTTCTGGTACACTCACCGATAATTATGCAACACCTTAAACGTAACAGACGTTAAAACAACAATAAGGAATCGAAGAAACATTTATAAATAACATTTTGTTCTAGTGGGGATGGCAAAAAGAGGTTTAAGCGATGTCGTAACGACGGTGCTCATCATCTTATTGGTGTTGGCTGCTGTCGTCATCGTTTGGTCTTTCGTACAGCCAGCAATCAGAGGAGGAGCCGAGCAAGTACCTGGACAGACTGCCTGCATATCACTTAATGTAGAGCCTGTCAAGTGCGTTAAAAATGGTGCAACAACCAGTGCTAACGTAACCTATCGATACAACAGTGGTGAATCAACACTGAGCGGGATAAAGTTTATCCTTACCCGATCAGATGACACAACCATTGTTAATGACACGATAGCATTAAACAACTTACCAGGAAAGCTTGAATCGAGAATAGTAAATGTCTCGTTCGGACCTACCGGAACAGTTCCAAAGGCTGTCAGCATTGCTGCTGTTATCAGAACAGATACTGGAAGAGACCAAACCTGTACTGAATCTATCAGTATACCCTGCTCATAAGCAGATTTTTTTCTCTTGTTTTATATTTTTATTAGGTAAGCTTAAATAATGTAATTTGTTATAGAAGGAATGATAGAGGTCGAGGCAAAGATAAAGATTTCTTCTCCTGAAGCCTTGAGAAAAGACGTACGGAAATTTGCCACGTATGCTGGGATAATCCAGAAATATGATGATTATTACACCTTAGAACATGGTCATTACCCTCAAAAAAGTCTCCGTGTGAGAAGGATGAAAGACAGGCATATTATCAATTTCAAGCAGAGGATCTCGTATCAGGATGGAGTGTATGCCAAAAAAGAGGTTGAATTCGTCGTCTATGACATCGAAGGGTTCTTGGAGCTTATCAAGGACTTCGGATTTAAGAAATGGCTCCATAAGGAGAAGAAGACAGAATTATACCATATCAAGAAGCATTTCCATGTCGAGTTAAATTATGTCAATGGATTGGGATGGTTTGCAGAGGTAGAGTACCTTACCAACCACAATATACCTCATGCGAGGAAAGAAGTGCTCGACATTGTCAAGAAGTTAGGATTTGATTCTAAAGACTTAGTTAAGGAAGGATATACGAAATTGCTTTGGAACAAGCATCATTAAGCTTTCTTCTTTTCAGTCTTTGCGACCTTATTGACCTTTGCAGGTTTCTCAAATTTTGATTCTTTTTGAGCTTTATCAAGAGCAGTATTAAGCTTCTGTTGAAGCTCAGTTTTCTCTTTTTCTATCTGCTCTTCTAACTTAGTGAGTTTGCCAATTTGATCTTCCATTCCCTTCTTATCTTCAGGCTGTTGCTGTGGAAGCATATCAGGAGATACTTTCTTCATATAGTCCATGATCGATGATCTCTCCATCTTCAAGACTGTCTTTGATTCATCATCAACGTGGGCTCTTAGAATACTCATACCGGAAAGAACACAATTAAGGTTCCATATCTTCTTTCCCTCATTCATCTGAAGGATTGCAATGACTTTTCTTATTTCCTCGGTAATGCTCCGGTTCTTCATCTCATCCTCAAGGATTCCTGCAAGCTCATCAAGATCGATGTTAGTCTTTATGTCCATCTTTTCAGGAGCTTTCTTACTCATAGATTCAAGTATCTGTACCGTAACCTGCCCATCGAGGGTGAATGCTGCGATCTTCTTCTGAGAAGGGATGAAATAGTCTATCTGGTGAATATTTTTGCCCTGATCTAAATCAAGTATGAAGAATCCAGCAATCATGAAAGAATCCTTGTACTTCTTCATGAAGTCCTTGTAGGATGCGGAAGAGTTCAATTTGTCAATGTATGGTGCTAATTTCATAGGTGTTAATGGATACTAGGGTTTATAAGTTTTCCTCACTCGCGCTGTTCGGTCTTATGTTTTATTTCTTTTATAAAGTCATTTAAGGAGACTCCGAATTTTGGCTTTGCGCTTCCCCTTTCTCTGACTGCCAGAGTATTTTTTTCCTCTTCTTTGTCGCCGATAACAACTATATATGGAATCTTTAGTAGTTCTGAATCACGAACCTTGTCATTTACGGTAGTGTTTCTAAAATCTGATTCTATACGTAATGAGGGAAGCTCTTTCCTTATCTGAGCAAGTATTTTTTCCGCTGCTTTTACGTTCCTGTCTGTGAAGTTGACAATTCTCACTTGAATGGGGGAAAGCCAGAAAGGCAATTTGCCTTCAGTCTGCTCGAGAAGGAATGCAACAAATCGCTCATAACTTCCTAGTATCGCTCTATGGATGACGATCGGAGTCTTTTTCTCGCCTTTCTCGTCGACATACACGAGGTTCAATCGTTTAGGAACGACAATATCAACTTGTACTGTTGCAAGCGTTTCTTCCTTGCCATTAGCATTCTTTACCTGCACATCAATCTTAGGGCCGTAGAATGCAGCCTCTCCCTTTTCCTCAGTAAATTTGCCACCCCATTGCTTCATTGCCTTTCTAATTTCTTCGGATGCAAATTCCCATTCCGTGGGATCCCCACTATATTTCTCAGGGTTTCCCTTAAAGTCGGGAAGGGAAAGTCTAAAATAATAGTCTTTTATTCCCATTACCTTATACACTTCATTGAACAGTTCAAGGACTTTGACAAACTCTGCTTTCAATTGGTCAGGAGTGATATAGATGTGTGCATCATTCTGCATGATATGGCGTACTCTCATTAATCCATAGGTTACACCTGAAAGTTCATTACGATAGACTACTCCTGGCTCCGCCAATCGTAAAGGCAAATCTCGGTAACTCTTCACAAGCTTGTTGAAGATCATATGGTGATGAGGACAGTTCATCGGTTTCAAGTAATAGTTGATACCTTCAATCTCTATAGGGGAAAACATTGTATCTGCATAGTATGGAAGATGTCCTGTTTTCTCATACAGATGACCTTTTGTAATGTGCGGCGTCGTCACATACTTGTAACCATGTCGTGTTTCAACCTGACGCATGTATTGTTCCAATTCATTTCTAATAGTCTCTCCATTAGGCAACCACAAAGGCAAGCCGGGACCAATATCATCGCTTAAATAGAATATTCCCAGATCCTCTCCTAAAATCCTGTGATCATTAGGCTTCAGATTCCTTCTGTCTAAGATTATTTTCCCTGATTCCTTGGCAACTTTCTTTGGAGGGGTAGATGACAGTTTTCCCTTCTGCTCATCAGTCCGAAACTCTCGAGAGAGCTCGGAAAGAGGATGACCCTTGCATTTAAGCTCGAATTCCTTGTAGTATCCAAAGGGAGCGCGAGTTACTTCAAAGCCTTCCTTTTTGAGGACAGCTTCTGCTTCCACCAGGTATCCAAGGGCTGTATCGGGCTTTGCTAGATTCGACGATAAATGTGCATAGGGATAGAGAACAATATGCTTCGCCTTTACCTCTCCTGCTGTTTTCTTTATCGATGCAATAAGATGCTTGATTGTCTGGTCATTGTCTCCCTCTTCAACAGCTGTCAGAACAACCAGAGGATCTTTGACCACTTTCTCTTTCATATCCTTCAAATCCTCGACAGACTTCAACGCTTTCTTCAGAGGCTTGAACTTGATATAATCGCAATGGAGAGTAATGATTCTCATGCTCTTTGAAAATGAATGATATTTATAAAGATATTCTTAGGTGGTTATGTAGTTACTATGCAATAGGTACAAATAGCAAGGTTTAAATAGCAGCTTTTTGAGTAAAAGCTATGAAAAAAGAACGAAGAAATTCTTTAATTGGGTATGCCCTTGGAGCAATGGTAGGTATACCTCTCATGTTCTTGGGAAAAGCCTACAATGGGAGACATGATCTTCCTCCTCGGGATGTCTTGGAATATATGGTCGAGCAGGAAGGGGCTAGCCATAATGTATATAAGCCACATATTAATACGCCTAGAAACAATCAAGAGCAAGAATATCTTCCTTCAGGATATACTGAGGGAAAGATACCATACGAGGAAATGCAAAAATGAACAAAGTTACTAAAGGGATGATAGGCATGGCCGGTTTCTTGTCTGTAGTTGCAGGCGGGTTTCTTTATAGTATACAACCTTCCTCTAAGCCTGAAGATACGTATGATCCTAACTGGGTTCCCCCTACACTGGGAATCCAAGAGCCTGCTGAGGAAATCCCTACAACACAAATGTCTAAGCTTGAGGAAAAAGTTCAGTCATTATCAAAACCTCTTATCAGGCAAGAGTCTTATCGTAATGAGCTGCGTACGAGACTGAAAGTTGAGGAAGGATATAAACCTGTTCGATATTTCGACACCGAAAAGATCCCCACTATTGGAATTGGATTCAATCTAAAGAGAAAAGACGCTCCACACCTCATTCAATCTGTAGGAGCAAACTATAACGAAATTCTTCAAGGGAAGGAAGCCCTATCACAAGACCAAATCTATACACTATTTGAACACGACCTCAGGGAAGCCGAAAAACACGCTCGACACTATATCCATGATTATGATAGTAAACCTGATGCAGTAAAAGTAGTAGTTGCTGATATGATGTTCAACCTGGGACCTCGAAGGTTCGAGGGATTTCAGAAATTCATCACGGCAATTAATAAGGGAGATTATCAAACTGCCGCTCAAGAGATGAAAGATTCAAAGTGGTATCATCAGACTAAGACACGAGGTCCTGCTCTTTACAAACTCATGAAATCAGTCGATTCTAGTCGTTCGTCTCGAGAATAAATGCGTTGAGGAATTGTTCTGCGTGCTTTCTCTTTTCCTGATGATCTTTGAGGAAGGCATTGATCTTCTCAATGGTCATTTTCTTTAGATCTCCTGAAAGGAGCTTTCCCGACTTATAATCTTTGTATATTTTCTCAAGCTTCTTGTCATCAGGCTCGAACAAATATCTTAGATACTGGAATGAGATATCGATGTCAGGGTTCCCGCCTTTTTTCCTATGCTCTTCCAGAGTATCTTTTCCTCCTGAGAATGCGTATTTGTTTATCTTCTTCGCAACGTCTTCAGGGGAGTCTGTAGTGTAAATTGCAGTACCTTCGGAAGAGCTCATCTTTCCACGACCTTGTAATGGGGGAAGGAAGGAGCATTGTATTGATGCTGGTTTGTAATGTCCTAACTTTGGTAAGATATCTCTCGTCAGCCTGAAATGAGGATCTTGATCTATGGCGTGAGGAATAAGGCAGGGAGTTTCCCGTTTTGATAGAATGGAAGGCAAAAATGCTGGGACTGCCTGCATAGCAGTGTAGAATATGGAGCCGATGTTAGATTGCTCATTAAGACCAAATGATGCTTTCACCATCGAAAACGTTATTTTCTTAGCGACCTTGCATGCTTCCTTGTACATCAGATTGGCATGCTTTGTGTCAATAAGAAAATGGGTCTTCTTCGGGTTAAAGCCTAGTGCGATCACATCAAGCATATTCTCTTTCAGGTACTTTGCCGTATCTTCGAATGTAATATCCTGCTTCATGAGCACTTTTTCCTCATCGGGAAACTGGAACCAGAGTTCAGCATTAAATTTGTCTTGCAGCCATTTTGTAAAAACCCATGGAACAAGATGACCAATATGAACTGGACCTGAGGGAGCTCTTCCTGTGTAAAGGAAGAATTTTTCCTGTTGAGGGCCCTTTACTTTTCCGTACTCATCAAGAATCCATTCCATATCCCTATGAGCAAAGAAAATACCTCTTCGTAGCATGAAATGGGATTCCCCGACAGTCTTCTCAATCCTTTTTAATAATGATGGAGTTAGAGGCTCAACACCAAACTTCTTTATGAGTTTGTCGTAATCAATATCTCCCTTAATATCCCATGGAGTGACACTGAACTCTTCTTTCATCGCTATCTCATGGGTTTTAGATTTATAAACATTAGGTAAAGCCGAGATCTTTCTGGATTTTCTTTAGCGCATGAATAACGAGATTGAAATGCTCTTCTTTATTGACTTCGAGCTCTGCAATGCCTTTTTCGATATAGTCTCTGTTTATTGCTGCTGCAAATCCCTTCTTTTTCAGTGCTTTCTTCACTGATTCCGCATCCATAGTGGTAAATCTGTCTTGCCTCACTTTAGCAAGTGCAACAACAAACCCTGACAATTCATCAACTGCAAACAATGTTTTTGCCATCAAGCTTTTTCTTGGAACTCCAAGATAGTCTACATGACCTTGAATAGCTTCTATCATCTCATGCAGGTATCCTTTAGCCTTGAGGATTTTTACGCCCTCAGTAACATGCTCCGGAATGGTAGGGTATTTCTCGTAATCAAAATCATGCAGTAATCCTGTTATCCACCATGCATCCTTGCTTTCATGGTATTTCTCCGCATAAGCTTCCATTGAAGCAGCTACCGCATAGCAATGCCTTCGTATACTTTCAGATGTTACATATTCATGTAGAAGGTGGAGTGCCGAAAATCTATCCATGAGTTTTATGATAGGGGATGATTTATAAATATTGGTGCACAAGGTTTATATAGAAAAAATACGGGATAAAACGATGAGGTTTGATAAAAAAGGGTTGTTCGTTATTTTATTAGTTTTATTTGTCATTCCCATGGCTGCTGCAGAGGTATCATTTACCCAGCCGAACTCATTATACAGTAAGGGAGACACGCTCACTCTCAGTGCTACGATGGATGCTGCAAACACCGTTAGCGATTATTTAAGCTTAAAGTTGTTCTGTGGTGCTGCCGAGCTTGAACTTTACAGAAGTCCTTATACCCTTCAGGCAGGAGAAACCAAGACCATTCCTCTTTCAATTACCCTTGATAGCGCTCTTATCGGGGAGATGGGAGGTGAATGCTTTTTGCGAGTAGAATGGGATGAAGCTGCCCATGATACTCAGACATTTCTTATTAGCAAAGGAATCGATGTCCTTGTGGAAGTCAACGGTAGCGTTTTTTCTCCTGGCGAGACCATATCCCTTTCCGGAACAGCAATCAAAGGGAACAGTGCAGGCCTTGAAGGTTATGCTTCAGTTTTCTTAGAGCCTCTCAATATAAGTTTTCTCACTGCAGTTCATGCAGGTGCATTCAACATGGTTATTACCATACCTGGAGATGCAATTCCAGGAAATTATGTAGCGCAAATCAATGCATATGAAAAAGACAGCAGCTCCCAGATTATCAATACAGGAGATGCAACAACGTTCTTTAGAGTGCGACAGCTTGTGCGGAGCAGTGATATTGCTCTCAGTACTGTCAGCGTCATTCCTGGAGAGGAATTGACCTACACTGCCTTGCTCTATGATCAGTCAGGCGCCCCTGCAACAGGAGATATTGGTATTGCACTTTCTGATCCTCGGGGAACGAGTGTATTTAGAGGCATTGCACGAGCTGGGGATGCGCAAGCATACAAGCTTGAATCTAATGCAACTCCAGGAAATTGGAAGATATCAGCAAACTTTGGAAATTTCCTTGTTACCAAGAGCTTTTCGGTTGAGGAACACGAAGAGGCATTGTTCATACGCGATAACAATACCATAAGCATTCTCAATATAGGAAACGTACCTTATCACAAGCTTGTTGAGCTTTCTATTGGTGATACAAAAGAAGTACGAGATATATCGCTAGAAGTAGGGGAGTCGAAACGATACTCATTATATGCACCTCGTGGAGAATACTCCATTCAGGTTCAGGATGGACAGAAGAGTACAAGTCTTGGAGTTGCATCACTCACGGGCAGGGCGATCTCAGTACAAGACTTAGAGGCCTTAGATCCTGGAAGCACATACTTCTGGATTGCATTCATAATTATTGTCCTTGTTGCAATCATTGTCATCGCGATCATCAGACGAGTACGAAGGCCACGGCTTGGAAATACCTATGTCGCGCCACCTGTCAGTACACGACCTATGGGACAGCCAATCATGGTTCCTAAGACTGAAAAGGTTGACTCTGCAGTCGTGTGTCTGAAGGTAAAGAATATTGCTAATCTCTCTGGAACAGCAGATGCTCTTGCAGCTGTTGATAAAGCTCTTGTGAGAGCACGCGGATTAGGGGCAAAGATCTACCTTGACGGAGCATATCGAGTCATGGTATTTTCACCTGCATTGATAAAGGAAGATATCGTCATACAAGCATTAAGCGCTGCCAGCGATATCGAAGCTACGCTGCTTGAGTATAACAAATATCACTCACAGAAGATTGAATTTGGGATCTCAGTCCACAAGGGAGATCTTATTGCCGAAAGCTCTGAAGGGAAAGTAAAATTCAGCTCATGGGGCAACACGCTTCCGGCAGCAAAGAACTTTGCCGAATATGCCAGCAATGACATATTCATCTCGGAATTTGTAAGAAATAAGGCGCTTGGAAAGATAAAGGCTGAACTTGTTGAGGGAAGAAATCTCTGGAGACTTATCAAGGTCATTGATCGTGACAGACATAAGGAATTTGTCTCCCGATTCGTCGACCGGCAAAGAGGATTCAAATCTTAATCAGGTCATCCTCATCCATATAATAGCCATTGTGCCCTGCTTCTGCTTCGATGATTCTATCAATTAATTTTTCCAGGTACAAAAAGTTCATTTCCTTCGCTGTCTTCAAAGCATGAGCCTTTAAGCAACGTGTACAGCAGTGAATTTTCTTTTTTCCCGCTTGCCGAGATACTGCTAAGGTATTTCGTTCCATAAACTCTTTCATCTCTTCAAGCAAAGCAGAGGGAAGGAGTGTTTCCACTTTTGTGATCGGGAGTTCAAAAACATGAGAATAGATATTTAGTGTCATAGGGTGTTATGCAGGAACAGAGAAATGTTACGAAATTACCTGGACAACATCGCCACGAGGGCAAAGGTACATGTATTATAATGCTTAATAGAATTATTCCAATCACTCATCTCTTTTACGTTCATAAATTTCAGAGGTCAAAGAGCTTTATATATCTTATGCTTTATTTCTGCGAGGATTGACTTTATGTCCTTCGTAAACTTAAGGGAACCACAGACATAAAATTCCTCATTGAAATCTTTTATTTTTTCCTTTAACAACGATATATCAATTCTTCCGTGATGATATCCTTGCTTTTCCTCTTGCGTCAATGTAATTATACATTTGTCTCCGAGCATTTCTTTTAATTCAGATTCAAGAATGATATCTTCATGCTTCTTTACCGAATAGATAAGAGAATGATTATCTAGATTATTAGTTGAATGTAGTTCTCTTAACATAGCTAAGAACGGGTTTATACCAGTTCCTGCAGCAATAAATACTCCTGCACCCGTATATCTATGGGCTCCAAACAATGCAGTGATTGCAAGCTTATCTCCTGGTTGCAGAGCATGAAATTTCTCCGTAATACCCTCTCTATATCTCTTAATGATAAATTCCAGATATGGATCAGCATTATGGGAAGTGATCGAGAAGGGACTTACAACATTCCTATGCGATTCAAGTGAGAGCATCGCTGCATGCCCTGGGACAAACTGCAATCCCAGAGGCTTCTCTATCCGTAGCATCTTTATGTTTGGTGCAATAAAATCGTTCGATATCACTCTTACATTATATTCCATCATCGATGAAGAAGCTGGATGTATAAATTACTTTCTGCCAACACAAATTATTTATATTTCAGCGACTACTTTCTTACATGGCTTCTTTACGACAATTATTTTTTCCACGACGTAATATACGGAAGGCACAGGAGACATGGAGACGTATGTCTCCTCGAGCAAGGGCTCTTGCTCAGCCTGAAGGAAGAACGCGAGCAAAACCAGGTACTACAGGAAGAGGTCACTATTATCGTGTTGTTGTTAGACCAAAAAGCGAGTTCACTATGTTCCGTATTCAAGATGTTGGAAGAAAAGGTCATTCACAGCGTCTTGCCGGGAAACGGAGAAGCGGAAGTTGGGATACGCAGGCATGGCTCATCAGCAAGGAAGATGCCCATGTGGAGAATGGCAAACTAAAGGGGGATTCTCCTTCGACACGAAAAATTCTAGATAACCTTTCTTCTACACCAACTCATGTGAAAGGAGATGTTTTTAGAGCTAAGGATAAAAGAAATGTTCCCGAACGAGAAAAGCCTACTCCTGCACAAAAAAGAGCGCGAAGCAGAAACATCCAGAAAGCGCAAAGAGTCAAACGGGTGAAATAGTTATTGGAAAGGTATTTATAGAGAAACGGCTTTATTCATACATGATTCTTAAAAAAATAACCATAACTACAATCATCGGCATCTTACTTGGCACTGCTCTTGCGGTTGCAACCAGCTCTGGAATTCTTCTTCAGATAAAACCTCGTCCTGTCTTCACGAATGGCTCTTTTGAGAAGGAAGCGACTGTAGAATTTAATGGAAAACATATTGGAGGGCATTTTGTAATTACGGAGAATCTATCTTCTACCATTACCAGACATGTAAATCTTCACAATCTCAATGTAGGAGATAACCTCACTGTTGATGCAACATTAAGTAATCTTGATGGATCCGATCTCATCTCCTGTACACAGACGTTTCCCGTCTTTGGTGAAAACAATCTAAGATGTGGACCTATTGAAGTTTTCTATCTAGCTGATACTGATTCTTGTTCTATCCTCTGCAACTAGATAATTTTATAACTGCTTTTTTACATACTCTAGTATAAAGATTTACCCTAATTCTCAATCCGAAGGTGAGCAAGATAGTTAGCAAGTTGCTCAAATTGTTTTCCTTGTTCTCTAAGTTCTTCCGCGGGAGTATTATCTCTTTCAAACAGCTGATAGGCAATATCATCTTCTTTAACACCTGGTTTAAGAGCGCTTCGGTCTCCACCTGCAATTTCTATCAATGTTTTTACTATATAGGGCATCTGAAATGTCTCTCGTTCTATGAGTTCATACTCCACGAGCGCACATGCTGCCATTGAGCTGGTCGCTATCCTCATTCCTTTGGCTCTGGCGAAATCTTTTAGATCTGTGTTTCCTACTGAGTTTCCTAAATAAATTAATGCAGGCATTTCACCAAGGTCAACGGAATAACCTTGGGCAACTCGCATAGCATCCTTGCTCAGCAAGTCGCTATGATGTCTTATAATAGGAATGTTTGGCGTAGGTTCCATGCTCTTATCTCCTAGAGAGGTTATTTAAACATTTCCAATTTTAAAATAATTCAGGGGATGTGGTCTAGCTTAGTTATGATTGGCGCATGGGGTGCGTCCGACCCGGGTGCGAATCCCGGCATTCCCAGTTATATTAATTAACAAATGTGTTCTTTACTCTTATAGAAGAATTCCAGTACCACAGCCAAGCGAGGGGAAGTACGTAAGCTGTAATAGGATTACTTACTCCGGACTGCTGGATGAGAGAAGAATAAACTGAGTTCATCAGAAAGACAATTATGGCATAGAAAACTATTAACCCTATGTTCCACTGAATCGCTGCCTTTCTTTTCTTGAAGGTGAAGTACATAGTAATGAGAAACACGAAGAACCATGCAACCATACCGGTATGTAATACTCCTGCAAGACCGTAATCATCGGAAGCAACCAAATCATTTATCAAAGGAACTGCAATAAAAAAGTAAATTACTCCGACTGCCCAGAATACAATCATTATCAAGTAGACAATAATCCATCCTTCAATACCCTGAAGTTTCTTTTCAGAGGATTTTTTGATGACCTTTTTAGGCATACTACTGTAACGAAAGACAATATTTAAGCCTTATTATTTTCTTGAGATAAATGGGTTATCTCGGATGTAGAAGCGATAGGGAAGGTCTTTTCCATTTGAAAGGCCAACACGGGTTGTTGCAACAATAGTCGGCTTTTCCTGTTGCTCAAGCATTTTTATCCGCTTATTCAACTCAAGGCCGTTAAATGTTTTATCTATACCGAGAGCGACGACAAGCTTGCCAGGGCCACTGCACAACTCATAAATATCCTCTTTTCCTCTCCTCTTTTTCATGATGTCGATCCCTGAGATCGGTTCGAGTGCACGAATCAACACTGCCTCACCCATCCCTGCTTTTTGAGTAACTATATTGATGCAATGATGTGCTCCATAAATGAAATAGACATAAGCTCTTCCTGGAGGTCCGAACATCACTTCATTCCTTTTTGTTTTTCCCTTGAAGGTGTGCGAGCCCGGATCATCTGAGAGATACGCTTCCGTTTCCACTATCTTTCCCACCGTCCTTCCTTCCTTGGACTCTGATACAATGTAACATCCCAGCATGTCTTTCGCCACCTGGATGGTACTTCTATTGAAGAATTCTTCCTGAAGCATCATAGAAAGAAGAGGATAGCATTGTATTTCAATCTATGCGAACTATTATTAGAACTGATGAAGATACGTCTTCAGATCAACAGTTCCCTTTTCAATCTTTATTCCTTCTTCTTTCAGAAGTTTTATTTTTCTTTCCTTGCCGTATGCAAACCCTCCTAGCCTTCCATCTGCATTGACGACTCGGTGGCAGGGCACCTCAGGAGCATAAGGATTCTTATTCATCGCGTTACCAACTGCGCGGTATGCTTTTGTGTTCAACGTGTGTGCTATCTCTTTATACGTCGTCACTTTACCCTTTGGCACTTTCTTTAATACTGCATAACATTGCTCGGAAAACTTCATATTCTAGTAATAACTATCAGATTTATAAATTTTACATTCGCTCGAGCCTGGAAATCCTATCATTAATATCGGGATGAGTTGACATCAGTGTCTGAATTCTTTTCTTGAAAGGATCCGAGATGAAAAGAGGAGCGACTGCTTTCGGATATCTTTTTACATCATTTGGATTAATATGTTCCTGCTTTATCTTCTTTAAAGCATTTGCCAGTCCCGGAGGATAACGGGTGAACTTCACTCCCGTTGCATCTGCAGTATATTCTCTCTTCCTTGAGATGGTAAGGGCTACAAGTCTTGAAAGGAGAGGGGCGAGGATAGCAAAAATAATTCCTACAATAATAAGAATCCCTCCTTTTCTATCTTCCTTATCTCCCGCCATCCAGAGACTCCTAAGAAATATTTCTGCAAGGATAGAGATCATCCCTATGAGAACTGCTGCAAGCGTCATAAATCGAATATCGAAGTTGGCGATATGAGACATCTCGTGAGCAATAACTCCTTCAAGCTCTTGCTTGGTGAGCTTTCTTAAAGCTCCAGAGGTGACACAAATGACTGCATGGTGCGGATCCCTGCCTGAGGCAAAAGCATTGATCTGCTCGGATTCCATGACATAGACCTTGGGCATCGGCAAACCAGAAGCGAGAGCCATGTTTTCAACTACATTCAGAAGAGCTTTGTGTTCATGAGGTGATGCTGGCTTTGCATTGACACTTGCCAGGGCGATCTTGTCTGAGTTGTAATAGCTGATAAGTGTATAACTCAAAGAGATGATGATGGAGATGATCATAATTCCAAAAAAGAATGAAGGGTCAAGGATGCTTGCAATGATATATCCTAGAAGAACGAAAACAATGATGACAACACCTATGAGGATCGTTGATTTTATCTTGTTTTTCGCAATCTCGTCTTCGAATGATAATTTTTGAGGCATAGAAGAAAAAGGAAGAAGATGTATTTAAACTATGATGCAGCACTGTATGTAAATTGTAGAGAATCATCGGGTTGTAAGAAACGAGGTGCTTTTTCTACTTGACTGCCCCAGCTGTATCCTTTTGATACGGGTATCGTGGGGAGTGAAAATCCATACTTTCTCTTAAGAGAGATTATATCTTGATATCCTCGTATTCCACTAAGAGACAGGGCCCTTACACTCTCCGGAATCTCTGCGCTTTCATACTTGTTCTTTCTTAAAAACGCAGGGTTTTTTTCTAGCCTATGTTGAGACACCCATCGCGTGTATTCATATTCAGTATCACTTGCCTGTATTCTTGAAGGTTTATGTGGTATTGAAATCAACTCGGTGAGATATACATAAGCCTCACCATCCTTATAGGGAAAGGTGATCCATGGAGTTACTACTTCTTCCTTTAACTGCATGCTTATCTCTCCCATTCGCCCATCCCTTACTATCTCATAGTACTTGGCCTTGTTTTGAACAGCATGACGAATATGATGATTACTGCACCATCCTTTATCTACTGCTTTTTCAAAAATAGAGAGATTCTCATCAGTGCCGAATTTCTCCTCAAGCAAGCTTTTTGCTTTTTCATAGACATTCTTGCTATATGCTCTCAGTCCCCATGAACCTGAAGCCTCTTCATGAAGCTCACCATGGAGAGCCTCCCACGGGGTTTCGTCCCTTTGTTTCCAGGGTAGATAATCGACATGGCCGCACCCTACGGGAATAACACTCAGCCCATGATCTCGATGACTGTCTTTGACCTTTCCTAAAAGAACTCGTATATCATTTTCGTACTGCGTATCCAGAATAAGAGAGCATACAACTTTTTTTGTTTCCTGATTCCGTATCACCATTTTTGTTGAACTGTTAGTTTAAGCGAACCACACACAATCACCACACTCGCTAGAAGCAATTCTAGGCCGTGAAAGAAGTATTTTAAGCTTTCGGTAATAATGCCGCCATTTTTGAGGAATTACAGTTAAACGAACTTGCCAGGTGAACGCCACAATGCTTTTAATGAAAGTTAGTGTTTAAGAACTATGATTAAAGAGGATGTTATCTCGATGACTAAGGTGTATGTCAGGAAAACCCTCGAAGGGGAAGGAAGCGGCCATGACTGGCAACACATCCAGAGGGTCTACGCCATGGCGGTAAAGATTGGGAAAGAAGAGAAGGCTGATTTGTTTATCGTTGAGCTCGGGGCGTTGTTGCACGACATTGCCGACTGGAAGTTTACTATGGGTGATGAATCCGTTGCTCCACGGCTTGCACGAGAATGGTTGAGTACCTGTAGGGTTGATGAAAGCACTATAGATCGAGTAACTGCGATTATTAAAGAGATATCATTCAAGGGAGCTGGCGTTGCCACTCCGATGAGTTCTTTGGAGGGACAGGTTGTCCAAGATGGTGACAGGCTAGATGCTTTAGGAGCTATTGGCATTGCCCGATGCTTTGCCTATGGAGGGTATAAAGGCAGAGAAATTCACAATCCTGAGATTGTTCCTACATCTCACACATCATTTGAACAGTACAAGGCATCTAAAGGGACTGGTATCAATCACTTTTATGAGAAACTTTTGTTGTTAAAAGATAGGATGAATACTGAGACTGGAAAGAAAATGGCTCTGGAAAGGCATCAGTTTATGGAGAAGTATCTTGACCAGTTTCACGCTGAATATCGGGCTGAACGCTGAGCTCTGATTTTATCAAGAAATTCCCCCTTATGATTAAGTTCCTGTGTTCTCTCAATAGGCAGTTTTATGAGATCGGGGTGAAGGTTAGGTTGGCTTGATCGTTGCTTCCAATTGTGGTAGATGTCGCTTGCCCGTTTAAATGACTGGAATGCATGATCATAGCATTCATAGACCCTACCCTTAAAATGAATCGGGTGGCCTCCCTGTAAATGAGGTACTGGAATCCAGATATACGCCGATGCTTCTTCCTCATCCACGATGACGTTTTCAGGATGTGTTGCTTCTACAAGAAAGCTATGGACTCCTTCAGCTCCTCCGACGCCTGGGAACGATCGATCTGAATAAGGTTTGTATATCTTACGGCCGCTTCCTCTCTCAGTCATACGACCAGTATTCAAAAGATAGTATGTGGAGTCACCTTTAACCTCTTCTTCTAGACCTCTGGCAACTGTCGCAATATATGGTTCTGTAATATCGGAGTGTTCTAATAGGGGAGTCATCATATCGAGGTCTTTATGATGAGTAGCAAGTACATGTTCGGTCGGCTGCTTGAAAAACAACATTCCTGGCTTGGGAACACGCATAGTTCCAAACATAAAAATAGCTACTCCTTTCCTGCTTGCATGCTGGTTTTCCATGATATTGACGTGTAGATGCGGTTTTTAAGGCTTGTGATTTCTAAAGGTTTATAAGAGCTTTTTTTCACATTATGAGATGGTGCAGATAGTATTGTTTTACAAGTACGTAAAGATAGACAGCCCTCAAGAATTTGCTGTAAAGCACAAAGAGTATTGCAAGCAGCTGGGCCTGCTGGGAAGAATACTGGTTGCTGAAGAGGGTATCAATGGTTCGGTCTCGGGAAGTAAGGAGCAGATTGAGACCTATAGAGAATGTATGATAAAAAACCCTCTTTTTTCAGGCATTCAATTTAAAGAGGAACAAGGAGAGTTACATCCGTTCAACCGGATGGTTGTCAAAGTGAAGAAAGAGATTGTCCGGTTTGAGCAAGAAGTAGACCTGACAAAGACGGGAAAGCATATCTCTCCTCAAGAGTTTCTTGATCTTTATAATGATAAGGATGTTTTGATTGTCGACGCAAGAAATGAATATGAATCACGTGTGGGGAAATTCAAGAATGCTATTACCGCTTCCACTTCTAATTTTAGAGACTTTCCCGCATTTGCCGAATCTTTAAAGGATAAAAAAGACAAGAAAATTGCCATGTATTGCACGGGAGGGATACGATGCGAGAAAGCATCTGCATACCTCATCCAGCAGGGATTTAAGAATGTTGTACAACTTGATGGTGGAATCTTGAACTTTGTGCAGCAGCTTCCTAACACCGCCTGGGAAGGGAAATGCTTTGTCTTTGACAAGAGGCTCATGAGTGCAGGAGATGAATCTTCACTTTCTTTATGCGAAGGGTGTGGAATCAAGTGTGACTTATACAAGGATTGCAGAAATAAGACCTGCAATAAATTCACATCACTGTGCTCTGCATGTGATAGAAAGCTGGCAGGGTGCTGCTGTGAAGAGTGCCTTAACGAATTCCTTGCTTCAAAAGAGTTAAATATTGTTGTAGCCTCCTAAGTATACTTCTATGGTCTCCAAACGAGCGCAATTCTTTCCTCTTCGTGATGATAATCTAGTGTAGGGGTGAACATAGTTAACTGGGTACTGATCGCTCTTAACGTTATTATTTTCGTTATCTCCCTGCAGAACCTTGATGGAATCATAGCAACCTATGGATTTACACCTGCATATTTTAGCATCACTACTATCTTTACCAGCATGTTCCTGCATGGAGGATGGGCGCACCTTCTTGGAAATATGTGGTTTCTCTATATTTTCGGAGATAACGTTGAAGACAGACTGGGGCATTTCACCTATCTTGTTTTTTATCTTCTTGCAGGAGTAGCTGCAACACTTTCCCATTTTCTTCTGAATATCGGATCAGTCATTCCTTCAGTAGGAGCGAGCGGAGCCATCAGTGGAGTGCTCGGGGCATACATTGTCTTCTTCCCCAATGCTGGCGTGTATATAACGGGAGGTGGAGGCGTCGGCAGAGTTTCAGCATTCGTCATGCTCGGTCTCTGGTTTATACTCCAGCTTTTCAGCGGGACAGCAGGATTATTTGGAGCAAGTAGTGGCATTGCCTTCTGGGCCCATGTAGGAGGATTTGTCTTTGGTGTTGTATTTGCGTTGATTTACAAGAGAGCTTTCCCTCAGAAGATATAATGAGACCTTAGAATTGAACTTTAGGAACTGCCTTTTCTTCTTCCTTGATGGTGAGTTGTGGTTTAGGCTTCTTGTGCCAGAGGTTCGCAAACATGACTCCAGGGAATGTCTCGACGGAGTTATTGTATGTGACAATCGCATCATTGTAGAACTGTCGTGCGTATGCGATTTTGTCCTCAATAGCTGAAAGATCCTGCTGAAGCTGGACGAAGCCTTCATTTGCCTTCAACTGAGGATAATTTTCCGAGATTGCAAAGACTGAACGCAAGGCAGTCTGAAGATCTGCACCTGCTTTGGCCCGATCTGGAAGGTTTGATGCTGACATCATGGCCTGTCGAGCATCGGTCACCGATTTGATGATGGATTTCTCATGTTTCATGTATCCCTTCACCGTCTCAAGAAGATTAGGAACTAGATCTGCTCGTTTTTTAAGCTGAACATCTATCTGTGCTAGACTATTGTCGATCCTATTGTCTAAGACAACAAATCTGTTATAGTACATTACAAACATGAATATCAAGAGGACAATAAGGCCAGCAACAACCAATCCAATCCAAAGCACGGGAATCATACATTACTATACTAAGTCCGTTTTATAAAGATTGTGTTTAGAAATCCTTAAAAGTATCACTTCCTACGATTGGAGATGGATGCACGAAGAAGACTCTATGTAACCTTTGCTGTTCTTGTCATCCTTGTTGCCGGACTCTATTTATTCACTGATTGGTTCTCCAAGGTTACTGGATACTTAAGCGGAGAAGACGAGAGTCTTAAGCTTGCTCAATGTTTAAAAAACAAGGGAAGTGAATTCTATACTTCTGCTACGTGTGCAGACTGCGAGAAGCAGGAGAGGGTGTTTGGGAACGCATTTGGAGAGATTTCATTCATTGATTGTACTGATATGAATCAGTGTAAGAATATCAGGAGTGTTCCTGCATGGTATATCAACAACAGCGTTGTGTATGGTTTCAAGACTCTTGATCAACTTCGAGTTCTTTCAGGTTGCGATAAAAAGTAGAGTTTGTTTTATACATCTCGCGTATCATGTCTGTCTGCCCACAAATTATACTTCAATCGATCTTGTGACTTCGGGTCAACACCCATTTGTTCAAGCAAGAGATGATCCATCTTCTCAAATGTTGGGCAATGACTACCTGCATAGTATTGTCTCCATAAGAAAAGGGGTTTAAGTTCGTTCTCAGAAGTATTAACTATCCTAAAGCCATACTTCTTTCCTTGGAGATGTCCTCGATGCTCGCTGTCTACGGCATGGTCAAATTCAAGAGCTTTGGCAAGCAACGGCTTATCTAATAAATTAGGTAATGCAAATGTTCTCCACCATACCTTGACAGGATTTCCTCCCGTTTCAAAGCCCTTGTCTCTGTTGCCTATTGAAGAATGATACCCTTGGCCGTTTGGCAAAAGGGCTTTTAATATGACACGTTTCTCACTTTCATTATATATCTTAATTAATGTGTCCATTGTTTCATTGCCCTTTTCCACCGCAGCTGAAAACTGCTTAAACTGTCCTTCCGAGTAACTCATTTCTCCTTCTTTAAATTGTGGGGGAAACGTCAAAAACCAATGATAAGGATTCTCTGCTACCTTTTTGTCGTATGAAATGAAAGGTGTGCTATCTATTTTAGCTATTAAATTGTAGCTATATTGCAGGAATTTAAATGTATCTTCTTGACCTTTATCAAGTTCATCCTTCTGAGATTGTAGTTTACTTCTCAATCCCGATTCTCTTTTTCTTACTAAATCTAAAAGAGCAGAGGAATCTAGGTTATCAGTCGATACTTCTTCCGAAGGTCTTGACATCAAAGCAGTCATGATGTTTAATTGGCTGTCTAGTTTAAAAATTAATATGTAGTGTAAAATACATTACATCTAATCTGGCAATTTAAGATTTTCCCGCTTGTCGGTGAGAAAGACATTGTAGCCGATGAATTTTATGAGATCTCCTGCAATGTTTACTTTTTTCTTAAAGAATGGAGAAGAAACTGCAAGATTGTCGATTTCATTCGTTCCCTGCTTCACCGAGAGCCCCATGACCGTCCCTATATCCTTGCCGTCGCTGTCAAATACCTTCATTCCTTTGACACTAACTGCTGGTTTTATCTTAAGGAATACGGCATGAGGAGTCACCTTTTCGATATGATCTTTGCCAATCAGCAATCCTCTTCTCAAGAATCCTTTGTCAATCTGGATGCCTATGACCTCGATGTTCTGGGGATGAATGAACAGCGTTTCAACGACTCCAAGAAATTCCCCATTCATATCTATGACTTCTTTGCCAAGGACGTCATCAGATGTTATCGCGTTAAGTTCGTTGAACTGCTTCAGGTTTATCATAGGACTCTTTTAGAATGACTGACTTTCCTATACCCTGGATGAATTTCCCCGGGATAACTACCTCTTGATGGAACATGCGCTTGATAACAATCTGTCGTATTGCATTTGTGGTGTCTGCTCTTTCTATACGCGTAATTTTCCCTAGCCTCTTTCCTTCAAAATTAATGACTTCCCTTCCTTCAATAAGGATTGTTGGTTCTATTGAGAGGATAAGAGATTCCTGTGAAAGCTTCTTGAAATAATTTTTTCCAATGTAGATAGTATTCTTGAACCATCCTCGGC
This sequence comes from Candidatus Pacearchaeota archaeon, assembly GCA_019659125.1. Lineage (GTDB taxonomy): Archaea > Nanobdellota > Nanobdellia > Pacearchaeales > GW2011-AR1 > JAIFVW01. The sequence goes on along the minus strand of JAIFVX010000001.1, from coordinate 46,367 downwards.
TCACGATGATCCCTTCAACATCCATATCATCGGGGCTGATACGAATCTCCTTCACTCTTCCTACAACCAGACCTTCGGGTGAAAGGACTTTCGAGCCAAGAAGACGATGGGCATTGAATGTTTTTTCCAAGGGGGCAGATTTGTCATAAAGAACCTCTATCATGTTCAGGGGAGGTTCTTGTGTTATAAAAAGGTTTTGATTATTTACTTGAAGAACAAATACGTTCCTCCAATAGCAAGATATTTGATGCCGCTTCCAAGAAGGAGTGCTGTGAAAAGCCTTGTACGATTGTACTTGGTAAGTCCTACGGCAAATGAGAGGGCTGGAGAGGGTAAAACAGGAGTCATGTTCGCAAGCAAGATAGCATAGAATCCATACTTGCCCACCCATCGCCTTATTTCATAGACCTTTTTCTTCGAGATCAGCTGCATAATAACCGAACTCAGTTTCTCCCCAATAGTATAATTTACAAAGTTGGTAAATACGACCATGACTATAAGGACTGAGAACGTAAGAAAAAATGGGAAGCCTGCCTTGAGCGATATGGGAAATAGTATTTCTGTCGGTATGGGGGAGAAGAAAAGCTCGCTCAGGAATGAAAGATAGATGAGCTTGAAAAATGTGAAGCTCTCAAGCTGACTGTTGAAGAATTTGGTGAGTGAGGAGAAGGGAGATGTGAAAACCCCTGGGTGAGCTATAAGATTCTTAAAATAAAAGAATGAGATGGTCAACAAAACCCCTATGATAAGGAGAAAAATAGTCCAGACCTTCAGCTTATGGTAGATGGATGTCTCATAGACAAATTTATACTCGGACATGCAGTATCAACAATTACATCACTAATAAATCTTATCTTAATCGTATACTCTTCCCTTTCTTGATAATGAATCCCTCTTTTTCAAGTTGCTTTAGGTTAGTCTGCAGCACATCATCATCTATATTCAATATATCTTTCAATTTTTCCTCTTCGTTGGGGCCTTTGACAAGCTGCTTGATAATCATTCCCCTAATTCTTCTATTTGATGTTAGAAATGGTGATTGCTTCGTATAATGTGTACTTTGTCTGCTTGCATTATACTCCTTCTTCAAGACACTGCCAAGATCCATGAGGGCATAGTACCACTCACGCGGGTTTTGCTCATCTAAGGTCACTTTTACTAGAGGAAGAATATCTTTGTCAGAAACTTCCTGCTGGCCCTTAAAGAAATGATGAATGAATACACTTCTTACATTTGTCTCTATGAAAACTACGGGAAGGTTAAATGCGAATGCGACAATTGAGGCTGCAGTTGCCTTACCGATACCTGGAAACGTTTCAAGGACCTCGGGAGATGATGGTAATTTTCCATGATGATCCTTTATTACCTGCTCGGCTATCGTTTTGAGTGCAAGAGCTCGCCTATTATATCCGAGACCAGACCATTCCTTGATCACTTCCGAGGCTGAAGCAGATGCAAGCGATTGAAAATCTGGGAAGCGCTTCATAAATTCGTGGTACTTCTTAATGACCCTAGAAACCTGGGTTTGTTGTAGCATGATTTCAGAGACGAGAATACTATATGGTGATAGGTCTTTTCTCCAGGGCAAATCCCTTTTGTTCTTCTCATAAAACGAGTAGACTGTTTTCTTGAATGCATCGACATCCATGAAAAAGGACTGTGAAAGGTATATAAAACAGTATCTGTTCTTTTAGCAATGAAGACCATCTATCTTGATACTGCAGCATCTACCTCAGTAAAAAATGAAGTGGTGAAGGTAATGGAGAGGTACTTTCTCCATGACTATGGAAATCCAAGCTCCCCTCATAGTATGGGTGAGCGAGCACGATCAGCAGTCGAAGAAGCACGAAAAAGTATTGCGCAGGAGATTGGTGCAAAGCCTTGGGAAATCATATTTACATCTGGAGCTACGGAATCAAATAACCTTGCCATTCTTGGCTTAAAGAAGAAAACGATTATTAGTGCTATCGAGCATGCCTCGGTGTACGAGCCTGCGCGCATTCTCAATGCAGTTCAAATTCCTGTGAATCATGAAGGATTGATCGATATGAAGAAACTTGAACAGTCTCTGCATAAAGGAATGCTTGTTTCAATCATCCATACCCATAATGAGCTCGGGGTAATGCAGGACCTACGAGAAATAGGCATGCTTTGCAAGAAAAAAGGAGCTCTCTTCCATACTGATGCCGTACAAAGTTTCGGCAAAGCACCTTTACAGGTAAAAACGATGGGTATTGACATGCTGTCGGCATCTGCACATAAGATTGGGGGTCCAAAAGGAATCGGATTGTTATATGTGAGGGAGGGAGTTTCACTTACTCCCTTAATGTATGGGGGAGGGCAGGAACGAGGATTGCGCTCAGGAACTGAGAATGTCCCTGGCATTGTAGGATTTGCTGCAGCATTAAAACTGATGAAAAAAGTTGATACGCGAAAGATAAAGAATCTGAGAGATTATTTCATGGAACAATTAGAACCCCTTGGAGGATTCATTAATGGCTCTAAAGAGAAGAGAATCTACAATAATGTGCATGTTTCTATTCCTCTGGATGCTGCGAAAGCTGTTCTCTACCTTTCACAAAAAGGAATCATGTGCTCAACCGGAAGCGCCTGCGACACGAAGACCGAGGACAAACGTGCGTTACAAGCACTGGGAATCAATGATACGGAGATTAAGAGCGCTCTACGATTTACCTTGAATGAGGACATCACAAAAAAGGACATCAACTATGTTATAAAGATTTTAAAGGAGATGCCATGATCTGGCAGGATATGGTCATCTTTGCATGCACAGTTTTGTTTGGCTATGCACTTATTCCTCAGATTTATGACGGTTTCCGGAAGAAAAAGGGATCGGTAACTCTGCAGACATCACTTATAACGGCGCTTGGCATGTATGTGCTTGCTGTCTGCTACCTTACCCTTTCTTTCTATCTTTCCTTTGCTATTGATATAGTTCTCGGGAGCTTATGGTTCATTCTGTTCCTCCAACGACTCTATTATGGATAAAAACACACTTCTTAAGGAAAAGTATGTCATAATACATGGGCAACCTCTCTGGTTTCGTTTAGTAAAATATCCAGTACTTATTATACTAACGCTTAGTGTGTTTTTTTGGGAAGGTTCTAAAGCAGTTGGATGGTGGGTTCTCTTTTGGATAGTGTTGGGTATTGGGGGGCATTTCTTTCTTCGGTATAAGACTCATGGATGGACTAAAAAATGGAAATTTGTAAAAGCCATTAAAACACCCTATGATAAAAGATAGATTTAAATATGATTTTTCTATGGAAAGGTATGAGAAAGACTGTACGAAGATCACGAAGAGTTCGCAAGCTACGAAAAAAGCTTAATAAATAAATTTAAATAGATTATTTGGTTCTAGAAATAATGAAAAAGATTGCATTCTGTTTGCTCGTCATTGTCGCCATTAGTTTTATCTCTGGTGTTTATGCTATTGAAATGACCCTTACAGCACGAACGACTGATGAAGGAACTGTAAATACAACGACAAATGCTGAAGTGCGTGCACGAGAAAGAATAGAGCAGAGATTTGAGGGACAGCAGAGGATACAGGCAGCAATTAAAGAAAAGGAGAGGGAAAAAAGAATCCGTGTTGAAGGGAAAAACATTACGATTAGCGATCTGACTCCCGAACAAAAGGCAATCATTGCCGGTCGAATAAACGCTAAGACTGGCTTGAACCTGACAACTGAAGATATTGGCAATGGCACTCTTGGATCTATCTTACGCGTCTATCTATCCAATGGAAGAAAGGCCGACGTGAAAATCATGCCTGATCGAGCGTCTGCAACCGCATTGAAAAGATTGCGGACAAAGTGCGAGAACGACAACTGCACTATCGAATTAAAAGAAGTTGGTAATGGTAATAAAACGAGGATCGCCTATGAAGTGCGGACGGAAAAAGATTCACGAGTATTCTTGATATTCAATAAAAAAATGGTTGTTGCAGCTGACGTGGATGCAGAGACAGGCACCATTATATCAGTCCATAAGCCGTGGTGGTCTTTCATTGCCAAGGAAAAGCATGATTCCGACGTCGATATTGACGCACAAGTGAACGCTTCTGCGAGTGCTTAACTATGGGTGAGATTAAGTTCGCACCACGAGGGATATTTGAGCAGATTTTAGAATGGGCAGTGATTCCTACATTTGACTTGCTTATTGAATATGGAAGTGAAGGATTTATCATAGTAAAGAGGAAAATACCTCCCTATGAGAATCAATGGGCTCTTCCAGGATTGAGGATGTACAAAGGAGAGGAGATAGAAGACACTCTTAAGAGAATTGCTTTGAATGAGCTTGGATTGAAGATAGATCCTGAGAAAAGAACCTTCTTAGGCCAATATGTAGGTAAATTTAAGACTGAAAAGGAAAGACAAGATATTTCAACGGGTTTCTTGATAAAGATAGATAAGCAAGATATAAAGCTTAATGCTGATCACTTTTCCGAATATAAGATTACAAAAACAATTCCTGAGAACATGGGTGCAATGTACAAATATTACATATCCCAGTATAATAAGAATTAATCGATAGCCTCTAGATCTTCTTCGTTGAAAGGAGCATAGGCGATAACTTCGCCATCTTTGTCTATCTCCACATGATATCTTCCATTGGGTAAAAGAATATTGATCTTTCCAATCATGCCTTTCTTTATAGGAATTTCTGTATCGGAATAATACTCTATATATTCAGGATCAGGTTCGTGGAGGATCTTTACCTTCTGATGTCGCTTAAATTTTGTATGCATTTTTCCTTCTCTGCTTCTTATCATCCAGTTTTATTTCCGAGAAGAGGAAGATATAGAGAATTTCAAGCAATCCTAATGTATTAACCACCAGAAGAGCGACAAACCATACTGGCTGATTCCTTCGTCCTGCTTTCCACAGAGCAAATCCTTTCCATGCAAGGACCCAGATAAGCACAACAATGACTGTCCAGAGAGGAATATTCAATTGTGATGCGAGTTCACTAAGGACCATAGAGAAATAAAGCAACGAGTGTTTATAAGAGTTGTGAATAAACAATTTTATCACTCCAGAAACATAACGATTTCTATTTTCTTTTTTATCGACGGAAGAAAAAAATTCGTAGAAACCTTTAAATATGAATGTGACTCCAAGATCTTATAAAACACAATAACTTGTGCTGAGATTGCAAAAAAACACAAGATATTGGGGTGCACAATGTTATGCCCCTACTGCCAAAACCAAGAAACCAAGGTGATAGACAAGCGTGATGCAGAGGGCATGATAAAAAGGAGGCGTGAATGCCTGAAATGCCACCAGCGTTTCAACACTCATGAAGGAATCGAGAAGGTTGAGCTGAGAGTAATAAAGAAAGATGGGAGGCGCGAGGATTTCGATAGTGAAAAGGTGCGGAAAGGAATCCTCAGGGCATGTGAAAAGCGTCCTGTAAGTGCTGAAACAATTGACATCATGATACACACTATAGAGGAAAAACTACGGAGAAAAGGCAAAGAAGTGAATGCCAACCTCATAGGAGAGCTTGTCTCTCGAGAGTTGAAGAAGATTGACAAAGTTGCCTACATCCGATTTGCTTCTGTTTACAAAGATTTTAGAGATGTTGCTGATTTTAATAAAGAAATTAAGGAGCTCAAGAGCTAATGGATACAAAGTTCAAGAAATATGATGATGGTGAGAGGACCATGGGAACACGACTTTCTGCTGCGGGAAGCTCTCCGCTCATCGATCATTTCTTCAGCGCTCCTGGAAAAAGTCCATTTGAATTTGATATCTATGGCAATCCCATCCGATGGATTTCTGAAGAGGTAAAGGTTACTGATGACCGCGGAAAGCTTATTTTCGTCCAGCCAAATGTAAGAAGACCTGAATTCTGGTCGCCTTTGGCAATCAAGGTTGTCGCAAGCAAATATTTCTGGGGCAATCAGACAAAGGGGGAGAGGGAAGGAAGTGTTGAGCAGCTTGTTGGGCGAGTTGCCCGGTTTATTGCACGGCAGGCAATCAAACAAGGATATTTCGATGAAGCTCAGAGCGCTACCTTACGTGATGAGGTCGCAGCCATATGCCTCAACCAGTTATGTGTCTTTAATTCCCCTGTATGGTTTAATGCTGGGGTCAATCAAGAGTATGACCCTAATGCTGGAGGTGTTGCGCATTATAAGTGGGACAGCGCTAGTGACAGCATCATCCCTACACAACGAGCCGATGACCGGCCTCAATGCTCTGCCTGCTTCATCCAAGGTATGGAAGACAATATGGAATCAATCCTTGAGGTCCAGGTTGCTGAAGCAATGCTCTTCAAGGGAGGATCGGGAACAGGAACAAACAGATCTACCCTTCGTAGCTCTAAGGAAAAGTTAACGGGAGGCGGTCCCTCATCAGGTCCTGTTGCATTCATGAAAGGCTATGATGCGTATGCAGGCGTCATTAAGTCGGGAGGCAAGACACGAAGAGCTGCTAAAATGGAAATATTAAATGTAGATCATCCTGATATTATGGAATTCATTGAGGCAAAGCAGAAGGAAGAGAAAAAAGCCTGGGCTTTGATTGAGGCAGGCTATTCAGGAGGAATGAATGGAGAGGCATACACTAGCGTCTTCTTCCAGAATTCAAACATGTCAGTCAGGGCTTCCGATGAGTTCATGAAAGCTGTAAAAGCTAATGGAGAGTGGCAGACACGATTCGTCATTACCAAGCAAGCTTGTGAGACACTTAAAGCACGTGAAATGCTTAGAAAGATTGCCGAGGGAACATGGTTATGTGGAGATCCTGGAATGCAGTTTGACACAGTCATCAACACATGGCACACGTGCAAAGCTAGTGGTAGAATCAATGCATCTAATCCCTGTTCTGAATATATGTTCCTCGATGATACTGCTTGCAATCTTGCTTCTATCAACCTTATGAAGTTCAGAACGGATGAGGGATTGTTTGATGCAGAGAGATTCAAGCAGGTTGTCAGAAAATTCATTATTTCGATGGATATCCTTGTTGATGGAGCAAGTTACCCTACTCAGAAAATTGCACGCCGATCGCATGATTTCAGGACACTTGGATTAGGATATGCAAACCTTGGTGCATTGCTTATGAGCGTTGGCTTGCCCTATGATTCTGATGAAGGCAGGGCCGTAGCGGCGGCAATCACTGCAATCATGTGTGGAGAGGCATACAAGGCCTCAGCACAGCTTGCAGGGCTTGTAGGGGCATTCCCTCGCTATCAAGAGAATAAAGAGTCTATGATTAATGTTATCAAAATGCATCGAGAAGCTGTCAAGAAGATTGATGTCGAGAAAACACCTGCACCTTTGCGATATTTAGTCAATGAGGCATGGGATTGTTGGACTGAAGCTCTTGAACTCGGAGAGCAGCATGGCTATCGAAATGCTCAAGTGACTGTATTAGCTCCTACAGGAACTATTGCATTCATGATGGATTGCGATACTACTGGTATAGAGCCCGACATTGCATTAGTGAAGTATAAGGTACTTGCAGGAGGAGGAATGCTTAAGATCGTGAACAAGAGTGTCGCGCTTGCGTTGCAGAATCTTGGATATACTTCTCAGCAGATTGAAAAGATCATAGAGTACATTGACAAGACCGACATGATCGAGGGAGCTCCTGAGCTTTTAGATGAACATCTTCCTATCTTTGACTGTGCATTCAAGCCAGCACAAGGGAAGCGATCAATTCATCATTTTGGACATATCAAGATGATGGGAGTAAGCCAACCATTCATTTCTGGCGCCATTAGCAAGACCATTAACATGCCTGAGAACTCAACCGTTGATGAGATTGCAGAGGCGTATATCTTCTCCTGGGAGCAAGGATTGAAGGCTGTGGCAATCTACCGAGAGAACAGCAAGCGCAGCCAGCCTCTCAACACGCAGAAGACTGATGGAGAGATGGTGAAGCAGAAAGTCAAGTCAGTGATTGTTGTCCAGAGAAAGAAGATGCCTCAGACAAGAAAATCGATCACTCATAAATTCGAGATTGCAGGTCATGAAGGATATTTGACTGTAGGATTATATGACGATGGAAAGCCTGGTGAGATTTTCGTAAGCATGCACAAGCAAGGATCAACCATTCGAGGATTAATGGATGCATGGGCAACCTCGATCTCATTAAACCTTCAATATGGGGTTTCTGTCAGCGATCTCTTTGGAAAGTTCAGGCATCAGAAGTTCGAGCCTTCAGGGTTTGTAAAGAATACGGGTGGAGGACAGCTTGATGCTGATGTAACTCCTATCAGGACGGCCTCGTCGATTGTTGACTATGTCTCTCAGTTTATGTTAGCAACCTTTGGCCAGAGTACTGGTAAGATAGATCTGGAAATCAAACCGCTTGAGCCTGCACTTGAAGAGGAAAAGCAGACATCTATCGAAGCATTTGGTAATGAAGGTCTTACCTGTCCACATTGTGGAGGACCTGCAAAGAGAACAGGGAACTGCTCAATCTATTGTACTTCGTGCAAGCAATCAACGAGATCTGGCTGCGGCGAATAACATTCTAAAAAGGTTTATAAAGGGTTAATGGCGAGGCATTTTATGACACACTATGATATTGAATCTCAGAGAAGGAGAGAAGTAGCTAAAGCTATAAAGAACATCGACATTCCTTACAAGCCATACTTCGATGGCCCTACGGCTACAGAACTTGAGATGATCGACCCTTCCGAACGATACAGAATGATTCTTTCTATGAAGGCATTCGAGCCTCGGGAACAGTAATTCTTATAAACAGAGATTTTCTCTTTCTGGCATGACATGGCTTACACCTGCTCATACAAAGGTACCTGTACGAGGACGCAAATTTTATCGTGATAATCTTTCTAACAAACTAGAACGCACTCTTAATTATGAGAAAAACAAATATATTAAGTCACAGGTGCATCTCTTCAAACCTGAGACAAAAATAAAGAAGTTTTTTAGGCTACGTGAAATCGCCTGCCGACAAGATGGCCTTGATCATGTAAGCTATCAAGGGACATTGCATATTCATGATTATTTGCCTGAGAGCGATTATACTTCTATCAGCATTGCCCGCGATAATGGGACAAGAATTCCGCTTATTGCACGAGGACATGTAGCAAAGAAACTTGATAGTCAATATGTACGGTATCACGCCGCGTATGCACAGGACGAAAAAATCCCGCGACATTCAGCGATTGTTCTACACGATAGAAAGATTTAACATATATTCTTTCACATAGGGCCAGGCAATCTTCGTCCAGTTCTCAACTTCACTTGAGGGATCAGAAAGTAGTGATTCCATCTCTTCAATAGAAATGAATCTCCCTTCAGCCATCTCATCGCTTCCTTTTTCAACGGTTCCTTCAGTTTCTGCAATAGCTATGACTCCGAAATGAACTTTTCCTACGTCATTCGTCTCGTCATTCAGATAGCCAATGATTGTAGGTGTTAAGGCATGCGAGGAAACAACTTCCTCATCAAGCTCACGCATCATGGCAGTCATGACGGGGTTTTCAGAATCACTCTTATCGATATGGCCTCCCAAGCCACACGACCAGTTATTTCTCAGCCTTTTTTCACTATATCCCTTGGATGCTCTACGGTAAGCAAACACTTTCTTATCATTCTTATTGATAATGAAAACATAGGGAATTGGTTGCCTGAAGGAAGTATCTTCCTCTACAGAATCCCTCTCTTTGTACTCAAATGAGTTGTGGATAGTATCAATGAAATTCCTCTGTGAATCAGGGATAAAGCCTTGGAAACTCTCTTCTCCAAATAAGGTTTCTTTTTTTACAACAAGAATCTCTCTCACCATACTCTCTTTTTGTCTCTCCTCTATAAAAATCCTTTCAGTTTGATTCATCTATATTCAAGTATAATCATATTTAAAATACCTAGAGCATGCTGTATACAATGGATGAAGATCGAGGATATAGTCTAGTTTCACAGCAGATTCGATCAAAAATTCTCAATGGAGAGATTCTCAATGTTGGAACAAACCTTGGTCGTGTTGACGAAGGTCCGCGCAAAGGATGGTTTAAAGATGAGGGATTGGAGGGAAGAATCCAGCCAGCCTCAATAGATCCTATTGTTGGTAATGAGATCTATGTACTCGACACTGAAACCCAGGGTTTACTCAGTCCAGATACTGAAGAAATCTATAGAACTCTTTTGCGCATCCCAAAGAGACAACGACAGAAATTTGACATTACCAATGGATATGAGATAAAAAATAGATATACCTATCTTTTGCCTTTGGAGGAAAAAGTAATTCTTCATCAGGGAGAGGTCATGAAATCCTCACCCAAAAGTACCAGCGGAAGGCTCTTTTTCAATGCTCGAATGTTCACCGATTACAATCCTACGATGGATGAAGCGCATGCTCATCCGAATTCAAACACTGCCTTAAGACTATGGCTTCTTTTACAACCTCTCTCTTTCAATGCTATTGTGTATCCTGGCCTTAGCTTCAATCAATTACGATTCTTTCAGGGATATGATTCTCAATTAAGTACGGGTGAACTTATCAGTGAATTCAAAAAAGACCCGTTTATTAATTATAGAAATGCAGATAAACAGTTCACCGCGCCTGAGAGCTGTCCTCTTCTTGCTGATGGAGGTTTGCGAGTAAATCTTGACCTTCACGGAGAGGCAACTGAGGGTGTTGTTGGCCTTAGAACTCGGAATAATCCAATCCCCATCGATTTAAAAAAGATAAAACATTACAATGCAGAAGATTATTTTGAACCTCTAGTTGCAAAGCCAGACACTCCCTTTGTCATGAGGAATGGTGATCATGCATTGTTCGCCTCGCAAGGAGTACTTCGGGTACCTGCACACTTGAGTGCCGAGGTAGAAAGCTTCTCGAATGTAGGAATTATGGGTCCTCTTGATCTGGCAGGATTCATTGATCCAGGATTTAGAGGAGACTTGGTTTTTGAGATACGATCTGATGAAGTTACTAATATGCGATTACGGGATGGCAAGCCATTGACGAGCATCAAGTTCTACAGAACCAATGAGACTCCCGACAAAGTCTATGGGGGTGAAATCGGCTCCAACTACCAGGGACAGATAGGACCAAAAACCGCCAAACAATTCAAGGAATTTGACTTCACAGCTGCGGCTAAGAATTACAGGAAGTTGGACAGGATCGTTCTTGTCGAGGATCTTGATAAGCTAAGGAAATTCAGAAGGAACGAAGGCTCTGAAGGTTTTGAACCTATTGATAGTCGTGCTCAAGAAAGACTGCTGAATATGCTTAACAACGAATCATTCTGGCAATCACGGTATGATTGCGAAGATGATGAAAGTCTTCTTCAACCTATTCCGTATGTTCTTCTTTTTGGGCCAGACGAAAGTGTATTCTCTTATGTGCGGGCAAAGAATATCAAAGACTATGGTGATTCGCGGTTATTTGGCAAACATTCCATTGGTGTCGGAGGCCATGTGAATAAGACTGACAAACACCCCTATATTCGTTCAAGTATGATGCGCGAACTTGATGAGGAGGTGGAAATAGATGGTCCTCTCTCCGAACCTAAGTTAGTGGGTACTCTGCTCGCACGTAACACTGCTGTTGACCGAGTACATTTTGGACTTATCTATACTGCTCATACTGAGGGTGCAATAAAACGTAAAGACCTTGCATTGGAATCAGGTAGACTGATGAAAATTTCAGAAATTGAAGATGATCCATTACATCAGAAAAAATATGAAACTTGGAGTAACATCATGATCCCTCATCTTTCAATGCTTTACAAGCACTAGCTATTCTTCAATAGGAGCATTCATCAAGGAGACGAAGGAAAAGCCATTGTATTCTATCTCTTCTACTCCTATGATGTGTTTTCTTAATTTGATAATGGAGTGATTCACAGGAACAACGAGGATTCCTCCTCGCTTAAGCTGTCTCTTTAAATAGTAAGGAACTTCCTTGAAGGCTGCGCTGACGAGAATCCTGTCATAGGGAGCGTGTGACAGCAATCCTTTCATCCCATTTTTATGGAGGATATGAACATTCCTTTTATCTTTCAGCAATTCCCGCGATTTTTCTGCGAGCTCCCTGGATATCTCTAGGCCATAAATCTTTCCATGAGCAATCTCTTCGAGAAGCGCAAGGACATATCCGGATCCTGAACCTATTTCCAATATCTTTTGCCCTTTGCGCAGGTCAAGCAACTGCAGCATAAATGCTATCGTTGAAGGCTGTGAAATGGTGGCTCCCGCAGCAAGGGGAAGCGCTGTGTCTTCATATGTAAGGTCTTTAAACGCGGGGAGAACAAAATTCTCTCGCGGAACTTGTGTAAAGGCATCAAGAATCGGTCCTGAAAATCCCTGGGCTCTCAAAGAGGAAAACAATTCCTCCTTGTTCATACTATTAATAATTTGGATGGCTATTTAAGTTTTCTCAGCGGGGTGATCGATATCGTAATCTTGTATTTTCCTGCTCTCAGTATGGGTGTGCTTGTCACAGCCACCATATACTGATGGTTAGTAAAGTGCTGATCTCCTTTTCCAAACTTATCTGACTTATAGTTTCGTTCCATATAATAAAGGTTTATTGCATCCTCGAGCTGCTCATGTGTGATCTTCAGAGGGATTTCAAAGTTGACACTATGTCCATCCATGTACTCTCCAACAGCATGATGTCTACTTGGCTCAAGAGAGAACTCTGATTCCAAATAGTCCTTTAAAGTTTTATTTTTCATGCAACTCCGTCGATAAAAGGGGCTTTTAATATAAATATATTCGTCCGGTGTGAACATAAAGTTTATTAACACATGGCTTGTAAGGAGTTCAATGGGTGATCATATTACTATTTTGACTGATAAAAACTTTGATGAACATACATCAAAAGGAAAGTGGGTGATAGATTTTTGGGCTGAATGGTGCCACCCTTGCAAGATCATGGAGCCACATTTTGATGAGGCTGCACACGAATCGAAAGGTGTCCATTTCGCAAAAGTTGATGTTGATGCTGAGCAAGGATTGGCAGAGAGATTTGATGTTGTAAGCATCCCTACAACCTTATTCCTCATAGATGGAGAACAAGTCAACCGAGTATCAGGGGCTATAGACAAGGATACTATTCTTGAAAACATCAAGGATAGTTTTTAGCACTCTCTCTGGATGAAAATTTACCTGGTATTTATTTAAAGTCATTGTTCCTCTGCATTCTATGGTTAAAGAGAAATCCTTTGTAATTAAGTACGATAAACTCATCCGCGACAAAGTTCCTGAAATTATTGAGAAGGATGGAAAAAGTGCAGTTATCCATAGGGCAGATCCTGTTGAATATTGGAAGAAATTGAAGGAAAAACTACAGGAAGAAGTTGATGAATTTATTAAAGAGGAATCCGTATCTGAACTATCTGATATTTATGAGGTCCTCCACGCCATTGTGAGGACAAAGAGAATCGATATGAGAGAACTTGATCACGCACGAAGGAAAAAGAGATATGAGAAAGGTGCTTTCAGGAAAGGTATTATTCTTGACGAGACGCGGCGGTCTTAATATCCGATAATACTCTTTCAAGAGCTTCTATTTTTTCATGCTCTGTCTCGTAATCTAGGATGGGAGAACCCATGACGTAGAAGTCTGCTCCTGCTGCAGTAGCTTCCTCAGGAGTTACTATCTGTTCCTGATTGTTCTTTTTCTTATTCTTATACCATGTAGGCCTTATCCCGGTAGCCAATTTTAGTAGAGGACTTCTTTTCACACGGTGAAGCTCTGTTCCTGGAAGGATAATTCCGTCAGCCCCTCCTTTCTCGGCAATTCTCGATAACATTTTCACTGAATCCCCAAAAGATCGCTTGTAGAGTCTTCGGGTGTCACTATCATTATAATGCGAGAGAACCGTTAGGGCAAACAACAGAGTTGGTGTGTTTTCAAGTGATTCTTTCACGTTCTTAATAAATTTCTCTCCCGCATGAGCATAGATGTTAACAATATCTATTCCAGCCTCACCGCAGCGTTCAATGATTGATCTCATCGTTCTCTCCCCATTCCACATCTTAAAATCAAAAAAGAGGGGTTTCTCAAGCCTCAGCATCTCCCACATAAAATCATACGGGCTTCCAGCAGAGGGAGAAAAATTAGCTATCGTGTCAAGGTTTACCTTGAATCCGTAATCTTCCTTCACTGCACGGGTGAAATCTTTTGCCTGAGATAGAACCTCATCTTGAGTCGGATAATCAAGAGCAATATAGAGAAACGGCTGGCTCATGTTTGCTTAGCCCAGTACACAAATCCATTCTTAAGATACGCCTCGGGAGCCCCAAGCTTAAGAGCCTCTTCAGCCTGCAACTCACGCATGTGAATGCCTTGCTCTAGCGCTTTCTTAGCGGACTCTTTAGGAATAACCATATTCCTGCTGAGCTGCCAGCCTAGAGGGTCTCTCAAAGACTCGCGATAGGAATTAACAGCTGTGCTTGAAAGAAGCTTGTTTGCCTCGGCGACATCTAGGAGTTCAGGAAGAGTAATAAGATATAATTGTGTTACTTCATTTTCCTTAAGCAACCGCCTGGCTTCAGGGTTATCGTAAAACAATATACATGCGCCATGAGAGACGGGATAGCCTGCCGCTCTGAATTCCTTAGCTGCATTTGTAGTGGTTGTCGCATAATTCACCAATTCTTCAAAAACCAGTGCAGGCATTCCTTTTTTGATAAGGGGATTATTTGCATTTCCTGTTATGAGTTCACCGTGTCCTCCTTCCTTTCTCGTTCCCCGCAAATAAGTATAGGGAATTGTTCCCTTTTCTAATCCTAACACATCTTCAAGGTCTGATCTGAATTGCCATGCTGGAACCATGCCTCCTGTTGCATTTCCTTCGACAAATTCAAAGTGAGGGCCATAATGTGAGGATATCTTTTCTGCTAACTTTCTTGTCAGAAAATTAAGAGTCTTCGGCTGGCCGACAAGACCTTTTATCATGACATAGCCTGGGCCTCGGTTTCCAGAACTATAGACGAATGGGTTTTGGCCAGAATCAACATCTCTTATTTCAACAGCTCCTGAACTAATTATCTGTCCTGTTATCTCTTCTAATAAAAAGCTATCATCTATCTGCAATTATACATTTATACCCATTTAAAGATTATTATTCAACAACATGAGCTTTTAAATGCAGATAAATAACATTTAAATAACAACTTTTTGTAGCTCATTTATGGCTCCGTAGCTCAGCCTGGTTAGAGCACTGGACTTTTAATCCAGGTGTCGAGGGTTCAAATCCCTTCGGGGCCATTTCTAGGGAAAAATATATAAAGAAGTGGGGGCTGTTTACAGGGACCGCTAAGCTGGTTTTTGAGGTAATTGTAATTAGCCGCACTTTTAGAAAAGTTTAAAAAGCCAGTTTTATAGTCTTTTATTATTCCAGAGTCATTATTAATTTAATGCCTTCACACTCCCTTATGCATATCCTCCAGCCACGACATACCAAATTGAAACCTAATGAGGTGAAAGAGTTACTTGAAAAGTATAACATTTCCTTGTCGCAGCTTCCAAAAATAAAAGCTACTGATCCTGCACTTCCTGAAGCATGCCTTTCTGGAGACATCATAAAAATAGAGCGCAAAGAGGAAGACAAGACTCATGTCTATTATCGGGTGATCGTATGATGAAACAAAAAAATATCCTTGTAAGAAAATACCTTGAACAGCACTCGCTTGTAGAGTCGAACATCCTTTCCTTCAACGATTTCGTCAATAACAGAATGCAGCAACTGGTCTATGAGTTGAATGAGACTATCAATCATGAGGAAGTTGACATCAAGCTCGGCAAAGTCCGAGTAGGAAAGCCGAATATTATTGAAGCTGATGGAAGTTCTACGACTATTACCCCTTCTATTGCACGATTAAGAAATTTAACATACTCAGCTCCGGTCTACGTCGAGATCAGCGTGAAATACGGAGACCAGGCGGATAGCGCTGAAGTTGAAATTGGAAGAATCCCTATCATGGTACGAAGCGCTGCATGCACTACCTATGGAATGAACAAGGAAGAGCTTGTCCAGAACTACATGGATCCTCTTGACCCTGGAGGATATTTCATCATCAATGGTAATGAGCGAGTCATGGTCATGAACGAGGACCTTGCAGCCAACCAGCCATTTATTGAAGAGGGAAGACAAGGATTAATATTGAGGGTCTTCTCCCAGAGAGGATCATATAGAATCCCTACCACTATCGCTGAAACAAGCGAAGGAATCCTAGATTTGACATTCAGCAGACTCAAGAACATCCCTGCTATCGTTGTTTTGAAGGCCCTAGGAATGACAAAAGAGGCAGATATTGCCAAGAACATAAGCCACGAGAATGACGGGCTTATTGTCAACCTCTACGAATTCGCCCAGATAAAAGATAATGAAGAGGCGATGATGTATATTGCTGAAAAGTCAGGAATCCAGGGAACGAAGAAGGAAATTCTTGACAGAGTCAAGCAAAGAATCGACTCATTCTTCTTGCCCCATATCGGTATGGACAAGCCTTCACGAACTGAGAAAGCATTGACTCTCTGCAGATTACTAAGACTCTATCTTCGTTCTAAGGAAGGAACCAAGATACGAACTGACAAAGACCACTATGCAAACAAGCGGGTAAAGCTCTCAGGAGACTTGATGTCTGACTTGTTTAGAGTCAACTTGAACATTCTTATTCGAGACATCCAATATTCTCTTCAAAAGACTGCCAAGAGAAAGAAATTCTATTCTATCAAAACCATTGCTAAATCGACACTGTTCACCCATAGAATTGAAAGCGCCATCGCCACAGGAAGTTGGATTGGTGAGAGAAGCGGTGTAACACAAAACATGGACAAAACCAATTATCTTGCCATCCTCTCACAATTACAAAGAGTCTCTAGCATGCTTCCTGGAGAACAGGAAAACTTTCTTGCTAGAACCCTTCACCCAACTCACTATGGTCGATTCTGTCCTACTGAGACTCCTGAAGGAACTGAAATCGGATTGAGAAAGAACCTAGCCATTCTTAGTAAGATTTCAACGGCCGTTGCATTTGATGAGCATGTTGTCCTGAAGAAATTCACTGAAGCTGGGCTTGGTAAGGAAGGAGAGAAAGATGTCTTCTTCAACGGGCGATTCATCGGATTCGTCAATGATCCTCGAGACTTTACAAGAAAAATACGAGCAGTACGAAGAAAGGGACAGCTTCCTAAAGAATTGAGTGTCAGGTATGATGAGATGACTAATCAAATCACCATGTCTGTTGAAGTTGGAAGAGTTTTACGACCATTGATTGTTGCAGATAACGGAGTAAGCTCCTTGAAGGATGAATATCTTGTATTGCTCGAACAGGGAAAGATGAAGTGGATTGATCTTCTTAACCAGGGAATCATTGAATATATTGATGCCGCTGAAGAAGATAATGCTCTTGTTGCTTTGAGTCAAGAAGATTTGTCTCCTGAGCACACGCACCTTGAAATCCACCCTATTGATCTTTTTGGACTTATCACTAGCTTAGTTCCTTTTGGAAATCACGACCAATCATCTCGTCTTAACAGAGGAAGTAAAACACTTAAACAAAGTCTTGGAATCTATGCTGCAAACTATCTTGTCAGACTTGACACTGATGTTTCCATCCTCCACTATCCTCAAAGACCTGTTGTTAGAACATTCGTCTATGATACCTTAGATGCATATCCATCGGGACAGAATATTGTCGTCGCTATCATGCCATTTGAAGGATATAACATGGAAGACTCAGTTGTTCTCAATAAAGCAAGCGTTGATAGAGGTATGGGAAGAAATACTTACTTCAGACCATATTCTGCAACAGAATTACAATACCCTGGAGGGCTCTCTGATGAGATTACTGTACCTGCTAAAGATGTTTCAGGATATAGAACAGAGGCATCCTATAGATTCTTGGAAGATGATGGAGTTGCCTACCCTGAAGCAGACATGAATGAGGGAGAAGTTGTCATTGGAAAGCTTACACCTCCTAAATTCTTAAGTGAGGCAAAAGACATCAGTATACAGTCAAAGAAAGAAGCAAGTTCAGCAATACGTCAGGAAGAGAGAGGAGTTGTTGACGCTGTATTCATCACGGTAGATCAGGAAGGAAACAAGATTGCTCAAGTAAGAACCCGAGATTCAAGACTTCCAGAACCTGGAGACAAGTTCTCTACACCTCACGGACAAAAAGGAGTCGTTGGTCTTATTGCTGACTCTGAAGACATTCCATTCACTGCACGAGGAGTAAGACCTGACTTAATGTTCAACCCTCATGGTATCCCTAGCCGTATGACAGTAGGTTACTTGATTGAATTGCTTGCTGGAAAGACAGGAGCAGTCACCGGAAGAATCATTGATGGAACTCCATTCACCGGAGCCAGTGTTGAAGAATTGGAAGGGCAGCTTAAGGAAATGGGATTCAGCTATGATGGAAAAGAGACTATGTACAACGGTATTACCGGAAAGAAGATGGACGCTAAGATCTATATTGGAAACATGTACTACTTGAAGTTGAAGTATATGGTCAAGAACAAGATGCATGCACGAGCTTCTGGAAAAGTCGCATTACTCACACGACAACCTATAGAAGGACGATCACGAGGAGGAGGTCTTCGATTAGGAGAAATGGAGCAGCAAGCATTAGCAGGACATGGAGCCTCATTGTTATTAAAGGAACGATATGACTCGGACAAGACTGTTGTGTACATCTGTAAGGATTGCGGAAACATGACCCATGAAGATATTATCAGAAATAAGATCGCGTGCTCGCTCTGCGGAAGCAGCGAAATAGAGCCATTGGAAATGTCGTATGCATTCAAACTGCTTGTCGACGAGCTTCTTGGCCTTGGTATTCACACTAAATTTGAACTTAAGAACAAATTCGAACAATAATGCAAACACACTTCAGAAAACAAGTTAGAGCACTCAAATTCAATCTTCTTAGTCCCGACCAGGTCAAGAAGTTGAGCTCTGCAAAGATTGTGACTCCAGAATTGTATGACATTGATGGATTCCCTGTTGATGGAGGATTAATGGACTTGCGATTAGGAGCTATTGATCCAGGAGTGAGATGCAGAACGTGCGGAAAGCGAGTAAAAGAATGCCCCGGGCATCCAGGAAGCATTGAGCTTGCACGACCTGTCTTCCATATAAAGTATATTCCTTTAATTGAGCTGTGCTTGCGAAGCTTCTGTCCTCATTGCGGTAAACTGACTCTCAGCGAAGAGAAGCAGAAGAATTATGCTCCCGCAGAGCGTGCTAAGAAAGCTCGAGATGCAAAGAAGTGTCCATTCTGCAATGAGGCTATTGAGCGAGTAAAACTAGAAAAGCCAAGTACATTTATGATCGGAAAGAAACGACTTTCTCCTATTGAAGTACGAGAGAGACTTGTAGGCATCCAGGATGATGAATTGAAGAAGATAGGAATTAATCCTAAAACTGCCAGACCGGAGTGGGCAGTCTTGGCCATCATCTTAGTTCCTTCCGTAACGGTACGACCATCGATTACCCTTGACACTGGAGAGAGATCTGAAGACGACCTGACACACAAGCTCTCCGATATCATTAGAGCTAACCAAAGATTGTGGGAAAACCTCAATGCGGGAGCTCCCGAGGTCATTATTGAAGACCTGTGGGACTTGCTGCAATACCACGTTACCACATTCTTTGACAATAATATTTCAAGAATCCCTCCTGCACGACATAGATCTGGACAGCCTTTGAAGACGATTACTGAGAGAATCAAAGGAAAGGAGGGAAGAATTAGACATAACCTTGCTGGAAAGAGAGTCAACTATTCCGGAAGAACCGTCGTATCGCCCGATCCTTACATCAACATCAATGAAGTTGGTATCCCTATTGAAATCGCGCGAATCATTACGGTTGCTGAAAGCGTAACGACTGCAAATCTTGAGGTAATGAAAGAATTAATCAATGCGGGAGAGAAATATCCTGGAGCAAACTATGTCATACGAACTGATGGAAAGAGAAAGAGGATTACTGCTGATCTGAAGGAAGAATTATGCGCTGAAATACAGCCCGGATATAAGATTGAGAGACATCTACGAGATGGAGACATTGTTTTATTCAACCGACACCCTTCATTGCACAAGCAAAGCCTTATGGCCCACTATGTCCGAGTTCTTCCTGGAAGAACATTCAGACTTAATCCTGCAACAGCTGCTCCTTACAACGCTGACTTTGACGGTGATGAAATGAACATCCACAGTCCTCAGACTGAAGAGGCACGTGCAGAATCTAAGGTATTGCTTGACGTAAATCAGAATATTATTTCCTCAAAGAACAACATGAATCTTGTTGGAACTATTGCGGATGCAGTCACGGGGAACTATCTTCTTGGAAAGGCTACCATGATGAAGGCTGAAGCTGATCAGCTTCTTTTCGCTGCAAATGTTATTAATACTGCACGAAAGAAAGAACTTCTCGGAACTGAAGTCTTTGCACAGATAATTCCTAAGGGATCAAGTATAAAAGTTCCTCATGAGATAACTGGAAGCAACTCATTTGGAGCTGAAAATGGAGAGATGGTGAAGATTATTGACAAGGAATTCGACCGTGATACTGCTGTTGAGGCAATCAACAAAGCATTCCTTTTAGGTACTATCTACTTATCAAGAAAAGGATACACGCTTTCACTTCATGATCTCAATGTTTCAGACAAAGTCAAGAAACTAACTGCAGAAATCGTCGCTGAATCCGAGAGAAAGACTGCTGAAATAATCAAGCATTACGAAGAGGGAACACTTTCACTGCTTCCTGGAAAGAGCGCTGAGGAAACACGAGAGATCAAGATATTGCAGGTATTGAACGAGGTTAGAACTGAAGTGGGAACTATTGTCAAGGCAAACTTCCCCGTTGATGGAAACGTGAACAAGATGATCACACCAGGAGCTGCAGGAAGTATGTTGAATATTACTCAAATCGCATGCTGCGTCGGTCAGCAAGCATTAGGAAGCAAGCGAATCAGCTTTGGATACACGGAAAGGACATTGCCCTTCTTTAAGCGTGGAGACCTTGCCCCTGAATCACGAGGATTCATCAAGTCATCTTTCTTCCGAGGGCTAAAGCCTACTGAATTCTTCTTTGGAGCTATCACTGGACGAGACAGTCTTATGGACACTGCATTAAGAACTCCAAAATCAGGATACTTGTATAGGAGACTCGTCAGCGCATTGCAGGACCTGAAAGTTGAATATGATGGTACTGTTAGAGATGCATCTGAGCGAATCGTTCAGTTTATGTTTGGAGATGATGGAAAGGATGTCTCTCGCCTTCATCTTAAACAGGACAAAGTCGCACCTGGAGAAGCTCAGGGAGTAGTGACTGCACAATCATTTGGAGAAGCTTCGACGCAAATGGTTCTTAACGTATTCCACCATGCAGGAGTTGCAGAAATGCAGATTACACTTGGTTTGCCTCGATTAATTGAAATTTTGGATGCACGAAAGCAACCTTCTACACCTCAGATGGAGATAGGCCTTGACAAGGAACATAACAATGATAAGGATGCAAAGACGATTGCTGAAAAGATACGAGAAGTAACACTCAAAGAGATAGCATCTGAAATAAAGATTGACTTCGCAAGCAAGAAGATTGAAATGCTCCTTGATCAGAAAGCACTCAAGTCGGTGCATGTCGGATCACAAAGAATTATCGAGCGATTGAATGAAAAAGGATTCAGCACTAAGGGTAATGACATGAAGATCACCGTTGTTGCTGGAGACATGGACTTCAAGGCAATCTACAAGTTGAAAGAGAAATTGAAGGACACTATCATCTCTGGAATAAAGGGTGTTTCACAGGTTGTTGTAGCCAATAGAGGAAAGGATTTTGTCATCTTGACTGCAGGAAGTAACCTGAAGGAGATTCTTGAGGTTAAGGGAGTTGACAGGACAAAAATCACTTCGAATGACATTCACGACGTATCAAATGTACTTGGAATAGAAGCTGCTCGCCAAACTATCATCAATGAAATCCATCATGTTATCGATTCTCAAGGATTAGATATCAATGATAGACATCTCAAGCTTGTTGCTGACGCAATGACTTCATCAGGTGTTGTCAAGGGAGTCACGAGAATGGGAATCATCTCAGACAAGGCAAGTATTCTTGCCCGTGCGACATTCGAAACTCCTGACAAGCAGTTTATCAATGCAACTATCCAGGGAGCTCGAGACGAACTGAACTCAGTGATTGAGAATATTCTTCTTAACCAGCCAATTCCCGTCGGCACTGGCCTTCCAGGATTATTGGTTAAAGTCACTGGACCTTTAGCAACCAAGACAAAACCTTCAAAAGAAGAAAAAGACTAGGATAAATTTATAAACTCTGTCTGAGAGTGAAGATTATACGATGGTGAAACACATTCATTCTCTGTTCATACTATGTCAGTAATAGATATGCACATTATGCGATACATAAACCTCTTAGACAGAGCTTCAAATGTCAAGACGAGACATTGTTTCATTTACAACAACACTATTTATTTTGCAGTGCCAAAACATATGATGTCCAAGGCGATAGGCCCTGATGCCTCAAACATTCGCGCATTACAAGACAAGCTTGGAAAAAGAATACGAATTGTGCAGGAAGCAGAAGGGCATGCAGAGGCCGCACGATTTATTGAAGACGTTGTTTCTCCCGTAAAATTTAAGTCACTGGAGATGAAGGATGGTGAATTTATTATCAATGCTGGCAATACCCAATCAAAAGCAGCCCTTATTGGACGAAACAAACGACGATTTGACGAGCTGAAAAAGCTTCTCCAGGAAATGTTTGGCATGGGCTTACGAATTCTCTAGTATCAAGAAGATTTAAAAACCATACTTCTTACCTCCTTTTATGGGTTTAATGAATGCTCGAAAATTGATGAAAAACCGAAGAAAATTTAGATGGAGCCAGAGGCAGTATAAAGAACGGACACTTCGATTGAACGTGAAATCAGACCCTATAGGACGATCATCCCAAGCAAAAGGAATCGTCATCTCGAAATTTGAAAAAGAAGCGAAGCAGCCTAACTCAGCGATGAGAAAATGCTGCAAAGTACAATTGATAAAGAATGGTATCCAAGTTGGAGCATTCATCCCTGGAAACTTAGCACAAAGATTCATTGATGAACACGATGAAGTTGTCATTGAACGAATTGGCGGGGCCATGGGAAGCACGAAGGGAGATATTCCTGGAATCAGATATCAAGTTATCAAAGTAAATGATCAGCCTCTCCGAAGACTGGTAAAGGGCAAGATAGAGAAGGGTAGAAGATAATGGCAGAAGAGATAAGACTATCGCATCCTCAAGAAACAATTCTGTATCTATCTACTTCGGAACACTTTGGTATTACTCTCTCTGAAAAGACAAGAGATTCTTACGATGTTGCACTTCAGCTTCAAAAAATGGGTTTAGTAAATGTACATGAAAAAGAAAAAGGGACTAGAATGTACGATGTAAAAGCTACGGTAAAAGGAAGAGAAATATACACTGAGATTGAAAACAGAAAAAAGGGAGGTCTTGAATCATTAACATGACCACAGCAACACCTCAAGAGCACGAGTTCAAGGCATTCGACAAGTACTCGCTTGTTGAAGTGCAGATAAAAGACCCTGCATTGAAGCCCTATTTCAATCTTACACCTCGACTTCTTTTGAAGACCCATGGACGAGCGCAAGAGCGATTCGCAAAGACCAAGATGAACATTATTGAACGACTTGCCAACAGGCTTGCTGTTCCAGGACATGTAGGAAAGAAGCATAAGATTATCACAAGCTGGAGCTCTGGAAAATACAACAAGAACATGGCCACCGTGCTTAAGGCACTTGAGATGATAGAGCAAAAAATGAAGAGGAACCCTATCCAGGTCTTCATTGACGCCATTGAGCATGCATCTCCTCGAGATGAGATCACTGTCATTGAGCATGCCGGTGCACGATACCCTCAAGCTGTTGATACGAGCCCTGTACGAAGGATTGATATGGCATTGCGATGGATGGTCATTGGAGCGTACGCTAAATCATTTGGCAAGAAAAAGCATATGGCGGAAACGCTGGCAAATGAGATCATGCTTGCTGCACAGGGAAATATGGAAAGCTATGCCATGAATAAGAAGAACGAAGCTGAAAAACAGGCCGATTCTGCACGATAACTTTAAATATAGTCCTCTTGGTACTTTATGCATGATAGAGGATATTACGCAGTTGGTAGAAACCTATAGTGAACGAGCTTACTATAAGGAAACTCTTGATAAACTTGTATCTTATTCAACACAAACAAGTGAACTGTTTCGTAACGCAAACATTTCCTTGGATGCAGGTATCCAGCTTATTACAAGCGTTGATGAGCAGTCTCCAGAACGAGAGTATGTTGAAAGTCTTTATACAGCTACGAGAAAAATAGTTGATGGGATAAAACTGTCCAATATATCGGTATCGGAAGCAATTTCAGCTTTGGAAGCTCTTGCAGATGGAAAATCCGGTTCGATCGCACTATCTAACGTTGTCTATAAGGCATTATCGGAAAAACACGCTCATATGCAAAGCACTAAGACTCAATCTGTAGATAACGTATATAATTCATATCCCTCAGTAAGAAACTCGGGTGGCTTTAAGTGCACTCACCAATTCAGAGATGGTAATTACTGTTCCACATGTGGTGTTAAAAAGGAAGAGACTCCTCGAGAAAAGAAAGGACTTTTGTCAAGGGCGTGGGCAGGATTTAAAGATTTTTGGAATGACAGTAATAGTGGAGATTAATAGTTCTTTAAAATAATCCATCGCCATAATATTTATAATCTTAATTCTCTGTTTTGACGAGGAATAAGATGGAAGTCTACGCTGAGCCGGATGAAGAGATGGTTGAAGAACCGATTGTTGTCGATCTGCGAGAGCATGCTCGAGAAAAAATACAAGTTCTTCGGGACTACACAAGCGATTATAGGGATAAAAACCATAACCACTCACGCATATATAACTCCCTTTGTGTACGGATAAACACCGTTGAATTACGCATACAGGCAAAGATCATGGGAAGTGAAGAGTATCAATCCTTGTTTGCTCATGGCGAAAGACACCTTTTTAATGATTGGGTAGAAGAATTCAGTAGGCTCGAGAAAGAAACCTCCGAGTAAAGGTTTAAAAACCTTTTTTTGTACCACCCTTTATTCTAACATGGTAGAGAAAGAAACAAGTTTAGAGAAGATCAAGCGATTGACGTCGAAGCAAGAGACAATCCGTAATGTAGCGACAAGCGCGCACATCCACCACGGAAAGACTGCATTTACTGACAATTTGTTAGCTGCAGCTGGATTGATGGCTGCTAAAAATGCTGGAAATCTCGATGAAGGAATGACTACCTGGCAGCACGCTGATGAACAAGAACGATTAATGACTGTTGACGCTGCAAACGTCTCTATGGCTCACGAATTCCAAGGCCAGGAATATCTTATCAATCTCATCGACACTCCAGGACACGTTGACTTTGGAGGAAACGTTACACGGGCTATGCGAGCCATTGATGGCACTTTCGTCCTTATCTGCGCTGTAGAGGGTATCATGCCGCAGACTGAAACAGTCTTGAAGCAGGCATTGCGAGAAAGAGTGAAACCTGTATTATTCATTAACAAGGTTGATCGATTGATCAAGGAATTGAAAGTAACACCTGAGCAGATGCAGGAAAGATTCATGAAGCTAATTAATGATTTCAATAATCTTCTTATGCAGATCGCAGAACCAGAGTATAAGGAAAAGTGGAAAGTCAATGTTATGGATGGAAGCGTTGCTTTTGGATCTGCAAAGGAAAACTGGGCACTTTCTTTGCCATTCATGAAGAAAAAGAATGTTAGCTTTAAAGATATTTACAAGATATATGAGATGGAAGATCAGGAAAGGAAGAAGTGGGTATGGGAGAATGCTCCTCTTAATGAAGTTATTCTTGATATGGCTGTAAAACATCTTCCTAATCCCTTAGAAGCTCAGAAATATAGAATTCCTAAAATTTGGAAGGGAGATATAGACAGTACCTTGGGAAAAAGTTTAATACAGTGTGATCCAAAGGGAGAGATAGCATTCGTTATCACCAATATCATCATTGATAAGCGATCAGGAAAAGAAATAGCTGCAGGACGACTCTACTCTGGAACTCTTGTCAATGGTATGGAAGTATATGCCAACAACGCCAAGAAGAAAACACGAATCCAGCAAGTTCTCGTTTACAATGGAATTAAGCCAGAACAGCTTGAGAGAGTACCTGCCGGAAATGTTCTTGCTCTTGTAGGCCTCAATGTGGATGTTGGAGAGACTATCACACTTAATGAGCAGACACCGTTTGAAGAAATTAAACATATCTTCCAGCCAGTCATTACCAAGTCTATTGAAGTTACCAAGTCAGCAGACCTTCCAAAGTTAATTGAAGTTCTGCGAAGAGTAGGAAAAGAGGATCCAAGCATCAAGATTGAAATCAATGAGGAAACAGGAGAAAACTTGCTTTCTGGAATGGGTGAACTGCACTTGGAAATCATAGAGGGAAGAATCAAGAATGAGAAAGGTCTTGACGTTAAGACAGGGCCTCCTATTGTTGTTTATAGAGAGTCAATCGCGCGAGAAAGCCCTGAAGTTGAAGTCAGGACTCCCAATGGACATAACATATTCTATTTGAGCATGGCTCCCTTAGAAGATGATGTTTATGCAGCTATGGAAAAAGGAGAGCTTCCAGAGGCTCGACTGAAGAAAAGAGCTGAGGATGTATGGAAGAAGCTGAACGAACTGGGAATTCCAAACGATGAAGCGCGATCATATCGGGAACTGTACAAAGGAAATGTCTTTGAAGACAGAACCAGAGGATTAGTCTTACTTCCTGAAGTCATTGATTCTATCATGGATGGATGGAAGCTTGTTGTAGATGGTGGACCTCTGGCAAAAGAACCTATGATGAAGACCAAGTTTGTATTGCATGATGCGAAGCTTCACGTGGACCACATGCATAGAGGACCGGCACAGATCTATCCAGCTGTTCGACTTGGAATGTTTGATGCCATGAGAAAGGGTGGAGCAACTATTCTCGAGCCTATCCAAACACATTTGATTGAAGCTCCCGTTGACTTCATGGGGACTGTAACACAGCTTGTCGGTGGTAAGCGAGGAGTTCTCCTTGATGTAACGCAGGAAGGTATTGACACGCTCATCAAGGCAAAGATTCCTGTAGCTGAAATGATCGGATGGAGCAATGACTTGCGAGGCTCGACTGAAGGTAGAGGAGTCTCATCCCTTATGGATCAGAACTTCCAGAAGCTTCCAACAGAATTGCAAGCAGAGGTCATTAGAAAGATCAGAAGTAGAAAGGGCTTGGCTGAGAACCAGTAATTATTCTTCTTTTCCGTTTTTATATGTGCCCATGGTTACATGGGCTTTATATGCACGCAATTGCTGAGTGCTAAATGATGTAGGGTATGCTGCATGGATCTCTTCGGCAGGTATACCTGAAGATAATAAATCCACTGCCTGCTCTTTTGTGATCTTCTCTAGATCACTATCTTCATCCGCTTCTTCAACTAAGTCTTTTGACTTGTAGCTTCCCATCGTGACGTGAGCTTTCCATTGGGGGAGAGGCTTGTTCTCCCATCCTCTGTATTTTTCTTTTATCTGATCAAGTGACATCCCATTCTCGAGCTCCTCTACAAATCTTTGCTTTGAAAGAACTGGACGAGATGAACTTCCCAGAAAGACTATTTCCTTCTCTTTTTTCATCATGTTCTTTATGTCCTCTGGAGAACGCCCTTCAGAATGCATCGCATCTGAAGCCTTCTTACAAGCCATTAAAAATTGATAGTCCTCCTTTAAATTCATCTTATTCGGAAATCCTATAGCTCTGGCAAGCTCTTTTGCGGCTTTATCATATCTCCAGTTGTGAGAAAGAAAGCTTACATTTCCAACCATTGGATTGCCTGACTCTGAAATATATGAATATGTAACCGTATCTTTCGGCACAAACCCCTTAGTTTCACTTGCCGCATGCTCTAATGCACTCCAGATAGTTGATATAAACAAAGGATCTATCTTATTTTCCTTAGCAGCTTGCTTAATGCTAGTCAATGAAATCTCATCTAACATGTCGCGAACTATTGGATGATAGCCTATAGACTTATAGGGGTTTTCCCTATCTATCTCCCTCCCCATTTCCTGCTCCAACTGTTGTATATATCCTTCATATTTATTTCCCGTACAGAATTTGAAAATTTTTCCTATCCCATCAAGATACTCTCCTCCTGTCGTCGCTCTAACTAAGGTGAGAGCTGAAAGAGCTTTTTCATCTTTACTGAGCTCTCCATTGGAAATCTTTTTTTGAAACTCTTCCATTACATTAGCGGTAGACATCGCTATGGAATTGTCTGGTGAGTTTTCTTTATTTATAAAGTCACTCAACTTACTTACAGCCGTTTCAAAATCATTTGCTGCTCCTCGTACGTACAGATTATTACTAGCCCCATCTCTTTTAATGGAATTTGCCCAATGAAGTATCCAATTAGTATTGGCATATTTTTTACATATTTTTCTTAGGGCATCTAACTGGGAGCTCTGTAAATATCCAGTAAAATCGAGGCTTACTACATCGAGGCAAGAAATATGATTTTTATCTACATACTCTTCCAGGCTTTTATTTATTACTTTGATACCTAATCCCTTTCCTTCAATCTCTTCTGCAATACTTCGATCTCGCTCTAGACCAATGATATTATATCGCGAGATACCTAATGGATCGTAAACTTCGTAGACCTCTGCTGCATCTCTTCCCGGTAAACAAAGAACTTTAAGATCCTGTGGTCTTCTAAATGTAAGAATAGTCTTCTGAATCATATCTTTAACTAAGCCACGTGATTTTGCTTTTGCCCAGTCAGCGTCATAGTGTTTTTCAGCCATAGGATTATGCAGAGTACTTTCGCATAGCCTCTTGATACGCTCTTTTTGAAGCATACTTGACTGCCCGAAGACACAACTCAATTTCCGGGCATGTACCTCGATTCATCTCGAGCTCCTGAGTAGATCTGCTTAGTCTTACAATATGACGTATCAGTTCTTTTTTTGACAGTGGAGATGGATCATAATCCCTTACTTGCGAGGCAAACAAAGAATAGTGCATTTTCATCGTACTCTAAGCGGCTTTTCTCCTGCCTCTTCCTTCGAAATCATCATGTGCTCTCTGTATTGCTAGGTCATACATTCTTAAAAGAGTATGATCTTCTCTGGTTGCGCCGGAATTTATTCCTCTTAATACAATCGTTTCCTGCCTATCCTGAAGTCTGTCTATATAGGTAAGTAATCCTTCATTAGATAACTGTGAAAGGTCATAACTAAGTGCATCGCTTGCTTCACGTACTGATTCTGCATCGAAGTAAATTGTTTCTCTGTCTTTCATAATAAAAGGCTGAAATAACGGCTATTTAAATGTTACCCTAGAGTAATAACAAAATAACCTTTGTACAGTTTTCTTTCCTGTGAAAGAAAAGTTTAAATACCCTCAAAATTAGAGAAAGATACAATCACATGGCAAAGCAAAAACCAACAATTAACGTTGCATTTGTAGGTCACGTAGACCACGGAAAATCGACGACAATAGGTAGACTTATGTTCGATTCTGGAAAGCTTTCTCAACAGGAACTTGACAAGCTTAAGGCAGAAGCACAGAAGCATGGAAAAGTAGGATTCGAATTCGCATTCGTTATGGACAAGTTTAAGGAAGAGAGAGAACGAGGAGTCACTATCGACCTTTCT
Source organism: Candidatus Pacearchaeota archaeon (assembly GCA_019659125.1). GTDB lineage: Archaea > Nanobdellota > Nanobdellia > Pacearchaeales > GW2011-AR1 > JAIFVW01. Next base: position 16,638 of record JAIFVX010000001.1, on the reverse strand, counting down.
TATGAAAAATTGATAACCAACAAGTATGAAGTTACCATCATTGACGCTCCTGGACACAAGGACTTCATTAAGAACATGATCACTGGAGCTTCACAGTCTGATGCAGCATTCTTGACCGTATCTGCAAAAGATGGAGTTCAACCACAGACAAAAGAGCATGTATGGCTTTTGAGGACTATGGGAGTAGGACAGATTGCAGTCATCGCAAACAAGATGGACGCTGTCGACTACAAGGAAGATGCATTCAATAAGGTCAAGGCAGAGGTTTCTACTCTTTTGAAGCAAGCAGGATACAAGCCTGATGAAATCACCTTCTTGGCAGTTTCAGGATTCAAGGGAGATAACGTTGTCAAGAAATCTGCTAACATGCCATGGTACAAGGGTCCTACTATCATGGAACAACTTGACTTGTTCAAGCAGCCTGAGAAGCCAACAAACCTTCCTCTTCGAATGCCATTACAGGATGTCTATGAAATTACCGGTATTGGAACCGTTCCCGTTGGAAAGGTTGAAACAGGAATAATCAAGGTCGGACAGAAAGTCATAATCTTACCTGGACGAACTGGAAAGGGAGTAGAGGGAGAGATACGATCAGTTGAAATGCATCATGAACAGTTGCCTTCTGCAGAAGCTGGAGACAACGTTGGAGTCAACATCAGAGGTATTGGAAAGAAGGATGTTGCACGAGGAGACGTTGTCTGCGACGCAGCATTCCCTATCCCGATTGTTGAAGAGTTCGTTGCTCAGATTGCAGTTATTTCACATCCTACTGTTATTGCAAAGGGTTACACACCTGTATTCCACTTGCACACTGCTCAGGTCCCATGCCAGTTCATCGAATTGATTGAAAAGACAAGCCCTGACGGACAGAGTTCAAAGAATCCAGACTTCTTGAAGAATGGAGACCTTGCTAAAGTTCGAGTTAAGCCTATCGGAAACCTTGTCTTAGAAACACAGGCAAAGAACCCTCACATGGCTCGATTCGCAATCCGAGACGCTGGAGCTACTGTTGGTGCTGGTGTCTGCATTGAGATCAAAGAGAAGAAGTAAACTCTTTATAGTTCCTTGACTTCTTTTTTTACATATCTATACTCTTACTATGGACCATTCCATTTCTGACCCTTATAGAAACGTACCAGCACTGTTAAAATTTAGTGACAGCTCGGTTACGCAGGAGATCATACAGACCTGGAGTGAGCTTTATGGATACAGATACAGAATTCATGGCTCCTCTCCGTTGACGGTTATTGTTGGAGAGAATTATCATAAGACAGCACGCTATCGCGCTCATCAATCTATCGTGAGTCAAGTTAAACCAACTTATCTCCTCCATCAATCTATGGGGAGTATGATCTACGATGCGTCCCGGGAGGGAACGTTTCCACAAGGTGAAAAGTTTGACAAAGATGAACTAGGCAGAATAATTCGGAGGCCTCCCCGAAGGCTTGTTCAGCTAGCAAAGAGGAATAGTGTATCTCTTGTGGGTACAGATATTTCACATTCTCAAAGAAAAAAATTAAGCACAAGGCCCTCTATGCTGGCCTCAGCGAGAAAGTCAAAGCTCGTTGATGTACTTATGGAATATCGTCATAAAACAAATGATCCTATCATCGCCATCGTTGATGAACACTATCTCCATCATGCGAGCACACTTCATCAAAAACTCCAGAAAAGTGATTTCCACTATATCTGGTGCATTCCCAGGTAATAACCATAATCCTTATAAACTTGAAGAAGATTGTTGAGACATGAATTTCAAAGGGGTGACGAGACGAGATATAGAAGCTGCTCTTCCAAAGCTAGGTGATTATGTAAAGATTGAATATCTTTCAAATTGCCTAAAACAAAATATTGATTTTGACACGCGAAAATATGCGTTAACAAAACTTGCACAGTTATATGACTTGAAAGGGATGCATTCTGACGCTGCACGACTCATGTCCAATGCTGCCGAGATAAGCCCTACATACGACGCAAAAATGAATGACTTCATGAAGTCTGTCGAGCTGCATGCGAAAGCAGGAAAGTTCGATGAGGCAGACATTGCATTCAACAAGGCTCTTGCCTGTGCTGCTGGAATCCAGCGAGATCGATTGAAGGAAAAGCGAACGGAAATTTATCGGGCGCAAGCAAAGTCATATATGGAAAAGGATAAGAGAAAGAATGCGATGCTTGCCTATGAAAAAATGCTTAATCTTGACATCACTAATGATGAGCGAAAGCAGATTCAGGTGACTCTCCTTAATCTTTATGAGAAGCTTGGTAAAATAAGGGAATTCTACAGTCTTAAGAAAAATATGCAAAATCCTCCTGTTCAGCAACAGCCTAAGCAAGAAGTTCAACAAACAAAGCCTGCAAGTGACTTCATTCTTGATTTATAATTATCATTAGTAATAAAAAATGAAAGTGAATAAAAGAATTATCAGTCTGATACAGATTCAAGATCTGCGAAAAGGGCATCCACGTCCTCGGACAGGGATTCCTCAGGGATTTCCTCTTCAATCATAGCCTCTTTTTTTACCATCGTGCTTTGCTACTTTTTTATTTCTCACAGCCTTAGTATATAAACCTTGCCGTCGGGTTTTTTATCTTTTTTTTTCGTGAAAGAATTTAAATAGTCTAGCTCTGATGTACTCTAATCCATTATTTTTCTATCTTGTTTGGGCAGTTCTTTGTTCCAAATTACCATAAAGAATAAACTGCATACACTTCTTTCCGATGACCTTCTCTGTCTAGAACCTCTTTTGCTTTAGATCCTGGGACAAATTCTGCAGGAAGCATAATAGGAAGTATTATTTTTTCATCACGTCTCGCTAACACTTCCTCAGGTCTGATGTGATTGGAGGTTGGATCATACACTATTGGTTCACGTTCAACATAACCGAAAGATGTAACGTGCTTATGAAGGTCACAATAACTTATACTAGCATTTTCAATGCCCGTTCGTTTAAACTGTGTAATATTAACCAATTGATTTAGCGAAGGTTTCTCTTCCGATGAACTCATAGGAATTGTTAACAGTGTTACTTTTTATTAATTTGTATTCTGGAAGAGATAAAAAGGTTTAAAAAGACCTATTACCAGAGAGTGGTAAGTGACTTGTAGAAAGGATTACGTCATTATTCATATTCACGTCCGTTTAGGGCACAGGGAATTTTCTTTCTATTAGTAACTAAAGTAACAATGGCAAAAATAAGTCCAGTATCGATAAAATACATGATTCACGCCTCATTCAAGGCTGAAGGGCCACTAGAAAAGCCCGACGTAATCGGAGCTATCTTCGGCCAGACTGAAGGGCTTCTTGGCAGCGAATTAGAGATGCGAGAACTCCAAAAAGAGGGAAAGATAGGTCGAATTGAGGTCGATTTAGAGATCATTGATGGTAAAAGCATCGGTAATGTTCAGGTTCCAAGCGCGTTGGACAAATCCGAGACGACTATTATTGCTGCTGCACTTGAGACAATTGACCGAGTAGGGCCTACTGAAGCGCAGATTACCGTAACTAAGATTGAGGATGTACGAGGAAGCAAACGAGATTATATTATTGAACGAGCTAAGGCTCTTCTTGGAGGGCTTGATGGAAGTGGAGACTTTGGGGAGATGAGCAAGAACATCAAAGAGGATGCACGAGCAGCCAGGATCCAGGAATATGGGGCTGAGAAAGTACCTGCAGGAGACCTTTCTGGGAATGAGATTATTGTTGTTGAAGGAAGAGCTGATGTTGTCAATCTTCTAAAGAATAGGGTTAATAACGTAGTAGGCATGAATGGGACAAAGCTTCCTGCTGAGATTGCCCGACTTGGTGAGACAAAAGAACTCACACTCTTCATTGATGGAGATAGAGGTGGAAAACTAATTGCCAAGAATGTCATTCATAATGCAAAGATTGTCTATGTCGCTGTTGCACCTGACGGAAAGGAAGTTGAAGAGCTTACTGGAAAAGAAATACTTATAGCCCTACGAAGAAGGATACCTGTAAGTGAATATACCCGAAGAGAGGGTAGGTTTGACTCTTATAGCGAGCCTGAACAGGAAGAGAAAAAGGAATTTGAAGGTGATATTAAGACTGCGGTCAAGGATGTCTATGAAAAGATAAAGGGCAGTAAAAACGCAGTACTTGTTGATGCCTCATTTGATGTCATACGCAAAGTGAGTGCTCGAGAGGTATCAAAGAGTCTTCGAGGAGCACGAGCAGGAGTATTTGCAGTCATCATTGATGGACCTGCCTTAACACCCATCATAAAGGCTGCTGAAGAGGCCGGAGTACAATTCTTGGCGGCAACCAACTTCTCCACAGATGAAGAGACAAGCGTGAAACTCATTAGCCTCTAGTTCAGTAGATTTAAATAGAACTCTTCTGTTTTGCTGTCATGAAAAGAGGCCTTAGGACATTTCTTATTATCCTACTTATTGCCATCCTTGGCGCAGCCTATTATCTTACTTTCATCTATCATCCTTCATGCACTGATGTCGGATGCTTTCAAAATGCTATGAAGAAATGCTCTCATGCTACCTATGTCAATGAGGAACCTGAAGCATCATGGAAATATGATATTCAGCGATCCAAGGGAGGAGCTTGTGCGATTGATGTAACGCTCCTGCAGGCAAAAGAGGGCGAGCTTTCCCTCGATAAGCTTACAGGATACAGTATGCTATGCTCATACCCTGTTGGCATCTTCAGCTACCCTGAAAAGGATCTTGATGCCTGTCACGGACGATTGAAAGAAGAGATCCAAAGCATCCTCATCAAGAAACTGCACACCCATATTATTGAAAACCTGGGAAACCTCTCAGACAATCTTAATACCTTCAGTCAGGGAATTACACAGCCATGATTCTCTTCGGCCCTGCAGGCCTTGGACCTGTAAAAACTGCTCAGCATATGCTTGAGACCTATCATTCCCTAGGGTTAAAGGCATGCGAGATTGCATTCACCTATAGTGTGTACATAAAAGAAGCTGATGCAGACATTATTGGAAAGAAAGCCAAAGAGCTCGATATTGCCTTAAGCATCCATGCGCCCTACTATGTAAATCTTAATTCCTCTGAGAAAGCAAAGCGAGAGGCAACGAAGAAAAGAATCCTTGACTGCTGCCTTATAGGAGAAAAGCTTGGAGCGACCCATGTTGTGTTCCATCCTGGTTATTATGGTGATGATCGAGAAAAGGCATATCATACCATTAAGGAAGGGATTATAGAACTCCTCCAGGAAATCAAAAAGAAGGGATGGAAGATCAAGATAGCTGCAGAGACTATGGGGAAGGTGAATGTGTTTGGCAGTTTAGAGGAAATTAGAAGGCTGGTAGATGATACGGGATGCTCATTTTGCATTGATTTTGCACATCTTCTCGCTCGTGACAAGAAGGTCGACTATCAGAAGGTCATTACAATGTTTCCTGAAAAAGAATGGCATGTACATTTCTCAGGCATTGTGTATGGTGAGAAAGGTGAGAAACACCACATCAAGACAGAGAAAAAGATGTGGGAAGAACTCCTCCATCACCTGCCGAAAGACAAAGAGATTAGGATCATCAATGAATCTCCGTTCTGCGTGGAAGATGCTGTTGCGGGACTGAAGATTTACTCCTCTAAACGCTGAGTATTTTCCTTGTGCTGACGGTCTATTTTAATCAACTTTACCCGCGCCTTAAGAGGGCTCATCTTACAGACATTAAGGATATAGAGGATCTTATCAAGGATCTCCTCGTAGGTTTCTCTTTTATATTCCTTAAAACTGTCTAATCTTTTCTTCGTAGACTTGTTTAATTTTATCGTCGTGGTATCGCCTTTCATCGTTATATACTAAGGTATATCTTCGTATACCAGGTTCTACTACTTAAATCTTTTGTTACTTTAAAGTTTAAACAAATATGTTGTCACCACAAAGTTTATAAATAGCTTCAAAGTGGGATATTTAACTAAATTTACCATGGAAACCATGACATCTATAAGACAGGTGTTTTCACTTGTTGCAGTACTTGCATTTGCTGTTGTAATGATAGCAAGCGTAAGCGCTTTAGGTAGCATATCGGTTGAAATAAACGGTATTGACGCTTCGGCTTCAACATCCGTTGCAGCTTTCGCAGGACAGAATTTGCCTGTAAAGGTTATATTTTCATCAACTGATAATGCCACTGATGTCAGAGTTAAAGCTTGGATTTCTGGTGACAAAGATGTCGCAGTATCAACTGAGCGATTCGATGTATTGTCTGGACAGACATACAGCCGATTGATTTCAGTTCCAGTACCATTTGACCTTGATGACCTTGACGAGCCACTTACATTGAATGTGGTTGTTGAGAGTAAACAGGGCATTGTTGCTAGCACAGGAACCGGTCTTGACCTTAACGTCCAGAGAGAATCCTACTTAGTAGAGATTCTTGATGTAAACGTTGCTCAGACTGCTCAGGTAGGACAGGCTCTTCCCCTAGACATTGTGTTGAAGAACAGAGGACGAAAGTTCGCTGACGACACATTTGTACGAGCATCAATTGCTGCTCTAGGTATCGAAGAGAAAGCCTATTTCGGCGATCTTGCACCAGTAGACCAATCAGATCCAGACAAAGATGACGCTGTTGAGCGAAGAATGCTTCTACGCATTCCTTCAAATGCCCCTGCAGGTATATACACTGTAGAGATTCAGGCATACAACGCCGATTCTAGCACAACCACAACTAAGAAAGTTGTTATTGGTGGTGTTGCTGACGGAAGTACCGTTGTCAGCCCTGCATTGAGTAAAAACTTTGCACCGGGACAGACAAGTGAGTACAGCCTTACGCTTGTAAACACTGGAGACAAAGTACAGATCTACGATGTAGCTGCTACTGCACCGGCAGGATTAACTGCTGATGTAAGCGACAGCATTGTAGTTGTACCAGCTGGAACAAGCAGAACGGTAAAGGTACAGGCATCAGCTGCTAAAGCTGGAGTCTACCCTTTCACTGTATCTGTAAACTCTGACGGACAACTTGTCAAAAGCGTAAACTTTATAGCAAACGTTGAAGGAAACAAAGTCCTTGGCAATACAGGAAGCAACGCAACTGTTCTGTTGACTGTTGTTCTTGCCATTATCTTTGTAGTTCTTCTTGTTGTGCTTATTGTGCTGTTGACACGAAAACCCGCAAAGACCGAAGAATTCGGTGAAAGCTACTACTAAACACCCCTTTATTTTTTTATTTTCTTTTTAGTGTAGCTTCCCGAATCACAACAATTGTTATATATTATAGGACAATTATATCACTATGAATGAATTCATCATAAACCACGTGCGATTCGAGCGAGATTGTTTAGACTTCTATAGCATTCTTACTCCTAAAGAAAGAAGAAGTTTAGATGCTAAATTTGACTTCGAATATTTTAAAGTAACTGACCTTACCCGCCCAGAGCTACGGCAACAGCTTATATCTCATCTCAATGCTTATTGCGCCCCTCATCCAGTAGCTAACACAGGTGCTGATATGTTCGCCTTTGCTGAATATCCTGGACGTGGATACGGCATGAGTGAGGAAATCGGTGAATCATGGGAAAAACATCCCTTACGTCATTTTGGATACCATCTTCTTCCTCTAAAGTTCCAAGGCATTCTTAGAACTCAGTTTGAACGATTTGCCCATGATAAAGGATTTAAGCCTTATTCTCATACAAAGTAACCTGGATTCTAAAGCCTAGGAATTTTTATATAGCATCTTTGACATAATGTAAGATGGTATTTATTAAAAGAATGGTGATGCAAGGGTTCAAGAGCTTCGCCAGGAAGACTGAGGTAGTGTTTGACAAGGGCATCAACGTCATTCTAGGGCCTAATGGCTCGGGTAAAAGCAATATTTCTGATGCATTATGTTTCGTTCTCGGAAGGCTTTCCATCAAGTCCATGCGGGCTGCTAAAGCAAAGAACTTGATATTCATGGGTTCCAAATACATAAAACCGGCCCGAGAGGCAATCGTTGAGCTTGTATTTGATAACTCTGATAGAGGATTTTCCATTGATTCTGATGAAATTAGCCTTAAAAGAATTGTGAGGTATAACGGTGTCGGAGTGTACAAGATTAATGAAGAAACAAAGACTCGATCTGAAGTAATTGAAATGCTTGCCCAAGCAGGCATAGATCCCTATGGATTCAATATCATCTTGCAAGGTCAGATACAATCCATTGTCAAGATGCATCCTGAAGAGAGAAGGAAGATCATCGAGGAGGTTGCTGGCATTGCCATCTATGAATCGAGAAAAGAGAAGTCGCTTAAAGAGTTGGAAAAGACTGATGAGAAACTAAAGGAAATTTCTACTATCTTACGAGAGAGGACTGCATTGCTCAGAAATCTGGAAAAGGAAAAGGCGCAAGCACAACGATTCAAAGAGCTTGAGATGACGGTCAAAAGGGGAAAAGCTTCCCTATTGCATAAACGAGGAGAGGAAAAGAAGAAAGAGTTGCAGGCAGTGCTGAAATCGATCGAAGAGAAGAGTGAGGGCAAGGATAGCATCAAAGAGAAAGTTGAATTGCTTATGAAGGAGATTGAAGAAACTTCTACAACGATCCAAAAAATAAACAAACATATCCAACAGGCTACAGGTGTTGAGCAGGAAACCCTTCATACAAGCATCGCAAACCTGAAGGCTGAACTTGAAGGGTTAAAGGTGAGAAAGGAGAATTATGAACACCGAATGGAGGAACTGTCAAAAAGAATTGCTCAGATGGGCACTTCCATCCCTGAATTAGAGCAAGAGATAAAGCAGTTGCGAGGGAAATCCCCACTCATGGCAAAGAAAGCCGAGGAATTAAAGAAGAAAAAAGCTGAGTTGCAGGAGCTTGAAGAGGAGAGGAAGCATGCATTGACACTCAAAAGCGAGCTTAACAATATTCGTGAGAGGATCAAAGACAAGGAAAGACATAGTGCACGAACCAGCACCGAATCTGAATATGTGTTGAAACAGCTTGAAGAGCTCAGTTCCCAATTTACCTATGCAACAGAAAGCGAATGCAAGCAGGCAATTGCAAGCCTGAAGAAAGGGCTTGCTGACAAAAAACAGGCATTTATAGCATCAAGTGCTCATGAGTTATCCTTTGAAAAATCTCTTTCCATTGCTGAATCTGATATTGCCCGACTTGAAGGGGTAAAAAGAGATGTAGAGAAGATTGATATATGCCCTCTCTGCCAAAGCACGATTACTCAAAACCATGTCTCACACGTCTTCAAGGAGGCTGATGAGAAGATACAGATTGCACAGGATAGCATCAAGAAGGCAACTGAGGAGCTGAAAAAACTAAAGGCTCTTCGAGAATCCTTACAGCACGAGATAAAAGATCATGAGAAGTCGCTTTCCTCAGCAGAGGTAGAGCTGATACGTCATGATACAAGCAAAAGTATTAAGGAACAGCTGAAGAAGATTGTTGAGGAGGAGAAAGTTCTGAAAGAGGAACTAAGGATGCTTGAGGATAAAAGGAAATCCTTGGAGGGAAAGACATTCGACAGTAGCATAGAAGAACGATATGAAACGAAGATCCTTGAGATTGAGGAAATCTCATCGAGAACTGAGGAGGATGTCGACACGACTCTTTTGTATAAAGAGAGAGAAATAGAGGGTATGAAGAATATCATCAAGCGAAGCACCAAGGATAGAGAAGATCTTGAAACCAGCATCGGCGAGATTTCTGAATCTTTAGAGACCAAGATGGAAGCGCTAGCAACTAAAGAGGAGCAGGAAAAGGAATTGAATGAAAAATTCAAGAGAATGTTTGAAGAACGAGATTCCCTGCAGAAGTCATTGCAGGAAAAGAACCTGGATGTATCCGAGACACAGCAGGAAGTCCGACAAATTGAGGACCAGATCAACTATCTTAAGATCGGTAAAGCGAAGCTCGATGCTGAAAAAGAATCTGTCGATATTGAAATGGCTGAATATACAGGTATCGAGTTGCTGCAAGGCAGCGTAGCTGTGATCGACGAGCGATTGAAGAAAGCGCAGGAGGCGCTGACGCAGATAGGATCGATCAACATGCGGGCTTTAGAAGTGTATGAAGACGTCAAGAAAGACTATGATCTTGTGCAGGAAAAAGTAAATACCTTGGATAAGGAGAAGATCGATATCATGAAGATCATTGAAGAGATCGACCATAAAAAATCACGGACGTTCATCAAGACATTCAAGGCTATGAATGAGATATTCACTGAGAATTTCGCTAAATTATATACAAAGGGAGTTGCATTCCTTGAGCTTGAAAATAAGGAGGATATATTTGCAGGTGGTGTCAATATAGTGGTAAAGCTTGCCAAGGGAAAGTATTTTGATGTCACCTCTCTTTCAGGGGGAGAGCAGACTCTCGTTGCGCTATCCCTCTTGTTTGCAATCCAGGAATACAAGCCATATCACTTCTACATCTTTGATGAGATTGATGCTGCACTTGATAAAAGAAACTCTGAAAGGCTTGCAGGTCTTTTGCAGCAGTACATGAAGGCAGGGCAATATGTCGTTATCACCCACAACGACGCCATCATCTTGAATGCTAATGTATTATATGGAGTCAGTATGCATGATAGTGTCTCCAAGATCTTAAGTTTGAAAGTATTTGAAAGACAGGCTCCCACCATAACTCCCGATGTTCCTTCAGAGATAACGAATGAAGCTGATAACCAACTCACCGATGAGTTAAAGCAGCTTCAGACTCCTGACGAAACGTTATCAGAACCTCTTAATTGATTATCGTTTTCTCTTTTTTACTCTTTCCTGAGGTGGATAGAGTTTCATTATGATTGAATACTTCAATCTAAGATATCTCACGTATATGAGATCACCTAGAGTCATGAGAGTTCCAAGCACATGTTGAGGCATATGCTTTATAGGAATGACCTGATTATCATAATATCCAAGTTGATACTTAATTTTTACAAGAATCAACTTATACTTCAATCGAAGGTAACTTGTATGGAAGCCATACATGACTGAAAGCAACATGCCCATAATATTCCTTTCAAATCGCTTGACAGCAGCAATTTCCTCGTCATACACTCCTAACTTGTAATTCACTCTGATAAGCGTAAGTTTGTATTTCAGTCTAAGAAGTTTAACATGGATGCCGTCAATGAATTGCATGATATCTCCCCAGAAGTTCTTGGGAAAGTGTTCAATAGTAAGTATCCCTGACTCATACTTGCCCTGCATGTAGCGGGCTTGAAGTGTAGAAATCTTTCGTTTCTCAGAGGCATATGCGCGATAAGCCTTCTTCCAATAAGCAGTAAGTACATGCGAGTGCCCAAGACGCAGAGTGAAGACGACGACTATGATAAGAAGCAATGGAAGGATTCCATAGATCTTCAGGAAAGAAGCTAGGGAATTCTCTTTTTCTATGCTAAATCTGTCAGCGCTTATCGCTGTGCTTCCTCCATAGGTAAGCTTTACTGAAAGAAGATAATCCCCTTCTTTCAAGTCGTGAGGCAAGCTGAATGAGCGGGTAACATCAAGTGTCCCATAGACTCCTAGAGTTTCCTCTTGGAGCTTTATCTCATTACCGGCAAAGTCCTTAATGAAGTATTCAAGGGTTACATCAACTCTTTTGTCTGCGTCACCAATATTTATCATATATATCTTCGCTGTAAGCTGCTGACCTGAGAACAACGACCGCGAGAGTGTTGAGTCTTGGATCTCAGAGCGTATATCAAAGAGCGCTATCTTTTCCTGAACTTCAAAAATGACATTGATTGGCTTTGCTTCTATTCCTTGAACAACTATCCTGCCTGCATGGATATCGGCTTTTTCCTTTTCACTGGCAAAGAAATCAGCATAGATTGTCTTTGACTCGCCAGGAGCAAGTGAAAATGATTCTTCAGTCAGTATAATGAATGAACTTAATGATTGGATAGTGATAGTAAATTGCTGGTTATCCCCACCCGTATTGGTAATAGTTATGGGTTCCCGTGTTGTCTCTCCTTGTTTCAGCTTGACATTCAGCACATCTCGATCCAGTGAGAAGCTTGATACTCGTGCACTGCTTCCTCCTCCCGATGAGGGCTGTGCAACAGATGCTGTTGATACTGTGAATGAAGCAGTGGTTGTATCATTCCTATTTCCAGAGCTATCGTTTGCATAGGCTCTCAAGGTGTATCCGCCGTCCGTAAGAGATGCACTAGTGGCGTTGAAGTTTCTGTTATCGAGACTTGACATCGTCATATTAGTAGAACCTTCATCTAAGGTATAGAGAACAGTTCCATTCTCATCCAGAGTTATATTAAATTGTAGGGGAAGATCTGCAGAGGAATATGCTGCACCAGCAGCAGGAGAAGTGATAGTGACTCCTGGAGAGGTAAAGTCAATGGTTGTATTTACCGTATTATTGCGCGTCTCTGTTGTATTTGCATTATTGAATATATCTAATGCCGTGGCATTAAAGAAATAGATGCCATCAGCCAAATTTGTATAATTGACCGTAAGAGGGCTAATAGCAGAGACATTAGACTGGACAAGTGACGAAGTATTGTAAAGTCTGAGTGTGATATTAGCAAGGTTAGTGTCTGATGCTGTCACGTTTACAACCATTGTATTTCTATTGATGAGCGTGCCTGATAAAGGTGTTGGGGAAACAAACTGTATAATGGGTTTTATAGAGTCCACGAAGAAGGTTACCCTGCTGCTGTTGGTGTTTCCTGCAGAATCGTTAGTGAAGATAATCCATATGTTTGTTCCTTCTGAACTGCTTAAACTAGTTACGTTGGTTCCACACGTTACTGACGTGTTAATTACACCAAGATTGAGTGAGTACCAGCATGCCTGAAGACTTGGATCAGAGACCGTGTAATTCAACGCTGTCTGTGTTGTAGTATAAGTAGTATTTTGAGGGAAGACTAATGAAATCTGAGGAGATGTCCTATCTATCGAGAAAACAACAGAACTCGTGTCGTTCCTGTTTCCTGCAGAATCATTGGCATAGGCCTTGAAGGTATAACTACCGTCTGCAATGCTTCCGTTTGACGCATTGTAGTTTCTATTGTCACCACTACTCATGCTGACGTTTGTCGCTCCATTAGTAAGACTATAGGCCACTCTGTCGCCAGATTCACTTAAGCTTACGTTGAAGTTGAGAGGAAGAGAGGAGTATGTTATATTTTGAGGGAAATTTATTGTCACTCCGAGTGTTGTCGTGTCAAGGGTAATGAATTGTGTTGCTGTCGTGTTTCTATTGCCTGCTCTGTCTATAAGGGTAACATTGTAGAGGTAGTTTCCATCTGCAAGGGATGTCCAGTTGAAACTTCTTTGCCGTGTCGAAAAAACTGTACTATTAACAAGGGAAGTAGAATTGAAGAGAGTGAAGGTTATGTTGGCCTCGTTCAACTCTGTTACCGAGACATTCACATAGATCCAGTTTCTGTTTGATAGTGTATTGTTGGATGCAGTACCCGTCCCATAGCTTATGAGCGGATTGATGGTGTCAAGAATGATAGATCGTGTCGACGTTGCATTCCTATTGCTGGCCGTATCACTTACCGTCACATTATATGTGTAATTTCCATCGGCAAGAGAGGTCCAATTCATACTCCTTACTGATGTTGAGAAGGTAGTACTGTTAACGATACCTGTCGTGTTTGATAAGGAGAATGTGATGTTCGCCTCATTTGCTTCAGTGACTGAGACATTGACATAGATATTGCTTCGGCTAACGTTTATTCCATCATTATCAGATCCTGTTCCATAGCCTATCAATGGTTGCACCGTATCAACAAAAACTGTTCGCGTCTCAGTGGTATTTCTGTTGCTGAGAGTATCCAGAACAGTCGCATTAAAGTAATAGGTGCCATCCGTGAGAACACTTATATTCACGAAGTTCGGGGATGTTGCCTTAATTGTCGTGTTAACTAACGATGTAGAGTTGAAGAGATTTATGGTTATATTTGCCAGGTTTGTATCGGTAGCAGTTACATTGATAATGATCCATCTCCTCGTTAATGTACTTCCGTTGCTCTCAGTCGTTGTTCCATATTGAATGCCTGGGATAAGAGAGTCAACAAAGAACGTGACTGAACTGCTATTTCTATTTCCAGGTGTATCATTTGCATAGACTGTCCAGGTATTACTCCCTTCGGCGCTGCTTAAGCCAGTTACGTTTGTCCCGCAAGTAATGGTTGTATTGCTTGAACCTCCATTTGTGGAATACCAGCATGTGCTCGCTCCCGACACCGTGTAATTAAGTGCAGTTTGAGTTGTCGTATAGGTTGTATTCAGAAGATACGTGAGATTGATTCCTGGAGCTAGTGTATCTATGGAGAAGAAAACAGAGGTTGTATTATTTCTATTGCCAGCCGTATCATTGCTATAGACTGTAAAAGTATAACTTCCGTCCCGAATGCTTGAGTTCGTAAAGTTAAAGTTCCGATTGTTTGTACTTGACATCGTGTAATTGACTGCTCCTCCCGTTAAACTGAAAATAACTATGCCATTCTCATTCAAGGAAGCATTAAAGTTGAATGAGGCATTTGTATATGTGATGTTCGCAGGAACAGTAATATTAACGACTGGGGAAATGGTATCAATCGTTATAGTTCTCGCTAGTGTGTTGTTCTGGTTGTTGGCAAGATCTATGACTGTGGCATTGAAGAAATACACGCCATCAGCAAGACCGGTGTAGTTAACGAGGAATGGAGAGGTTGTGGAGATATTTGTTTGGTTGATGGCTTGCGTGCTATTGTATAACCTGATGGTTATATTAGCAAGGTTAGTGTCTGATGCAGTTATATTAATCACTATATTGTTTCTTGTTAGGAGAGCACCTGACGATTCCGTCAGTGTACCATATGAAGCACTAGGAAGAATAGTGTCCAGGGTAATGTTCCTTGTAACAGTTTCATTCTTATTATTAAGTGTATCGAGAGCAGTCACATTATAGAAGTAAATGCCATCACCCAAGGTGTAGTTAATGTAGAAGGATGATGAAGTTGTAACATTTGTTTGGTTGATGGCTTGCGTTGAATTATAGACGCGGATAGTTATGTTTGCTAAGTTTGTATCGCTTGCTGTAACGTTAATTTCAATTAAGCCTCTGTTAGCATAGTATCCTGAAGCTTGAGTTGGAAAGACAAAAGAAAGGGAAGGCCTTGTTGTGTCTACCGTGAATGCCCTTGAACTGCTTCTGTTAAAGTTTCCCACACTATCATTCACATAGAAGTTCACGACATAATTTCCATCAGCAATTGATGCATTGGTTGCATTGAAATCAGTGTTCCCATTTTTCTGCATCGTAGTGTTGGTTGCGCCTCCATTCAAAGAGTATTGTGCTGTATCTCCCGCTTCATTGAGGGTTATATTGAACGTGACTGAAGATGTGGAAAGATTGCCTGAAGGAAGATTGATAGTAACAAGAGGAGGCGTATTATCAACACTGAATCCTCGTGTTGTAGAGGAGTTTAAGTTATTTGCCGTGTCCCAGCAATAATTGACTGTATAGCCTCCATCTGCAATGCTTGCGTTGCTTGCATTGAAATTAAGGTTAGCATTGTTCTGCATAGTCTTGTTATTGACACCAGAATCCAAGGTGTAATTGCAGATTCCGCTTTCATTCAAGGTGACATTAAATATAATGGGGCTGACAAGCGTTGTATTTTGGGGATGGTTGATTATGACTATTGGAGCAATAGAGTCTGTGAGGACAACTACCATTCTTGTCTGTGTATAATTAATATTGCTTGATGAATCCGTGGCCGTTGCATTGAAGTAGTATGTTCCGTCTGATGCGACAGTGATGTTGACAAAGTTGGGAGATGTTGCCTTTACAGTGCTATTAACAAGTGAAAAGGAGGAATCATAGAGATTGATGGTGATATTGGCAAGATTTGCATCAGTAGCTGTGACATTGATAATAATCCATCTCCTATCAAGTGTGGTGCCATTGGTATCTGTCGGGCCTACATATTGCACAAGTGGCTTTATGGTGTCAACAAAGAACGTTGTCCGAGTGGTGTCGTTTCTGTTACCAGTGCTGTCGTTTGCCCATACTCGGAAAGTGAAGCTCCCTTCTCCAACGCTCGTGTTGCTAGCATTGAAGTTCAATCCATTTGAAGAGCTCATGGAATAGTTTGTCGCTCCTCCATTCAAACTGTAGAGGACTGTTCCATTTTCATCTAGGGTGACATTGAATATAAATGATGAGTTGGTGTATGTTTGATTGGCAGGCACATTGATCGTAACTGCTGGAGCAATAGCGTCAATAGAGAATACTACTGATGTTGTGTCGTTCCTGTTTCCTGCAGAATCATTTGCATATACAGACAAGGCGTAACTTCCATCTCGAATGCTGGCATTAGTATAATTGAAATTTATGTTATTCGTGCTTCCCATCGTATAATTGACTGCTCCATTAGTCAAGCTAAATACTACGGTTCCAACTTCAGTGAGGCTTACGTTGAAGTTGAATGAAGCGTTGGTATACGTGATGTTCTGGGGAACTGTTATATTCACTCTTGGAAATATGGTGTCTATGCTGAATCCTTGATTTGCGGTCCCATTGAAATTATCAGAACCATCCCAGCAATAATACCTGACTGTATAGCCTCCATCTGCAATGCTTGCGTTGCTTGCATTGAAATTAAGGTTAGCATTGTTCTGCATAGTCTTGTTATTGACACCAGAATCCAAGGTGTAATTGCAGATTCCGCTTTCAT